>JAGBBT010000099.1 GCA_017938365.1 Treponema sp.
AAAAAACAGAAAAAGAATGTTTGAAGATTTTGGGAAGTGTTGTTGATGGAAAAATTCAAAATGCTGAATATCCAATTGTTTCTTCTACTTGTACTCGTGTTCCTGTAATTGATGGTCACACAGCTTGTGTTTCTTTGGAATTTGATTTACCAGAAGATAAAAAACCTTCTTTGGAAGAAATTGAAAAAATCTGGACAAGTTATACTTCTGTTCCACAGGAATTGAATCTTCCTAGTGCTCCAAAACAGCCAATTGTTGTGCGCCATGAAGAAAACAGACCACAACCACGCCGTGATCGGGAAGAAGGAAACGGAATGTCTTGTGTAATTGGTCGCTTGCGTCCATGTAATGTTTTTGACGTCAAATTTGTTGCTTTGAGCCACAATACAAAACGAGGGGCAGCAATGGGCGGAATCTTAAACGCAGAATTGTTAAAAGCAAAAGGTTTTTTCAACTAAAATTTGCAGATAATATTTAAAATTTGAAAAAGGACTAATTCAGTTTTTTTGAATTAGTCCTTTTTTGTTTACTTGAATAGTACGGTGTTCTTTATAATAAGTGATTAAGATTTTAATAAAAATAAAAAACTAGATATGTTCTTTTAAGAATTTTAAGTATTCTTCTTCTGTTAGTGGTTTAGAATAGAAAAATCCTTGAACTTGGTCACAATCTATACTTTTTAAGAAATCAACCTGAACTCTTGTTTCAACTCCTTCAAAAATTGTTTTCTTTTTTAAGTTTTTTCCGAGGGATATTAAAGATGAAATCACTTCTGCTGAATCTTGATCAAGTCCTGTTCTTTCTTCGTTAATTGCCTCGTCTAAAAAAGATTTATCAAATTTTAATACATCAACAGGAACTTTTGTTAATAAGTTTAATGATGATTCTCCTGTACCAAAATCATCCATAGCGACAGTAAAACCTTCCTTGTGAAGCATTGTTGTAATGGAAGTTAATATATTTCTATCAAGGGCTGTTCTTTCTAATAATTCAATTTGTATATACTTTGGAGGTATGTTGTATTTTCTAAATATTGCTAAAAAATCATGTATAAATTTATCTGGTTTATTATGGTTTCTAGACATATTCATTGATATTGGTACGATTGGATCATTTTTATCTATACAGCGTTGTAAAAATTTAAAAACTTCTTCGTAGACATAAAAATCAAGTTTTTTAATGAAGTTATTTTTTTCGAATAATGGAATAAACTTGTATGGAGTCATTAGACCTAGTTTTGAACTATTCCATCTAACTAAAGCTTCTGCACCTACAACTTTATCTGTTGTCAAATCTATTTTTGGTTGATACATTACAAAGAATTCTTTATCTTGCAGTGCTTGTTCCATGTGACTTTCGATGTAATGTTCATCGTTTGATTTTTTTAGTAATGTGGAATCATATATCGCATAAGAAGTTAATATGTTTTCTTTTATTGTGTTTTTAGCAAATGTTGCGTGACCAATTAATTCTTTTATACTTGTTTTTTTGAATTTAGACTCTGAATCAGGAATATAGAATGCGATACCGTATTTTGGAAAGAATTGTATTTCGTAGTTTTTAATTTCATTAGCTAAGTTTTTATGGAATTCCTTAAAATTGTTCATAGCTTTATGAACTGATTCTATTTTATAAAAAATATAAAAGTGATCGGCATGTCCTCTTCCTAAAACCCCGTTATTTTGCTCAGCTAGTTTTGACAAGAAACTAGAGAAATAACAAACTATTTTGTTTGCTTCTTCAATTCCATTATTTTGATTTAGAAATTTAAAACCACGGATATCAGTTTCTATTAACATGAATTTACTTGTTTTGTTTCTGTTGAGAAGTTTTTGTGCTTCTTCTTCAAATTTCTGTCTTGTAAATAAATTTGTTAGTGAATCTCTCGTTGTTGCAAGTAATTGATTTCTAGAAAAGAAACTGAATAAAGATAATTCAAGAATTAGTACACTGATAATTACAAAGCATGATATGGCAATAATTAAAATTTGATATATTAACTGTGTATATTTTAAAGTGTCAGCATTTTCTTTTGGAATTGAAAGTCCTAAAGTCCAATTTGTATTTTCAATCCGTCTAAAGAATAAAAAAATCGGAACTTCTTTTGTACTGAATGTTTCTATCATTCCTTCTTTTTTGTTTACTACTGATATTGAAGATTTTGACTGAAATCCAGGAACAGCAGGAAAGTATTGTTTGTTAAGCCAGGTATCATCTGAATGAACTATAAATTTGCCATGCTTATCTAGCATAATTAACTGACCTTCTGTTCCGATTTTTATTTCGTTAATTACTTCCTTAAAATGATATATATCAATGGCTGCACATAAGGCACCTTTAACTGAATTGTTATTATCGTATATTGCAGTTGCATAAACTATTGCGGCAGACTTGTTTGGTCTAATAACAACTGGAGAACTAAAAAAAATCGTTTCATTATTTTTTAGTATTGCTTTATAGAAATCTCTATCAGAAGACTCATATACATTTCCATTTTGACACCAACTGTTTCCATCTTTGTCTAAAAAGAAAACTTGTAAAAATGAACTGTGATTATTATATTTTTTTTCTTGTAATAATTTTTGAATTTCTTTACTTTCTAGATATTTTAATTCTGGGGAATTGAATGAATTTAAAGCAGTTAATTGAACATCTAATTTATGTTTGATTGCTTCTGCATAACCTTCTGTTAAGATTTGATAACTGTCTTTGTATTTTTGTTCTGTAAGTATATTTGTTTTTTTTATTATAATATTTGTTAAAATTGCATTTACAAATAGCATTAAAATTGCTGTTGTAACAAAAGAGATTATTTTTAATTTTTCAGGGTCAATAGATTTCTTCTGCAACATTTTATACTAAAAACTATAAAATATTTTAACATATAAAATCTAAAAGTAAAGAATTTTATTGATATTTTAAAACTCAGCAGGACAATGAATTGTAATTTTCTTCATTGTTATTGGATGGGTAAAGGTTATATCTGTCGCATGTAATAACAGTCTTTCTCCTGGAATATAATTTCCGTAAAGGGTATCACCTATTATTGGAATTCCAAAGCCGTGTGAATCTGCACTTGCAAGTCTTAATTGGTGTGTTCGTCCCGTATGTGGTATAAAAGTAACTCTTGTAACATTTTTTGTAATACCGTTGGGAGTGGTGTAGCGTTCAACATTTTCTATGTGCCATTCTGTAATTGCTTTTTTTCCGTTAATTTTGTCCCAAATTTGATGAGGTCTATTATTAATGTCCAGTCTGAAATATAATTCCATCTTGCCATGTTTTGAAATGTTTTTTGCTAATAAGTTCCCATCTAATAAGGCACAATATTTTTTTTCAACGACACCATCTTCAAATTCTTTGTTTAAAATTCTGTGAGCTTCTTTTGTAAATGCCAGAATTAAAATTCCACTTGTTTCCATGTCTAAACGGTGTACAGCAGGTTGTTCAATGCAGTTTGGAAAAAGATTCTTTACTCTATTTACGATACAGTCTTGTTTTTCAGGTCCTCTTCCAGGTACGCTTAAAAGTCCACTTTGCTTATTTACAACAATAATGTGTTCATCTCTATAAAGAATTCTAAGACCAAGTATTCCTGGTAGAATTAAGGAACATCTGTGATCGCAAGGAGGGTATTTTTCGTTTAAAAGTTTATTGTTACTAACTGTATTCTTTTTATAAAAAACTTCGCACATACTTATTGGTTTTAAGTTATTTGAATAAGCATAATGTAGTAATTTTGGTGCACAACAATCTCCCGTTCCTGTTGGTGGTAGTGATGTTGTTTTTTGAGAATGGGTTCCATCAATTTTTGCATAATTTTGTTGAGCTGATTCACACAATTCTAAAAGCGATCTTGTTTTTCCGTCTGAACAACAAAAGGAGTATAATTCATATACTTTTAAAAGAGATTCGTTACAAAGAGTTAGTCTTTGCTTTAATAAATCTTTACAATCGGTATTTTCGTTTTTTAATTTATTTATTGTGTTTGTTAGAATATGAATTTCTTTATCGTTTTTTTGTAAAGCATCATTAATTTTTTTTATATCAACAATTGGCTGAACAAATATTCTTTCGTCGTTAAAATCAATTTTATGACCTAAGCCAGAAACAGTGATTAAAACTTTTTTATTATTTTGAGTGTCTAGAGCAATCATTGCCCCTAACATTATTCCATTACCATTTCGTTCCTGACTAGGTTTGGAAATTTGATTAAGGGCAATTGTTCCTAAATTAAGTTGAGAAATTAGTTTTTTTAATTCAGAAAAAGCTAATTCTTCTTCAAAAGGTGGAAACATGAGATTATTTTTTTAACAATGCTGCAAATGGATTGTATGTATCTCCATCGTCTTCGCTTTGATTACTCATGTATTTTTCAGCTTCTTTATCTTGTTCAACTGAACTTGCAGGTTTTAATGAAATTCTTTTTTCTGCTACATCAACTTTTTCTACTATAACATCAAATGTATCTTCAACCTTAAACAGTTTATTTAGGTTTGTATTTAGAGATGCATTTTCAATATCAGAAATGTGAACTAATCCATCAATACCTGGTTTTAAATTTACAAAAAGCCCAAAACTTGTAATTCTAGCAATTTTTCCAGAAATTTTTTCACCTACATTAATCTGAGAGTTTGCTTCCCATGGATCTTTTTCTAAAGCTTTCATACTTATGCTAATTTTTGAACGATCAGGTTTTGCTGTATTCCAGTCTGCATTAATGATTTTTGCTTTAATTTTTTGTCCTATAGATAGAATTTCAGAAACGTCTTTTATTCGTGTATGTGAAATTTCTGAAATCGGTAGAAGTGTTTGGAAACCTTGTACATCAACAAATGCTCCGTAACTTTGTATTGATTTAACAGTTCCTTCTACGATTGTGTCTACGATTAATTGGGAAGAAAGTTTTAGTACTTTTGAATTTTCTTCGTCTTCTAAAAATTGTCTATTAGAAATAATTATATTTTTTCCGTCATTTTTATATTCTGTAATAACAAAAGGTAGGGTTCTGCCAATATAAGCTGAAGGTTCTTCTCTATTTTTATATCCCATTTGGCTATATGGACAAAAAGCTTTTGTTGTTCCAATTTTTACTTCAAATCCACCTTTTATTTCTTTTTCTACATGTCCTTCTATTGGTAATTTTGTTTGAAAGGCTTTTTCGAGTAATTCATTACCTGCGTTTTCACCTTTTAGTTTTGTTGTAAAGTGAAGTTCATCTCTATTGGTAGAAACATAATATACTTTTATTTTATCACCTTCATTTATTGTGCAATTACCTTCTTCATCTAAAAATTCTGCTTTATCGACAAAACCTTCGCTTTTTAGACCTAAATCTATAAAAACTGTATCGTTGCTTATTTGAACGACTGTAGTTTCAATTTCTTCTCCTATTTCAAAATTTTTCATTTTGCTACCTCTTTTTTTTTAATTTTTTTATTTTGTTAATTTAGAAAACCTGTTTTTATTTTTTCTTCAGGCTCTGGTAATCCAAATTTCTCTTTTGCTAATGCAAAACTTTTTATCATGAATGCAATATTTTTTGCCAAAATACGCATTGTTTGCAATCCTTCTTTATCTTTTTCAGCTGTTTCAGCGTTTGGTCCGTGTAAAGAATTCCAATAATTACTTGCTGCCACAGGCATTTGATTCATTAAAAAATATTTATTTAATTCGTCAAAGGTTGAACTTAAACCTCCTCGTCTAGCACAGACAATACTTGCACCTACTTTGAATCTTTTATCTGCTTTGCAACTCATAAATAGTCTGTCTAAAAATGAAATCAAAGTTCCATTTGCACTTGCGTAGTATACTGGGCTTCCAACAACTAGACCTTCAGCTGTTATAAATTTTTCTGCAACTTCATTTACAATATCATCTATTGCACATTTTCCTGTTTTGCCACAGGAACCACATGCTATACAACCTCTTATAGCTTTGTTGCCAATGTTAATAATTTCTGAATCTATGCCTTCTTGCTGAAAAGTTTTTTTCATTTCTGATAAGGCAGTAAAAGTTGTTCCTGTCTCGTTTGGACTTCCGTTTATAAGTAGAATTTTCATAGTTCTAAAATGGCACTATTTTGAAATTTTATCAAGAATGTAAAAAAATAACCATGAAAACAGAATTAATGGCACTAAAAATAAATATTTGCTAATATTCTTCTTATGACTTCTGAAATTGAAAAATACGAAAAAGATTTTCTAATTGCAATGAATAAATCGGAACCTATGACAGAAGGTAGTAATTTAATGCGTTTTAGTTGTTATTTAAACCAAGAAGCGTATAGAATTACTTCCGTTTTAAATTCAGGATTTCACGATAGTAAAGAAATAAGGAAAATTTTTATTCAGCTTATAGGAAAGAATGTGGATAAAAATTTTAAACTTTTTCCTCCGTTTTATACGGATTGTGGTAAAAATATTCATCTTGGAAAAAGAGTTTTTATAAATGCTTGTTGTTGTTTTCAGGATCAAGGAGGAATTTTTATAGGGGATGATGTTCAAATTGGTCATGGTGTAAAGATTGTAACTTTAAATCACGGAAAAGAACCAAATCTTAGAAGAAATATATATCCTTCGCCTGTAATAATAAAAAATAATGTATGGATAGGTTCTGGGGCAATTATTTTACCAGGAATCACAATTGGAGAAAATTCCATTATAGGTGCAGGAAGTGTAGTTACAAAAAATGTTCCAGCAAATGTTACTGTGGCAGGAAACCCTGCAAAATTAATTAATTAAAATTATCATTAATCAAATTATAAGCTACAGAACCTGGTTTAGGAATATTTGGTAATGAATCTTTTTTGAACCATTGTGCATCCAATAATTCTTCTTTTTGAATTTTTATATCGCCACTTTCGTATTCTGCTTTAAAAGCTAACATCAACTGATCTGGAAATGGCCAGGATTGACTTCCCACATATTTTATGTTTTTGACTTTGATTCCTGTTTCTTCTAAAAGTTCTCGTTTTACGGAATTTTCTATTGTTTCTCCTATTTCTACAAATCCTGCAATACAAGAATAAATGTCATCATTTCTGTTTTTATGGCGAGCAAGTAAAATTTCTTCTCCTTTGCTTACAAGAATAATAACAGCTGGTTCTATTTGCGGAAAAATTATGTTATTACATTGTACACAATTTTTTGCTGTAAAATTTGTATCATTTTTTAAAGCTCCACCACATTTTTTACAGTATCTAGTATTACTCCTAAAATTCAATAAACCTTTAGCTCTTGTAACAAGATTTGTTATTTCTTCACATTCTGAATTGTTTTTTATTGTATGAAAATAATTTCGTAATGGAATATCTGTGCAATTTGCAGGATTAGGACAGTCTGATTCTAATTGTATTGCTAAATAATTCATTTCTTTTTCTATAAACCAATCTGAAACTACATTGTATTTGATACATTTTTGAACTATATCAAAATCAGGTAATTGAGAATCTTTTAGAATTATTGAATTGTCTCTAAAAATAAAGTAAAACTTACATTCTTGTAATATATTAATCATTGCCATAATTTAAGAATACCACGGGAATTTTCTATCTTCAATTGTAAAATAACTTTCTTTATGTTAATGTTTCGTAAGTATATTTTATGAGGTTTTATATGAAAGTAGCAATTTTTTTTGGTTCAAAATCTGATACAGAAACTATGAAAAAAGCTGGTGATGTTCTTAAAGAATTTGGAGTTGATTTTAAGGCGTATGTAATTTCTGCTCATCGTGCTGGCGAACTTCTTACAAAAACAGTAAAACAAGTAGAATCTGAAGGATGTGAAGTTATTATTGCTGGAGCTGGGTTAGCAGCGGCACTTCCTGGCGTTATTGCGGGAATTTCTACTTTGCCAGTAATTGGAGTACCTCTTGAATGTATAAATCCTGGAAAATCTAATGGATTGGGAGGAATGGATTCACTTCTTTCTATCGTACAAATGCCTCCACAAATTCCAGTTGCAACAGTTGGTATTGGAAATGCAAAAAATGCTGCTTATTTGGCAATTCAAATTCTTGCAATAAAATATCCTGAGCTAAAAGATAAAATTGTTGCGTTTAGAAAAAAATTAGCAGAAGATGTTTTGGCAGCAAGTAATATTGAGTTATAAGATTTTTCTGTTAATGACAGGTTTATGCAAATTCAGTATACTGACTCTTAAGAATGTCTTATACATAAAAAAATACTTAGTTTAAAGTTAAATATGGGAGAAAATATGGCAACTATTGATTATAAAGATTCAGGTGTTGATGTAGAAGAAGGTTATAATGCTGTAAATGAATATAAAGTTCATGCAAAAAGAACTAGAATACCTGGATTGCTCACAGATTTAGGAAGTTTTAATGGGATGTTCGAAATTCCTAAAGGAATTAAAAATCCAGTAATGGTAAGTGGTACAGATGGAGTTGGTACTAAGTTGGATATTGCTTTCCAAATGGGTAAATACGACACTGTTGGAATCGATTGTGTTGCAATGAGTGTAAATGATATTCTTTGTTCTGGCGTTCAGACAAAATTCTTTCTTGATTATGTTGCTTGTGGCAAACTTGATGCTAAAGTTGCAGGTCAGATTGTAAAAGGAGTTGCCGACGGTTGTGTTGATACAGGCTGTGCTCTTTTAGGTGGTGAAACTGCTGAAATGCCAGGTTTTTATGACGAAGGAAAATATGATTTAGCAGGTTTTGGTGTTGGTGTCGGTGATAAGAAAAAAATGGTAACTGGCGAAAAAATTGAAGCTGGGGACGTTTTGATTGGTTTGTCTTCTACAGGGTGTCATTCAAATGGATATTCTCTTGTTAGAAAATTAGTTACAGATTTTAACGAGCCATTTATAGTTGATGGAAAAGATACTGGAAAGACAATTGGTGAAGTTCTTTTGACACCAACAAGAATTTATGTTCGTCCTGTTATGGAAGTTTATAATAAATTTAGAAAATCAATTCATGGAATGGTTCATATTACAGGTGGTGGATTCTATGAAAATGTTCCACGCATGTATGCCAAAGGTAAAAATCTCGTTAGCGTTATAAAAAAAGATAGTTGGAAGAAACCTGCAATCTTTGCTGAATTAGAAAAACGTGGTGCAGATCCAGACGGAATGTGGGGAACATTTAATATGGGTATTGGTTTTATTCTTGCTGTTAAAGCAAAGGATGCACCTGCGATTATAAAAATGTTTAATGATAATTCTTCAAAATATACAATGCATGGTAATGAAGATATGGTTGCATATGAAATTGGATATGTTGAAGCCTCTGATAAAGATTTAAGTGGTGACTTAAAAGGGTCTCACGAAGCTACAAAATTAATCTAAATATAAGAGAGTCTATATAAGAAAATGAAAATTGCTGTTTTAGTTAGTGGTGGCGGAACGAATTTACAAGCTTTGATTGATTATGAAAAGTCTCACAAAGATTGTCCTTATAATATAAATCTTGTAATTTCAAATACTAAAAATGCTTATGCTTTAGAAAGAGCAAAACTTGCTAATATTGAAACAGCAATTAAAAGTCCTTATTCTGTTTTAGGAGAGGATGTTGCAAAGACTGCTACTCGTGATGAGAAGCGAATCGCAATTAGTAATGCAATTCTTGAGCTTTGTAGAAGTAAAGAAATTGATGCGATTGTTTTGGCTGGATATTTATCGGTTTTGGGTGGCCCCATTATAGATGAATATAAAGACCGTATATTAAATCTTCATCCTGCGTTATTACCTAAGTTTGGTGGTGTTGGAATGTGGGGACATAATGTTCATGAAGCTGTTTTGGCAAGTGGCGAAACAGAAAGTGGATGTACAATTCATTTAGTTGATGATGGTTGCGATACAGGTAAAATTCTTGTGCAAAAAAAAGTTCCTATAATGCCAAATGATACACCAGATTCTTTGTACGCTAGAATAGCCCCAAAAGAGCATGAGGCAATAGTAGAGGGCGTTTGTCTTTTGGCAGAACAAATTAATAAATAATTATTTTCCGAAAATAAGCTTATAAAATGTTTTCTGTAAATTCCCAACATAGTAGGTACTGTGGTAAAATAAACACAGAAGCCTACTATGGCAAAAGAGAAAAGAACACCACACAAAGTAGTAATGACAGAAGGTAAACGAGAAATAATCAGAGGTTTACTTTCAGAGTATGATATTCAGTCAGCACAAGACATTCAAGAAGCGGTGAAAGATTTACTGGGCAGTACCATCAAAGAAATGATGGAAGCCGAAATGGAAAATCATCTAGGATATGAAAAATCATGTCGTTCAGAAAATGATGATTATCGAAATGGCTATAAACCAAAAAACAGTAAAATCAAGTATCGGGGAAATTGAACTTGAAATTCCCCAAGACAGAAAATCCACCTTTGAACCAAAAATTGTAAAAAAGGTCAAAAAGATATTTCTGATATTAATCAAAAAATTATTTCAATGTACGCAAAAGGCATAACAACACGCCAAATATCAGACACTATCGAAGATACAGATGTTACAGACAAACTACTTCCGCAAATAGAAGAATGGCAAAATCGTCCCTTAGATGAAGCATATCCAGTTATTTACATAGATGCCATACATTATTTAGTAAGAGACAATGGGATAATTCGCAAAATGGCAGCCTATGTAATTCTAGGAATAAATTGTGAAGGACACAAGGAAGTACTTTCGATAAACATAGGAGAAAATGAAAGTGCAAAATATTGGCTAAATGTGATGAATGAGCTAAAAAATCGTGGTGTAAAAGACATTATGATAATATGTGCCGATGGACTTTCAGGAATAAAAGAAGCAATAAGTGCAGCCTTCCCAAAATATGTTCCATCAAAAGATATGAAAAGTTTTGCAGTGGATTTGAAAACAATATACAATGCAATTTCAGAAGAAGAAGGACGAAAAGCCTTAAACAGAGTTTCAGAAAAATGGTCACCAAAATATCCACATGCAATGAAACGCTGGTATGATAATTGGGATGTAGTAACTCCAATATTCAAGTTACAGAAAATTAAATCGTCAAAGAAGTGTATTTCCAAGCGATAAAGCATTATTAAAAGCTTTGTATTTAGCAACTTTTGAAGCAACAAAAAAATGGACTCAGCCACTTTAAAATTGGGCAATTGTATACGGCGAATTGTGCATTATGTACTCAGGGCCGATTACCTGATCAAAAACTTTTAAAACTCAAAAAAAAATAGCCAGCTTTCTTTTCGGGAAAACTGGCTTAAAATTTTACACTTGGTAAAATAATCAATGTAAATTATAGTAAAATCATAAACAGTAGCTGTTAGCAGCAAGCGGAAAAAACCGCATTAAACTTTTTTATCGCAGCCTACTGAATTTACAGAAAAGACTTCACAGTCTCTTGTACTTTTTTATTATTTCTTTAGTTGTTCTGCTGAGCGTTTGTTTTTAGCACTGCGAGATTTCATTTCAGTAAGCATACTTTGTGCTTTTGGATTTTGGGTGCTTTTTGTAAGGGCTTGCATCAAAACAATTGCTTCGTCTGTATTTTTGCTTATTTCGGTTATTATTGCCTGGTTGTATCCAGCAGCAAAGTCTTTTGACTGAGCATATATTTTGCCATAAGATTGTGCTGCTGCAAAATAATCCTTTTCGCTGACAAGTTTTTTTGCTGCACTCATTGCGGACTTGACTTCTTTGTCTTTACTGTCTGATTTTTCGAGTTTTACAAGAACTGTACGTGGTGTTGGAATCATATCATTGATAATGCTTTGAAGAGGTTTTTTCTTTGCAGAAGCAATAAGCTTTGCAGGATTCTCTAGTTCATTTCTGTTTTCCTCATAATTAGTTGATGAACTATCAGATTTTTCTCCGCTTCCAATAACAGTTCCGCTTAAATTAACAATTTCGTACCCTACTGTTACATTTGCAACTCGGCGATACACGGTTACATCTTCATAAACAGTTTTTCCGTTAGCATCTTTTACAGTTTCCCCTTTTGAATTTTTTACAGAGCGACTTTCTTTTTTTGATTCGTCATTTACAGATGAAGAAACATTTAATTTGAGTATTGCATCAATGCTAGCGATAAATTCTCCAGGAGGAGCATAAAATCGTGCCTTTGCAATGTTGACATGTTGACCAGCACCTAAAATTCGTAAAATTTCACCTGTATCTTTTAAATCAGGAGCTTTAAGTCCATAACATTCGCCTATTATGGTAACTGTTGTGCCTTTTTCAAGTGAAGCAGCTTTTTGTATTTCTGAATCTATAATATATACATCAACTGAATTATTACCAGCGCCAAGTCTGATGGCTTTTTCTAGGATTTCAGTAACAGTACCCTGAACTATAAGAATCTTTTTTTCGTAATTAGAATTTGCCCTCATAACATTTGAAGTGTAGGCATTTATTAAGTCGTCAGCCTTTATTTCTATTGCTCTTCCATAATAATCTTTTTCGTCTTGCCATTTTCTTTTTTTGACAAGTTCTGGTTCAGCGTCAACAACGGTGTATTTTCCTGTATTTGTAAGTGCAGTAGTAACAGTACTTGCTGCACTAGAATCATTAGAAATAAGTCCGATTTTGCTAATTCCGTCCATATTTATTCGTGCTGGTTCTGTATAAGATACAGGTATTGTTGTTTGGCATCCTAGCATCAAGTTAGTGATGACAACCGTAATTACTGCAAAAACCAAGTTTTTTGCATTTGTTTTTTTCATATAATTCTCCTTTGATATAGATATATTTGTAAAAATAGACTTAATAAGTATATTTTTACAAGCTTTCTTTATTATGTAGCATTAAACGATTGTTGTATATACCTATTTGATTGAATATTATGTGATTTTATAATTGATTATCTCTAATAGTGTGAAATATGACAAATATAAGAACTGTTTTATCCTACAATATGAAGTTTCGGCGCAAAGAACTTGGACTTTCTCAAATAGATCTTGCTGAAAAAACAGGGAGTGCTGCCAACTATATTTCCAAGATTGAGGCAGAGAGACAATTTCCTTCTGTTGAAATGATAGAAAAACTTGCAGAGGCTCTTCAGATGGACACGGTAGAACTATTTGCACTTTCAAATCAGAAAAAAGACTGTATGTTCAGAGAGAAAGCTTCCCTTATGCAACGAATTTCCAATGAAATAGATGTGTTTATAGAACAGATTGATTCAGCAAATAGATTCTGACTTGCAACACATGCGCAGCATGTGAAGAATGACATTGTTGGGTAGGGATTCTGACTTGCGTCAGAAAGACGAGACTCACCCCAGGCTGACGTTATTTCTGTCATGGCGAGACCGTAAGGTCGTGGCGCTCTATTTTCCAAGAGATTGCTTCACTACGTTCGCAATGACGGAGGTCAAAAAGTGCGTTATCCTGCAACTTGATTCAGGATCTTTTGCACGGTTGTTGAGCGTAGTCGAAAG
Organism: Treponema sp.; assembly: GCA_017938365.1. Taxonomy (GTDB): domain Bacteria; phylum Spirochaetota; class Spirochaetia; order Treponematales; family Treponemataceae; genus Treponema_D. The sequence goes on from JAGBBT010000099.1 coordinate 13,384, forward strand.
AAAGGGATTGTTGCGTTGCCCTAAATCTCTGAAGTGAACCCCAACTACAGAGTTCAGTTTAGAGATTGACGTTGTACTTGAGCCTATGAAAAGTTTTCTGTAAATTCCCAACATAGTAGGCATGTGATATAATAAACACAAGAGCCTACTATGGCAAAAGAAAAAAGAACACCACACAAAGTAGTAATGACAGAAGGTAAACGAGAAATAATCAGAGGTTTACTCTCAGAGTATGACATTCAGTCAGCACAAGACATTCAAGAAGCGTTGAAAGATTTACTGGGCGGTACCATCAGTGTAACAAGACTTCGACAAAAGGATTTTTTCAAATCCTTTTGTTATTGTACAATAACAAAAATTTTTAGTGGAAAAGGTTGAAGGTTTAATTATTTAATAATAAGTGATGTAGTGCATTATCAACTTGGAAAATAAGCTTATAAAATGTTATTTTCTTTGAATGTATGTTGCCTTTGGTTGTGCTGTAATTATTACGCGACGATTTTGGGCTCTTCCTTCTGCTGTATCATTTGATGCGATCGGTTGGGTTCCTCCGTATCCTCGATAAGTGAAAATTGATTCATCTAAACCATTAGCAACAAGTTCTTTAATGATTGTTTGTGTTCTTTGTATTGAAAGTTTCATTTGTCCTTCAGGCTTATTAACATCGGCTGTGTGTCCTTCTACAAGGATTGTAAACGAATTATCTTCATTTATCTTTTTAAGAGAATTTGCAAGATTTTTAATCTTAGTGAATTCGGTTTGTAACAATTCTGGACTATCAGCTACAAATTTTAAGTCGTATAATATCTGAATTCCTCTGATTGTATTTTCGATGATTGGAGGCTTTTCGTCTGTGAATAAGTGTTCCTTTAATTTTTGATATGCTGCGTAGTAATTTTCATCTCTTTTTGGAGTTGCAACTGAGTATATTAAGTTTTCTTTATCCAAAAGTATTACAACTTTTCCTTGTTTTAAAAGCTCTAAATTTTCAGGAACTGTTAATATTTTTAAAGCATCATTTCTTGATATAACAGGATCTGTTCTGAATCTACCATAAACTTTTCTCGCACTGATTCTCATTGGATCTGGTCCAATTTTCTGTGCATACAATTTTTCGTCGTCTTGCCAATCGTAATGTATAATTCCTTCTGTTTTTGCTATTTCTGGATTTCCCATGTTTTTTTCGTAAATTAAGTTCATGTTTTCATCCCATATTTCTGGAAAAAAGCATGGATATACATTGTCTTTTGTAAATTCTCCGTGTACAGGTAATTTTCCTCTAGCATCGATAATAATTCCTGTATATTTTCTACTTGGTATTTGTTCTATAGGTTTTGCATTTTTATATGGAAATTTATGTTTTATCATTAAAGAACTTATTTTTGTTAAATTAATGGAATGTTCTGTTTTTAATATGTGACTTGAATTCATAAAAAAGCCAGGTGTTTTTTTCCCTGTGTCTATAATGTTTGTAATTTGTTCTAATGTTATATCATTGTTTGTGACAATATCTGCAAGTTGTGTATTTGAATTTATATAAATTGTTAAAAGAGGATCTTTAACTAATATTGGTAATTCTATATCGATTTTATTTACAGCTGTTTGTTTTCCGGCTGGCATAGAAATTTTAGCTTTTTCAATATCTAACATTATTGATGATGAAAATTTATTCTGTGTCCAATCTATTTTACTTGTAGAAGTTATTGTATTATCTGATTCTGCAAAACTTGTTAAAAGTAAAGTTAATAAGAATAAGCTTGTGAGTATAAAATTTTTCAAAATTAGTGCCTCTTTTTTGACTAAAATTCTTTCGTCTTATTATCGGTATTTTTTTTAGGAATATAGAGAGTTTTTCCAAGTTCTAATATATGATTTTCTGATATGTTATTAATTTTACATATTTCTTTTATTGAAACTTTGTGTGTTTTTGCTATTGACCATAAAGTTTCCCCTTTACTTATTTTGTGTGCAATATAAGCATTGGTAGTATTTGCTGTTATTTTTTGGATAGCAATTGTTGCAGATTCCTTTAATCCTGAAGGTAGTCTCAATTTATATAAATAGTTTGGTGGTGTACAATTTTGTATTAACGCTAGATTTAATTCTTTTAATGTTTTTTCTTCTATTCGTAATTCTGTTGCTAATCTTTGAAGTGAAATTTTCTGATTTATTGTTATGTAATCATATTCTGCGTATCTTTTTGATTTTGATAATTCTGGTAATGTAATATTGTATTTTTCATTGTTATTAATTAATTCACATATAGCTATTAATTTTGGCACATATTGAACGCTTTGATCTCTTAATAATTCTTTTTCTGAAATGTACCAAAAAGTTTTTGTTTCTGCGTTGTTTAAAATTCTTGTCATTGCGCCTGCTCCACAATTGTATGCTGCAATTGCGATGGGCCAATCTTTAAATAAATTGTAATTGTCTTGTAATTTTGAAAGGGCAGCATCTGTGCTTTTCCATGGATCATATCTTTCATCAATCCATTCTGTTTTTTCTAAAAACGGTTTTATTGAATTTTCCATGAATTGCCATAATCCTTTTGCTCCACTTTTTGATACGGCGGTAGGATTATAGTCACTTTCTACTATTGGTAAGTATTCTAGAATTTCGGGCATGTTTCTTTTTTTTAGTTCTTGTCGGATATATAATCTATATTTTTCTCCTTTATCCAAAATTTCGTAGAGTTGTTTTTTACCAAATGAACTTGTGTATTGTGTAATATATTTTTTTATCATGGTTTGTGGATAATGATCAGTTGGTATTGTAAGTCCACCTACATTTGTAAAAACTGAATTGAATTGTTTATCTTGTGAATAAACATTTAGTGAGCATAAAAAAGTAAAAATAAGAAGAAGTATATAACATTTGTTTTTAATTCTTTTTCTTTTCTTCATTACTGAATTAGAGCTTTTCGCCGTAATAAATTCCTGCCCATTCCCATCTTCCGTGGATTTCTGGGTCAGCAGGAAAATTTACTTTTCTGAAGTAAAGATACCAAACTGGCATATAAGGACTCCATCCTGTAGAACGTAAATATGCTTCATTTGGATTTGAGGTTTCATCTAGCTTTGCACTGTATCTGATTCTTTGTCCAACCATAAAACCTTTCATAGAAAAGTTTTCGAGGGCATTTGCATCTGTTTCGCTTGATTTCCAACTCATTGCAAAAAAATTAACTTTAGAACGATATTTATCTAAAGAACGCCAATCGTATCTGCTGATAGCTCGTTTTACGGCTTGTTCCAATGATGCCAAACTTTCAAATGTCCAGTCTTTTGAAGAATTTGAGAAATCTACCATTTTTCTTGCATTTGAATAAGCATCTGGAATTCCAGGAATTTGTATTGTTGAGGCATCTGGTTGATTCAAGAAGAGAGAATATGATTTTAATGCTTGTTTCCATTCTCCTTCTTTTTCGTATTCTAGAGCTAATCGTACATACATTTCTGTAATACTAACTAAAGACGGAAACCTACTTACAAGCTGATTGAAATAAGAAATTCTGTTAGTAGGATTTTTGCTAATTTGTATTAAGTGTTGTAAACAAATAAAATGTATAGACTCTCCCTGTATAAGTAAATCTGGATAATTTTTTAATATTCTATCAAAGTAATATTCTGCGATTGGCTCTGCTTGGTTTTTTAAATAGTTAGAAGCAACCATTAATAGCCAATAGGCATTGTAAATATCTGTTGGATGTTTTTCTACCCAGTCTGTTAAAAATAATACCATCTGATTTGAGTTTTTTGTTGAATAGAGATTGGCAATTCTTTTGATAACAGCGTATCTTGACTGAGAGGATAATGATTCGTCATTGAGTAATGTAATAAGTTGCTGTTGAGTTGTTTCTAAGTTTTTATTTTTTAAAAAGTCATTAATTTTATTATTATTTGAACAAGAAAACAAAAATATTGAAAGCAAGCAAAATAAAGTTGCCGACTTAAAAATCTTTATCATGTTTTTAACTTTAGCAAAGAGATTTGTTATTGACAAGGGGAATTTGCATGTGTTTTTTAATGAAAAATATATGGTTCTTATTGTTGTTTTTTTTGTATAATTCTTCTATTGTATAAGAAGTAAATAAGTTCAACTTTGCTTGGAGTGAAAATGAGAAAGAATACTGATCCAACTTTGAATGTTGTTTTAGCTTTAGGTGTTATTTGTGTTCTTGCTGGGTTTTTCCTATTTACTCATATTGCGTCTAATTATAATGCTGAAATTCATTCTTGGACTGTTTTTTGTATATTTTTGGGTGCGATTATTTTTTATCTTTCGTTAGTTACTTTTAAGCTTTCTGTTTTGTTTTTTACGGGGCTTTTTTTATGTCTTAATGGCTGTTTATTTATGATTTTGTGTTCAAAAATATTTCCATTAGGTATGAAAGAATTATGGCCTTTATCAATTATTCTTTGTGGTTTTTGTCTTTTTTTAACAGGATATGCAAGATATCGTCATGTAAGAAGTTCTTATTTTTATCCTTCTATTCTGATTGATGTTTTGGGCGTATTTTTTCTTTTATTTTCTTTGAAAGTTATAAAAGTTTCATTTTTAAGATTCTTTCAAATTTTTGGACCAATTCTTCTTGTTATATTGGGTATTTTTTTGGTTATTGTGTTTGGTATTCAGCAAAACCCAGCTTTTCATTTTCATTATGATGAAGAAGAATATGAAACAGAAAATGATGATCCAGCATTGAGTTTTAATGGAGAAGCAGAAGAATGAAAAAAACATTCTGTGGAATCTCTACAGTTTCGTTTATATTGTTTTTTTTGTTCTCTTGTGGTTCAGCACCTAAGTCCTCTGAAGTTAATTCGATTGGGCATATTGAATCTTCATATATCGACAAAGCTGAATCGGTTCCTTTGCCAATTCCTCCTAAAAAAGATAGAAGTTTTTTTTCTTCAATACCTGCTGCCGCTATGTTGGCGTTAGAAAATGGTTCTCCCGAATCTCTTAGATTCGCATATTCATCTGTTCGTAAAGAAATTAATTCTTACTCTGAAGTTGATAAAGTCTTTTTTAATGTTATAAAAGCTATCTCTCAAATTGTTTGGCCATCTGAATTGTTTTTTTTTGATTGTCCAGAAGCTGATTCTGCAAATTCATATATCGGTGCAATAGAATCTGCTCGTCATGGTATATATGATATGAGCACAGGAAATTCTGATTTTTTAAATTTAGTGTTGCCATCTTTAGTGTTATTAACTTCAACTAGTCGAGACGATTATTATGATATTTCAAAGGCATCATTAGAGGCTGCTTTGAAATTAAATGAAAATTCAGTTCTTGTTAATTATTTATTGGGTGTTTTATTACGCCGTCAGAAAATATATGATCAGTCGTTAATGTTTTTTAAAAAGGCTTATGAGTTTGCTCCTGATTGTTTAGAAACTTCGTATGCATATGCTTATGGAGAATTTTTATCTGGTAATATATCCGTTGCATTAGAGTTAGGTGAAAAGATTATTTATAAAAATCCACAATATATGCCTGTTCTGAAATTTTGTGCAGAAGCTGCTTTTACTCTTGGCGATTTAAATAAAGCGGAACTTTATGTTGCTAGGGTTCTTCAGCAAGAGCCTGATAATTCTTATTATGTGCTGTTCCGTGCAAAAATTCTTGTGCAAAAAGGAGATTATATAAGGGCTGCTTCATTGTTAGATGTTTTTGCGAGAACTGATACAGAAAATCGTGATTATTTATTTTTAAGAGCTAAAGTTCAAAAAGATTGGAATAGGAATATAACAGCAGCTTTAGCAACTATAGAAAAAGCTATTACTCTTTATCCTGATGATATTGGTATTATATTAGCTGCGGCTCAGATAGCCTTTGAAACTAGAAGTTCTGTAAATGGAAAATCAGCAAATGAATTAGCTGCAATTGTTTTAAGTAAGGATAGTTCTAATGTTGCTGCATTGGAAATACAAATAAATGATTTAATTCAAAGTAAAAAGTGGGATATTGCTTATAAATCTAGTTCTGATTTGATAAAGTTGAATGATAGTTCAAATTCAGCATTATTCACTCATATTTCTGTTTGTCTTGCTGTGGGAAAAAAAGAAGAGGCCTGGAAAATAGTATCTGGGTTATATGAAAAAAATCCAAATAATGATGAAGTTATTCAGGCTTATATAAAAGTTTTGATTTCTATTGGCAAGAAAGATGAAGCTTTAAATTTAATTACACAGCAATTACCTTCTGCATCTTCTAAAATGAAAAGTTTTTTTTATTATGAAAAAAGTTTTTTAGTTAGTTCTGAAGATGATATTTTAGTAAATTTGCGTTCTAGTTTAACTGCAAATCCAAGAAACAAAGATGCATTGTTTAGATTATATCAAATATATTTTGCAAAAAAAGAATATAGAAAAGCTCAATATTACTTAAAACAAGTTGTTGCACTTTCTCCAGCTGATAATTCTCTTTTGAAATTAAATACAGAACTTGAAACTCTTCTGTCCAAATAGTTATCAAGAATTTTACCTTGACGGTTGTATTTGTAAAATGATATTCTTGTAAAACTAAAAATTTAAATATTTGAAAAAATAGAGGACTATATTCATAGTTCTTTATAAAAGGATGGAAAAATGTCTTTTATACCTTTATTACAGCAAGCAGGTGCTGGTTCAGGTCAAATGGTTTCATTGATACCATTTGTTCTTATTATTGCAATTTTTTATTTCTTTATTATTCGTCCTCAGAATAAAAAACAAAAAGAAACAGAAAAAATGATTAATGCCTTAAAAAAAGGTGACAAAGTTGTAACTATCGGTGGAATTCACGGAGTTGTTAGTTCTACAAAAGAAAAGACAATCGTTGTTAAAGTTGATAGTAACACAAGTATTGAATTTAATCGTACTGCAATTGCTGCTGTAGTATCTGATAAGACTACAGAAAAAGTTTCTAAAAAAGCAAAAAAAGATGATGTAAAAGAAGAAACAACTACAGAAACAACTGTAGAAGCTACTTCTGATACTTTGTCAGAAAATAAATAACTTTCCGGGGTGGAAACAAAATTATGAACAAACGAAGTCGTTTTATTCTTATTTTGATTGTTCTTGCTGTGTGTTTTGCTTTCCTTTGGCCATCTATTTGTTGGTACACTCGTACTCCAAAAGATGTTCAGAAGATTGCATTAAGTTCACTTGAGAAAATCAAGGATGAATCAGAAAAAAAAGCTAGAGATGAAATTAAAAATCTCAAAGCAATGGCAAATGAAAATGCTGATGCTGTATTGGATGAGTCTTATGATTATTTAATTAAGGCTGCTAAAAAGAATTATAAAGCATTAAATAAAGATGTTCCTAAGACAATGTCTATTTCTAATGTTTTAGGTGCTTTCTCTAGTGCTACTGAAATTCAGTATGTTATTGAAGAAAAGTATAGAGATTTTTATTTAAAAGCAAAGAAGAACTATACAAATTCAGTAAAATTAGGACTTGATTTAAGTGGTGGTATGAACATTATCGTTCGTGCTGATTTAGATGCTGCTCTTGCAAAACAGCAAGAATCAGGTGATGTTGCTGATCCAGAATATTTTAAAAAGGAAGCTATGGCTCAAGCTGTAGAAACTTTAACAGGAAGTATTGATAAGTTTGGTCTTACATCTCCTGTAATTCGTCAGCAAGGTGAAGATAGAATTTATATTGAAATTCCAGGTTCTGCTGATAGTGAAAGTGTTAGATCTATCATTCAAGGTAAAGGAATTTTAAATTTCCGTCTTGTTGATGAAAATGCAACTAATCGCTTTAGTGCATATTATGCATCTGTTGGACCTGATGCATTTAAAGATGATGGTACAATTGCAGATCCTTCTGTTGTACCTGCTGATTGTGAAATATTTGGATATTATACAAAAGATGCTTATGGATTAGATCAGCGTATTGGTTATATTGCTGTAAAAAAACAAGTTGCTCTTGATGGAAATCATGTAAAATCAGCTCAAGTAAGTAGAGATCAGACTACTGGTCAAACAGAAGTAAACTTCCAGTTAGATTTGGAAGGTGCTGAAATATTTGCAGAATTTACAGGTGCTCATGTAGGTGAAAGACTTGCAATTGTTAATGATGACAAAGTAAAGTCTGCCGCTACTATTAGACAGGCAATTACTGGTGGACAAGTAAGTCTTTCTGGTGGATTTAGTGTAGAAGAAGCTCAGAATATTCAAAAAGTTCTTCAGACTGCATGGTTAGAAGTACCTCTAAGTATTGAAAGCCAGCAAGTTGTAGGTGCTACTCTTGGTAAACAGGCTATTAATCAAGGTATTATGGCTTTATCTGTTGGTCTTGCTTTGGTTCTTGTATTTATGATTATGTACTATTTAGGGGCTGGTATTAATGCCGTTGTTGCTCAAATTCTAAATATGTACATTATGTTTGCTATTTTGAGTGCATTTAATTTAACTCTTACACTTTCTTCTGTTGCAGGTATGATTCTTACTGTTGGTATGTCTGTTGATGCCAATGTAATTATATTTGAACGAATTAAGGAAGAATTAGCTCTTGGAAAGAGTCGAGCTGCTGCAATTGCTTCTGGTTTTGACAATGCTTTCTGGGCAATTATGGATTCAAATATTACAACATTTATTGCCGCATTATTCCTTTCACAGCTTGGTACAGGTTCTATCCAGGGATTTGCAGTAAGTTTGGCGATAGGTGTTTGTTCTTCTGTATTCACAGCTCTTGTTGTATCTAGACTTCTTTTTGATTTTAATACAGATGTAATGGGCAAATCAAAAATGAGTATTGGTTGGGGAGTAAAATAATGAAAAAGGTAATTAATTTTAGTAAATTTTTCCCTGTTGCTGTTGTAATTAGTTCTGTTTTGATTTTGAGTGGAATTGTATCTGTTGCATTTCGTGGAATGAACTGGGGTTTGGAATTTAAACCAGGTCAGAATATTCAGATTCAAGTTTCAAATGTAGAAACTAATGCAGATTCAGTATTAAAAGTTCTTACTGAGAATAATTTAAAAACTGAAGTTAAATCAGTTGGTGATGATAATAGTCAGTATCAAATCAGAACTTCTGTTGATGAAAATATTGAAAACTCTATTGTTTCAGCTTTAAAAAAGGCTTATGGAAATGATAATGTTTCTCTTGTTCAGTCTCAGTCAATAAGTGCACAGTTTAGTGTTTCTTTGATTAGAAATTCTATCGTATTGGTTCTTTTGACTCTTGTTTTAATTTTTGCATATACAATGATTCGCTTTAAATGGGATTTTGCTCTCGCATCTGTAATAGCTGTTATTCATGATTCATTAATTATGATAGCCTTTTTATCATGGAGTCAATTAGAATTTACTACAACTTCTATTGCTGCGATTCTTACAATTATTGGTTATTCTATTAACGCTACAGTTGTAATTCTTGATCGTATTAGAAGCGATATGAAAATTGTGGAAGCAAAATCTTTTACAGATATAGTTAATTCAGCACTTACAGGAACTTTAAGTCGTTCTGTTATTACTACTGTAACAACTCTTTTTGCTGTTCTTGCTCTTGTTGTATATACAACTGGTGATATTAGAAACTTTGCAATATCTCTTATTGTAGGTTTGCTTTCAGGTTGTTATTCTTCAATTTTCATTGCTGGTGCATTTATTAATAAAATGAGAAAAAACTGGAAGCCTGTTGCTGTAATTCCAACTTCAAATGTTGTAAAAATGGAAGAACAGGTTTAATTTAGTTGGTTTTATTTTATAAAGCTGGATGGATGTGGAATACATATTATTTTGTAGTTCATTTTCTTCCAGCTTTTTTTTATTTTTTTTGTTGAGTGTGTATGAAAGTTATTCGTTCAAAGATTATGGGGTTTTGTGCTGGTGTTAGAAGGGCCGTTAATGTTGCTAATAAAGCATTAGAAGAAAATGATAATGGACAGGTATATACTTTTGGCCCTTTGATTCATAATCCTATTGCATTAAAAAAATTTGAAGAAAAAAAATTATCAATTTTAACAGATAATGAAATTGATAGTTTAAAAATGAATGATACTGTTATTATTAGAGCTCATGGTGTTCCGCCAATATTATCTAACAAACTTGAAAATACAGGGGCTAAAGTTATAAATGCTACTTGTCCTTTGGTTCAAGAAAGTCAAAAAAAAGCACAGCGTTATGCAGAACAAGGTTATAGCATTATTTTTGCTGGTGATAAAAATCACGGAGAAGTTGTCGGAATTGAAGGATATGCAAACGAAGGATATTTAAAGATAAATAAAAAGCCTGATTTTAATCTTATTAGAAATTTAGAGGATGCAAATAATCTAATTCTGAAAAAAAACTTTGATAAAGTTGTTTTGATGAGTCAAACTACTTTTAGTATTTCTGTTTTCGATGAATTAAGTGACTTTTTTAAAAATAAACTTTCAAAATTAGAAATAATAAAATCAATTTGTCCTGCTACACACGAACGACAATCAAGTCTTGTTGAATTATGTAAAGAAGTTGATGGAGTACTTATTATTGGTGGAAAAAATAGTGCAAATACAAATCGCCTATATAAAACAGCTAAATCTCTTTGCCAATATGCTGCATTAATTGAAACAAAGGAAGAAATTCCTCGGGCTTTTTTTGATTTGAATGTAATAGGACTTACAGCAGGAGCTTCTACTCCAGATGATATAATTGATGAAGTAGAAACTGCATTGAGAAACATTGATTGATATGATATACTAAAAAAATGAGTACACGTTGTTTTGCTATGTGCAAGCCTGGAGTTTTAAATAGAAGACTAATTGGGCAAGTTATAAATCGTTTAGAAAATAAAGGTCTAAAACTAATTGGGTTAAAATTGATGACAATTTCTCCTGAATTAGCAGCGAATCATTACGCTGAGCATTTTGGTAAACCATTTTACGAAGATCTTGTTTCTTATATTACTAGTGGACCTGTGGTAGCAATGGTTTGGGAGGCTGATGATTGTGTTGCATTAGTTCGTAAAATTGTTGGTGCTACAAAACCCTCTGAGGCTTTACCTGGTACAATAAGAGGTGATTTTTGTTCACATACGAATCACAATATAATACACGCTTCTGATAGTGATGAAAGTGCTGAAAGAGAAATAAATTTATTTTTTAAACCAGAAGAACTTATCAATTGGGTTGATGAGTCTGAAAAATGGTTCTAAAAATATAACATATTAAGGATAATGATTATGGATATGAAGAAAGTTGGTGTTATCGGTGCAGGTGCATGGGGATCTGGACTAGCTCAAGCTATTGCAAGAGGTGGCCATAAAGTACAAATGTGGGCTCGAGAGCAAGATGTAGTTGATGGAATTAATAATGATCATGAAAATAAACGATATCTACCTGGATATCCGTTAAGTTTAAATATGACCGCTTCTACAGATATCACAGAAGTGGCAAACGGAAAAGATTTTCTTATACTTGCAAGTCCTTCTTTGTATTTGGCTAGTACTGCGCAGCAAATAGTAGATGTTCCTGATGTGAAAAGTGGAAAGACGATAATTGGCGTACTAACAAAAGGTTTTATTCCTTCTGAAGATGGTCCAAAACTTGTATTGGAAACATTAGAATCTGTTCTTCCTGAATGTTATAAAAATTCTTTGGTTTATATCGCAGGTCCTAGTCATGCAGAAGAAGTTGCGATTGGTAAACTTACAGGTTTGATTGCTGCAAGCGAAAATCCAAGAAACACAATTAATTTTAGAGAATTAATGAGAGTTCCAGGATTGATTGTTCATTCTTCATTAGATGTTGTTGGTGTTCAGATTTGTGCAGCTGCTAAGAATGTAATTGCAATTGCTTATGGTAGCTTAGATGCTGTTTCTGAACATTCTGATATTTTTGGTGATAATGCAGGAAGTCTACTTCTTGCAGCCGGTCTTAATGAGATTCAGACATTGGGAATGGCTATGGGAGCCACTCATTCGGAAACTTTTACATCTATTGCTGGTGTTGGAGATTTGGATGTAACTTGTCGTTCAAAATATGGTAGAAATCGTCGTTTTGGGCAGGATATTATAAAATCAGATATTTTAAGTAAATTTAAGGATTTAGATGATTTAATTGCAAGAATTGGTGAAGTAGGATATTTATCTGAAGGTGCTGTTGCTTGTAAATATGTTCATGAAATTGCAAAAAAACATAATCTTCATTTAATAATTTGTGACGGTTTGTATCGAATATTAAATAAAGAAATTAAGCCAATGGAATTCTTAGAAAGTCTTTTATCTGTAGGAAAAGTAAATGCTTGAGAAAATTACAAATACATTTGGTAATATTGTCAAAACTGTAAGTGGTAAGTCTACTATTACAGAAAAGAATATTGAAGAAACTGTTGAACAAATTAAAATGGCTCTTTTGGAGGCTGATGTAAATCTCCGAGTTGTTAGACGATTTGTCAATGCTACTATAGAAGAAGCTAAAGGTGAGAGAGTTCTTCGTTCTGTTGATCCTGGACAGCAATTTGTCAAAATAATTTATGATAGAATTGTAAAACTTTTGGGTGATGAAAAGGTTAATCTTCAGTTAAAAGGTCCAGATACTCAATCAGTTATTCTTCTTTTAGGTCTACAAGGTGCTGGAAAAACTACTGCTGCACATAAACTTGCTGCTAGATTATTAAAAGATGGCAGAAAACCTTTATTGGTAGCTTGTGATTTAGTTCGTCCTGCAGCTATAGAACAGTTGAAATCTCTTGGTCAAAAAATAAATGTTCCTGTTTATGCAGAAGAATCTGCGAAAGATGCTGTAAAAGTTTCTAAAGCAGGTCTTTCATATGCTAAACAAAATGGCTTTGACACTGTAATTATTGATACTGCCGGTCGTCTTCAGATTGATGAAGATATGATGAAAGAATTAGTTGATGTAAAAAAGGTTATGGAACCTGTAGAAACTATTCTTGTTGCAGATGCAATGACTGGACAAAATGCTGTTGATATTGCTAAATCTTTTGATGAACAATTAGGACTTACTGGTGTAATTTTAACAAAATTTGATTCAGATGCTCGTGGTGGTGCAGCTCTTTCTCTAAAATCCATAACAGGTAAACCAATTATATATATTGGTACTGGTGAAAAAACTGAGGATTTTGAACCTTTCCATCCTGATCGTATTGCAAGCCGTATCTTAGGTATGGGAGATATTGTAAGTCTTGTAGAAAAAGCTCAAGAAACTGTTGATATTGAAGAAGCAAAAAAATTAGAAGCGAAGATGGCTCGAAACGAGTTTACGCTTGACGATATGCTTGATCAGTTTGAGCGAGTTGGAAAAATGGGTAGCATTTCTTCGATTATGGATATGATTCCAGGTATGGCTGGTCAGATAGATGAGAGCAAAATTGATATGTCTGGTATGAAACACCAGAAGGCCATTATTCAATCTATGACAAAAAAAGAACGTGCTAATCATCTTATTATTGGTCCTAGTCGTAGAAAACGTATAGCAAAGGGTAGTGGTACAAGTGTTGCTGAAGTAAACAAACTTATTAAGCAGTTTGAAAAAACTAAACTAGCTATGAAGAAGTTAGCAAAAAATAAAGGAATGCAAGCAAAGCTTATGAGTCAGTTTGCAGGGATGTAAAACTGAATATTCTTATTTGAATCAGAAAGTGTGTATAAAGTTTTATGCTTTTACACACTTTTTTTATAGGAATTTAATTAGTTTTTTTGCGTTTTCAAAAAAAATATTCTCCATAACATTTGGAAATATTTCTTTTAGTGTATCTATTTGATTTTCTAATGTAATCAAATCTTTATTTGTTGAAATTATTATTTCGCAATATCCAATTTCCCTTTTTTGTGAGGCGTTTAAATTTTCTATTTGATAAATGTATTTTACAAATGGTAGAGAACTCATTTTCTTTAATTCTTCTTTGTTAAGAATTGGAAATTTAATGTTAAGCGTAAAATTTAGTTTGTTTTGGGTGTTAGATTCTTTTTTGCAGTTGATTTCTCTTTGTATTATGTCATAAAACATTTCATATAGCGTTTTATTTGATGCAACAGAATATGTTGTGCTCATGCCTGATATTCTTGGATTAATTTCTAATATGTACCACTTATTATTAGAAAAAACTAAGTCTACTTGTGTTATTCCTTGTAAATTTAATGTTGTTGCAAGTTTGTGTAAAATTGTTTTTAATTCTTTAATTTTGTATTTTTCATTTGTAACTGGACCGATTTTTACAGATTGTTTTGGGCTTGTTATTCCATATTTATTTACACTAAACAAAAATGGATCAAAAATTTCATAATTGTTATTTGTTCCGTGTATTTCCGTTCCAAATTGTAAACCATCAATAAACTCTTCAATAATTCTGTCTGATGTATTTTTTTTAGAATATAAATAATTCTTTGCTTCTTCAAAATTCTTTACAACTTCCATACCGTAGGAACTTAAACCTACAGTGTCTTTTATTATTACTGGAAAGTTTAATTCTTTTAGTTGTGCAAGAACACTTTTTTGGTAAATATTACTTTTAATTTCTTTTCTGTTTCCTGCGTTTATAAAAAGATTATGGTGAACATATACAGCCTTTGCATGATTTATTCCTATTTGTTTTAATAAGGAATTAGTTCTCCATTTATCAAAACAATTAACTGCTGTATCAATGGGATGACATATAGTTTTTATGTTTAGCTTTCGTAAATATTGTGCAACTAGTGCATCTTTTATAGTTAACCAATCGTAAGGTTTTTCATAAAAACTTGCCGCAAATGCAATATCTGGTTCAAAGGATTTAAGGTAATTTGCAATTTCTTCTTCATCATCATGTTTTATTATTTCGAATCTAATTTTTTCTGTTTTTTGTGGAAAATCGTTTTTTTTAGTATCCATAACAAACATTCCTGGTAATTGTGTTGCAATAATATATTCGTGTTCTGGAAATTTATTTGCAAGATTAGTCCACTCAGAAAAACAAGTAGGAATGGATGTTATATTGTAATTTTCTTCATTAAAAAAATTTGAATTAGTACTGTATATTAAGATTTTCATGATTAAAGTATAAAAAAAAATGAATAAAAAGTAATCAATAATTTCTTTAAGAATTTTAAAAATCTGAAATATATATAATTACATGTAATATTGAATCTAAATAAAAAAAATTGTATATTTTCTTATAATAAAAAGAATAAATAGAATAATTTTTAACTTAGAAGGATTTTTTTGATTATGAAAATTTCAGGTTCGCAGGTTGTAATTGAATGTTTAGTAGAACAGGGTGTTGATACTGTTTTTGGTTATCCTGGTGGAAGTATTTTAAATATATATGATGCACTTTATAAAAATTCAGATAGAATAAACCATATTTTAACAGCTCATGAACAAGCTGCTGCACATGCTGCTGATGGTTATGCTCGATCTACAGGCAAAGTTGGTGTATGTATGGCTACTAGTGGTCCTGGTGCTACAAACCTTGTAACAGGAATCGCTACTGCATATATGGATTCAATTCCAATGGTGGCTATAACTTGTAATGTTCCAAATAATTTGCTTGGAAAAGATACTTTTCAAGAAATTGATATTACAGGTGTTACGATGCCAATTACAAAGCATAATTTTATGGTTCGAGATGTAAATGATCTTGCAAAAACAATTCGTGAGGCTTTTGAAATTGCTCGTTCAGGAAGACCGGGACCTGTACTCGTGGATATTTTAAAAGATGTTACAGCAGCTGAAATTGAATTTGAACCACTTCCTAAAAGTGATAATAATTCTGAATTTATAATAGAAACACATAAAAATTTAAAGCGTGTTATGAATGTTTCTGAACCAACTGATGAAGAAATAAAAATCATTGCTGATGTTATAAATAATGCAAAACGTCCAATTATTTATGCCGGCGGAGGTATTAAAATTAGTGGTGCAGAAAAAGAACTTTTGGAATTTGCTGAAAAATCACAGATACCTGTTTCTGAAAGTTTAATGGCCAGAGATTGTTTCCCTGCAACACATCCATTATGTACTTGGATGGTTGGAATGCACGGTACAAAAGCAAGTAATATGGGAATCACAGAAAGCGATTTAGTTATTGCATTAGGTGCAAGATTTTCTGACCGTGTAATTGGTGATCCTGATAAATTTGCATCTGGGGCAAAAGTTCTTCATATTGATATTGATCCTGCGGAAATTAATAAAAATATTCAAACAAGTAACAGTTTAATAGGTGATATAAAATCAATTCTTTCTAGAATTATTCCATTAATTGAGGTTGTAGACAGAAAGGATTGGAATGATAAAATTCAAGGTTGGAAAAAAGAAATTCCATCTACATATAATGTAGAGAAACCAAATTCAATAAATCCAAAATTTATTTGTGAAACAATTAATAAAATTGCTGGTGAAGATACTTTTATTACAACAGAAGTTGGTCAAAATCAAATGTGGACAGCTCAATTTTATCCTTTTACAAAACCAAGAACTTTTGTTACAAGTGGTGGTTTAGGAACAATGGGATTTGGAACAGGTGCTGCAATTGGTATTCAGTGTGCACTGCCAAAAGCTAGAGTTGTTCATATTGCTGGTGATGGAAGTTTTAGAATGAATTGTAATGAACTTGCTACCATTCAGCATTATAATCTTCCTATTGTGATTGTTATTGAAAATAACGGTGCATTAGGAAATGTTCGTATGTGGCAAAGACTTTTTTATGGAAAAAGATTTAGTCAGACAACATTGGATTTTGGACCTGATTGGTGTAAGTTGGCTGATGCATATGGTATTCAATCTTGGAAAGCAAATAATTCTAAAGAATTTGAAAAAGTTTTTGCAGAAGCATTTAATTCTGGTAAACCTGCGATAATAGATGCAAGAGTTGATATTGATGAAATGGTTTTGCCTATGGTTCCTGGTGGAAAACCTGTTTATGCACAAATTATGGAATTATCTAAAGAAATGATGGATTAATTTTATATTTTTTTTAAGGCACCTATTTGTTTTTTATGTTTTATTATTTATCGAAGAACAGATAGGTGTTTTTGTTTTAAATATCATTCCTTTATACTGTTTATTTTATAATATATTTTATGTTATACTTAGTGCTATGAATAAAGTTAATATAAAATGTGTTGCAGAAAAAGGTGCCGTAATTCCACAATATAAAACTGTTGGAGCTGCTGGTGCTGATATTTGTGCATTCGTTAATGAAAAAATAGTTTTAAAACCAGGAAAAAGAGTTCTTGTTTCAACAGGGCTTTATTTTGCAATCCCAGAGGGATTTGAAGTTCAAATTCGTCCTAGAAGTGGATTGGCTGCAAAAAATGGAGTGACAGTATTAAATACACCTGGAACTATTGATAGTGATTATCGTGGCGAAATAAAGGTAATTTTAATTAATCTTGGTGAAGAAGATTTTGAAATTTCAAATGGTGATAGAATCGCTCAAATGGTTGTTTCTCCAGTAACTGTTTGTGATTTTGATGTTGTGGATTCCTTGGATGAAACTGATCGTGGAACTGGTGGGTTTGGTTCTACTGGTAAATAGTTAAGTTTTATATTTCATGTTTAATGACATACTTCAAAAATTAACAAGTAAAGTTAAATCAATAAGTAAAAAAATAAAAGAATTTTTTTTCTCCAAATATAATAATTCTAAAGCGGAAAAACAAATAAGACACATTGAAGCTTTGGGGTATTATTATCATCGAATATGGAAGAAGAGTCATTTACGAGTTGTTTTACAAAAGTATGTTTCTAAACTGAAAGTATTTTTTTCAACTTTTAACTTGTTGAATTCACTTTTCAAATGGCTTTCTATTATATTTATAAAATTAGGATATAAAAAGCAAGGTGAATTTTTAAGTACAGCAGTTCAAGAAAAATCCGGTTTGAATAGATATGTTTTAGTTAGATATTTATTCAAGGAACTTTTTTTATATTTTTTTGTAGCATTTTTATTTTTCTTTTTTATTTTTTTTGTTAATCAGATATTGCTTATTATTCAAAAAATACTAGAAAAAAAAGTTCCTTTATGGGATGTAATTAGATTAATGAATTATGCACTTCCATCAATAATTGCTCAATCTGCTCCCTTTGCTACTTTAGTTGGTTTTTTAATGTGTTTGGGACGATTAGCATCTGAAAATGAAGTTTTAATTCTGAGAGCTTCTGGACAAGGTTATAAAATAATTTTAATTCCTGTTTTATCTTTAGGTTTATTAATTTCAGTATGTTCTTTTTTTGTAAATGATTATTTATTACCTCTAGGTACTATAAAATATAATCAATTGTATCGCTCAATTTTACAATCAAATCCTTCTGTCGAATTAGAACCAAATTCAGTAAAGCGTGCTGTTGATAAAACTCTTGTAATTGGTAATGTTCAAAATGAAAATGTTAGTGATTTAATTTTCTTTGACATTGGAGATAATGAACAGCAGAGAATAATAATTGCCGATGCGTCTGTCGTACAAAAAGCTGATGATTCTGGTGTCTTAATGAAACTTAAAATGAATAATGCTACTGTCGTAATGTTTGATAAAAACAAAAAACAAAATTATGATGTTTTAACTTCAGATGAGATGATACTGAATATATTTGAATCTACTATAAGTTCAACTTCAAAAAAAGTTAGTCCTAGAGAAATGACTTCATATGACTTAAATAAGCGTATAAAAAATATGGAAAAAATGGAAAATGTCTCTAAAAAGCAATTGAATTCTTATAAACTTGAATATAATAAAAAATTTTCGTTGCCATTTGGGTCTATATTTTTTGCTTTCTTGGCTTTGCCTCTAGCTTTAATTTTTGGTAAGCATAACGGACAAACTATCGGTTTAATAATCGGAATTGTAATTTGTGTTTTATATTGGACTATGATGATTTTAGGCCAGATTTTTGGTAATCGTGGTGGAATAAATGGCTTTTGGTTGATGTGGCTTCCAAATATATCAATTGCTACAGTTGGAAGCTTTTTTTATTTAGGATTAATAAAAAAATGACATTGTTAAAATATCTTTATAGAAAGTTTATTCCTCTTTTTTTAGGTTCTGTTTTGTTTTTTGCTTTTGTTTTGGTTCTTGTTGATTTATTTATGAATCTGTGGAACTTCATTTCAAATCAGGTTCCTGCATTGACAGTTTTTAAAATTATGGCTCTGTATTTTCCTAAGACAATATGGTATGCAATGCCAATTGCAATTTTATTTGCTGTTGCTTATACATTAT
Source organism: Treponema sp. (assembly GCA_017938365.1). GTDB lineage: Bacteria > Spirochaetota > Spirochaetia > Treponematales > Treponemataceae > Treponema_D. The sequence continues at coordinate 32,525 of JAGBBT010000099.1, forward strand.
CAGACTTTTATGCTAATAATGAGTTAATTGCAGTTTTTGCCTCTGGTATACCTCTTATAAAATTTACAACACCACTTTTAATTTTTGCTTTTACTATGAGTTTTGCATTATTTATTTTTGAAGATAAAGTTGTTGTTCCCACTTATGCAAAAAAGACTCTATTGCAAGATCAAGTTTTAGATAAATCAAAAAGTTTGAATAACGACAAAATTGTTGTCATTTCTGATAAAGGAAATATAGTTTATAAAGCAGATTTTTTTGATAATGAGTTAAAAAGATTGTATGCAATATATGTTGTTGTTCGAAATGAAGATAAAACTTTGAATTGTATTATCCGTGCAGATTCAGCCTTGTGGATGGAAGATCATTGGAATTTAACAGGTTCCGTTCAATATACATTGCAAGACAAAACTATGATTGTAAGTAAACCTAAGGAAGAGATTTTAAGTCGATTAACAGAAAAACCAGAAACTTTCAGAAATAATACTGTAAGTGTAGAAACTGTAAATGTAAAAGAGTCTAAAGAATATATAAATCACTTAAAAAGGATTGGATTGCCTTATGGAGAGCCTTTAAGTGTTCATTATAAAAAATTTGCATTTCCTTTTATTCTTTTTATAGTTGTATTTCTTTCTATTGGACTTAGTGGAAAAACAAGAAAAAATGTAATGTTAATTAGTTTAGCATCTTGTATTTCAGCATCTGTTGTATATTATGTTTTTCAGATGGTAACAATGTTAATGGCAAAATTTGGAGTCTTGTCTCCTTTTTTAGGTGCCTGGTTGCCAGTTTTTTTATTTGTAATTTTAAGTATTGTTTTATTAAAACATGCGAGAACTTAATATAGATTTTACTAGGTAGGACTTTATGATTGAAAAAATTTTTGATATTAAACATGAATCATCAGATGGAAAATCTAGAACAGGTGTTTTGCACTTGCCACACGGAGATGTTAAAACTCCTGTGTTTATGCCTGTAGGAACTAATGCAACTGTAAAAGCCTTGACGAAAGATGATTTGGATGAAATTGGATTTGAAATAATTCTCGCTAATACTTATCATCTGTATTTGCGTCCTGGAAGTGATATTATTGAAGAAGCTGGCGGTTTACATGGATTTTCTGGATGGAAAAAGAATTTTCTTACTGATTCTGGAGGTTTTCAAGTATGGAGTTTAAGTCCATTGCGAAAAATTTCTATGGAAGGGGCTGCTTTTAGAAGTAATATCGATGGTTCAAAACATCTTTTTACACCAGAAAGTGTTGTAGATGTGCAAGTTCAATTTAATTCTGATGTTCAAATGCAATTAGATGTATGTACTGGTTATGGTGTAGAAAAAAAAGAAGCTATAAAAGCACTTGAAATTACAGAAAATTGGGCATTACGTGCAAAAAACGAATGGATAAAAAAACAAAACGAAGGATATAAAGGAATTCTTCTTCCAATAGTGCAAGGAAATTTTTTTGAAGATTTACGAAAGCGTTCTGCGGAATTTGTTACTGAATTAGATCTTCCAGCAATAGCGATTGGAGGTTTAAGTGTAGGAGAACCTGCTGAAGAATTTTCAAAAATGCTTGATTATACAGTTAATTTTCTTCCAAAGCATAAAGCAAAGTATGTTATGGGAATCGGAACTCCTGATTATATTTTAGATGCTGTTCATTCAGGAATCGATATGTTTGATTGTGTTTTACCGACTAGAAATGCTCGTAATGGTAGTTATTTTACTCATGATGGAAAATTATCTATAAAGCAAGAGAGATTTATTCACGATTTTGGTCCTATAGATTCAGAATGTAATTGCAAAGTTTGTAAAAACTATAGTAGAAGTTATCTTAGACATTTATTTAAGGAACAAGAAATACTAAGTTGTATGTTAGCAAGTTATCATAATTTGTATTTTTTACATAATATGATGCATGAAATTCGTAACGCAATTGAAGAAAATAGGTTTGAAGAATATAGAAGTTCATTTTTGAAAAGATATCATTCAAATAATATTAAATAAAATTTTTTTTGGAGAATATATGAAAAAAAATATTGGTAAATTAATTTTTTTTTGTTTATTAAGCTTTCTTTTTTCTCAAGAGATAGATGTTAAACCAGAGGAAAATCTTAATGATTCTTCTGAAGTAAATAAAGTTGCTGAAGAAAGTACTGATTCTGAAAATAATACAGAAACAGAAAATATTGAATTAGAAGATGAATCTCAGAAAGAAACTTCTGAGATAATAATTAGTCATAAGCCTGGCGTTTCAGAAGTTCCTGAAGAAAAGCGACCAAAAACTCCAAGTGATGAACGAATAAAAGAATTAGATTCTACAGGAGAAGATAATAGAGAAAAAAATACAGAAACATTAAAGTTCGGAATGGAAAGTGATATTCTAGATTTACTAGATGAATTAATCAAAAATGAAGATGTTAGATTTGTAAATGAAGTATATGATTTATTTCAAGAAACAAAAAGTTTTGTTGTTAGAGAAAAGATTTTAAGTTTTTTTACGAATATTGAAGACCCTTGTTTGGAAGATTTTGCAATTATTGTTATAAATGATCCTTATGATGAAAAATTAAGTACTGTAAATGCTGTTTTTAGATATATTCAAACTATAAAAACAAAAGTTGCTATTCCTGCGATTTTAACTTTAATCGAAAATGAAAGTGAAGAATATTTTAATGGTGCATTAACAACTTTGGGTGCTATTGGAGGACCTGAAGAAGCTGTTTATTTAACAGGATTTTTAGACCGAGAAGATCTCACAGTTGCTCAAAAACAACAATTAGTAAAAGTTTTGGGGCAAATAAAGGCTGTAGAAACATACGATAAACTTGTAGAAATGGCAGAAGATAATGAAGAAAATGCCTTTATTAGAATGTATAGTGCAGAAGCAATAGGTTCTATGGGAAAAGAAGAAGCTGTAGAAGTTCTTGTTAATTTATATGAAGATACAGATCCTAAAATTAGAGAATATGTTATTCGTGGATTAAAGAATTATAAGGATAACGAAGTTGCTGAAAAAATAATGTTGCAAGCAACCAGAGATAACCATTATAAAGTAAGATTAGAAGCTATAGAAGCAATAAAAGTGAACGAAATAAAATCTGCTGTTCCATATTTGATATATAGGGCTAAAAATGATCCAGAAAATGTTGTAAAAAAATCTGCATGGCCTGTTATTGCAAGTCTTAATACAAATGAAGGAAATGAATTTTTAGTAAATCAAATTAAAGATAAAAAAATACCTGACAATACCAAAAGTATTGTTGCAAAATCTTTACTTGAATATAACAATGCAGGTTCCGAAGAAATAATTGAACTTGCAAAAGAAACTTTAAAAGATGATAAGAGAAAACCTTTAAGATATGCCTTAGGAAAAGAATTTGCTAAATATAAAAGAGATGAATATGCAGATTTATGTGTTTTATATATTGCAAATAAAGATGTAGCAACTCAAGGTACAGGCTTAGATATTTATGCCAAAGGAAGATATGCTTCTGCCGAAAGTGAAATAGAAAAATTAATTCTAACGGCAGCAAAAGATACAAAAAAAAGAAATGTTAATGCAATAAAAGCTGAAAAGATTCTCGGAAAAGAAAATGATATTGTAAAACATGCAGAGAAAATAAAGGAAGAATCAAAAAAACAAGAAGAAGAAAAAAAGAATAAGAAGAATGCTAATGCAAAATAATATTATGGAATGCTATTTTATAATTAGACAACTTACTGTTTTTCCATCAGGACTATAGCCTTTATGAGGATTTGTTAAATCTATAAAAGACTGCATGCCAATATAATATGCATAATAGTGGGTTCCGGCAGGAAGGGGAAGATATATTTGATATTTTCCAGGTTCTGTTTCTGTTAATTCATAAATCCATGAATCCCAATTTGTAAAACTTCCTCCTAATCTTATTTTTTGACCAGGCTCAGAAAAATACACAAATTTTGTATATCCTTCTGGTAGAGATTCTGTTATCATTTCTTCAGTTTGAGGAATTTCTAAATATGAAAGTTTAATTCCGTTTTCAATATCGTAAATTGACTGTTTGTTTGTTGGGTCAGTTGTCCACAAACCATCAAGAACAATTCTATATGATAATGATTTTAGTTTTTTGGGTTTTTCCAAAACATAAAAGAACCATGATGATGTTTCTTTTCCTTCAATATCATAGGTCTTTCTTATTTTATAAGAGTGAATTTTACTGAAATTCTCAAAGTCGAAGGCAATTCCTACGGTTCGAGATGTATGTTCTGCTGTAAATACAATATAATCACCTACTATTTGTGGTTCAGAAACACCTTTTATACTTGTTGCAATTAAATCATACTCATAAGTATCTTTTATGATAGGTTTTTCTTTTGCAAAAATATTGACAGAAATCAGACTAAAAACAAAAAATAAGAATAATTTTTTCATACATATATTTTATCGGCGTGTATAAACTTTTTTTTATACTAAAGAATATTTTTTTTTCATTCTAAAGGTAACTTTTTATTTTGCCGAAAATTAATTATATAAGTAGAATTATGTTTCTACCTTGTCCTAATTTCTTATCTGGAGTAGAATTAAAGAACAATGCCAGGATTGAATCAGCTGAGAAAATTCAGCAATGACATAAAAAATTTAGGTGATGAAGTAAAAATTCGTGCCCAGCGTGGTGAAAAGCCTGCTGTAGTTCCTCTTCCAGAAGGTATTTCAGAAGCTGATGATTCTGAAGATTTCGTATTAGGTTTACCTGAAAATAATCTTGAAGAAAATTCTCAAACAGACACTGTAGAGTCTTTGGATGTTGTAAATGATGTTTTGGAATCAGGGTCAACTAATGATTCTGAAGTTCCTAATCTTGATTCTATTTTAAATATTACTCCAAATACAAATGACGAAGTTCCTGATTTAAGTGATTTTTTAGAAGAAAGTTCTTCATCTGATACATCTACAGAACCAGAGGAAATTCCTTTAGAAGATTTAGATTTAGAATCTTTGTTGAAATCTTCAAGTGAAATGGACGAAAATGTTGTTGCTTCAGATGATAATGATTCTGATCATAATATAGCAGAACCAGATTTTGCTTCAGATACAGATTTACTTAATACTTTAGAAACTTTTACTGATTCTGATTTTAATTCAGATAAAATTAATGAAGAAAAAATAGAATTTCCTTCAGAATCTTTAGATTCTATTGAAAGTTCTAATGAAATAAATTCAGAGATTTTTGATAATGATTTTGATTTTTCCGGTGAACCAATAAACTTAAATGATGATTTACCAGAAGAAATAATAAAATTAGACGGTGATTTTAATAATAAAACTTCAGTTTCTGATAATTTAGCCTCAATATCATCAGAAGAAAGTCTTTCTAACAATGAAAATAATGAAATTTTGTCTAATCAAAATGATGAATTATCTGAGTCATTAGATAATTTTTCTTCGGATTTACTTGGTTCTACAGCAGATATAGATTTTACTCCTTCTGGAGATTTTGATATTCCTGATTTTGATATTGATACAAGTGTGTCAGAAAATGCGGAAAATTCAGACGAATCTAATTTATCTTCTGATTCAGAAAGTCCTGCAGAACCATCTATTGAAAACCTCTTTTCTACAAGTGATTTAGACAATGATTTTTCAATGGAAGTTCCAATAGAAAAAACAGAAGATATTCAAACTTCAAGTGATGATTTAAGCAGTCTTTTTGATACATCTAATTTAGATAAGCCTGATGCAACTCAAGATGTTCCCCCTGAAACATTTGACATAAGTGATATTGAAAATTTAGATTTTTCTTCAGAAGGTTCGTCAACTTCGTTTGATGAGGAATTTCCTGTTACAACTGCAAATCCTCAATCTTTTGAGAGTGATGACTTTTTATTAGATGAAAATAGTTTTGAAATTCCTGGATTTTCAGATACAGCTACAGCTCAAATTGGTAAAAAAGGAAGACCAATTGTTGATGTTGCTGATTTTAGTCAAGCTACAACTGGAAAACCTAAAAATACACTTACAGAAGAAGAATACGCAAAATTTAAGGAAAATTTAATTTCTTATCCATTAAATTTGCGTTTGGCTATTGAAGAGTTAATTGTAAAAAACGAATTTACAGATGATGCTGTTTTTGAAGTAGTATTAAAAGTCCTCAATAAAACATCAGCAAGACAAGTTGCCACACATCTTGAAAAGATGCTTGATATTTCTATTGATGTTCCGAGAGATTATGAAAAGAGATCTGTTGCTCAGTATGAAGCTTATAAACAGTCGTTCCAGTATCAGCTAAAAAATAGAATTATTCCTGGTGGTATTGCAGCAGTTATATTATGTATGATTGGATATGTTTTATTTCATGCTGGTTTAACATTTGTTTATAAGCCAATTATGGCAAATGTTTTATATAAGCAAGGATATACTCTGTTAGAAAATAATGAATATCCTCAATCAGAAGTTAAATTTATCGAGGCTGTGAATTATAAACCTGTAAAAAAATGGTTTTTCAAATATGCACGAGGTTATCGAACTCACAAGCAATATGAAAGAGCATCTCAGATGTATTTAAATATCTTAGGTGTTTTTAATCATGATAAAGAAGGTGGGTTAGAATGGGCAAAAATGGAACTTTATGAAAGAACTAATTTTGAGCGTGCAGAAGATATAGTTCGACGACAAGTTCTTGATTATCATATAAATTTGCCTGATGGTATTTTACTCTTAGGTGATATATTTCTTGAATGGGCTGATTATATTCCTGAAAAGTATGAATTAGCGAGAGAACAGTATGCTACTTTAATTCAGCTTTATGGACCTACTGATTTATACATGTCTCGTATGATGAGATATTTTATTCGAACTGATAAATTGAGAAATGTTCTTGAATTAAAAAGTAGATTTTATCCAAATGAAAAATCTCTTTGTGCTGAAGATTGGACGGAACTTAGTGGATATTTGTTAGATAAACTTTACGGAAAATTGAGTCGTGCAGACGAATATTTGCGTTCTTCTATAGAAGATGTTAGGGCAATGCTGGAAATTGCTGTAAAAAAAGATACTTCAAATCCTGTTGGCCGATATAATATAGCGAGATATTTTGTACAAAATGGTAATTATGATGCTGCTAAAAGAGAATTACAAATTTCTTTAGATTTATTTAAAAACTTAGAAATTCGTACGAAGAAAAATACTTATCGTGAAATTAATGCTTCTAGACTTTTAGGTGATTTATATGCAGAAAATAGAGAATACTTAAAGGCTCAGGAAGTTTATACAGATGGAATAAATTTATATAAGTCAGAAAATAAGCGTTCAAATTTAGAAGGTGATGAAAATATAGGTAAATTATATGCATCTATGGGCGATATAGAATACTTTATTAGTGGTGATATGGATGCAGCCCTTGAAAATTATGATACTTCTATAAAAATAAAAAATGATACTCCATCATTAAACTACAGAATAGGAGTAATTCGATATGGAAAACAAGAATATGATAAAGCACTTGCATCATTCATAAAAGCAAATGAAGTAATTGATTCTGATGAAAATTTGTTATTGTCTTTAGGGAATGTTTTATCGCTTAGAGGTGATAATTTTGCTGCACAAGGATATTATACTCATTTGTTAAATCTTTTAGATCAAGAAAAAGCTCGTCATTTAATGTTGTTTCCTCAGGACAGAGAAGATGATAATAATTTAGTTGATTTATATTTAAAAGCATCTAATAATTTGGGTGTAACATTATATAGAATTGCACGTCAAACGGGAGACAGCAAAAAAAATGCGGAAGCATTAGTTAGACTGTCGGATTCTATTAGGGCTTGGGATGCTCTTACTAGAAACCAAACAACGATGATTAGACTCGAAGGAAGCAATTTAGCAGCTCAAAATTCTAAATATATTACTCATTCAAAATCAGATTTTGAACCAGCGATTTATACTGAAATACCAAAAATTCTTGTTGGAGAAAAGGAACTTAAATAGCAAAAAATGTTGAAGATTATTTGTCCAAGAATCGGAATAGATATAAAAAAGCATTTTTTTTCGCTAAAAAAGGAAGTTTTTAGAAAGTCAATACATATGTGTACTGCTTTTATTCCTGTGTTGTTACATTTTTACAAAGTACCTATTTTGTGTTTATTATCTTTAACATTATTGTTTTATTTAATTTCTGAAATATTAAGATGGAAGGGAGTAGATGTTCCTATTGTTAGCAATATTACAAATGCAGCAGCTAGAAAAAGAGATGCAAATAAGATTGTATTAGGACCAATAACTCTAGTTTTAGGCATAATTATAACTTCTATTTTTTGGAACGAGAAATCTGCTACTGTTGGAATTTTTGCGTTGGCATTTGGTGATGGATTAGCAAGTCTTGCAGGCAAAACCTTTGGAAGAATTGAAATTCCTTTTACAGGAGGAAAAACAGTTGCTGGAAGTCTTACATGCTTTAATGCAATTTTTTGTACATCTTGGTTTGTTTTACAAAATACAACAGTTTCTTTTATTTTAGCTCTTGTTGGTACAATAATTGAAGTCTTACCACTAAGAGATTTGGATAATATTTTTTTACCAACTCTATTAGGTGGTTTAACAGAATTGTTACTTCCACATATACAATTTATGTAAGTTTTCTAAATATTTGAATGTTCCTAATACAAATAAAATTAAACCAACAGGAAAAAATATATAGTTGTCGGTCATTATTAATGCAGAATAGCCAATATTTAATAACAACATAAAGTATGCAATTTTCTTAAATTCTAAACTACCTTCTTTTTGTGCTCTTATCAAAAACGAAAAAAAAGAAACTATCAGAAATACAATTCTAGTAATCGAAAATAATGCCCCATAGCCCCAGGTTACAGTTCCTGTGGAACTAATTTTAGCTGTATTAAGTGGTATTATGGCTGTAAATACAATTGCTATTGTACTTATTATTGCTAAATTCCTTTCGATATCTTGGCGCTGATTTATATCACTTGCAATAGATGCAAATATAAAACTTAAGGAAGTTAAGATTCTACCAAAAAAAACTATTCTTCCACAAAAAAATAATAAGTCAGAAAAAGTTGACCATAGTCCAAAAATTTGTATAAGAATACGAACACCTTCACATAAACAGCCGCATAAAAACATTATAAAGAAAATAACTTCAGCAGATTGAGTTCTTTCAAAAAAAATTAAAACAAAAATAATTGTTATTGGCACATATAGCATTATTGAAAACACTGAAAGGATTGAAGCAACAAAATTATATTTTAGAAATGATAATTTATCCAAGAAAGAAGGAATTCTAATCGTTGGTGGAGGTGTAATTGCCTTATTCAGTAGTGCAATTAGAAAAGCTGTAAAGATTGTTAAAATATATAGAATGGAAATAACTAGAAAAGTCTTAATTAATTTATTGCGTACAGTTAAAGTCATAGAAAAATCATAAACTCAAGAGAAAAATAAGTAAAGACTTAAATAAAAAAAACCGAAAATCTAACAGTAGTAATGATTAATTTCATTATGTTGTTGCAGTAATTGTAACTATATATTTGTTTTACAAAAATGCTTCGCAGTTTTTTTATGGGAGACAGTATGAAAAAGCAATTTTTAGGTTTTATATTTATATTTACAATGGGAACATTATTGTTTGCTGGTGATGCAGCTGCATTTGTGGATTTAGGTATTTCAAAAGACGGAAAAGTTTATGCATTTGGGCAGTATGGTAAAGTTGATAAAAGCTTTCAAGGATATGCAGAAATCTATACTGTAGATATTGAAAAAAATGATTGGATTGATGGGGGAGTTTTTAGAACAAAGCCATCAAATGCAACATTAACTAAAAGTGGAAAATCTGTATTTGACAGTTTATATAAGAAAGCAGAGTGGTCATTAAAAAAATACGGATTGGTGCCTTCAACAGCAGATAATTTACTTTATGTTAGACAAGATAATTCGTCTTCAGAAAAGATTGTATTTAAGGATTTTGAAGGATCTACTTTTGAAAAGAATATTTATTATCATATTGATTTAATAAAAAATGTAGAGGGAGTTGGTATAAATACTAAATCTTCATTTTTTATTTCGTTAGAAAAAAAAGATGATAATGGTAATATAATTAGCAGAAATGTTGTTGGAAATCCTGATATTAAAAGAAAAGGAGTTTCTGGATATTCAATTAACAGAATTTTTTCTGATAAATCTGGAAGAAGTTTAGTGTTTGTTATAGAAAAGACTGTTGAAGATTCGTCGGGAACTTCAATTAGATATATGGTTGAAACTATTCGTTTATAAAGATAAAAAAAAGACCGAAATTTTCGGTCTTTTTTTTTATAAAAGTGAAATAATTGAAAAAAAATATCTATATATCTTTTAGAGTATTTTTACTCTAGGAGGTTTATATGATTTATAAAAAATTCTTTCATTCAATTTGTTTAACAGTAACATGTTGTGTAACTGTTATTATGGCTACTGTTTTTCCGATGTCTTGTAAAATGACAGAACATGGAATTGATGTAACTAATACAGATACAGAAGTTCCAAAAATCGAAAATTTTGCTATGCAAGATAGTTCAAATTTAGTGATTTCATGTTCAGAAAAAATAAAATTAGAAGAACTTCTTATAGAAAATCTTCAAGACAATCAAATTACTTCTGTTTCAAATGTCACTTATAATGAAGAAAATAAAGAAGCTACTATTACATTAGAGACAGAAACAACAGTTGGTGATGAATATACAATTTCCGGTAAAGTTGTAGATGAAGCTGGTAATTCTCTTTTATTTAGTTTACCTTTTGTAGGATACAATGATAATCAAGCTCATTTAATACTTAGTGAAATTCGTACAAAGCATTCAACAAGTAACAATACATTAAAAAAATCTGAATACATTGAGTTTTATGTTTTAAAAAGTGGTAATACAGCTGGTTTAGAGATTATTACTGGTTCAGATGGAGTTGATAAAAAATATATTTTTCCAGCTATCGAGGTACAACAAGGTGAGTATATTACAGTTCATTATAGAGTTTTATCAGAAGGAGCTTGTATTGATGAATTAACTGATGATTTAACATTATCTACTGCAGAAAGTTCTTCTAATAAGGCAAGAGACTTGTGGATTAATAATGTAGAAACTCGTATATCAGATTCAGATGTTATTGTTTTAAAAGATTCAATAAAGAATACTATTATGGATTCTATTTTATATTCAATGTCAAACAAAAAAGATTGGTATACAAATGAACAAAAATCTTTAGCTTCTGATTGTTATGAAAACGGAAATTGGAGTGGAGGATGTAGTGTTAATGAAGCTGCTTGTTCTGATAATATAACAGCAATAAGAACTTTAAGTAGATTAAATATAAAAGATATCGTAGCAACTCTTTCTGTTAATGAATCTATTGAAAACGAAATAATACTTGCTAATAAAAACGATTGGGCTGTTGTAAAATTAGGAACTCCAGGAGAAGAAAACTCCTTAGAGAAATATGTGAAATAAACTGAAATAATATGCATAGTTATTTATTTTCTGGGGTATGCAAAAATAACTATGTATAAAGCTAATAATTCAAGACATTATAATTATATATTACTAGTTACTTATTAAAAATTATGCTAAAATCTTCTCGTTATGTCTGAATTATTAGCTCCCGCAGGGAATATAGAAGCTCTTGATGCTGCAATTGGAGAAGGTGCTGATGCAGTATATGTTGGATTAAAAAGTTTTAATGCTCGTTTACGTTCTTCAAATTTTGCATGGAATCAATTTGAAGCTGCTGTTCAAGCTGTTCATAAACTAAATAAAAAGATTTATGTAACCGTAAACACTGTTAGTGAAGAATCCGAAACAGAACGTCTTTATAGATTTTTGGGATATTTGAACAAAGTTGGTCCTGACGGTCTTATTGTACAGGATTTTGGTGTAATAAGAATGTGTCAGGAATTCTTCCCAAATTTAGAACTTCATGCTTCTACTCAGATGAATGTTGAAAGTGCGGCTGGTGTAAATTTACTGAGTAAAGTAGGACTTAAGCGTGTTGTTGTTGCTAGAGAGTTAGGTTTAGAAGAAGTTAAAAAAATAAAAGAATCTACAAATTGTGAAATTGAAATGTTTGTACACGGAGCCCTTTGTGTAAGTGAAAGTGGATTGTGTCTATTTTCTAGTTATCTTGGAGGAAAATCCGCAAATAGAGGTATGTGTACACAGGCTTGTCGTAGATTTTATACGGCAGAAACTAGCGAAGGTGAAAAACAAGGATATTATTTTAGTCCTTCTGACTTGCAACTTATTGAAAAAATACCTGACTTAATGGATATAGGAGTTGAATCTTTTAAGATAGAAGGTCGAATGAAAAGTGCAGAATATGTTGGTTCTGTTGTTTCTGCATATAGATATTTAATGGATCATTACAAGGAAGATCGAAAAGGTTCAATTGCTGCTGCAAAAAGAATGCTTTCAACTGATTTTGCTCGTTCAAAAACAACTTACTGGTATAATTTTAAAACAAATGAAGATGGTGTTCTAAATGCTGGAAGTACGATTCTAAATCCTAATCAAGCAGGTGGAACGGGAATCTATTTAGGAAAAATTGAAAAAATTACAGGTGCTGATGATGAGGCAAAACAAAAGGCAAGGGAGGCTGTGTCAGAGGATTCTTCACCTGAAGATTATCAAATTGCAATGGCTTATATTAGGGGTGGTAATTATGACCCAGATCCCGGTGATTCTATTAGATTACATAAAAAAGATGATACAGGTCGCGTAAGTCATAAAGTAAGATCTGTTCGTATTGATGAAGATGGACGTAGATGGATTGATATCCCTAGAGGATTTAGTAGAGGTGATGAAGTTTATCTTTTACAAACAAAATCTATGTCAAAGAGATATCCTAGAGTTTTACCTTCTGATATAGGAAAATATAGACAGCAACCAGGCGATGAGGTTCTTCCAATATTGGATTTGACTCCTGTAGATAAAAAGGAACTTTCATATTTCCCTGAAGGATTATATGTTCAAGTTAGTTCTATTAGTGATTTATTTGCTGTTCAGTCAATGAGTCCTGTTCGTGCAATTTTAGAATTAAACTTTGAAACAAAAAATGATTTAGTAAATAAAAAAACGGTTCTACCATTTTCAAAAAAGCAAATAATTATATCTCTTAATCCATATTGTCCAGAATCTTCAGCTAATGAACTATTAGATGTTTTGAACTATTTAGTTGAAGATGGATTTAAAAGTTTTATTGTAAATAATGTCGCTCACATTGGAATGCTAAAAAATAAAAATGTGAATATGATTGCAGGTCCATATTTATATACATTTAATCGTTGGGCTGTAAGTTGGTTAGAAAATCAGAATATTGGTGCATTTATTACTCCTCAAGAAAATTCTAGAAAGAATCTTAACTTGACATTTGATCAAAATGTTCGTGATCGAGTAATGGTAACTGCTTATGCTTATCCAGCGTTATTCAGAATGCGATTTAAAATGCCGGCAGATTATGATTTTATGTATTTTTGGGATAAGGAAGAAACTCCGTTTAAGGTTTTATCAAATCCCGACGGTGCAGTTGTTATGCCTGAATATCCATTTTCTATTTTGGATCGTGTTGATCAACTTAAAAAAGATGGAATAAAACGTATTTTAGTTGATTTTAGTCGTTGCAAAGTTTCTCGACAGGAAATAAAACTTGTTATGAATTCTATGTTGAAATTACAACCAATACAGAATTGTAGTAGATTCAATTGGAAAGATGGTTTTTATAATCCTGAAAAAATTGAAGCTTTTAAGGCTGCCACAGATAAGAATTATCAAAAAAATGACCGTATCAAATCTAATGGCAGCAATTATTCTCGTGGTATTAATAAATACAACAAGAATAATTTTAAGAAAGGAAGAAAACGTTAATAATTTTCTTCCGAGGAAAGTCCTATAGCTGCTTGAAGTAAATCATTTTCTTCAGATGTAGGACTTTGTTCTTTTTCTGTGTTTTTGTGATATACGGGTTTAAAATCTATATGTTCTGCGACAATATAAATTTTACTAGTTTTTTTGCCTTCTGCATTTTCCCATCTATCTTGTTTTAATCTTCCGACGACTCTTACACCTCTACCTTTAGTGCAGAATTTTTCTACATTTGAAGTAAGTTTTTCACCCCAAGCCTCAATATCGTAATATCCAACTTCGTTGACATCGTTACCTGTAGAATCTTTGTAAATTCTGTTTACTGCTACAGGAACTGTACATACAAATTTACCTGTAGAAGTTTCTTTTCTTTCAGGTGTTCTTACGACATTACCTTCAATGATTACTTGATTTAACGCATTCATAAAAATCTCCTATGTTGTTTTGGCCAAAACAAAAAAAATAAGATGCAAACAAATGTCTGCATCTTATTATTAGAATTTTTTTTTCAAAATTTTCAATTTTTGTGATTACATTGGAATATTTTTTACTAATTTGACCATATAAAGTTGAATATACATTGTTAGTGCATCTAATTCGCCGATTTTTTGAACAGTAGGAGTTTTTGCAAGATTTTCAGCAAGACTTTGTATACGTTCTGGAGTAAAACTTGTAGCATTCAAAGTTCTTAAAACTTTTCTTGTATAATCACGAATAAGAGCGTTTACATCTTCTGTAAGGTTTTTATGAGTTTCTTTTCCAATTAACTTATTCCACTGGTGTTCATAAGAATCTAACTCTCTATCTAAGGTTGAACTAGATGGAACTATAGAAGCTTCAATATTTCTTGCTGCTTCTCTAAAAGCAACTTTTTTTGATACTGTAGGATTTTTTGATAAAATAGCCTCTTCAGCATCGTGCTTGCTATTTTCTGCCTCTTTTTCGTGATAAAGTTCTGTTGCATTTTTATGTGCTGCTTTAGACTTTGATTTAGGAGGCTTCATTATCAATTTTATAATCCATGATATTATAGGAATTGAATACCAAACAGGAAGTATAATTTTTGCATCTGTGAATAATTCTTGTCTATTCATTAATAAAATATCTGAATAAGGTATTAATTTACCATTTTCAAATAGAGAAAGTTTTGTTCCTGAATAATCGTCTTCTGATGTTGATTCATAATTTATTAAATGCAAAAAAGATGAATTTAATAATGAATATAAAATAGGTGACTGAATACGAACTTCTTTTTCTAGTCGTTTTTCAAAAGCATTTTGCTCTTTCATTTCTGGAAGAGTATCAAAATCCTTTAAGACCTTAAACCAATGTTTTTTTATTGTTTCTCGTATTGTTGTGCGAGCATCAGTACATAAACGAAGAATTAAAGGTAAAACTTTTGACTTATATATAAAAAATCTTTGTTCACTTTCTGTTTTAAAAACTAACAATTGTGGTAATTCGTTTGCATTACTTTCTGTAGTTTTTGTATGTAAAAAGTTTTTTAATTCTTCCTCTGAATATTGTCCTAACAAAGGAACACCACTTTGTGCCGTAAACTTTGTAATAGTTTCGAATGTAAAATAATATGGTGGTTTATGCAGAAGTTGTTCTAAGGTTTTTAATGCAGTCTCTTTTTTATTATTTTCGTGAGCTTTATTTTTATAGAAATTTGCTGCAATTTCTATTATGTAAACAGACTGCAAAATAGACATATCTTCTTGAGTAAAGTCTTTTACTTTTTCATAATCTTGTCTTATAAAAAAACAAAGTTGTGTTAAAAAATAAAAAGCATCCTCAGGAACTTTTAACATTTGTAAACCTGCTTCAGGATGTTGAACAAATTTGTTAAAAAAATTCTTGGCAGTCATTTCTCTACCAGGATTAGACACTGTTAACTTTTTCTGAAAATAATCATGATGTTCTTCTTTTGATAACATGGTTCTAAGTTTTAACAAACAACATTCAATTAATTTTTGAATTGGTAATGTAGAAGGAAATAGAACTGTTGGTGCAGTATTAGGTAACACAATACCGTATAAACTTTTATCATTTATTTCTTCGTTTGTTAATAATTGATTCATTAATTCTGCAGCCGCTTTTCTTGTTACAATCTCATTCGGAATCTTTTTTGGTATATCTATTTCTAGTGGAAATGGTATTTGTGGATTTGATAATATTTCCTTGTATCTACTTGTAAATTTTTCGATAAAAAAAGGTATTACAATAATTGTTCTTTTTTCTGGGGTAACAGAAATCAACAATACCTGCTTAGTATGTACAAGCTTCTCTAATTCCTTTTGTAATGTACCAGGTGTATCACTTAAATACACCACAAGAGAAGGTTGTTCTTCGAGATGATGTTCTGAATAGCGCTTTAAATATTCACAAAACTCTCCAAAATCAATAATTGCGCTATTTTGTCTGCTAGCAAAAAACTTTAGCAGAACAATGATTGATGTGGTAGTTGCCATGTACTTATATTATCAATTAATTTGACATCTAACAAGATTAGATATGTTATGTTTATTGTTTGAATATATAATTTTCTTTTAATATATTTTGATTGAATCAATATTAAAATAAGAATAAAATAGTTGTATATTTGAAAAATAGGAAATAAAAATGATTGCAGATAGAATGAAAAATTTACATCCTTATGAGCCTGGCGAACAACCAAAAGACAGGGAATATATAAAATTAAATGCAAATGAAAATCCTTATTCTCCGTCTCCTAAAGTAACTAAAGAAATAATAAAATCCTCAAAAAAATATTCGCAGAGATTATCACTATATCCAGATCCTGATTCTAGAGAACTAAAAAGAGCAATTGCTGATATGTTGAATAAAACAGGTGGAGTACTTTGTCGTGCTGAATGTAAAGGTAGAAAAAAATCTGGCAGTGGTGCTGAAGTATCTCCTTCTCAGTTTGATAAACTTCCTTTTAATGTTACAGAAGAAATGATTTACGCAGGAAATGGAAGTGATGAAGTTTTAAGTTTTATTTTTTATGCTTTTTTTGATGGTAATAAAGAATTAATAGTTCCTGAGCATTCATATAGTTTTTATCCTGTATATGCAGGATTTTATCAAATTCCATTAAATAAAGTTTCTCTCAATACTGATTGGACATTAGATAAAGCCAAAATGGTAGAGGCTGCAAAAAAAAATAATTCTAGCATTATTTTTGCAAATCCTAATGCTCCAACTTCTTTAGGTCTTACGAGAGAAGAAATAAAAGAAATGTTAAAAAATTCTCCAAAAGACAAAGTGTTCGTCGTTGATGAAGCTTATGTGGATTTTGGAGGAGAAAGTGCAATTCCTCTTTTAGCAGAATTTGATAATTTGGTTGTAGTAAGAACATTCAGTAAATCTTTATGTGGTGCAGGACTTAGATTAGGTTATGCAGTTGCAAGTCCAAATTTAATAAAACAAATTACTATTGTAAAAAATTCACTAAATCATTTTCCAATAGATTATGTTGCACAAAGAGCCGGAATCGCAGCTTGCTCAGATGTTGGTTATTATGTTGAGTGTGCAAAGACAGTCGCATTTGAAAGAGATGAATTTATTGATTTCTTGAAAAAACAAAATTGGCATGTTCTTGAGAGTCAAACAAATTTTGTCTTTTGCAAAAAAGATGGATTAAAAGGTGAATATTGTTATGAGCAAATAAAGAAAAAAGGTATTTTGGTTCGTCATTTTAAAACACCTGGCATAGAAGATTATGTAAGAATTACAATCGGAACAAATAAACAAATGAAGGAACTAAAAAAGATAATTTTAGAATTAAAATAGCTGTTTAAGGAGGATAAAATGGGATTATTTACAGGAAAAACAGTAATTATTACTGGTGCAGGAAGAGCTGTATTAAGCGATGGAAAATCTGGATCTATAGGATACGGAACAGCTAATGCTTTTGCAAAAGAAGGTGCAAATTTAGTGTTAACAGGTCGTAATCTTAAAAAATTGGAAGATGCAAAAGAAGAACTTGAAAGATTATACAATGTTAAAGTTCTCATTTTTTCTGCAGATGTGAATTCTGGTTCTGATAATGAAAAGGTTGTAAACGATGTTGTAAGTAAAACAATCGAAACCTTTGGACGAATTGATGTGTTAATTAATAATGCACAAGCTTCTGCTTCAGGAGTTCCATTGGCAGAAAATACAACAGAACAGTTTGATTTAGCAATATATTCAGGCTTATATGCAACATTTTATTATATGAAGGCATGTTATCCTTACTTGAAAGAAACAAAAGGAAGTGTAATAAATTTTGCATCTGGTGCTGGATTATTTGGTAATTTTGGTCAAGCTGCTTATGCATCAGCAAAGGAAGGTATCAGAGGTTTAAGCCGAGTTGCTGCAACTGAATGGGGAAAAGACGGTATAAATGTAAATGTAATTTGTCCGTTGGCTTGGACAGCTCAATTAGAACAGTTTAAAAAAGCATATCCAGAAGCCTACGAAAAGAATGTTCATATGCCACCTGCTGGATATTTAGGTGATGTTGAAAAAGACATAGGAAGAGTTTGTGTTCAAATTTCTTCAGAAGATTTTAAATATATGAATGGAGAAACTATTACTTTAGAAGGTGGACTCGGACTTCGTCCATAAGTGAGGTTTTTATGAAAATTTTAGTTATATCTGATGCCCATGGCAATACAGAAAATATAGAAAAATTGGCTGATAAATTTGGTGAAGCAGATATGGTTTTATTTGCAGGCGATTTTGCCGAATTTAAAAGACCAGAAACTGCTAAGCCAACTTTAGAGTCGATATTAAAAAGACATGAATGTATTTTTTCTGTTATTGGAAATTGTGATGATCCTTCATTTCTTTCAGAAATTGAAAATGCAGATATTAGTGTAGAAAAAAGTCTTGTTTTTCATGAAGGTCTTGCAATCGCAGGTTGTGGTGGCGGAACAAAATTTACAGGAGAGACACTATTTGAAAGAACTGAAGACGAGATAATGTCGGATTTTCAGATTGTAACAAATTCTGCAGAACAATGTGCTGATGAAAATGGACATTGGTCTAATTTAGTTTTAATTATGCATAATCCTCCTAAGGATACAAAATGCGATATGCTTCCTAATGGAGTTCATGTTGGTAGCGAATTATTGAGAAAATTTATTGAAACTAATTCTCCTTTGCTTGTTGTGACAGGTCATATTCATGAGGCTGTGGGAATAGATACTATTGGCACAACGACAATTATAAATCCAGGTAGTTTAGCAGAAGGTCGTTATGGTTGGGTTGAACTTGACGATTCCTTAAAAGTAAAAACTGCTGAGTTATTTACTTTATAGTTCTTGCAATTCTAAAGCCTAGATAGTTGTAGCATTCGTTAGGATCGTAATTATATCTGTCGCCCGTGTAACAGAATGGTGTATATGGACTCCAACTTCCACCTCTACTAACGCGATGGCTACCGTATTTAGGCCCTGAATTTCTTAAACCTGGTTCTGTTTCTTTATAATTTGCCATCCAATCCCAGACAAATTCTAATACATTACCACTCATATCAAAAAGTCCTACTCCGTTAGGATTTCCACTACCTGGTTTAGGAGGGGCTTTGGGTTCAAACGGTGTTCCTGCAGTTCCAACTGTGTGTGAAAATTGTGCGTTGTTTGCAGTCCAACTAACTTCCTCTTCAGGAATAGTAATATCATCAATACCTTTGCTGTTTATTTGCCCACTCATTAAAGCACCACTTTGAAAACCGTTTTTTGTTTTTCTGGCGGAATATTCCCATTCAGCTTCAGTTGGAAGTCTGTATCCATCAGAATTCCAATTGCAAACACATAAATCGATTTTTGCAGTTTCTGTAGCATCAGTAATTATTTTATTGTCAAAAGTATAGCAAGGAGATAATCCAGAAATTTCACTTAATGCATTACACCAAACTATTGCATCATACCAAGAAATCGTTGTTACTGGTTGGTATTTTCCTAATTCAGTAGGTTTTGCACCTCTTTTTCCTGTAGCACCTTCTTGTCCTGGATTTATAAATTTATATCCCATAGATTCAGCTGTTGTTCTTATTGAATACCATAAATCATAAGTTGTTTCATATCGGTTTATAGAAAAATTTGTAATCCAAACCTTTGCAGTATAGGATTGACTTCCATCTCCAATAACAAATGTATCATATTTAGCTTCTTTTATTGGTCCGAGATTTACCATATCTAAGTCTGCAAAAGAATAATCCTCTGCAAAAACAAATATATTAAAAAATATGAATAAAAGTATTGTAAGTTTTTTCACGATTTACCTCTTTCGTTTTATAAATTTAAGAATTTTTGAACCTTTTGTTAGTAAAAAGAATGTTAGAATTGCGGTTGTAAAACAAATTATTCCAATCATTATAAATCCAATCCAAGAATTTGATTCATTCCAAGGTAAGTGGATATTCATTCCCCAAAAACTTGTTATAAAAGATATAACCATTAAAACAATAGAAAAAACAGTTAGTTGTTTCATGACAATATTCATATTATTACTAATGACGGAAGCAAATGCATCCATTGTTCCAGAGGTTATTGCACTGTAAGTATTTGCCATTTCCATAGCCTGTCTGTTATCAATTTCAACATCTTCAAGGCTATCTTGGTCTTCTTCGTCAAACTTAATGATTTTTGTCTTACGAATTTTCTCTAAAAGTAATTGGTTACTTTTTAATGATGATGTAAAGTACATAAGTGATTTTTCTAAGTTAAATAACTGAATTAATTCACTGTTTTCGATAGATTCTTGAAGTTCTTGTTGAATAGAATTTGTTCTTCTGTTTATTTCTTTTAGATAGCGCAAAAACATTAAATCTGCTCGACTTAAAATTCGAGTTATAAGTGCTGGAAAATCGTTTAATGTTAAACCTTTCATTCTATTTTTGCAGATATCATGAAGAATTTCACAGTCAGTCCAACATAGAGTAATAATTAAATTCTGAAATGTTATTGCTCCAAGAGGAATTGTATAATATTTAACCTCAACATTGGGATTATAAACAGGAAGTCGCATTATTGTTAAAACATAACTATCACCTTGTTCAACACGAGAAAGTTCATCGGGGTCTAATGAATCTATGATGTGGTCATCATCTATATTATATTCTTTTTTTAGAAACTCCATATCTTTTGCAGTTACATTTCTAGCATCAATCCATAATCTTTTATCTTTATCAATGAGGTTTTTATCTTTTTTTACAAATAAACCTTCTTCTTGTTGCCAATATGTTATCATAAGACCCCCATCTTCACCGATAGTTTACCATAGTTTAATAAAAAAAGAATAAAATTTTAATATTTTATAGGAAAAAACAAATTCTTTTATCTATTTATTATTTAGAAATAAAAAGAAGTTAAGATAAAATCTGTCCTCAAAAAAGATGTTAGGTTTTATCTTAGAAAAATTACAACGTTAAAAAGTTAAATCGAGGATTGTTCTTGTAAAAAGTCTAAGATTAATTAAGTATTAATTTTTAAGGGAGTTTATCATGGATTATAAAAATTATCCTTCTGTAGTCGAAATTTCTGACTTAATCTTACAAAGAGTATATGCTTTTCAAGGTAATATAATATCATTCAGTTATTTTCAAGGTTTTTGTTCATTCGTCTTAACGAATTGTAATTCTGAAGAGATAGTTTATGACAAAACTGCGGCAATTTCATATAAAAAAAATACAAAAACATTTTCCATTTCCTTTGATGTAAAAAAAGAGTTAGATTCAAATTTTTGTCAGATAAATCAAAGTGAATTATTTCTTGATGATTTACAAAACTCTTTATCACAAATAGGGGCTTTTGTAACTGCAAATAAAATTGGATTAAACAGTTTTAAAATTACTTTTTTTGTGAATAAAACCAATCTCAAGCAAAGCTTAATTTTTTGTGGAAGATATTCAAATGAATATATGTATTATGAAAAATCATTAAATATAAAATCAGCGTTAAATGGTTTTTGGGTAACTATAATGTTTTATCCAGAAATAAAACATTCCTCATTATGTAATTTATTAGCTTCATATTCAGAATTATTTAATAGTGATTTTAGTGAAGAATTACAAAAAAATAATCAATTAAAGAGAAGATTGGAGTTAGGTAATCAAAAATATGTAAATCAATCAGTAAAATATAAGACAAATTAAATGTTTAGGAGTAAATTTTGAAAAGAATTATAGTGTATATTTTTATGTTTTTTTTGTTGGTTAGTTGTAAATCAACACTTAAGATTATTAATTTTTGTCCTTATGTTTTTGAAAAAGCTGATATATTATTTACAAAAGATTTATCTGAAAATGTTTTAGTTTTGTCTTGTGATATTAAAAATTTGTCAGATCGTTGTATTAAATTTATAAAAATAGATTTATCAGTGAAAGATGAAAATGATTCTTCTGTTTTTATAGGTGATAATATATATTTAAAAATACAAACATTAATTTTTCCAGAAGAAACAAAAAATATCAAAATTAATCTTGATGAATACATAATAGAAAATATTGGAACAAATTGTAAAATAGATGGCATATTTGTAAGTGAAGTTATTTTTGATGATGGTCAAAAATGGATGGATATATTTGGTAGATATTCTATTTATTAATTTTTTTTGAATTTTGAAAAAAAAGAACTACCTCTAAAGGTAGCTCTTTTTTTATTTTAGAGTGGAATATTTCCGTGTTTGCAGTATGCTTTTTCTAAAGAGCGTTTGCCTTTTAGAACATTATAACTGCTTATTAATCTTGCTCTTGTTTCTGTTGGATTAATAACAGCACTAATGTAATCTCTTTGAGCTGCAATAGTAGGAGTCATAAATGTATTTTTGTATTCTTGACTTTTTGTTGCAATTAAATCTGCATTTGCAGGATCCTTCATTTCTTTTGCATACAGAATTCCAATTGCACCTTCAGCACCCATAACTGCAATTTCTGCTTTTGGCCATGCATAAACAAAATCTGCTCCTAAATGTTTTGAACACATAGCGATGTAAGCTCCACCGTAAGCTTTTCTTGTAATAACAGTAACTTTTGGAACAGAAGCTTCTGCATATGCATAAAGAATTTTAGCTCCGTGTCTAATGATACCTTTTTGTTCTTCATTTGGACCTGGGATATATCCAGGAACATCAACTAATGTAAGAAGAGGAATATCGTAACAGTCACAGTAACGAACAAAACGAGCAATTTTATCAGAAGCATCAGAATCTAAGATTCCTCCTACAGCTCCAGGATTGTTTCCTACAACACCAATAGTCTGACCTTCAATTTTTGCAAAACCTACAATGGCATTTGTAGCAAATTCACTCATAACTTCAATAAAGGAATCGTCATCAGTTAAACATTCAACAACAGCTTTCATGTCATAACCTTTGTTACTTCCTTCTGGAAGAATTTCTTCTATTTGTTTGATTTTTTTGCTATTGAATTTTATTTTTTCGTCTTTTTTCTGTTCTTCGCCATAGTAGTGTGGAATATAATCTAACAACTGTCTTACTTTTTCAAAACAGTCTTTTTCTGTATCAGAACGGAAGTGAGCAACTCCAGACTTTTTGCTGTGCATAGATGCTCCACCTAATTCTTCGTCTGTAATATCCATGAACATTACTTGTTTTACTACTTTTGGACCTGTGATATACATGTGACTAATAGAATCAACTGTAAAAATAAAGTCAGTAAGACCTGGAGAATAAACAGCTCCACCTGCACAAGGACCGGCAATAATAGAAATCTGAGGAATTACACCTGATGCTTTTACATTCTGATTAAAAATTTCTCCATAACCACATAAAGCATCAACACCTTCTTGAATTCTTGCTCCACCAGAATCGTTGATTCCAATAACTGGACATCTAACTTCTATAGCTTTTTTAATTAATTCTGCAATTTTTTGACCATGGAGTTTACCAAGTGTTCCACCTTGTGCAGTAAAGTCTTGTGCGTAAACTGCAACTTTTTTTCCGTTTACTGTTCCAAAACCTGTAATAACTCCATCATAAGGAATCTTTTTTGATTCCATTCCAAAGTTTGTACATTGATGACTTGCTTCAGAATAAATCTCCATAAAACTTCCTTTGTCGCAAAGAAGATTTATTCTTTCTATTGCGTGAAGTTTTCCTTTTGCATGTTGTTTTTCTAAATTGTATTCAAAAGACATTTTTAGCCCCTCGTATCCTAATTTTGATAAATGTTATTAATAATAAGGTTTTTTGTCAATATGACAAAATGTGTAAAAATGTCAAACTATCAATATCAAATAGAGAAGTTGTTTTATATTTGTGGTAATGTTGTTAGTGCAACACCAGCAATAAAAAGCTCATCAACTCGTGGTACAAAATTATAAGTTGTTTTTAATAGTGTTATGGTTTGTTGTAAATCGTCGTTTGATTTTTCTAAAGCTTGTTTTAAATCTTCTTTATATTTTTTTAGTTTATATGATTTATTTTTTGTTGTGCCTTCTATGTTTGTTACAAGCCATCTTTTGCCATTCCAAGTTAAAGTTACATCTTCGTCTGCTGTATTAACAACAATTATTTTTTCACCATCGTAATGAACAAGATTATATTTTACATTGTGGGTAATTTGTTCTCCTTTTTTTAGAGCTAAGTTATTGGTAATTGCTATAGACTGTTTTTTGTCGCCTCTAGTAGGGTAGGTAAAATTTGGGAGACATTCTGTATTATCGATTATGAGATTTGTAATTCCGTATTGCCAGAATGTTGTGTTTCCTTTTAATCTTAACCATGTAGCTGGAGAAACCGTATTATCTTTTTCGTTTAGACTTAAGCGTTGTTTCATTGTTACATAAAAGCCACTAACTATTTGAGTTAATGATTTCATATTTCTTCCTTTACTAATTTCTTTTATTAAAGGAACATCAGCTTTATGGATACCTGTGTACAAAGTTTGAACTGTTTCAAATGAAGACAAACCCATCGAAGTTGCAAGTTTACTGTTTTGTTTTTGGTAATTGTATAGGGCTGTAATAGCAACAATTGTAACTAGGGCTGTTATTATTATGTTATTTTTATAAATACGGAAAAAACGATTTAGTAATACATTTATTTTTTGTTTTCTAAGATATGATTTTTTTTGTTTTTCTATTTTATGTATTTCGGAATTGTTATTATTCGATATGTTACCTATGTTGTCCAAGAGATTTATATCAAGTTTTTCTGCAAGTGTTTTATAGCTTTCTCTTTTTTCTTTTTCTTTCTGAGATTCAAATCTTCTTTCTCCAGGAATAATTCTTTGAGGATCAGAAATGCAAAGTCCTGCGTTAATTGAATCTGCAAAAGTTTTATCCATAAAATATTCTTGAAACTGAATTGGAATAAAGTTTTTATCAAAAATATCCATTTGTCGTTTTTCAAGGTTTTCTTCATTAAAAGGGAATTTATTACAAACTGCTTTATAAGCCAAAACGCTTCTTGTAAATAAGGCTGAATTTTCTGTAGACAGACCTTTTCTTATGTAAATACCTTGCATATTTGCATAATTAGGAGAATTCATACAAATTCTGTCTATAAATTCACCTGCTAAAACAAGAATTTTATTAATAGAAGGGTCTTTTGGGATTACAAAACCTATAGCTCCAGGAATAAGAAAACTACTGTCATTTTTTATTATATGTGAAATTATAAGTATTACTTTTTTTAAGATTAATCTTTTTGTAGATAAATTAATTGATTCATCATTTATGATATTTAATAGAGATTCAGATTCATAGAAGGAACCTATAAAAAAGACATTTTCATCAGAAAGTATTTTTGTTCTTTCAAAATACCATTTTTCCAAAGTGATTTCTGAATTTGTTATTTCAGATATATAGCAATAAGTTTCTATTGCTTTTGAAAGATCTGTTCTTCTAAAAGAATCTTCCTTTAAAAAACTATTAATATAAATTTCATTCTTATCGTTTATTAAAAAATCACTAATCATATCTATATAATTTATTTATTAAGAGAATAAAAAACAAGGAATAAATAAATATTTTTCTAAAAATGACAACATATTATGAAAAAAAAAGCTCGATAGTTAATTGTAAACTACCGAGCTTTTAATATTTATAAAAACTAATTAAAATCTAGTTTGATTTGTTGTCTGCAAAGAATTTTTCGTATGCTTCTGCCATTTTTTCTTCTGTGTAGGCAGCTGTTGAATCACGTACAAAAGACTTTGAAGTTTCTAGATTTTTGTTTAATTCAGTAACCATTGTACTATATGGAAGGAACATTAAAACATAAACTGTTCCATCTTTGTCCTGAAAATAATCAACTTGCTCAGACCCTTGAAGTATAGTATCAGTTTTAAATAAAGCATGTTCTGTTAAAGCTTCAAGATTTTGTCTATCTTTATCAGAACCTTGATCATCAACTAATGTTTGTGTAACACCTTCAACACCAATTTTTACAGTGTTTGCTAATTCTAATCTTGCTTGTGCACGAGCCATTTTTAAGGAATTTGTTAAATTAGAAAGTTTACCTGCACCAGTTGCGTAAATACCTTTGCTATCTCTACGACCTTCGTAAACCCAAGTTGGTACTCCGTCTTTTTCTGCTTGAATAGCTGCAGAAGTAACTTCTTTAGTTGAGCCACAAGAAAAAATCAACAAAGTAAAAGAAAGCGATAAAATTACAGATATAATCTTTTTCATTTTAATCTCCCAAATAAAAAATTTAACTAAGGAAATATTAACACAACAATAGTTTTTTGTCTTTTAAAATTAATTTTCCATTATTAATAATTTTTTTTTTGCTTTTTGAATATATGTACCATATACTGATTACATTGATTGTTCTCGGAGAAATATCTAAAGGAGGTTTATTCGTGAAAAAGATTATTTCTATCATTTGTGGGTTACTTTTAGTAACATCGTTTATGTCTTGTAGTAAAAAACAAGCAAATAGTGGTGAACTAGTTGTGTATGGTTCTTGTGAGGAAGAATATCTTGCTGCTGTTTGTGCTAAATTTGAAGAAACTACAGGAATAAAAACAACTTATCAGCGTCTTTCGACAGGAGAAGTTCTTACAAAAATTGAGGAAGAAAACGGAAATCCTTCTGCAGATGTTTGGTTTGGTGGAACTACAGATCCTTATAATGAGGCAGCTTCAAAAGGATTGTTGCTTCCATACAAGGCAAAGAATGCAAGTCATCTTGTAGGTGAACAATTTAAGGATGCTAATAATAATTGGTATGGTATTTATAGAGGAATTTTAGGTTTCTTCTGGAATAAAGAAGAATTGGCAAGATTAAATTTAAATCCACCAAAAGATTGGGACGATTTAAAGAAACCTGAATACAAAGGTTTAGTATCTTTTGCAAATCCAAATACTGCAGGTACAGGAAAATTAATTGTAAATACAATGGTACAATTAAAAGGTGAAAAAGAAGCAATGGATTACTTTGCTGCTGTAGATAAAAATATCTGTCAGTATACAAAATCAGGTTCTGGTCCTTCAAAATTAGTTCCAACTGGAGAAATTGTTATTGGTGTTGGATTCTTGCATGATGTTGTATATCAGATTGTTGATAACGGCTATGATAACCTTGGTATGACAGCTCCTACTTCAGGAACATCTTACGAAATCGGTGCAACAGCAATATTTAAAGGTTCAAAAAATGAAGAAAATGCAAAGAAATTTATTGAATTTGCACTATCTCCAGAATGTGTAAACTTAGCACAGGAAAATGGCTCATATCAGTTCTTAGTTATTGATAATGCAAAACCTGTAGAAGCAGCTGTAAAAGCTGGTTTGGATAAAATAGAAACTATGGTTTATAACTTTGAAGATGCAAAGGTAAATGGACCAAAATACTATGGACAGTTCTTTGAAGTAATTTCAAATGACGATCGTGTAAAAACAAAATAATAAAGAAGAGGGTTACAAGTTAATTGTAACCCTCATTTAATATGTAAAACAGAGATTTTGTATGAGAAATTTACAGGGAAAAACATTAGACCGAAAAAAACTTTTAGCAGACCCTATACTTGTTGTATCAATAGTAGGAATTTTTCTTTTCTTAATGTTATTTATATTGTATCCGTTAGCAATACTTTTAACAGATAGTTTTGTTGTGGAAGGATCCATTACATTTGATACATTTTTAAGAATTTTCAAAATGTCTAATTTTAGAAAGTCCATAACTAATACATTATGGTTAGGACTTGTTACAGGTTTTGGAGCAACATTAATAGGATTTTTATTTGCGTATGTTGATGCGTATGTTGATGTAGGTTCAAAATTTGTAAAAAAATTATTTAGTATAGTCTCAATACTTCCAGTCGTTTCACCACCTTTTGTTTTATCTCTTTCGGCAATTCTTTTGTTTGGTAGAACGGGTATTATAACTAGAAAATTCTTAGATCTTAATACAACTCAACTTTATGGCTGGAGAGGAATTGCATTAGTTCAAATCCTAACGTTTTTCCCAGTTTGTTATATGATGCTTAAGGGGTTATTAAGAAATATAGATCCTTCTTTAGAAGAAGCCGCAAGAAATATGGGAGCAAGTCGATTTAAAGTTTTTCAAACTGTAACACTTCCATTATTGCTTCCGGGGCTAGGAAATGCCTTCTTAGTTACCTTTATAGAATCAGTTGCAGATTTTGCAAATCCTATGATTATCGGTGGAAACTTTGATACTTTAGCAACATCTATTTATTTACAATTAACTGGTGCTTATGATAAATCTGGTGCAACGGCAATGGCTGTTGTTCTTCTCACTATTTCAATGGGATTATTTATTTTAGAAAAATATTGGTTAGAAAGAAAATCTGTAGCTACTTTAACAGGGAAAGCTTCTAGAGCTCGTATGTTAATGACTGATAAAAGTGTAAAAATTCCTCTTGTATCAATCTGTACAGCAATTACATTATTTGTTCTATTAATGTATGTTTTGGTACCCTTCGGTTCCTTATTTAAAATTTGGGGAAGAGATTACCATTTATCACTAAAATGGTATGAATATGTTTTTAAAAATAGAGGATACAGAGTTTTTACTGATTCAATGTTGCTTTCAATAATAGCCGCCCCATTAACAGCACTTTTATCAATGATAATTGCTTATTTAGTTGTTAAACGAAAATTCTTTGGCAAAGGCTTTATGGAATTTGTAGCAATGTTAGCAATGGCAGTTCCTGGAACAGTATTAGGAGTTGGTTTTATACGAGGTTTTAATTCTGGATTGTTCCATTCTGGATTAATGTCTGGATTATATGGAACTGGTGCAATTTTAGTTATTGTCTTTATTGTTCGATCTTTGCCAATCGGAACAAGAAGTGGAATAGCTGCTTTGCGGCAAATTGACAAATCAATCGAAGAAGCTGCCTACGATATGGGGGCTGATAGTGCAAAAGTATTTACAACAATCACATTACCTTTAATAAAAGAATCTTTTATTAGTGGGTTAGTAACTACCTTTGTTCGTTCAATAACAGCAATCTCAGCAATTATTCTTCTTGTTACACCAAAGTATTTGCTTATAACAGTCAGAATTAATGAACATGCAGAAAAAGGAAATTATGGAATTGCGTGTGCCTATGCAACAATATTAATTTTAATAACATATGTAGCAATTTCTGTAATGAATGTGCTTCTTGCGAGATTTGGAAAAAGCAAAAATATTCAATAACAAAATAAAGAGGTAAATATTATGGAAAAATCACCAAAAGGCGTAAAATTAATTAATATTACAAAAATATACCAAGATCCAAAAACAAAAAAAGATTTTGCCGCAGTTGATAATATAACTTTAGACATAAAACCTGGAAGTTTTGTTACATTATTGGGACCTTCCGGTTGTGGAAAAACTACAACATTAAGGATGATAGCTGGTTTCGAAAGTCCTGATAAAGGGGAAATTTATTTAGGGGATGAGGCAATAAATGAATTAACACCAAATAAGAGAGATACAGCCATGGTGTTTCAGAGTTATGCTCTTTTACCTCATTATAATGTTTTTGATAACATTGCGTATGGATTAAAGTTAAGAAAGTTCTCAAAGTCAGAAATTGAAGAAAAAGTAATGAATATGCTTGAATTAGTGGAATTATCAGGTATGGAAGGCAGAATGACAAATCAGCTTTCTGGTGGGCAACAGCAACGAGTTGCCTTAGCAAGAGCTTTAGTTATGCAACCTGGGGTTTTACTATTTGATGAACCTTTAAGTAATCTTGATGCTAAGTTAAGAGTAACAATGAGAACAGAAATCCGAAAGATTCAGCAAAAATTAGGAATAACTGCAATATATGTTACTCATGATCAAGCAGAAGCAATGAGTCTTTCTGATGAAATTATATTAATGAATAAAGGTAAAATTGCTCAAAAAGGAACTCCTCAAGACATATATTACCAGCCAAATTCTGAATTTGTTGCAGACTTTATTGGTGAAGTAAATTTCTTAGAAGGAAAAGTAATATCTAAAAAAGAAGATCGATATATAATAGATGTAAATGGTGTGGAATTACAGTCAGATACTTATGCGGGAACTCCAGAAGTAAATCAGAATTGTAAAATTGTACTACGACCAGAATCAATAAAACTTACAGATACTGGAGAAATTCCTTGTGAAGTTTTGTTTTCTACCTTTATGGGGGCTTATCAATATTATCAAGTAAAAACAGGAAATTCTGTTATAAAAATAAATGATTACAATCCGAAAAGCAGAAAAACTTATAAAGCTGGAGATAAAACCTATTTAACCTTTGATAATACTAGCTTGCATATTTTGTAATAAAAACAAAACCTCATAAAGCCTTAATGCAAAATACCTTGTGTAATTGCAGAAGGATTGTCTTTTTATTATAATATTGCTTTATATCGACTATATATTGAGGACTTTTAAATGCACGCAATTGAATTAGAAAAGGCTTATAACCCAAAAGAATTTGAAGACAGAATTTACAAAGAATGGACAGACAAAGGATATTTTAAACCAGCAAGTGATAGCGATTCTCCTGTTCACGGACAGAAAATGTCCAACATTAAATATACAGTCGTGATTCCTCCACCAAATGTAACTGGAGTTCTTCATATGGGACACGGACTAAATAACACATTACAAGATGTTGTTGTTCGTTATCATAGAATGAAAGGTGATGATACATTATGGATTCCTGGAACAGACCATGCAGGTATTGCTACTCAGAACATAGTAGAAAAGGCACTCAAAAAAGAGGGTAAAAGTCGTAATGATTTAGGACGAGATAAATTTATCGAACGAACATGGCAAGTAACAAACGAACACCATGACATAATTGTAAAACAGCAAAAAAAATTAGGAAATTCGGTAGATTGGAGTCGCGAAAGATTTACTTATGATGAAGGTTTGTCAAAAGCTGTAAGAGATGTATTTGTAACATTATACGAAAGAAATCTTCTATACAAAGGACAGTATCTTGTAAATTGGTGTCCTCGTTGTGGAACAGCTCTTGCAGATGACGAAGTTGATCATGCAGATACAAAAGGTGCAATGTACCATTTGTATTATGAATATGCAGATGGTTCTGGAAAAATTGAAGTAGCAACAACACGACCAGAAACTTTTTTTGGAGATACAGCAGTTGCAGTAAATCCAGATGACGAGCGATATAAGAACATTGTAGGAAAAAAATTAAAATTACCAATTACAGGTAAAGAAATTCAGATTATTGCAGATCCTTATGTTGATAAAGAATTTGGAACTGGTATGGTAAAAATTACACCTGCACATGATCCAAATGACTGGGAAGTAGGAAAAAGACATAATCTTGAAATAGTAAATTTGTTAAATCCAAATGGAACTTTAAACGAAAATGTTCCTGAAAAATATCGTGGATTAAAATGCGAAGAGGCTCGTAAACTTGTAATAGAAGATTTAAAAGAATTGGGCCTTTTTAAAGAAGAAGAAAAAATTAATCACTCAGTAGGTCATTGTTATAGATGTAAAACAGTTGTGGAACCATATTTGTCATATCAGTGGTTTGTAAAAATGAAACCAATGGCAGAAAAAGCATTAAAAGCTTGGAAAGAAGGCGAAATTGTATTCTATCCAAAAAAATGGGAAAATACATACACTCATTGGATGGAAAATATCCGTGATTGGTGTATTAGCCGTCAGATTTGGTGGGGACACAGAATTCCAGCTTGGTATTGTGAATGTGGTGAAACTATTGTTAGTAGAACTGACCCTACTTGTTGTCCAAAATGTGGAGCTTCAGCAGAAAAACTTACACAAGATCCTGATGTTTTAGATACATGGTTTTCTTCTTGGTTATGGCCATTCAGTACATTAGGTTGGCCAGAAAATACAGAAGACCTAAGCAAATTTTATCCTACGACTGCACTTGTAACTGCATATGATATTATCTTTTTCTGGGTAAGTCGTATGATTATGGCAGGATTAGAATTTACAGGCAAAGCACCATTCCATGATATTTACATACATGGACTTGTAAGAGATAAGCAAGGCCGCAAAATGTCAAAATCATTAGGAAACGGAATTGATCCTCTTGAAATAATTGATCAATATGGAGCAGATGCTCTTAAATTTACACTTTCGTTCTTATGTGCTCAAGGACAAGATATATTAATTGACAATGATTCATTCAAGATGGGAAGTCGTTTCTGTAATAAAGTTTGGAATGCTAGTCGTTATATTCTTGGAAACTTAGAAGACAGAAACCTTATTCCTGTAAAGGATCAAGAACTTACAGAATTAGACAGATGGATATACACAGCACTAAATAAAGCTGCAACAGATGCAAGAGAAGCTTTAGATAGTTATCGTTATAATGATGCAGCAAGTGCAATATATGAATTCTTCTGGAATAATTTCTGTGATTGGTATGTAGAAGCAACAAAACTTAGTTTTAAACATGGTGATGACCATGAAAAAGACAGACAAATAAGCGTACTTCTAAATGTTTTGGAAGAATCTTTAAGACTTTTACATCCATATATTCCATTTGTAACAGAAGAAATATATTCAAAACTTCCACTTGCAAAGATAATTGAAAACAGAAAACAAGCAGGAGAGCAAAAAATCCTTCCAAATTCTGATTATCAATCAATGCTTATAAATGCTCCTTATCCAGAAACTTTGGATTCTCGTAAAGACGAAAAAATAAGTGCAAGATTCGGAGTTTTACAAGATTTAATAAGAAACATTCGTGGTTTGAGAAATGAATGTGGAATTGATCCTGCAAATAAAATAAATGTTGCTTTACTTATTGAGAAAGGTAGTGATGCAGAAGTATGTACAGAAAAAGTTGAAATGATACAGCTTTTAGCAGGCTTATCAGGGATCGAATTTGTAGAATCAAAACCTGCAAAATCAATCGGAACTGTTGGAAAAGGATTTGAGGCATTTATTCTTATTGACGATAATATAAATAAAGATACTTTAATGGCTCATTTTACAAAAGATTTGAACAAAGAAACTTCTGATGCACAAAAATTAGAAGCAAAATTAAGCGGAAAGTTTGCTCAGTTTGCTCCTGCAGAAGTAGTACAGGCAGAAAAAGATAACTTAGCTCAAATTAAGCGTAAAATCGAAAAACTAACATCATATATAGAAACTTTGAAATAAGATTTCTGTATAAAAAGCCAATGGAGGCATATATGAGTAAGAAAATAAAAATGAAAACTGAAAAACCACTAAAAATGGATCAGGAGCATATGCAAAAGCTCAAGAATATTTTACTTGCTCCATATATGCAAATTGCAACAAATCTTATCGGAAAAGAGCGTCATGCTGGTGGAAATATGTTTAGACACCAGTTAGACACCATGACAATATTAATCGACTACGGTTATATAGATAGTCAGCTTCTAAAAGCGAGTGTAATTCATGATGTGGTAGAAGATATACCAGGATTTGATCAGGATGTAATACGCTCTTGTGACGAAGAAGGTGAAGAAGTTCTAAATTTGGTTTTGGAAGTAACAAAAAGAGAAGGGGAACAAAAAAATCAATTTTTAAGAAGAATTCTAGAAACAGGAAGTGCAAAAGCAAAAATTTTAAAATGTGCAGATAGAATTAGCAATATGATAAGTTTGGGTTTTGTAACTGACGAAAAGTTTATCGAAAGATATTGTGATGAAACAGAATTCTTTATATTTCCGATTGCATTGGAAGTTGATTATAACATGTATCAAGAATTAATAAGATTAGTGATGACTCGTCGTCAGTATTTAGTTGATTCTGGATATTTGCTCAGAAAAAAACAAAGTTAAAAGTGATAGAAATTTTATATTTGCGTTTTTTATAGACTATTTTAATAAAAATCGTTATTCTATTAAAAATAGTATTCAATTTTTTTGCCCAGATTTATGAACTGGGACTTATAGGAGATAAACAATGGCAGTAAAAGTTGCTATTAACGGTTTTGGCCGTATTGGTCGTCTTGCTTTCCGTCAAATGTTTGAAGCAGATGGATATGAAGTTGTAGCTATCAACGATCTTACAAGCCCAAAAATGCTTGCACACCTTTTAAAATATGATACAGCACAGGGTGGATTTATGGGCCGTATGGGTGAAGGAAAACACACTGTTTCTTACAAAGATGCTGTAATGGAAGAAGATGGCAAAACAGTAAAAGTTCCTGGATCAATTACTGTTGATGGTAAAGAAATTACAATTTATGCAAAACCAAATGCAGCAGAACTTCCATGGGGAGAAATCGGTGTAGATGTAGTACTTGAATGTACAGGTTTCTATGTATCTAAAGCTAAATCACAGGCTCATATTGATGCAGGTGCTAAAAAGGTAGTAATTTCAGCACCAGCTGGAAATGATCTTCCAACTATTGTTTATAATGTAAATCACAATACATTAACAAAAAACGACAATATTATTTCTGCAGCTTCTTGTACAACAAACTGTCTCGCACCAATGGCAAAAGCTCTTAATGATTATGCACCAATTCAGAGTGGAATTATGGCAACAATCCATGCTTACACAGGAGACCAGATGATTCTTGATGGTCCTCAGCGTAAGGGCGATCTTCGTCGTTCTCGTGCTGG
Organism: Treponema sp.; assembly: GCA_017938365.1. Classification (GTDB taxonomy): domain Bacteria; phylum Spirochaetota; class Spirochaetia; order Treponematales; family Treponemataceae; genus Treponema_D. Next base: position 67,404 of record JAGBBT010000099.1, read on the forward strand.
AGCTCAGAATATTGTTCCAAACTCAACAGGTGCTGCAAAAGCTATCGGTCTTGTTATTCCAGAATTAAATGGAAAACTTATTGGTTCTGCACAGCGTGTTCCAGTTCCAACAGGTTCAACAACAATTCTTACAGCTGTTGTAAAAGCAAAGGATGTTACAAAAGAAGCTATCAATGCTGCAATGAAAGCTGCTAGCACAGAAAGTTTTGGTTATACAGAAGACGAAATTGTATCTTCAGATGTAATTGGAATGAGATATGGTTCTTTGTTTGATGCAACACAGACAATGGTTTCAAAAATTGATGATGATACATATCAAGTACAAGTTGTTTCTTGGTATGACAACGAAAATTCTTATACTTCTCAGATGGTAAGAACTATCAAATATTTCGCAGAAAATTGCTAAATATCTGAGTAAGTAAAAAAAAAGACACTGACATAAATAGTTGGTGTCTTTTTTTATTTGATAGTTCTTTATATTTTACTTGTCGCGTTATACTTCGAAACCGCTCCAACACATTCCAACGCACTTGCTAGGAATGTGGGTAAGAACTATCAAATATTTTGCAGAAAATTGCTAAATATCTGAGTAAGTAAAAAAAAAGACACTGACATAAATAGTTAGTGTCTTTTTTTATTTGATAGTTCTTCATATTTAACTTGTCGCGTTATACTTCGAAAACGCTCCAACACATTCCAACGCACTTGCTACGCAGTAACATTCACCTTCTTTGCAAGTTCCTCAACTTCTTCTAAAGAAAGCCCTGTACAACGAGAAATAACTTCTAGGGATACACCTTCTTTTATTAAATTCTCGGCAGACTCAATTCTTGCGTTTCGTTGACCAGCCTCAATCCCCGCTTGTCTATCATATGCTCTTTGTCGTTCCCATTCCATGTACTTCCTCCTAGATTCTGTTATCTGTTTTGCATTCTCTACATAGTCCAATAAATCTTTTGTGTATTCTGTTT
>JAGBBT010000100.1 GCA_017938365.1 Treponema sp.
GCTGGAACTAGTGGTGTTGCAATTACATTTGTAAGACCTGAAGAAAGAAGAAAACTAGAATATTTAAGAAATTCTGTAAGAAGAGCTGCTAAAGGTGAGATGGAAGAATCTTCTGTTCCTGCTGTCGAAAAAGTATTAGAAGTAAAAAGAGAAAGAATTCTTGATAATTTAAAAGAAAAAATTGGTTTGTCAGAAAATATTCAACAGGATGAGTTCTTAGAAATTTCTGATAATGAAAATCAAACAATAGAAAGTGATGCAAAGTTATTAAAAGCAAAAGAATTATATGTGAAAATGGCAGAGAGTTTATGTGAAAATCAAGATCCAAAATCTGTTCTTGCCGCTATACTTGAAGTTACTTACGGAAAATCTTTGGATGAAAGCCATTATGGAAAAATTGTTAACAGAAACAATAATTCAAATCCAAACCAGAAACGAATATATGTTCAGTTAGGTAGAAGAGATGGTTTTAATGCAAAAGCAATTGCAGAATATTTTAGTGATTTGCTTCATATTCCAGGGAGATTGGTTGATAGAATTGATGTTTCTCAGAACTTTACATTATTAAGTTTACCTTCTTCAAATGCGTTAAAAGCTCTTGAATTATCAAAAAGTAAACCTTCATTACCTCATATGCATCTTGATTCAAAAGATAATTTTTCTAGTGGCGGAAGTGGAAGACACGGCGGAAGATCCTTTAATGGACGAAAAGATAATGCTGAAAAGGCTAATAGAAATTTTGGTGGAAGAAAAGGGTCTTACAAAAATGACCATGGGCGTGTTAGAGTTCATACACCGACAGAACGCGTAGGGGCTTCTGCTTATAAAAAATCTAATAAGAAAAGTGATAAATAAAAAAAAAGTGCATTTCAAACTGAAATGCACTTTTTTTATAATCTAACAGGAACATTTAGACTTGTTAAATCTTTTTTTATTCCATTTACGGTATAACCCATAGAATGAACCATACTTGCAATTAATGCAGCATCTGCTTTTCCTTCTGTAAGAACATCTGATAAATGCTGAGGAGTTCCACCTCCACCAGAAGCAATTACAGGTACTGATACAGATTCTGCAATCATTTTTGTTAGGTTTATTTCGTATCCATTCTTCATTCCGTCCGCATCTATTGAATTTAATACAATTTCTCCAGCACCTAATTCAACAGCTCTAATTGCCCATTCCTTTGCATCTAAATCTGTTTTTGTTCTGCCACCATTAATATAAACTCTATAGCCACTAGGTGAAGTTGGATCTTTTGCAGCATCCATTCCAAGAACAATACACTGATTTCCAAAAATACGAGCACCTTCTGTAATTAAATTAGGATTTTTTACAGCTTGACTGTTAAGACTTATTTTTTCTGCACCTGCAAGGATTGTACTTCTTATATCTTCTATGGAACCGATTCCGCCACCAACACAAAATGGAATAAAGATTTGTTTTGCAACTTTAGATATTAAATCTAATATAGGACCTCTTCCACGAGCAGAAGCCATAATATCATAAAAAACAAGTTCATCAACACCTTGCTCGTAGTATTTTGATGCCATTTCTATTGGATCACCAATGTCTATATTATTTTGAAATTTTATACCTTTTGTTGTTCTTCCATCTTTTACATCTAAACAAACTATAATTCTTTTTTTTAGCATTTATTATCTCCAAAAATTATCCAAGTTTAATAAAATTTTCTAAAAGTTTGAGACCAAGAACTCCAGATTTTTCTGGATGAAATTGAAATGCTGTTACAGAATCTTTTTCAATGCAAGCAGGTACAACGCAACCATAGTCACAGTAAGCTTTTATAATACTTTTGTCTTCTGGCTGAATTAAGTAAGAATGAACAAAATAGAAATCACTATTTTCTGGTATATCTGTAAAAACTTTTGAACTTCCATTTGCAAACTTTAAATTATTCCATCCCATGTGAGGAACTTTTAGGGATGTGTTAGAACTTTCATTAAGCCAAACATTCTTAAATTCTTTGATTTTACCTTTTAAAATTCCTAAACATTCTGTATCACCTTCTTCAGAATATTCAAATATAATTTGTGAACCTAAACATATTCCTAGTAAAGGTTTATTTGCCAATGCCCATTCTTTTAAAAAGATATCGAACCCAGTATTTTTTAACTGTGTCATTGCATATTTTGCTTCTCCAACACCTGGAAAAATTATTTTATTACATTTTTCTAATTCTTTTGGATTATTAGAAAGGGTATATTCCGCATTTAAAGCATTTAATGCCCGTTCAACACTTTTAATATTTCCTGCATTATAATCTACAATTCCAACCATATCTAAAATTCTATCGGTAGACTTAATACTAGTCAATATATTGCCGATAATAATTTTATGGATCATCTTATTTCGATTATAAAAAAAGTATTAACTGATTCTCATGTTATTTTTATTGCTATAGTTGTCTTTATTTATATGGATTTTGTTTGTTATGTTGTTCGATATCGAAAAAAGTCTCATAGACCTAAGATAAGAAAAATGCCTTTGGTTTCAAAAGAAACTCAATCAGCTTCTTCAGATGAGTACGAAGAAGATATTGGTAATGAAGATATGATTTAGGGATTTTACTTTTTGTTTTTATTTTATTTATAGTTAGTTTAGAGTTGTAAATATTTGCTGAAAGTTTAATTTTCTTTTCTGTTAATAATTGGGATATTATTTCTTCCGAATCTTTTGCATCCCATATATTTATTTTAAAATTATGAATATCCTTTTTATTTAATTCCTTTGTTAGGTAATTTATAAATTCTATTTTTGTAAAACGATTTTTGTTTTTTTTGATTAAGGAATATGCAAAATCTCCGTCAGAAGATGTTAATGTATAAGAAGTTTTTTGCTTTTTTGCAGTACATATATCACAACCACTACAATACTTTTTTTCTCCATTAAGATATCTTAAAATAAAATCTCGTCGACATGTGTTTCCAAATACATAGTTTCCCATTTCTTTATCTCGACTGTTATCTGGAGTTTGTCTGTGTTTTATTTTGTCTCTGTAATCACACAATATGATTGATTTTACAGCACTTCCATTTCGGCCAGCTCTCCCTGCTTCTTGAATATAGTTTTCAAGGTGTAAAGGTATATCTTCATGTATAACTGTTAAAATATTAGCTTTGTCCATTCCCATTCCATAGGCACATGTTGCTGTAAGAATGCCGCATGTTGTATCAAAGAACCATTTTTCTATAACTTCTTTTTCGTCTTTTGTTAATCCTGCATGATAGAATTTAACTTTATCGTAGCCATAATAAGCAGCTAAAAGTCTGGATAATTCTTCTGTTTTTTTTCTGGTGGAGCAAAAAATTATAATTGGTTTAGATTCTGTTTTACAAAGTTTTAATATTTCTTTTTGTTTTGAGTGAGTATATTTTACTTCATAATAAATGTTTTCTCTGTCATTGCTTGCTTGTATTATGTGACATTCATTATTAAAAAGTATTTCTTTTATTCGTGATAAAACTATTGGACTTGCAGTTGCTGTAAATGCAGTTATTGTTTTTACTGATAAACTTTTAATAATTATTCCTAGTTTTAAGTAAGCAGGTCTAAAGGAATCTCCCCATTCACTTATACAATGTGCTTCGTCTATTGCGATGTGTGACAGTTTGACTTCATTTAATATGGCTATTAATTTTTCATTTTGTAAAATTTCTGGAGTTGCTAAAATTATTTTACACCCGTTTTTAAGTTTTTTTATATTTTCTTCCCATTCAGTTTTTGATTGATTTCCTTTAAAAATAACATGAGAAATATTAGATTCAGTTAATCTTCTTCCTTGATCTTTTATTAAAGCTAACAAAGGATATATAACTAAAGTTGGGGTTTTAAGTAATAGAGCAGGAAGAAGAAAGCAGATTGATTTACCAGAGCCTGTCGGGAGAAGAACGATTTGTTTTCCATTGTATATAGAGTCCTCTGTAAAATCGCCTAAATTTAGATTATGACTATCTAAAATATTTGAAATTACAAGCTTTTGCCACGGAAATAAATATCTGATTCCAAAATATTTTTTTGCAATTTTTGTAGCAATATCATCATCAAAAAAATCATCACTTTCAAAATTTTTATTTGGAAAAATAAGTTCTTCCTTTTTATATAAATCTGACATACAAATTATATAGATGACGATTTTTATTTTTTACATATTAATTATCAAGAATTGTAATTTCAACCCTTCTGTTTTTTGATTTATCTGTCTCATTCATATTTGATGCAATAGGAATTTTTGAACCAAATCCTTGTGTAAAAATGTGATATTTGTCTTTTACTCCTAATTGAATAAGAAAATTTGCAACTGCATTTGCTCTTTCTTCACTTAAAATTTGGCAAGATTCTTCACTTCCAACTCTAGCTGTGTGTCCTGTAATAAGTAAATCATTATCTGGATAAGAAGAAAGAATTTGTGAAATTTTCTGAATTTTATTTTGTTCTGTTTTTCGAAGAATTGCCGAATCAGCTTCGAATTGTATGTTTTCTAGACTGATTGTAAGTCCTTTTTCACTTTTTGTTACTGAAATATCTTCTAAACCCAAATCTTCAACTTTTTGCAAAACATTTACTAAATTTTCTTCTGTGGCAATTCTTTTAAATTCTGTATTTTCCGCTCGTGAAGTACCAGAAAAGTCAAATTGATTTCCGCGTACAGTTTCTATCAAAATTCTAAAATTTTCTGTGTAATGATCAATTTGCCCTTTTTCGTTATCCCACCATATTGTTTGATTTGAATATCCCATTGTTGTTTGCGGATAATCAATTGCTGTAGTTCCATTTGGAATCGGACTTTCATAAAAAAGACTGTATTTTACATTTATTATTTGAAAAACTTTTTTTTCTTTTGATGAATCTGAAGAAATCCCTTCTTCGTCTTTTATGTATGTGTATTCTGCGGAAAATGGAACTTTATAAGGTGTTGATATGTTAAATGTTCTTCTTAAATCGTGGGCTTCATGACCAATTGCTGTCCATTTATCTCCTGGCTTTATTGGATAATCAGGGAAAGTCGGAACATCTCTAACTACTGGCATAAAATAAATATTGTCTATATCGTAATTTCCATTTTTACTTCGTGTAAATTTACTTTTATATTCTTCTCCCCATGAAAAATTTGTTCCTGTTCTGCTTCCAATTGAGTTTTCACTTGTCATAAAAGTTGCTTCGTGTTCGGCAGAATTATCTTCATTTACCTTTGTAATTTTCATTGAGATTCTATTAACAATTTCTGCTTTATGATTTGGAATTCCATTTACTTTTACGATTTCATTTACAGTTGAAAGAATTCTAAAATTGTCATTTTCTTTATATTTGAATCTTAGAATTTTTCCTTCTTCAGCTTGAATAAAAAATGGGAATATAAACATAAAGAGAAAGTATATATTTTTTTTCATCAAAATCTCCTATGAAAAAATCGTATTATTGAATTATTTTATGATATATTAATTAAATGAATCAATTAAAAGAATTGTTACATAAAATAAATTTATTCTCTTATTTTGAGATTAGAGTTTTATTATTAATAGTGTTAATAGTTTTTATAACGGCTGTTATTTCTTCGACCATAACTTTTTTAAAAGTAAAATCAGATTTTGGCAGGGAAATTAAAAAGGCAAGAGAAGATGCTTTAAAAAGATCAAGAGCTGTTATTGGAGGTCAAACAGGGGAACAGATAGCTCCTTTTTTGCCAAGTTTCCCTTGTAATCCTGCTGATTGTAAGTTTATTGGTAAGCCTATTGATTTTATTGCTTTTTCAGGGGCTTCAACTCAAGAACGAATTAATGAAATTGTGTTCATCGAGGTAAAAAGTGGAACTTCTGCGTTAACAAGAAGAGAGCGAGATATAAAAGAATGTATAAAAGATGGAAAAGTTAAATATGTAGAATATCGAATTCCAGATTTTGAAAGTTAATCGTCATTTTCAATGGTTAAGATAGCACTTTTATCACCAGCCAACATTTTATTACAACGCTCTAAGGTCATTGGTTTGCCTTTTAAGAATCCTTGAATTGTTTTACAGTTGATTCTCTTCAGAATTTTTAATTGTTCAGAATTTTCAACTCCTTCTGCAATTGTATCCAATCCCATTTTTGAAACCATAGAAACTATTGAATCTGTAATATTTGCTTCTACTCCATTGTCAGAAGTTATATTAGCGATGAAAGATTTATCAATTTTTAAAGTTGTAATCGGCAACATTTGTAAATAATTAAGTGATGAATATCCAGTACCAAAGTCGTCTAATGAAATCCCAATTCCCATGTTTCTTATTTGTCGCAATAACAGAACAGTTTCTTCTTTGTTATCTATAAGAACTCCTTCTGTTATTTCAAGTTCAAGATTTTTTGTATTGATATTATATTTATTAATTTTTTCTTTTAGGTTGAATATAAAATCTGATTTTTTTAGTTGAATAGGTGAAACATTAATACTCATTATTCCATCAAAGTTATATTTTTCGACCCATCCTTGTAATGTTTGTAATGCAGTAGAAAGAACCCAATCACCAAGTTCTATAATTAATCTTGTCTCTTCTGCGATAGAAATAAATTGTTCAGGATTAATCCAGCCTAATTTTTCATCATGCCAGCGTAATAAGGCTTCAAATCCTCGTAACTCATTTGTAGCAACATCAAATTGTGGTTGGTAGTAAAGTTTAAAGTTGTTATTTAAAATTGCATCTGAAATTCTGTTCTGAATGTTTAATTTCTTTAGGAATTTTTCTTGCATAACATTTTGGAAGAAACAAACATTATTTCTTCCTTTCTTTTTAACTTCGTACATAGCCATATCAGAGAATTTTAATAATTCTTCAATTTCGATTGTATCATCTGGAAATACTGCTATTCCCGCTGAAAATTCAATTCCTTCTGAATTAAAAATTTCTAAAATAGCATCTCCGATATTTAATAATGTATCTTTTGATGCAATATTTTTTCCTAGAATTATAAATTCGTCTCCTCCAAAGCGATAGCATTTTAAATGTTTTCGTTCAAAGGATTTTAGGAGATGTGCTGCTTTGCAAATAAACTCATCTCCAACCGAGTGACCTTCTGAGTCGTTTATATATTTCATGTTATCTAAATCGATTAAAATTATTCCAAATTTTTCGTTTTTAGATGTATATTCTTTTTTATATTTTGCTAAATCATTGAATAATTGCTGTTTATTATATAAGCCAGTTAATGTATCGTGGTAGGCAATGTATGATAATTCCTCGTTTAAATTTTCAATATTTTCCAATTTATTTTTTAAATTTTCACGAGATAATGATAATTCATCTGTCAAGGCTGCCAATCTAAGATTCTGACGTTTTAGTTGTTGTTCTCTTTCTTTTTCTTGAGTGATATCAATTAAGCTAAAAAAGAGATTATTATTTATCGTTGCATTCATTGTGATTTTTAACCAACAAGAATATGTTGTTGAGTAAAATGTATCACATTTAGTTTCGCCAGTTGTAAGAGTTTCTTTTGCAAAATCTATGAATGAGAGTTGTAAAGAGATTTTGTCTTTTACTTCTGAATATAAATTTCCAATATTTAGTAGAGAATTGAATTTTGAAGAAAAAGTTTCATTAAAATAAAGAACTTTAAAATCTGTAATTTCATTGTCTGTGAAAATTGGTTTTGCAATTACGATAGGGAATTGTGATTTATCAATACAATTTTTAAATTCAGATAGTTCTAACATTAGATATAACCAACTTTAATTTTTAAACAATACTCTCAATTAATTATCGGTCAATTTTGGTGTTTTCAACATAAAAAAAATAGTTGTAGTGATAAAAAACTACAACTATTTCTAAAGAAAATTGTTATTTATTCAGAAAAGCGAATTTCCTGCCAAATTTCATTATATTTATCTAAATCTTCACCAAGATCGTTTTTTAGTTCGCTTGATAACATTTCTGTTGCTTTATACATAGGTTTTGTTGTTACAAATTTTTCTGCTGCAGGGTTTACAAAGCAAGGGAAATGGAATTCATCTAAAAATTTTGCATAAATTTCTGGTCTGTGAATAAAGTTAATGAATTCATTTGCAAGTTCATAGTTTGGAGCATCTTTAAGTATACACATACTATCTAAGTATGAAGGACCACCTTCAGTAGGAATAAAGAAGTCTATTGTTTCATCCCATTTTTCTTCTGGAACTTCTCCAAATACAACTTCTGCATAACCTTGGCATAACCAGAAATCTCCAGCAGCGAATGATTTTCCAAAACTTTCTGCATCAAATTTTACAAGATTTGGTTTCCATTCTTCCAGAATAAGTTTTTTTGCAGCCTGAAGATCTTCTTCATTTGTTGAGTTAACGCTCTTTCCAAGAGAGACAAGTGCATCTCCGATAACTTCTCTCATGTCATCCATCATTGTTGCGTGACCTGCAAATTGTTTGTCTGCAAAAATATTCCAACTTCTTGAATAATTATTTGAAGTAACTTTTGTTTTGTTTACAGCAATTCCTGCTACTCCCATGTAGTAAGGAACACAGAATTTCATTTCTGGATCATAAGTTGCTTTAGTTAAAACTGCCGGATTAATATTATTCTTGTTTGTTAATTTAGAGTGATCAATTTCTCTTAACATTCCTTGACTAATCATAATTGATGCATAGTCTTGAGAAGGTACTACAATGTCATATCCTTTTGCCCCAGCTCTAAGTTTTGCATACATTTCTTCATTTGATGCATAACTATCAACTTTTACAGTACAGTTAAATTCTTCTTCAAACTGTTTAATTACTGATTCTGGAGTGTAGTATGTCCAGTTGTAAAGATACAATGTCTTGTCGTCTGTTTTATTACAAGAGAAAAGACCCAAAGTTGCAACTGTTAAAGTTGCACATAAAAGAACTTTTGTGATGATTTTTTTCATAAGGCAAATTTCCTTTATCACAAAATTTAAATTATTTCTGATTTAGTTTTAACAAAACTTTTGTAATCAGAATTGACTAGTGTGAAGCCGCAAAGCTTTTTAGACCTTTGCGAAGTATAAATGTAATTATACAAATTATTGCAATTAAGACAAACGATAATGCATTAATAACAGGACTTACGCCAAATCTAATCATTGAATAAACATATAAAGGTAATGTTGTGCTACCAGGTCCACTAACTAAATATGTAATTACATAATCTTCTAGAGACATGGTTATACTCATCATAAAGCCAGAGATAATACCTGGCAGAATTGCAGGAATGATTACTTTGAAAAGTGTCTGTAATTCGTTTGCTCCCAAATCATGACTTGCTTCTATTATTGAGTAATCAAATTCATCAAGACGCGCTGTTACCATTAAAAAAACAAATGGCAGACAAAAGGTTGTATGAGCAATAAAAATTGTTACAAGTCCAAGTGACATTTTTATTGCACTGAAAAAAATCAAAAGGGATAATCCCATTATAACTTCTGGTAAAACCATTGGGAGAAAACTGATGGTTTGAATATATGATTTTCCAAAGAATTTATACCAACTTACTCCAATAGAAGCTAATGTTCCCAGAATAGTTGCAACTATAGCTGAGGAAACTGCAACTATCATACTATTTAACAAAGAATTCCATAATGGTTTTGAATCAAAAATTAACTTTTGATACCAAATAAACGAAGCTGCAGAAAAAGTTGAATCTTTTGATTCGTTAAAAGAATAAAAAATAATTACCAACAGAGGTAGGAATAAAAATACAATAGTTAAAAATAAGACTATTTTCGAGAAACTAAATAAAGGTTCCTTTTTTTTCCAGTTACGTTTGGCGTGTTTTGCTGGTTCACTAGGCTTTTTTTTAGGTGTAAATAATTTAAACGGATTATGAAAAATCATTTTGCAACTCCAAAATCTTGCACAGAAGCAAAATCATTATTGTTGTTACTTGTTTCTTCTTTTGTAGAATTTTTCTTTAGTTCTGCATCTTTTTTACCAGAATAAAGCATCCATAATATTCCAAGCATACTTATTAATGTTAGAACCATACTGAATGCTGATGCAAGAGGCCAGTTTCGAACTTTCTGAACTTGATCTACAATAATATTTCCAAGCATATAACTATCTTTTCCACCAACCATATTTGGTACTGTGTAGTTTCCGAAAATTGGTATAAATGTAAATATTAAGGCACTTATGATTCCACTTTTTATTCCTGGAAGTAAAATCTTATACATCGATTGTATTTTTGTAGCTCCTAAGTCGCGACTAGCTTCTAAAAGACTAAAATCAAATCTATCTACTGCTGTAAAAATTGGTAAAATTGCATATGGAAGATACATATATATGCTTACGAGAATAACAGCACTTTGGGTGTACATAAATTTAACAGGCTTAAAGACTGCTTCTGGATTCCCAATCATAGTATTAAAGGTTTCAAAGCATAATTTCAAAAACATATTAAGAATGCCGTTATCTCCAAGTATATTAATCCATGCAAAAATTCTTATAAGTGAATTTGTAAGAAAAGGGATAATCACAAGAATCAACAAAAAAGTTTGATGTTTACTTCTTGCAATTGCATAACCACAAGGAATTGCAACTATAATTGTAATTATGGTAGAAACAATTGTTATCCAAAGAGTTCTTAAAAATATAAGACCATAGGCAGGTGATAGCATTTGTTTGTAAGCCTTTAAAGAAAACTCAGCAACAACACTTCCATAAACATCTCTTTTCATGAATGAGTAACAGACAATAATGAATAAAGGAACTATAAAAAATAGAGAAAACCATAATCCCATTGGCCACGCATAAAAAGGACCTGAATTTACCTTTTTGTATTTTGATTCATAGGCTTTAGATGCAAGTTTTAACTGCCAACTTTTAGTTTTATTTTTTTCAGTTTTCGTCTTATCCATAAAAATCCCTGAGTCGCTTTTCTAACAACAAATTTTATTTATTAATATCTTCTACGATATATCCGTCTTCTGCAGCCCAAGATACATAAACACTGTCTTTCCATTGGATTTCAGGACCGTCATCAAGATAATTTGTATGCTGCTTAAATACTTTTATTATTGTTCCGTTTTCAAGTTTAACATAAAATTTTGATTGAAATCCTGTGTAAATTGGTTCTTCAACAATACCTTTAAACACATTTATATCTTTACGACCATGAACATCAGGTTCTTCTCGTGTAATTCGAATTTTTTCTGGACGAATTGTGAAAGATACTTTTTGTCCTTCGTTTGTATGTTCATAATCTGTTACTAATATGTTCTTGTCTTCCTCTTTTGTTGCTTGTGTGTCGCCTTTTAATTGGGCTTGAATTCCAAGTGCTGGAGTGTTCAAAGTTACCATGTATTCTTCACCAGTCTTTCCTTCAAATTGATCGCACTTTACAACTGTAGATTCGAATAAGTTTGTTTCACCTATAAATTGTGCTACAAATTGAGTTGCAGGGCTTTCGTAGATTTCAAAAGGAGTTCCAACTTGTAAAACATGACCATTATTCATAACGGCAATTCTGTCTGAAACTGCCAAAGCTTCGCTCTGATCATGAGTAACATAAATAAAAGTAATTCCGATTTTGTCATGAAGTTTATCTAATTCAACTAACAAATTGGAACGCAATTTTGCATCTAATGCAGAAAGTGGTTCGTCAAGCAAGAGTACCTTTGGTTCGTTTATAAGTGCTCTAGCAATAGCGACTCTCTGTCTTTGACCTCCAGAAAGTTGATTAGGCTTTTTATGCATATGTTTTTCAAGTTGAACAAGGGATAAATATTTCTTTACTTGTTCATCAATTTTTTGTTTATCTACTTTTCTTAATCGTAAAGGAAATGCAACATTCTCATAAACTGTCATATGAGGAAATAAAGCATAACTCTGAAAAACTGTATTTGAATGACGTTTGTTTGGGGGTAGTCCAATTACATTTTTTTCATCAAAAAGAACGGCTCCGTCATCAGGAAATTCAAAACCTGCAATAATACGGAGTAATGTGGTTTTGCCACAGCCTGATGGACCTAAAAGGGAAAAAAATTCTCCCTGCTTGATAGTAAAATTAATGTCGTCAAGAGCGTGAAAATCTCCAAAATGTTTTGACACATGATCAATTGTTACTTGGCTTCCGTTCAATGTAAATTACCTCTTTGTGTTGCAAACCTATAATAAAACTAAAATGCGTTTAATAGGCGAAATTGTCAATAACTTTCAAGACTTTTTTCTAAAATAATAATAATTTTTTAGATTATAATATGATTAAGAAACATATAAAGGATTGTTCCACCAAAAATACTGAGCATACTATTATTTTTCCATAGGTGCATTACTGTTGTAAATAATATTCCTGCTACAGTTGGAATTCCCCATGGAGAGCTTGTAAAAGTAGAATATTTTGCATCACTTAGACAGTAGATTATTAAAACACCTATAACCATTGGCGGGATGTATTTTTCTATGAATTCAAGAATCTTTGGTGGCTTTTTTTTGCTGAATAAGATAAAAGGAAATGCTCTTAACAAGAACATAAGAACTGCCGTAGAAAAAATTGCAATAAAAGCTTGTAATATTGAAAGTTTCATTTTACTTTATCCTTGTTTATTACTTATTTTTTTGATTCTGAATTGTTATTAAGAGAATCTTTATTTTTACCAAAAATTCCTCTTACAAAAAGAAGAACTGCAATTCCTAACGATAAAGCAACAATAAGAATGTGTTGTGCTGGAAGGATATTAAATTTTGATAAAATAATTGCAACAAGACAAATTATAATTCCACAAAGTGAAGGGAATATATCTTTGCTAGATTTTATTTGATTAATCATTAAAACAACAAATAAGGAATTAAGGGCAAATTCTACTCCGTCAAAACTAAATGGAATCCAAGTTCCAATTAAGGCTCCAATAAGACTTCCTAAAACCCAATAAGACCAATCTAGTGCAGCTACTGTACTGAAGAATTTTTCTTTGTCGGCATCTTCAGGAGCTTCTGTTGTTGAGAGAATTGCATATGTTTCATCTGTTAAGGCAAATATAAGAAATAGTTTCCATTTTCCAATTCCTTTGAATTTGTTTAGAAGCGATAATCCGTATACAATGTGTCTGATTCCCACAAAAAACTGGGTTATCAAAAAAGTTGTGAGAGATGTTCCCGCAGCCATTAAACTTACTGCAATATATTGTCCTGTCCCAGAAAAGATTGTAAGACTCATTACTAAAGCCATCCACCAAGGATAACCTGCGTTTACAACCATTAGTCCAAAAGGAATTCCAATTGAAATGTAACCAAAAAAAATTGGTAAAGTAAGGTTCAGGGATTTTAGGAGAATTTTATTATTGTACATGATAAGCGAAAGTGTATCATTTTAAAAAAAAAGTTAAAAGCATATACGCTAATATATTTTTTTTGATTGAAAAAAAAATTGTAATGTGAGATGATTTTACAAGGGAATGACAATAAAGTGTCCTGTTATTTTATATGGTACTTGAATTATGAGTACCCTTTGATTGGAGTATAAAGATGACTGTAATAATCATTGGTATAATTCTTATTGCATTTTGTGTAGTAGCTTGCATGCCAGAAATTCTTGGTTGGGGTCCTGAAATTATTTCTTTCTTGAAAGGTGCCTCTCCTGTTTTTGCGGCATTTGTAGGACTAATTGCTATCTTCATAGGTATCGCAGACTTAAAAGACAAAAAGGAAGCGAAAAAAGAGGAAGCTGAAGCAAAGAAAAATGCTGAAGAATCAGTTACAAAGTAAATTTTAAAGGGAATTTGATATTAAATTCATTGACCATAAGGTGTAAAAATTATAATATGTTAGTCCCCGTATATGCGCAGATAAATGCTTCGATGTCTGCGGTTATGTATTTTTTGAAGATGCAAACAGAAAATGCGTAAAGACTTTTTAATGTAAAGGTATATACAAATGAAAACTTTATTCGTTAAAGATTACGAACAGAAACGTGACTGGTACATCATTGATGCTGCTGGTAAACCTCTTGGACGTGTTGCTGCAAAAGCAGCTTCAGTTCTCCGTGGAAAGCACAAGGCTTCTTACACACCAAACCAGAACATGGGTGGCTTTGTTGTTATTATTAATGCAGACAAAGTTATCGTAACTGGTAACAAAACAGACGATATGCTTTATCGCCATTATACAGGTTATGTTCGTGGGTTGCGTGAATATTCATTCGCAAAACTTATTGAAAAGAAACCTACAGAACCACTTTTACGTACAATTAGTGGTATGTTACCAAATGGACGTCTTGGCCGTCGGCTCATGGACAATCTTAGAGTTTATGCAGGTTCTGAATATCCACAGACAGCTCAGAATCCTCAGCCTTTGGAAGTATAATTAGGAGTCTATGATGGTAAAGAATATTGCTATTGGTACAGGAAGAAGAAAGACATCTACAGCTCGTGTTTTCTTACGCGATGGTAGTGGTAAAATTGTTGTAAATGGAAAGGATGTTACTGAATATTTTAATTCAGAAGAACAGGTTCGCATTGTTCATCAGCCTCTTTTAGTTACAAATAATGAGAATAAATTTGATATTCTTATTAATGTAACTGGTGGTGGATTAAAAGGACAGGCTTCAGCTTGTTTACATGGTCTTTCGAGAGCATTGCTTCAAGTAGATCCTGATTGTCATGCATCTCTTAAAGCTAACGGATTCCTTACTCGTGATAGCCGTATGGTTGAACGTAAGAAGTTCGGTCAGCGTGGTGCTCGTCGTAGATTCCAGTTCAGTAAACGTTAGTCTATATTTTTTAGATTTAATATGTCAGTACATTTTATTGGCATGTTTATTGTTAATTAAGATTTTAATGACGATAATTGATTTAAAAGTAGCTTCATCTGATGTATTAGAAATAACTACGGAAGATGAGGCTGTTTTTTTTGTAAGAGTTACATATCTTTCAGTTTTAACAAAAGAGAACTTAATTTCTGGAAGATTATTATCTGAAGAAGAAAAAGCTGATATCGAATTTGCTGCAACTTCATATTCAGCAGAAAAAAAGGCTTGTGAATATTTAGCACGGGCTGAACAGTGTAGGTATAAGCTAACACAAAAGCTTTTGTGTAAAAAATATACTTTAGATTCGATAAATGTAGCATTGGATTTTTTAGAAAGTAAGAACTTATTAAGTGATAGAAGATATTCGTATTTGTGGTTAAGAAGTCGAGTTTCTTCAAAAGCAGAAGGTCGATTAAGATTAAAAGCAGAGTTGATTGCAAGAGGAATAAAGTCTTCTATTGCAGACTCTGTTTTAAATGATTTTTTTGAAGAATATTCTGAAGAAGAGTTGTGTAAAAGAGCATTACAGAAAGTTTTATCAAAAGGATTAAGTGATGATAAAATTCAGGATACTCTTTTTAGGCTTGGGTTCAGTTATAAAATAATAGCAAAAATAAAAGATAATATTTGAAATTAGTAAATATCAAATTGATTAAAATTGCTTTATCAAATAATTTATAGTTAGTAAAAAAAGTAAGGAACATAAGATGATAAATAATACAGAAAAGCCTTCTGTTTTTTCCGCATTAGAAGTTGCTAATGTTTGTGGAGTTGTAAATCAAACAGCAATAAATTGGATTCGTGGTGGGCATTTAAAGGCTTATAAAACACCAGGTGGGCAATATAGAGTTTATCCAGAGGATTTGGTTGATTTTTTGAAAAAAAGGAACATGAGAGTTTCGGAAGAATTGTTAAGCAAATGTTTTTCTGTAAAAAATAAAAATAATAAGCTTCTTATCGTTGATGATGACAAGGGATTAAATACAGTTATTGCAACATATATCAAGAAAAAATACGAAGAATTGGAAATTTTCCAGGCTTTTGATGGATTTGAAGCAGGAGTTTTAATGACAAAAGAAACTCCAAATTCATTGATTTTAGATCTTGATTTGCCTGGTGTTGATGGATTTAGTTTGTGCAAACGCATAAATGAAAATCAATATTTTGGAAATCCTAATGTTATTGTAATTACAGCCTTGGAAGATTCTGATGTAGAAAAAAAAGTAAAAGAATTAGGTGTAAAGCATTTTTTTAAAAAGCCTTTGAATTTGTTGGAAATTACAAAGGCTCTTGATGAATAATTATTTTGTTGAGTATAAATATAAAGGCATTGAGACATCTTTTGCGAATATGTCTTGAGGTGAAGTTATAAGTGTTGATACACCATTTATTAAAGAAATTAAAGAGTCTTTTTCTTTATATTTGTATTCTTTGTAGATAATTTTTTTATTTTCTTCTGATGTAATAATTTTTACTTTTGCTTCTTCCCAGCTACAAATCTCATCAATGAGTTTGTTATTTAATGCTTGATTTGCTGTGTATATTCTTCCGTCTGCAAGTATAAGAACGTCTTCAATTTTTAGATTTCTTCCTTTTGCGACAATATTTACGAATTGGTTGTAACATTCGTTTGCAATTTCTTGCATTATATTGGACTGTTCTTCTGTAACAGGTGAATTGAAATTAAACATATTTTTGTTTTTTCCAGCTGTTATTGTTGTTGATTTTATACCAATCTTTTTTAAAAGTTCCGTAATATCAAAACTATTTCCAGAGATAACACCAATTGAACCTGTTAATGTGTTTCTGTTTGCAAATATTTTATCTGAAGCACAGGCGATGTAGTATCCTCCGCTAGCGGCTAATGGACCAAAATAAGAAAAAACTTTTTTACCAGTTTTTTTATAGTCTTCAAGAGCAAGGTAAACTTCATCTGCTTGATATACACCTCCACCTGGAGAATTAATATATAAAAGAATTCCGTAATTTTTAGAATCAGTTTTTAGTGAGTTTATAACATTTAAAATCCATTTTTGATTATAAGTGTTACTAGATTCTGATATAACACCTGTTATATGAATAATTCCTATATAATGTTTATTGGAATTTTTTAGTTGGCTTATTTTTGAAAATTTTGTTTCGTTATAGTCTTCAATTTTGATATTTTTATTTGAAAAAAGTAAATTGTATGTGCCAATAATTATTGATAATGTAATAATTATTGTAAAAATAAATAAGCCTTTTTTTGTTGATGTGTCTTTCATTTTTTTCCTCGTTATTAATTAGATTGAAAATCTTCTATGGATAGTTTTCCAGTTTTGAGAGCAATATTTTTTAAATCAGTATAAGCATTTGTAAAGGACATCATTCCATAAGGGAGAACCCAAATATTAAGTATTCCGAAGGTTAAGCATGACAAAAACAGCCAACCAATAAAACTTAAAGACATTACAAATAAATCTGCTTTGTAGCCTTTTGTAATTATTTTGCTGATTCTCATTGCTTTTAAAACTCCTATTTTATTATTTTCTGCTAGGATAAAAAACATTTGAGAGTAAGCATAAAGTTTTACAATTCCAGGAATAATAAATAAAAGACTCCATATCATTATCCATAAAGAAAACCAAAAAATTCCTAGAACACCTTTTAACCAATAGGAAAAGCCTCTTAAAAATTCTGCAAAAGGAACTACTTTTAAAGTTTTTTGTAAAAGAATAAAAATTCTACAGTACGCAATGGCTAATATTCCTGTAATTGCAGTGATTAACAAAGATATAACATTGTAGCTTTTTGAAGTTTGATAATATATGTTTGTGTCATAATTTATTAATTCCACATTGTCTATAGATGAGTTTAACTGGCGGAAAGAATTTTCCATTGGCTCAAGATTTAATATTGTTAAAACAAATGTCACAATTAATGTTGCAAGAATTGGAGTAATCATTCTTCCTTTTAATTGTCTTTTTGCTAGCTGTTTGTAAGATCGTCTGTCAAACATAATTTAACCTCTTTTTTGTTTTAATAGTTCTGAATAGTATCTTTTTTCAATCATATCTTCAGAAATATTACATTTTTTTAATAAAGATATTAATTTTTCTTTTATAACAGAAATTTGATCATCTTTGTTTGTTTTTGACATGATTTCAATTTCTAAAAAATCTCCCAAAGGTGGAACAGTGCAAAGTTCAAATAGTGCTCCATCATATTGCCAAGAAAGAACTTTTTTCTTTTTTGATAGTGTTAATGTAAATCCACTGTCTTGTAAAAATTCTTCAAAAGGTTTTGAGTCCGAAAGTAAGCATTCTTTTTCATCATTTACTTCAAGATGAGTTCCTTCTGCTTCTGATAGTTTTTTTCTTTTATATGTAAATAAAACAGTTTTTTGGCAAGAAATATTTATTTTAGAATCAACCTCGGTAGAAACAAAAGGTGTTTCTTTTCGGATACGGACACTTATTTCTTTTCCATTGTGGATAGAACTGTAGTAATTATCTTCTTTTTCGATAGCACCTGTATAGGTCGCAAATTTATTAATTCTTTTTATTACTTCAGCACGATTTTTTACAATTGCTTTTAATTCGATTTCATACATATCTTATATTATAACAGTTCAATTCACTAAGTACAGTTTTTTATTTAGTTTGAAATGGATATCTAAAATTTTTTACTTTATTAAATGCATAGATAAAGCAAACTAAATGCGTTAATAGGGTGATTGTCCAAGAAATTGGATAAGAAAAATATATTGTTTGTATAGTATGAAAAATTGGAATTTGAAAAATTGTTCCTATCCACAATAATCGTAACCCACATGCACCTAATAAAGATACAATCATAGGCATAATAGAATAACCAATACCTCTTAAACAACCAACTAATGTATCCATCATTCCGCAAAGAAAGTAAAACGAACAAATAACAGATAATCTTATTTGGCCTGCTTGGATTACAGCTGGATTCGAAGAATAAAATTTTAATAAAGGATCACTAAAAATTGTCGTAAGCAATCCTAAAACAAAACCTGTAAAGAAAACGCAAATTAATGAATAAATAGATATCTTTTTTATTCTATTAAAATTATTAGCACCATAGTTTTGACTGGTAAACGATATTGCGGCTTGATAGAAAGCATTCATAGAAACATAAATAAAACCTTCTATATTCTGTGCTGCTGAATTTCCTGCAATTGTAATAGGTCCGAATGTATTTACTGCTGACTGAATTACAACATTTGATAAAGAGAAAACAACACCTTGAAATCCTGCAGGAAGACCAGTTCTTAAAATTTGAATAAATTTTACTCTATTAATTGAAAGTTCTCTTATATTTAGATGAATATTAGAATCGTCTTTTATTAAACAAAAAATAACACAACCTGCTGCAAAAAATTGAGATATTGCAGTGGCTGCGGCAACTCCTACAACTCCTAAATCAAAAACAATTACAAAAAATAAGTTTAAAACTACATTAATAATTCCTGCTGAAAATAAAAAATATAAAGGTCGTTTTGTATCTCCTACAGCTCTTAATATGGCACTTCCAAAATTGTATACCATTGTTGCTGTTATTCCAAGAAAGTAAATTTTTAAATATTTTGTAGCAAGAATTAGAACTTCCTTTGGAGATTGCATTAGCTTTAATATATAACCTGTTCCTAAAACTCCAATAACAGTAAGAATAATTCCACTTATAAAACTTAAAACAATGGATGTATGAATAGTTTCTTTTAATTCTTTTTCGTTTTTAGCACCAAAATCTTTTGCAACAATAACATTTGTTCCTATAGAAAGACCTATAAATAAGTTTGTAATAAGGTTAATTAATGAGCTTGTGGAACCTACTGCTGCCAAAGAATTATCACCTGCGAATTTCCCTACAACTACAATATCAGCAGCATTAAATAATAATTGTAGTATGCTTGATCCCATAAGAGGTAACGCAAAGCTTAAAAGTTTCGGAAAAATTGTGCCGTTGCACATGTCAATTTGATAATTTTTTGATTTTGATGAGAACATATTATAAGGTTTATCACAAGGTGATTATTTAAGCAATAAAAAGTAAAATAACTGTAAGGGTGGACAAGATAAAAAAAAGAGATAAAATAGGGTTATGAAAGTTACATTAAAAAACAATAAATATGAAGTAGTATTAAATACACATGGAGCTGAAATTAATTCTTTCCGTAGTGTAGAAAAAGGAACTCAATTTGTATTTGAGGGACCTGAGAGTGTGTGGAAATTTCATGCACCAGTTTTGTTTCCTCATGTTGGTCGTATAAAAGATGGGTTTTATACATATAACGGTAACGAATATAATCTTGTAAATAATGGTATGAGCCGAGACATGGAACACACAATTATTGCTCAAGATGAAAAATCGGTTACTTTTGAATTAACAGAAAATGAAGAAACTTCTTCAAAATTTCCATGGAAATTTTCGTTAAAAACATATTACGAATTAAAAGATGACGGTTTGATTTTTACAACAACAGTAACAAATACTGATTCTACAGAAATGAAATTTTCCTTAGGAAGTCATACAGCATTCTGTTGTCCAAGAAATACAGATCCTGAGGGAACAACAAATTCAGATTATCAATATGAATTTGAAATAAAAGAGCCTTTAACTACAGTTATGTTAAATGCTGAAGCACAGTTAGCCGTAGACGAAGAAGGAACTGCACCTTGTACAAAACTTTATGGTGAAAAAGATTCTGGAATAATTCCAATTAATGCAGAAGGATTTGGAAATGGACATTTCTTTACAAAGTTTTCTTCTAAATGGGTTGGATTAAGAAACAAAAAAGATAATTCTTTGATAAAGGTTAACTGTTCTGGATATCCATACTTAATGGTTTGGCAAGGAGGAAACGGTTCTGAAGGGGTTAAAGGAAACGGATTTAACTGTATAGAACCTTGGTATGGTACAGCTGATGCAGAAAATACTGATCATTCATGGGAAAATAAATCTGCATTAATTTCATTAGAACCAGGAAAAAGTTTTACTGCTGATCAAAGTATTACAATAGAAGGTTTATAATTATGAGGCACTTTGAGTTTTTCAAAGTGCCTTTTTCAGTTTTGGGAGATACAATCGGAGTTCCTGAAGAATTCAAATTCAGAGCAGAATTAAAAAATGATGCCATAACAGATATGATTGGTTTTGAATTTACAATCTTCCCATTTGGAGTAATTTTATAATTATTTTCTTTTTGAGGATTTAGAAATATCTTTTTTTATCCATTCAACTAAGACCATTCGGTTTTCGATATTTGCTATTCTATGAAATGTTAAACAATCTGCTTTATGTATCATTATTCCTCTGTTTTTACTTACATAACCGACAATTGGGTCCCCTGGTTTTGGAGAACAACAGCCTGCTAATTTGTATAAAACATTTTTTGTATTATCAATTTTTATTTCTCCTGTAAAAGCAGAGTTTTTTTGATTACAGTTTGGAAGATTATTTTTATCCGAAATATATTTTTTTCTTTTTTCTTCCTGTATTTGTTTTGAATGAATATTTTGAAAAAGGTTCTCTGTTGATTTTCGTAATTCTGATTCTTTATCTATAAATGTAGGATCATTTGCCATTAACCAAGAATGTATTTTTTGTCTTGCTTTTGATGTATGAATAACTTTTAACTGATTTTCAGTAGGGTGGGCTTGAGGATTTGTAAGAATTTCAATAATTTGTGTGTTTTTTAAAGGTTGTGTTAATGGGATTATTCTGCCGTCTGCCTTTGCTCCGACAATTTTTTCGCCAACAGCACTGTGTACTGCGTAGGCAAAATCAATTGCATTGCTACCTGCTGGTAACTGAATAACATCGCCTAATGGAGTGAATACAAATATCTTATCTCCTAATAATTCTTCTTTTAAGTTGGCAAAAAAAGTTGTATCAGAAATTTTATTATCTTTTAATGATTGTAATTGATTAAAAATTGACAGATTACTTACATCAACTTTGTCTCTATTAGTTCCTTTTTTATATAACCAATGACTTGCAACTCCATGTTCAGCTTGATTATGCATTTGTTCTGTTCTGATTTGAATTTCTAAAGGTCTACCTTGGCAAATTACTGTTGTATGTAATGATTGGTATCCGTTCGATTTTGGCATGGCAATATAATCTTTAAAACGTCCCTCCATTGGTTTCCACAAACTGTGTACAATTCCAATTAGTGTGTAACATTCTGAATTTGTATTGCATATAATTCTTAGTGCAAGTAAATCGTATAATTTATTTGCTTCTACATTTCTTTTTTGCATTTTTTTATATATTGAATAAAAATGCTTTGCTCTACTAGAAACAGAAACTTTTATTCCATTTTTTTCGGAGGCCTGATATATCGATTTAACAGCAGTTTCTAAATAAGATGCTCGCTCATTTTTTTTGTGAGACACTATTGCTTTTATTTGTTGAAAAACATCTGGATTTGAAAATTTTAAACTTAAGTCCTCTAGTTCATTCTTTATAGTCTGCATACCAAGTCTATCTGCTAATGGTGCCCAAATATCCATTACTTCAGAGGAGATTGCTTTTTGAATTTTTTCGTTTACATTTTTTAAATTACGCATTCTGTCTAATCGATCTGCAAGTTTTACAAGAATGACTCTTACATCATCAATCATTGCAAAAAGCATTTTTCTAATGGCATCTGCTTGTTGTAATGTGCTTATATTTATTTTTAATCCTGTAATTCTTGATGTGTCGTTTACGATTTTAAAAATAGTTTCTCCAAATGTTGTTTTTATTTCATCTTCGGTAACATTTTCTAAAGAAAGAATATTGTGCAAAAGTCCGGAGATTACGCATTCAATATCCATTTTTGCAGCAATTAATATTTGAACAACTCTTGCTGGATGTAAATAATAAGGTTGACCACATGATCTTATGTGAGTTTTAGTTTTGTCTATTAAAAAGTTCCAAGCTACAATAAATTTATCTTTTTCTTCTTGAGAAGCTTCTGTCATCAAATTGAGAATCTCTGTGAGAATAATTTCTGGATTTTGTTCAAATTCTGTAAATTCTTTCATCATTTTTATTATAATAAGAAAGTTCTTATTTTGGTAACCTGATTTAATAAATTTGTTTAAATAATAAAGGAAAAATAATAGAATATTAATGATTAATCATATAGATTCTGTTTTGTTTTTTATAGGATTTTGGAGGTTTTTTTTATTATGAAAAACAAACTTTTTTTTTCTGTTTTGTTATTTTTTTTTAATTGTTTGTTTTTTATTTTTAGTCAGACTTCTGAAGTGTCTTCAGCGAAAAAGAGAACTTTTTCCGTAGAGGATTCTGTAAAATTTGCTATAGAAAATAATGTTTCTATAGCTCAAAAGCATATTAATTTAAACGCTGTAAAAAGAAGTTTTAATACTTCTTGGAATTCAATTAGTCCCAATGTAAATGTAGGTGCTGGTTTTTCTATTCCTATGGATGAATCTAGTTATGATTATTCTTACAATATTAGTGCTTCTGTTTCTCTTTCTTTTAGTGCAAATTTGTATTCTTCTGTGAATGGTGCAAAATTAGCTTATGAATCAGGAAAATTATCCTTTGAAGATGCCGTTCGTTCATTAGAATTAAGTGTTCGTGAAAGTTTTTATACTTTAATTTATGAAAAAGAATATATTCTTTTGGCGGAAAGAAATCTCTCAATTGCAAAAAAACAATATGAAAATAATCTTGCAAAATACAACCAAGGACGATTAAGTGAAATTGATGTGTTATCTGCTGAAGTAAATTATAAAAGCAAAATTCCTGAAGTTGAAAAAGCTCGGATAAATTTTGAAAATGATTTAGCAATTTTTAAACAGCTATTAGGACTTGAAAGTAATGATATTATTGAACTTTCTGGAAATTTAGAATCACGAATTAACTTAAAATCCATTACTTTAGACGGAATAAATTATGTTTCTCCAGAAATAAAACTATTAGAGTATGATTTGAATATTGCAAAAAATGATTTATTATCGAAAAGGTTTTCGGCTTATAGCCCATCGATTTCTGCAAATTGGAATTATAAAGATTCTTGGACAGAACCTGATGTTAATAATAAAAATCCTGTAAACTCTAGTTCGATTTCTTTGTCAGCTTCTATTCCGCTTGATGGAGTTTTGCCTTGGTCACAGAAATCTACTGCTATTAAAAAATCTGTTGATTCTGTTGAACTTCTTGAATTACAACTAAATGAAGCTGAAAGAGATTTGTCTAGAAGAATAAATTCGGCTCTTCGTTCTATAAATCAGAGTCAGAGTTCTATTAAATATAAACAAGCAAATGTTAATCTTGCACAGAAAAATTATGATATGACATCTGAGGCTTATAACCGAGGAACAAAAGATTTGCTTTCTTTACAAAGTGCAAATACATCATTGATGAATGCTCAAGTTTCGTTAAAAAATGAAATTTTAGTTTTAATAAAGTCTATTTTGAATCTTGAAAAAACTATTGGAGTTCCTTTTGGAACACTTTAATATTCATTTTGATTAGGAGAATATAATTCTATGAGAAAATCACATAAAGTAATGATTGGAGCTGTTGTTGTTACAGTTATTTGTATTTCTTATGTTATTTTTTTTGCTCGTAATAAAGGTAATTCTAGTGCAAAGAAAAGTCGTCCTGAAACAGTGTTTTCTGTTATTACAGAGGTTGCAAAAAATCAAACTCTTCATGGTTATGTTATTGTAAATGGTGAAATAGAAAGTCAAAATTCTGTAAATGTGTATCCAGATGTTTCAGGTAAAGTTATTGAAACTAAAGTAATGTTAGGTTCGTCTGTAACTCGCGGAGACATAATTGCATATGTAGATCCTAGTTCTCCTGGTCAATATTTTAAAAAAAGTCCAGTATATGCACCTATTTCTGGAAGTGTAATTTCGACACCATTAAAAAATGGAACGACTGTAAATACAAATACAACAATTGCAATTTTGGGCGATATTTCTAATTTACAAATTTCTTCCAATATTCCTGAACGATATGTTGCTGTTTTAAAAACAGGGTTAAAAGCTTCTGTTTCTGTAGAAGCGTATCCTGGAGTAAATTTTGCTGCTACTGTAACTAGAGTTTCGCCTGTAGTTGATACTATTAGTCGAACAAAGCAGATTATTTTGACATTTGATAAAAAAGATTCTCGTGTAAACGCTGGTATGTTCGGAAAGGTTGTCCTATATACAGAGGATTACTCTGGAAGTGTTACAATTCCGACAGATAGTTTAGTTCAGATAAATGATAAAGATTATGTTTTTGTAGTCAAAGAAGGATCGATTGTAGAGAGAAGATCTGTAAAAACAGGAAATTCTGTTGACGGATATATTCAGATTTTAGAAGGTGTAAAAGAAGGTGAAACCGTTGTAATTCAAGGACAAACATCATTGGCAGATGGATCTAAAATCAGAGATATTACGGGGCGAAATTCTTATATGAACGATTTAAATCCTGAATCTAAGGATGAAATTAAAGTAAAGGAGATAAGATAAAAACTGTCAAAAATACAGTCAGTTTTTATCTTCTGAAGTTTGCGTTGCAAACTTTGTATTTATTGCTGTTTCTAATTTCATTGCGAAACAGCGTAAAAAGTCAATTCCAAAATTGATATTTTCTCATTGACTTTTTATGGGAGTGATTAAATGAGTTTAAGTAAAAAAACATTAGATCATCCAGTTTTAACTTTAATAATTTTTTTATTATTGGGAATTGTTGGACTTTTTACTTTGAGCAATGTAGCTATTAGTTTAATGCCTGATATAGATAGTCCTTATTTAAGTGTTAGAACTTCTTATACAAATGCTGGTCCAGAATCTGTCGAGAAATCTGTTACGAAAGTTTTGGAAGGACAACTTATTAGTGTAAGTGGATTAAAAAAACTTACTTCAACTTCAAGAGAAGGTTCGTCAAATATAAATCTTGAGTTTAATTATGGCACAAACTTAGATATAGCAACCAATGATGTTAGAGATAAGCTTGATCGTGTTGTTAGGAGATTACCTGATGATGTTGATACTCCTATTATCAGAAAAATGGACAGTGATTCAATGCCTATTATGCGAATTGCAATTAATGGTAATCGAAGCAGGGATGAATTAAGAGTTTTGGCTGATGATGTAGTTGTTGATTTGTTAGAACAAGCAGATGGTGTTGCTGAAGCTTCTGTAAGTGGTGGTAGAGAAAAAATTGTTCGTGTTGATATTTCTCAAAACCGTTTGGCAGCTTATGGTTTAACAATGACCATGGTTAATTCTGCATTATCAAAACAGAATTTAGAATTAGGCGGAGGAAAAATTACAGAAGGAAAAACTGATTATTCCGTAAGAACTACAGGGGAATTTTCAAGTTTGGAAGATATAAATGATACTGTAATTACTACTGCAAAAAATGGCTATATTGTTAGATTGTCTGATATCGGAAAAGCGTATTTAGGATACAAAGATAAGACAAGTGATGTTTATATAAATGGACAACCAGGAATTTATATTAGTGTAACAAAACAGTCTGGAAAAAATAGTGTAACCGTTGCTGACGGTGTTTATAAAAAAATTAATGAAATAAAAGAATTACTTCCTAGTGATGTTTCAATGCAAATAATTTCTGATGATACGGATTCTATTCGAGATACAATTAATACACTTATAGAAAGTGCTTATCAAGGTTTATTACTTGCAATTTTGATTTTATTTCTATTTTTGAAAAATATAAAATCTACAATTATAATTGCGATTTCAATACCTCTTTCCATCATAATAACAATGTTATGTATGAATTTTGCAGGAATAACATTAAATATGATGACATTAACAGGATTGATTCTTGGGGTAGGAATGATAGTAGATGCTTCTATTGTAATGATAGAAAATATTTATGTTTATCGTACTAGAGGTGCTAAACCTAAAATTGCAGCAGTTTTAGGTTCTTCAGAAATGACTGTTTCTGTTTTATCTGGAAATTTAACAACCATCTGTGTATTTATTCCATTTTTGTTCTTTATTAAAGACCTTGGAATGTCTGGGCAAATGTTTAAGGGAATAATTTTTACTGTTGTAATAGCTTTAGTATCGTCTTTGTTCGTTGCAATATTTTTAGTTCCTGTCCTTGCTGGAAAATTTTTACCTTTATCAAATAGAAATGAAAAACCTCTTAAAAATAAATTTCTAATTAAATTTTATGCATTGATTGATAAACCTCTAGTTTTAGTTACTGAGTTATATCGAAAAGGATTAAAATCTGCCTTAAATCATAGAAAAGCTACAGTTGTTATTTGTTTTTCCGCATTACTTATTTCAGTTGCTTTTGCATTTACATTGAAAGTTAATATGATGCCTAATGGAAAAGATGATAGTGTTCGATTAAATGTAACTCTACCTATTGGTTCCACTTTGGCAGAAACAGCGTCTGTTTTAGAATCTTTAGAACAAATTTGTTATGATGAGGTAAAAGGTTACAAAACAATTATTACAACAATTGGATCTGGAGGGACTTCATACAAAGGCAATATTGAATTAAAGTTACCGATAACAGAAGAGCAAATTGATAGTGCTGTGGATATTCAGAATAAGTTAAGAAAGCATTTTGAAGATTTTGCTGGAGTGAGATTTGGTTTTAGACAAAATATGAGTCGCCAAATGACAGGAAGCGATATTAAAATTAAGATTCGATGTGACGACTTAGATCTTTCATTAAAAACAGCTAATAAAATTTCAGAAGTAATGAGTAAAATCAAAGATTTAGGGGAATCGTCAATTGATATAGAGGAAGGTATTCCGGAGGTTGAAGTTGTAATTAACCGACAGAGAGCATATGCTTTCGGGGTTGATGTAACATCTGTTGCACGAGAAATCAACTATGCTATTAATGGTGTAAATTCTACAACTTATCGTTCTGCAGGAAAAGATTATGATGTTGTTTTGATGTATCAAAAAGAAGATCGTCAAAAAGTCCTTGATTTGGAACAAATTTATGTTAACGGTTCTGCTGGCAAGGTTAGTGTAGCTAATTTTGCGGAAGTAAAAAGAGGCTTAGGTCCTGTAAGCATAAAAAGAGAAAATCAAACTCGTATTGTAACGATAACAGCCGATTTAATTTCCGACAGAAATGCTTATGAAGTAGAAAGTGAAATAAAAGACGGAATAGCAAATTCTTTTATAGTTCCAGACGAAGTTACTTTGATATATGACGGTGCATGGAAAAATATGCAAGATCAAGGAAAAGTTTATGGACTTATAATTTTGATGGCGATTATTCTTGTTTTTGGAGTAATGGCTGGTACCTATGAAAGTTTTAAAGCACCGTTTCTTAATTTATGTACGATTCCATTTTTAATTATTGGTGTTGTATTTATATATAAGATAACAGGCCAAGCAATTAGCATGGTTAGTGCTGTGGGATTAATTATGCTGGTTGGAATCGTTGTTAACAATGGAATTATCTTGGTAGATTTTACTAATTTATTGATTGACAGAGGGCTGAAGATGAAGGATGCTTGTTTAGAAGCAGGAGTAAGTCGTCTTCGTCCTGTTTTAATGACTACATTAACAACTATTTTGGGGATGTTACCAATGTGTTTTGCTACAAGTGGAAGTGCTGGTATGGTTCAGCCGATTGGGGTTGCGGTCGTTGGAGGGTTGACATCTTCGACTTTTATTACTCTTTTCTTTATACCGGTTTTGTATTCATTAATTATGAAAGAAAAAGATGTAAAAAAATCTAAAATTCAAGTATTTTTTGAAGAAAAATAAAGAAATTAGATTTTAGGAGTTCATATGTATAGAGCAGAAATTATTGCTAACCAATCTGTACAGGAAGAAATAATAGATTTGTTAGAAGAACATATTCCTAATATTTTATATACAATAATTCCTCTTGTAGTTGGTCGTGGAAAAGAAAGTTATAAACTGGGGTCTGCAACATGGCCAGAAACAAATTTTGTTTTAGTTTCATATATAGAGGACGAGCAGGTTAATATTGTTCGGTCTATCATAAAAGCAATTAAAGAAAAATTTAATGGAGAAGGAATAAAACTTTTCTTTGTAAAGGCTGAAGTTTAATGAATAATTTTCATAAATATTATTTTATGATGAATAAAATAAAAGGAACAGTTTGCTCTTCTGTTAGCGATCGGCGAGAAACCGTATTTAAGAATTTTCCTGCTGAAATTTTGGCACCAAAAGGATCTGCAAAACTACATACTATAGGCAGATTAGACGCTGATACTGAAGGCCTTTTAATTTTAACAACAGATGGAGTTTTGTCTAATTTTCTTACAAGACCAGAAAATAGAATACAAAAAAAATATTATGTTGAGTTACTTAAAAAAGTTGATATATTAGATAAGACGAAATATTCC
Organism: Treponema sp.; assembly: GCA_017938365.1. Taxonomy (GTDB): domain Bacteria; phylum Spirochaetota; class Spirochaetia; order Treponematales; family Treponemataceae; genus Treponema_D. The sequence goes on from JAGBBT010000100.1 coordinate 29,097, forward strand.
GCTACTGTAAAAAATGGAATTATTTTACCTCCAGAAAAAAAATTCGGAGAACAATGGTGTTCTGGAGCCGAAATTGATTGGATGGAAGATGTTAATGAAACTTCTGCATGTATTGTTACAATTACAGAAGGAAAATTTCATGAAATAAAAAGAATATTTAGAGCTTTGGAAAATGAAGTTACATATTTAAAACGAATTTCTATAGGAAATTTGTATTTAGACGAAACTATTAAACCTGGAACTTATAGAGAATTAACAGTTGAAGAGGTAAAATTACTTTCTACCTAATACATCTCTCAATTGACCTGCTAAATCTTTTTCAATTTTTATATCTTTAAAACCAGTGGACTTTAAAATTTCAGCTGCCTCTTCAGCGTTGTATTCTCCTGTTTCCATTATTAATTGACCTCGAGGTGAGAGATGGTCGTAGGCTTGGGGAACTAATCGTCTGATAAGTTCTAGTCCATCATTTGTGTTGCTGTAATCTCCTGTCTCCAAAATATCTCCATCTAATGCGAGAATTGGTTCATTTCTTCCATCTTTTAAAAGTTCTAAAACTTCATTATGAGGAATATACGGTGGATTTGTTACGATTAAATCAAATTTATAAGGTATTTCATCGAATAGATTACTTTGTAGAAAACTGATTCTCTCTTGCATTTCTTGTTTTAGTAATGATTCTGAATTTTTTTTTGCTACACAAAGTGCTTTTTGACTTATATCAACCATTGTAATTTTAGGTAATTCAGCAACTTGTATATTGTCAATTTCGTGTAATGTTTTTAAAATTGATATTCCAACACAGCCACTTCCTGTACACATGTCGCAAATTGTTGGAATATAATTTGAATGATTTGCCATTTTTTGACCAATTATATTTATTGCCAAATCAATCATAAGTTCTGTGTCTGGCTTCGGAATTAATACATCTTGGTTTACATAAAAATCATATCCATAAAATTCTTTTTTATTTGTGATGTAAGCGATAGGTAGTCCTGTTAATCTTTGGGTTGTAGCTTTTTTTATAGATTCGAAATCTTCTTGTGCAATATATTCGTCTCTATGAAAAGTAATCCAAGTCCTATTTTTATTTAAAACATTAGAAATTATTAAATCAATGTCTAATTCAGGACTTGGACTTGTTTTTTTTAGAAGTTCTATGGCGTCTTTTCTGACATCACCTAATTTCATTTTATTGAGCTTCTAAAGATTTAAATTGCTCTTCCTTTGCATAAACATTAAGAGCATCTAACATATCATCCATATTTCCCATCATAAATCCTGGTAAATTATGAACTGTTAGGTTTATTCGGTGATCTGTAACACGGTCTTGTGGATAGTTGTAAGTTCTGATTTTTTCAGAGCGATCTCCGTTTCCAACCATGTTTTTTCTAACAGCAGAGCGTTCTGCATCTTTTTTACTTTGTTCTAAATCAAACAATCTTGCTCTTAAAACCATCCAAGCTTTTGCTTTGTTTTTAATTTGAGATTTTTCATCTTGTTGTATAACAACAATACCTGTTGGTATGTGTGTAAGACGAACTGCCGAGTCTGTTGTGTTTACACACTGTCCTCCAGGACCGCCTGCACGCATAACATCAACACGAACATCGCTTGGTTTTATATCAATTTCTGTTTCTTCAGCTTCTGGTAGTACAGCAACTGTAACTGTTGATGTTTGTAATCTTCCTTGACTTTCTGTTGCTGGAACTCGCTGAACTCTGTGAACTCCACTTTCCCAACGAAGTGTTCCGTAAACAAACTTTCCATCGATTTTTGTTACTATTTTATTGAATCCACCAACTTCTGTTTCTTGTGCTTCCATGTTTTCGTATTTCCAGCCTTTTTTATCGCAAAGGTGACAATACATTTCCCACATGTCTCTTACAAATAAAGATGCTTCATCTCCTCCTGCAGCAGAACGGATTTCAAGAATAATATTTTTTTCATCAAGTGGGTCAGGAGGAATTAGTTTTAACTTAATTTGTTCTTCTAATTGAGGTTGTCGTTCTTCAAGTTCTTTTAACTCTTCTCGGGCCATTTCTTTCATTTCTGCATCATCTTCAGCTGTTATCATCATTTTGGCATCTTCAATACCTTGCAGAACTTTGCGATATTCAGCCCCAAGTGTAGTTACTTCTGTTAAATGACCATATTCTGTCATTGTTTCTTTGTACTTTTTTGCGTCTTTTACGAGATCAGGATTCTGAACCTCTTCTGCTATTACTTTGTATCTTTCGTCTAATTCATTAAGTTTCTTCAATAAATCCATTCCTTTAATTTACTGAATTTATCTTTTTTTTACAATGGAGTTTATATAGGATGTGCTTTCTATAATATTGTGATTGTTTGTATTCTAAATTAGAATAACCTTATGAATAAGATATTTTTGATTTTATTTTTTAGTATTGCTTTGGTTTCTTGTAATAAAATTGATTCGGAAAAATTTATGCAAGAAAATATTGATAATCCTGATGGTGTTGTTTTAGCTGCAGTAAAAACAAATGATTTAAAACTTGTAAAGGAAATTCTAAAAGTTTCTTCTATGGATTCTGTTAAGGATTCTGTTAATTTTTTTGGTCGAGATAACATAACTGCTTTAATGTGGGCTTCTAGAATTGGTAATGAAAAAATTGTAAAAGCATTGTTAGGTTGTGAGGCAGACATTTTATTAGAAAGTGCAGAAGGTTTGAATTCTTTTGATTATGCTTGTCTTTCTGGAAATTTAGAATGTATTAAATTGTTATATAATTCTTCTATAAATTTGAACAGTTTTAATGATGGTGATGTTTCTCCTTTAATTTTAGCATCCGCAAAAAATATGCCAAATGTTGTTAAGTTTTTAATTGAAAAAGGAGCAGAAGTTGATTTGGCTGATAGCAATGGAGATACAGCTTTAATGTATGCCATTTATAATGACTCTATTGCGGTCGCAAAAGTTTTAATGAAGAGTGGTGCTAATCCTAATATATCAAATAAAAACGGAGAAACTCCTTTATCTTTGGCTTCTGAAAAAATAAAAAAAATCTTATATAAATAAAAAAAAGCCAGCCCAGGAGGATTCTTGGACTGGCAAAGAGGAGATTACAAGAAACTTTGAGTTATGTTATTGGTTTGAAATTCCTGTAATACGATACCATTGGTATTTTTTGTTACCAGATGAAGAACAGTTGCTGATGCTCATTGCAGCAGTGTTTCCGTTTCCATCGTAACCACAAGCTAAATTATTTTTAGCAACACAGTTTGAAAGATAATGTTTTACATTCTGTCCAGAACTTCCAAGTTTGAAACCATTTCCGTCACCATTTGCTGTTGTTTTTCCAGAAGAAATATATCCATTGTAGCTTGCTTCACAGTTTGTCATTGTTACACCGTAAGGTTGTCCGTAAAGATCCCATCCGTCATCTGAGTTGTATTTAGCAATACATCCATCAAATTTGTTGTTTTTTCCACCAGAAAGTTTACAAGCGTAACCGTCTGCATTTTCTCCGCCATTAGCAGAGTCGTAGTTGTAATATGATTCACATTTGTATACATAGTTTCCATAAGAGCTGTTGTAAATCTGAAGTCCTGAATCTGCATTATTTAAGAATTTACAATAAGCAATGTAGTTATTTCCACCAACTTGTAAAACCATTCCGCAGTCTGGAGCATTTTTTACAGTCATGTTAGTAATGTTCCAATAACTTCCGTTTACTTTAATACCCCAACCAGAAGAAATTCCTGAACAATCAAGTGTATAACCATTTCCACTAAAGTTAATTTTTTTACTTGAAGTTCCACTTTTAAGGATTTGAAGTTGACTTGTTAGTTTAATGTTAGCACCAAGTTTAATTGAATCGCCAGCAGCAGCATTGTTAATTGCAGAACGAAGTGCACTTTCAGATGTTACAGTTGTTGCAGCACGTCCTTCAGAAGAAAGTTCTGTTTCAGAATCTAATGTCATGCCAGAGCAAGACAAAACCAATGATGCTGTAGCTAGTACAGCAAGAGTTTTAACAGCATGTGTTAATTTCATAAAAAACCTCACTTTTTATTGTTTTCTCAACGTATGTTAATATATGTTATATTCTTTAAATAAATTTGTAATAAACCGACATCAAATTAGTCCAAAGATATATTTTGATTATATTTTATAAATCTTTTAATTTTAATATAAGTTTTTTATAAAAATATTCTGAATTAGAAAAATTATTGTTGAACATTTATAAAAAAGTGATTATATATTGTATAAAATATAGTAATTTTTTACTTATTTTTTATAAGAAAAAGTAAAAAATTAAACAAATATTATTATTTATAAATAAAAAGCGATATTTTATAAAAGTTGAAGTAATTTCTATATTAATTGTGCATATTAATTAAAAACATTATAATCAATTTCATGGTTGGATTTTATGATTCTTATGATGTCGCTGTAATTGGTGGTGGACATGCGGGAACTGAAGCTTGTCTTGCATGTGCTAGGATGGGATTGAAAACAATTCTTATAACTCAGTCTATTGATGCTATTGCAAGGTTGAGTTGTAATCCGTCTATTGGAGGCATTGCAAAAGGAAATATTGTAAGAGAAATCGATGCACTTGGTGGCGAAATGGGAAAAATCATAGATAAATCTATGATTCAGTTTAGAATGCTTAATAAAAGTCGCGGTCCTGCTGTTCAAGCCCCAAGAAGTCAAGCTGATAAAATTATTTATGCCTCTATTGCTCGACAAACTATAGAAACAACAAAGAATCTTCATACCTTAATGGATACTGTTGTAGATATATTAACTGTTGCTAGTGATAGTCCTTTACCTCCTGATAGTGATACTTCTGCGGAAAAAGGATCGATTCCTGGAGAATCAAGAAGTCAAATTCTTAGTGAGGCAGCAAAGTCAGGGATGAGACAAAAAGTTACGGCTGTTGTTACAGAACGAGGTCGAATTATTCCTGTAAGATCTGTAGTTCTTACAACAGGAACTTTTTTAGGAGGGCGTATTTTTATAGGAGAATATGATTCGCCTTGTGGTCGAGTAGGGGAAGTTGGTGCTTTTGGATTAACTCATTCACTTAATAGATTAGGTTTTACAACAGGAAGATTAAAAACTGGTACTCCTCCTAGAATTTTAAAACACACAGTGGATTTAAGTATCGCGGAATTACAAGAAGGTGATGAGGAAGTTATACCTTTTAGTTTTGAAACTGAAAAAATAGACAGACCTATGGTTCCTTGTTATTTGGTGTATACAAATCAAGAAACACATAAGATTATTCGTGAAAATATAAATCGATCACCGTTGTTTTCTGGAAAAATAAGTGGCATAGGTCCTCGTTATTGTCCGTCTATAGAAGACAAGGTAATGCGTTTTGAAGAAAGAGAACGACATCAACTTTTTGTTGAACCAGAAAGTTTATACACAGATGAAATATATTTGAATGGTTTATCGTCATCGTTGCCAGAGGAAGTTCAGGATGCTTTTTTAAGGACTATTCCTGGGTTTGAGAATTGTATTGTTAGTAGACCAGGGTATGCTGTTGAGTATGATTATGTAGAACCTACTCAATTATATCCATCTTTGGAAACAAAAAGAGTTGCAGGTTTATTTGATGCAGGACAAATTAATGGGACTTCAGGTTATGAAGAGGCCGCAGGACAAGGTTTAGTTGCAGGGATTAATGCTGCACTTTATGCAAAAGCCCATGAAAAATTATGTGGCCCATTATGTTCTGCAAAAAGTGGAATGGGACAGGTTGCTTCTAGTATGGAAGTTGGTGCTATTCAATATTCTCCTATAATGACAGAAGAAGAAATAAAAAGGTTTGCGGAAATATCAGAAAATGAAGCCCATAACTTGAATAATATGTTAAAAGAAAGTCAATCAAAGTTAGGTTATAATAATTTTAATTCAATTCCTACTTGGGAACCTCTTATTATTGGTCGTGATGAAGGTTATATTGGAGTTTTGATTGATGATTTAGTAACTTTAGGTACTAAAGAACCTTATAGAATGTTTACTGCAAGAGCTGAGTATCGCTTAAAATTACGTCATGATACTGCTGATAAAAGATTAAGTGAGAAGGCTTACAAAGTTGGATTAAAAACTGAAGAACAAATAAACAGTGTTCGTTCAAAATATGCTCAAGTTGATGAAGCTGTTTCGTATCTTTTAAAAAAAGGTGAAGTAGAAAATCCAGGATATCCAGAAAAAATATGGGATGAGGCTCTCAAGGAATTTAAATATAAATATTATATTGAAAAGCAAGATGCAAGAGTTGCAAAAATGCATAAAATGGAGAATAGAAAAATTCCTTTGGATTTTGATTATGGTTCTATTCCTGCATTAAGTTCTGAAAGTAGAGCAAAACTTGAAAAGATTAGACCGTTGACGCTTGGGCAAGCAAGTAGGATTTCAGGTATTAGAAATTCCGATATAATGCTTCTTATGGTTTATTTGTAAGATTAGTTTTTTATAAGGTTTATTATCTCATCTTTTGTGAAGATTTCGCAGTTGCAAAGTTCCATTGCGAATTCGCTGATAGATTTATTTAAAAATAATATTCCTTCTGTGCCAAGAGAAACTTTTATATTTTTATCCATAAAAAGTTTTAGATGATTTGCTTTTTCTTTCCATGGTGATAAAAGTTTTGTTGATGTATTTGGTGTAATTATTAATGAAGTATTGTTATTTTTTAAATCTGATAAAAAACTATCATTGTTTATTAAGTTTTCTCCATTTATTATACAATTGGGAAGAATTTGTTTATATGCATGGTAAAGTTCATTTTCTGATGAAAAATCAGATGCAGAGAATTTTATTGTTAGGTTATGTTCTTTTGCTGTTTCTGCAAAAATTTTATATTTATCTGCATTTACTGAAAAATCTTTTCCGTAAAAGTGAATTCCTGAAAATTCTTGGCTTCCAAGTAAGGTTTCTGCAAGAATAAGGGATGTATGATCTAAAGAATCTGTATCAATTGCTAAAACAGGATTGATTTTTATTTGATTCGAATATTTATCCTGAATTTCTCTTATGATTTCAACGAAATATTCAGGTGTTTCTGTGCATTTTATTAAGTTGCAATTTATTGTTCCGTCTACTTCTGAAACATTATCAGCAACTAATTCTGAAATTGATAAACTCAATAGATTCTTTATATCTTTTTTTGAATCAACTCGAATTTGGGTGTATTGTTTTATTTCATTTTGCTGATCTTTTTCATAACAAATTCCGTCTTCAGGAAAGTCTGGGATATAAAAACCTGACCATAATGTGTAAGAAGAATAGCGCATTCCTAAATCTAAATTATTATGTTTGTCCTTTTTAGAAATTTTTATAAAATCAGCTATAGATGTCATATTATTATTCCTGCCATGCCAAATCAACTGATTGTATGGCTTTTTCTTTTTCTTCATCTGACAAGAATGATGCAATGAATCCATTCTTTATGATTTGTTTTAATTCTTCTGTATTAAAATTCAATTTTTTATATAGGTTGTAATATTCATCTAAAAGTTCAACACCAAAAAATAAAGGATCGTCAGTATTTAAAGTAACTAATATACCTTTATCAAAAAATTGTCTGATTGGGTGTTTTGATAATTCTTGTACATATTTTTTTGTAAAAACATTACTAGTTGGAGCTATTTCAAGAGGAATTTGTTTTTCGCTTAAGAAATCCATCAATTTTTCATCATTTATAGTTGTTATTCCGTGACCTATTCTCTCTGCGTGACAGATATTTATCGCATCCCATATAGAATACGAATCAACATCTTCTCCTGCATGAGCTACAGCGTGAAAGTTATTTGCTAATGCTTTTTCGAATACTGGTCCAAAATCTTTAGAAGGGCCTTTTGCCTCTGCTCCGCCTAAACCAATTCCTATAAATCCATCAAATTTATTTTCTAAAAAAAGCTCCAAATTTTTAGATGCATTTTCAATTCCGAAGGTTCTACTAACATCTCCAAGAAGTCTTACTGTAATTCCTGTTTCTGTTTTTATTTTTTTTATATTTGCTTCAAAATTTTTAGTCATGTCAGTATAACTAAAACCTTTTTTTATAAAAGCTGAAGGTGCAAAAAAAGCTTCACAGTAAGTTATACCGTTTCTAAGAAGGTAGTTTTTTAAATCTTCGAAAACTAAATCAAAATCAGATACTTCTGAAAATAATTCTTGTACTTGGATAAAAGCTGATATAAATCCATTTAAATCTGAGTAGCTAAAAAGGTTTTTCATTTCTTCATCAGAAAATTCAACTTTTTTATTCTTGCGATATAATTTTTTTATAGAATCCTTGCTTATTACTGCTTCAATATGAATATGAAGTTCGGCTTTAGGAATTTTTTTAAAAAAAGAATAAAAATCAGCTTTTTTCATCTATAGTCCTTCTTAAAAACTAAAACATCCTTGTAATTATCGGCATAAATTTAAGAATTTATTAGTAATTTTTCTAATTCATTAACGAGTTGTTCAAATGTATTTAATGCATCTTGTATTGGTTTTGAAGTTGTCATATCAACACCTGCAACTGTTAAACTTTCTAAAGGATATCTTGATCCTCCTGATTTTAAGAAATTAAAATAATCTTGTTTTTCTTTTTCTCCGCCTTCAGTTACGCGTTTTGCTAAAGCAAGGGCAGCAGAAATACCTGTCGCATATTTATACACATAGAAAGCATTGTAAAAGTGAGGAATTCTTAAACCTTCCATATCGCTATTGTTTTCAAAAATCATTTCTGGACCAAAGTATTGCTCCAAAAGAGTTCTGTAGGTTTGTCTTAAATTTGATGCCGAAAGTGGAATTCCGTTTTCTACCATTTCGTGTGTTTTTAATTCAAATTCAGCAAACATTGTTTGTCTATGCAAAGTAGCAAGAATGTCATTAGCTCTCATGGCTAATAGGTAAATACTCATTTCCTTTGATGATGAATTTTTAAGTAAGTATTGAAAAACTAATTCTTCATTAAAAGTTGATGCAACTTCTGCTTCAAATATTGTGTAGTCATAACTCATAAAAGGATTATTCTTACTACTATAATAACTGTGCATTGAATGTCCGCCTTCGTGGGCCATTGTAAATACATCTCGAATTGCATCATTTTTATAATTAAGAAGAATATATGGGTAACTATTGTAACTGCCTGATGAGAAAGCTCCACTGCGTTTACCTTTGTTTTCGTATCTGTCAACCCAACCGTTTAATAATCCATTACAAAGAGTGTCTGTGTATTCAGTTCCTAAAGGTGATAGTGCGTTTCTACAAATTTCAACAGCTTCTTCGTAGGTTGTGTTTGTTTTTAAGTCTTTAACCAATGGTACATAAACATCATAGTGTCTAAGTTCTGATAATCCTAAGACTTTTTTTCGTAATGCGTAAAATCTATGTAATGCATTAAAATTGTCGTGAACAGTTTTGATTAAATTTTTGTATACAGATTCTTCGACTTTGTTTGAATATAATGCGGCTGCTAAAGAAGATTTATATCCTCTAGCTCTGGCCTCAAAAACATCTTGATTAACAGAGCCTGCATACAGTGTTGCAATTGTATTTTGATGTTTTTCAAATTCTCCGTAGAATTTGCAGTATGCCTCTTTTCTTATTTCTCTGTTTTGATTCTCCATGAACAATGACCATGTAGATTGTGTTAAAGGCTGTTCTTGCCCATCTACAGTTACGGTTCCAAAGTTGATATCAACATTTGTGAGAAGGCCAAAGGCTTTTTTTGAGGTTTGGGCACTTTCTGCCTGTAAAGAAAGAAGTTTTTCTTCTTTTTCGCTTAAGATGTAAGGTTTTAAATATAATTGCTTTTTTAAGTAAACTTTGTAGTCCTTAAATTCTGGTAAATTACTCCATTCTAAAATTATTGCGTCGTCAATAGACATTAATTCTGGGTGAAAGAAACTACTTTTTGTATCAGCATTTACATAGTTCATCATTGCACGACCTTCTTGTTCTTGTGCAACAGTATCACTTTCGTCAGCTGTGTGTTTTAAGCTTGCATAATTGTATACTGATTCAGCAGTCAAAAATAAGGATTCATAGGCTTTTAATGCATTTAGCAGATTATTAGAATTTTCTGCCAATTTTCCTTTAAATGCTACTAGATTTTCTATTAATGAAGGAATAGATTCTAGTGCAATTTCCCAATCTTTGTCTGATTTATATAATGTAGAAAGATCCCATTTGTCTTTTTCTGAAACTTCTGATCTTAAAGGTATTTTTTTTGTTTCCATAACTAAAAGTATAACGCATTGAACTTTGTAAAACTAGTCTTTGCTTCTTCAAATACTTATAATGACTTTTGTTTTGTTATTAGTTATAATCCATACTTATGAAAATTAAATGTGTAAATAAATTAATTTGGATTATTTTAATTGCTGGAACATTGTTTTTTACTTCTTGCTCTTCTTTAGGGTATGGAGTTGTTTTATGGAATGATTCAGAACATAATATTCCTGAAGGTTCAATTGTAAAAGTTTTTATAAAATCAAATATATCTCAAGTTTATGTAATTGGAGTTCCTAATTCAAAAGAGAAAATTGAAATTCCTTTATGGCAAATTACAGAACCATCAAAAAAATCTCACGCAAAAAAATATGCTCAAAAATTTTCTGAATTTGAACATACTTATGCTTCTGTTAAACTTGATGGATTACCAATTCGTGCGGAACCTGTAAATACTGCAAAACAAGTTTATCGTTTACGAAAAGGCGAAATTATAAGAGTTTTATTTAAAGGAAAAGGACAAGCTGTTACAAATGGTCGTGGTAATCTAAAAGGTGAATGGCTTAGAGTTTTAACTTCTACAGGAACATTAGGCTGGTGCTTTTCATTTAATTTAGATTTATTTGATCGCACAGAAAAAACTGTTTCTGAAAATATTGAGAATGAAGAAACAGAAGTGCAGATAGATGAATATCTTGAGTCAATAAAGGCAAAATCTTGGTATCCAGAATATTACAGTTCTTTGATAAAGCATGGAAGAATAGATTTAAAGAGAATAAATGCTGAATATGGTTTTAAATTTGCTATTGATGAAAATATGTCTACAAGTGTACATATGAGATTGAGTGATGTAAATAAAACTTGGAGTTATTCAGAGATAAAAAAAGTAAATGATTATCAATATGAATTTGATGATTTAAAACTTACTTTAACTTGTCGCAATGGAAGTTTTATGACAATTCAGTATATGGATTCAGATGGAAAAATGAAGTCAGAGAATTTTGTTGCACTAGAAGAGAATATTCAGGAGTTGATTGATTCTGAAATTTTAAGACGACAAGAAGAATTAAAAGCATTAGCAGAATTTGGACCAATATTTGTCAGTTCAAATTATGGAACTATAACATTTAATAATGAAAATAATATTACATGGAAAAACTATAATTTGTTAGTTCCTTCTGTTATTAGTAAAAGTGCTTTGGGCAGTGCAAATGTTACAATTGATTATTTTATAACAAATGCATTAAAAACTGAGTTTGATGGAGTTTTGACTTTTCATTTTACAGGAATGTCAGAGGAAGTAAATTTCTTATACAAGAAAGTTGATGGTGGTTTGCGCCTTGAAGATGCTACAAAAGCTACAATAAAAGAAAATGTTGTTTCTTCAAGAAGTACATCGCCTTTAGTTATGTTTTTTCAGAAAAAATAGTTTTGGTAAAAAAAATGGCTTTTATTCAGTTTAGTCAAGTTAGTCTTGCTTATGGTGATAGGGATATTTTAAAAGATGTTTCTGTGAATCTTGCTTCAGGTTCAAAAGTTGCCTTAACAGGTGTTAATGGTGCTGGAAAATCTACTTTGATAAAAATCATGGCAGGTTTAATTCAGCCAGATGAGGGGCAAAGAGTTGCTCAAAAAGATATCAGAATTGCATATTTGCCACAAAGTGGATTAACCCATAAAGGTTGCTCATTAAGAGATGAAGCTGATAAGGCTTTTGAATTTGGTTATAAATTAACAGAAGAATTAGAAAAAATTGGAGATGAACTAAAAACTGGCTCTGGCAATCAAAAAGTTCTTCTTGAAAAGCATGATAAAATTTTAACAGAATTAGAAGATTCTGGATTTAATAGACGAAAAATAACTGCCGAACAAGTATTGTTAGGTCTTGGTTTTTCAAAAGATGATTTAGACCGTAATACAGAAGAGTTTTCTGGTGGTTGGCAGATGCGTATTGCTCTTGCGAAAAGTTTAATGGTAAACCCTGATATTCTGTTATTAGATGAACCTACTAATTATTTAGACTTGGAAGCAAGAGGTTGGTTAGAAAAATTCTTAAACAATTATAAAGGTGGTTTTTTATTAGTTAGTCATGATCGCTATTTTCTTGATCATACAATAAATGAAGTTTATGAGCTTTTTGGTGGTGAATTAAGAAGATATCCAGGTAATTTTACGCATTACGAAAAAGTAAGAGAAATAGAATTAGAAACTTTAATAAAAGAGTATGAAAAACAGCAGGAAGAAATTCAGCATCTACAAGATTTTATAAATCGATTTGGTTATAAAGCAACAAAGGCTGCGCAAGCTCAAGAAAGACAAAAAATGTTGGATAAACTTCTTGAAAAAGAAATTGTTATTCCTGAAAACTTAAAGAAAATTCATTTTAAATTTCCACCAGCACCTCATTCTGGAAGGCTTGTTGCAACATTATCGGAGATTTCAAAAAGTTATGACGGTTGCAAAAATGTAATAAATAATCTCGATTTAGTTTTAGAAAATGGCGATAGATTGGTTGTTGCGGGGCAAAATGGAGCTGGAAAATCTACATTACTCAGAATTTTAGCAGGTGAAGATGGGGATTTTTCAGGAGAAATAAAACTTGGTTCTGGAGTATCTATAGGATACTTCTCTCAGGATAGTGCAGAAAAACTTACTGGAAATCAAACTATTTTAGAAGTTGTAGAAGAATCAGCACCTTTAGAATTAATACCAAAAATTCGTGATATGTTAGGTGCTTTTTTATTCAGAGGAGATGATGTCTTTAAGACTGTAAATGTCCTGTCTGGTGGTGAAAAATCTCGTATTGCATTGTTAAAACTTCTGTTAAAACCAATTAATTTACTTATTTTGGACGAACCTACAAACCATTTAGATATGCATTCAAAAGATGTATTACTAAAAGCTCTAAAAGATTTTGGTGGAACAGTTATCTTTGTAAGTCATGACAGAGGTTTTATAGAAGAATTAAGTACTCGGGTTTTAGAATTAAAAGACGGGAAGTATAGAATTTTCCCTGGAGATTATAAATATTATATACAAAGACTAGAAGATGAATCTAATGGATTAATTGTTTCTTCAGAAGCAATTAATGAGAAAAAAACTGAAAATCTTTCAACTATAAAATCTGCAACTCAATTAAGTTGGGAAGAACAGAAGAGAATTGATTCTGAAAAACGAAAAATCGAAAAAGCTATTGAAAAATTGGAATTACAAATTTCTGAAGAAGAAGAAAAAAAGAAGGTTGCAGAAAATAAATTGGCTTCTCCAGAAGTATACTCTAATGGTGAAAAAGCAAAATCTGTGCAACAAGAAATTGAAAAAATTGAAAAAAAACTTGAAGAATTAAATCAACAATGGGAAGAAACTGCATTAAGATTAGAAGAATTTTAAATGTTAATTTTTATTCTTTCTGTTAGATCTAAATGTTGCTGGCGTAACATTATATTTTTTTTTGAATAATCGTTCAAAATGGGTTACATCACTGTAGCCTGTTCTTTCTGCAATTTCAGATACTGGTAAATCTGTATCTGATAGCATTGTAGCTGCAATTCTGAGTCTTAAATCAATTATGTAAGCGATAGCAGACATATTTGTTTCTTTTTTAAACAGATTGTTTAACGATGTTCTGTTCGTACCAAATTCTTTTGCAATAGAATCTAATGTCAATTTTGTATTGTATAGTCGCATTACATAATCAAGAATTGGCTTAAAATTATCAGAAATATTCTTATTTAGTTCAATTGCCTGATCATCATTTTTTTCTTCTTCAAAAAGTTGAGCTATTAAAAAAAACAGCTCTGTCATATATGAACGAGTTCTACAAGGCCACCAACCAGAAGGTTGATCTGTAAGTTCTGTATTTGCCGCATTTATAAGATAATCTACGCGTTTAGCTGATTCTGGACTTATGTGATTTAATATTTTTGAGTATTTTTCAGAAATAAAAGGCTTTAATATAAGACGATTTTCTATAACTTCTGGTTCTGCATCCATGCCTCGAATACGGATGTTTTCAAAATTCAATCTTTTGTGAATAAATTTAGGATGGAAAAAAAGAACTTTTGCTTTTACGCTTTTATTTGAATCATTTAAAGTAATAGTTATTGAATCGGTTTCGTTTAAGCAAATTATACAGGGCGATATCCAAAGGTTTTGGTTTCCGTTTATTTCTAATGTTCCGGAACCTTCTTGAATTAACAAAGTTCTGAATCTGTCGTTTACAATGTTATTATCTGATAAAGAAGAGATTTCAATTTGGTGAACACAAACGGGTTCGATTCTCTCTTTTTCAGTTTTTTTTGCAATTGTCGAATATTCCATAATCCATCCGTAAAAAAAGCTATACAGAAGTTTACTATGAAGAAAATTTTCTTGCAATTAAAAAAAAGTACCTGCAATTAAAAAGGAGGTAAAAATTGCAGGTACTTAATATATGTTTATCGTTTAACAGCTAGTGGTTCTAAGAACTTGTTTACAGCATTCCAAGCCCATGTACTTACATCGTTTGATTCGTATAATGCTTCTGAACCATGTTTACTTTCTGATGAAGGAACATAGTATGTTTTCTTTGTTGAAGCAATTGCATTATAAATTGGATTTACGCCTGTTTGTTCTGAATTTTTAGAAGTTAAGAATGCAGGAACTTTTACACCTTGTGCTTCTGTTGTAATCCAACTAGAAGATTTCCCTTGGTCTGCAAAGTATTCTCCTGGAGAGAATGCTAAAACTGCATCAATTTTACCTTCATTTGCTTTTGTTAGAACCAAAGCGAGACTTGAAGAGTATGAAGAACCCCACAAAATAAATGTACCTTTTGCGTAATTAGCTTTTACATAGTCAATCGCAGCCTGAATATCCTGTTCTGCATCTACGAACTGTGTTGGTTTTCCGGCAGCTTTTGCAGCAGCAGCTGTTGCATTATCTACATTGTTTTTAGTTTTACCTGAACGCTGGTCAATTGCAATTGCATTAAATCCTTGAAGATTTAATTTTGGAGCGATTTCAAGGTATTCACCTCTTGACCAGTTTGCTCTGTGACATAATAAAATTAATGGAGCAGAATCTGGATAAGCCATGTATAAATCTGCTGTAATTGCAATTCCGTCAGAAGATGGAAATGTAATTGTTTTTGGTGTTGTAACTGAAGTTGGAGTAAATACAGCTTTTGCTGGTTCTGCTGCAACTGCATCACTTTTGTTTTTTGTTGAACAGCATGAAATCATCATGCCTCCTGCTACTAAAACTGCGATAAGCCCTGAAGTAATAGTAATTTTTTTCATTTTATATCCTCCGTAAGTAAGTTCTTATGAACTCTTGAATGTAATCTAAAGATAAAGTTCTTTTGAGTAAAAAAAAATTGTAGAATTACAACAAAAATCGGCTAATCTGCAATTCTGAACTTGTATTTAATACAGATTTATTTTGTGATATAATTCTTAGTAATGTAGATTTTTAAGGAGATATGTAATGAAAGTTTTAGTAATTGGTGGAGCAGGATATATCGGTAGTCATGTTGTAAAAGCGTTGATGCAAGATGGTCATACAGTAACTGTTTTTGATAATCTTTCTAGTGGTCTTAGAGAAAATTTGTTTAAAGAAAACTCTTTTATATACGGAAATATTTTAATTCAGTCAGATTTGGAATTTGCATTTGAAAAGGGTTTTGATGCATTTATTCATTTGGCAGCATTCAAAGCTGCTGGCGAATCTATGATAACTCCAGAGAAATATTCTGTTAACAATATAACAGGTACAATAAATATTATGAATGCAGCTTTAAAATATAATTGTAAATATATGGTTTTTTCTTCAAGTGCAGCAGTCTTTGGTGAACCAAAATATTTACCAATAGACGAATCTCATCCAAAAGATCCAGAGAACTACTATGGTTTTACAAAATTAAAAATTGAAGAAATTATGGCTTGGTATGATAAGATTAAGAACTTAAAATTTGCTGCCTTAAGATATTTTAATGCAGCAGGATACGATGTTGATGGATTTCCTTCTGGATTAGAACAGAATCCAGCAAATTTATTACCTGTTATAATGGAAACTGCATGCGGAATGCGTGAAAAAATGAAAGTTTTTGGAACAGATTATGATACTAGAGATGGAACTTGTATTAGAGATTATGTTCATGTAAATGATTTAGCAGATGCTCATGTAAAAGCATTAAATTATATTGTAAAAAATAATGAAAGTTTGACAGTTAATTTAGGTAGTGAGACTGGAGTTACTGTAAAAGAAATGTTGGAAGAAGCTAGAAAAATAACAGGAAAAGAAATTCCTGCTGATTTTGTAGAAAGAAGACCAGGAGATCCAGCTTGTCTATACGCTACTTCTGCATTTGCAAGAGAAAAATTAAATTGGACTCCAAAATATAGTGACGTTCATACTTTGTTAGAATCAACATGGAATGCATATCAAAAAAATATGAATAAATAAGTTGGATTGGGGTATTCTATGACAAATTTTGAAAAACTAAAAAATACAATAAACGCATCAGAAAATACTATTGTAGAATTACAAACACTTTTAACTTCTGTACCTGCCATTGCACCTGAAAGTGGAGGCGATGGGGAACTAAAAAAGTGTATCGTATTGGAAGAATATTTAAAAAAGCTTGGTTTTTCAAACTTTCAACGATTAGATGCCCCTGACCCACGAGTTTCTAGTGGTTTGCGTCCTAATTTAATCGTAACAATTCCCGGAAAATACTATAAAACTGAGAATGATTCAGTTGTTTGGATAATGGCTCATTTAGATGTAGTTCCTCCTGGAGAATTAAAAAGTTGGAATTCAGATCCTTGGAAAGTTGTTTATGACAAAGAAAGCGGAAAACTCATAGGAAGAGGTGTTGAAGATAATCAACAGGGATTAACGGCCGGAGTTTTGGCTGCATATTCTTTAATAAAAAACAATATTATTCCAGAAAAAACTGTAAAGCTTTTATTTATGGCTGATGAAGAATTTGGTTCTACTTACGGTATTAAATTTCTTCTTAAAAATCATAAAAGTATTTTTTCTAATAAAGATATAATTTTAATTCCTGATGGAGGAGATTCAAAAGGTGAAACTATAGAAATTGCAGAAAAAAATATACTTTGGTTAAAAGTACTTACAAAAGGTCAGCAAAGTCACGGTTCTATGCCTCATAAAGGTGTCAATGCACATTTGGCTGCTTGTAAGTTAGCTCTTTCATTAAATGATTTAGAGAATTTTTTTGCAAAACAGGATGATTTATTTGATCCTCCATATTCGACTTTTCAGCCAACAAAAAAAGAAAACAATGTACAAACTGTAAATATAATTCCAGGAGAAGATATTTTTTACATGGATTGTAGAATTTTACCGTGCTATACATTGGAAGAAGTTAGAAAAGAACTAAACATTCGTTGTAAAAAAATTGAAACTGAGTTTAATGTAAAAATTGAATTAGAAGAACTTCAAGCAGAACAATCACCTGCTACATCACCAAATTCTGAAGTTGTAAAGTTGTTATCACAAGCAATAAAAGATTCTCATAACATTGAATCAAAAACGATTGGAATTGGCGGTGGTACAGTTGGTGCTTGCCTCCGAAATGAAGGTTTTGAAGCTGCGATTTGGTCTACAATGGATGAAGTTTGTCATCAACCTAATGAGTATTGTTTTATAGAGAATATTATAAAAGATGCTACAACATTGGCATGTCTTTTTTTAATAAAATAGATGAATAGAGAAAATATATTCAAAAAAATTGGGAATCCTCTAATAAGAAAAAATCTAAAAAGATTTACTTTGCTTGTATGTGTAGTATTTTTTTCTTGTAACACAATGGCAGATTATAATTTTACTCAAATACAGAAAAATCTTTCTTTGGGAAATTATAAACTTGTTTTACAAGAGCTTGAATTAAACGAATCCGAAATATATGGTCAAAAGGATGAAGTTCTAATTTTGCTAGATAAAGGAGTTTTGAGTCATTTTAATTCTGATTACACTGAATCAAATGTATTCTTGTCTAACGCAGAAAAACTTATCGACAAATACAGAGCAAAAAGTATTTCGCAAGCAGTTACATCTTCTGTAATAAACGACACTGTAAAGGATTATGCTGGGGAAGATTTTGAAGATATATATTCAAATATTTTTATGTCATTAAACTATTTGGCATTAGGAAAATATGATGATGCAATGGTTGAAGTAAGACGATTTGATAACAAATTAAAAAATCTAAAATTAAAATATAAAAAAGAATTAGCAGAAGTTAATAAGTCAAATAAAGATGTAAAAGTTAAAGAAATATCGGTAAAGTTTCACGATTCTGCATTTGCAAGATATTTAAGTTTATTGATGTATCGTTCTCAAGGTGATAAAGATAATGCTAGAATTGATTATAAGTACATAAAAAAAGCATTTGAAACTCAGCCTACTTTATATAATTTTGATATGCCAAAATCTTTGGAGCAAGAATTTAATATTCCGCCTTCTATGGCGAGAATGAATTTTATTGTGTTTAGTGGAAGTTCTCCAATAAAAAAAGAAGAAATCGTAAGAGCTTATTGGGGTCCAGAAACTTGGTATAAATTAGCTTTACCTACAATGCAAAAAAGACCTTCCGTAATAAATAGTATTATTGTTACTTTAAGAAATACAACTACGGGTGAGCTTACTACACAAAAACTAGAACTTATAGAATCTATTGAAAATATTGTTTTGGACACTTTTCAGCAGAATTATTCTGTACTTTATGCAAAAGCATTGATTCGTTCTATTTCTAGAGCTGTTTCTACTTCTGTGTTAAATGAACTTTCTAAAGAAGCTCAAAATCAAAATATGTATGCTACAGGGCTTCTTTTATCTGTTTTAGATATGGCTTCTATGGTTACAACTGAAGTTGTAGAAAGGGCTGATGTAAGAGTTAGTCGATATTTCCCAGGTAAAGTAAGTGTAGGTGGAATAAATATTCTGCCTGGTGATTATGATGTTACAATAAAATATAATAGTGGAGCTTCTTCGATTTATTCAGAAACAAAACGTATAACAATTAAGAGTAACCAATTAAATTTAATAGAGTCCTGCTGCTTAAAATAAATTATTTAATTTTTTCCAAAAAATCTTTTAAAGAAAGGGCTTCTCCGTAATAATAACCTTGATACAGTGAGCATCCTAAAGATTCAAGGGTTTTTCGTTCAAATTTTGTTTCTACAAATTCAGCAATAACTTCAAAATCGAGGGAGTTAGCTAAAAACATAATTGATGCAATAATATCTTTGCTACGAGAATTATTTAACATAGCTTTTACAAGTGAACCATCAATTTTTACGCTATCAAAATGATTATCTTGTAAGTATTTTAATGATGTATGACCCATAGAAAAATCATCAAGAGCAATTTTACAACCTAATTCTTTTATTTTATTAAAAATAGAATTTGTTTCTTTATTGTTTTCTAGTTTCATTTCTTCTGTAATTTCTAAACATAAAGTTTGAGGAATTACATTGTATTTTTTTAACATTTTTTCTAAGAAAGGTAAGAATGCAGGATTATAAAATGTTGCTACAGTAATGTTTACGCTGAGTTTAAAATCACTACCAAATTTTTGGTTAAAATGTTCTAAATTTTTTATGCACAGTTCTAAGATAAAACTTTCTAAGTCCCAAAGTAAATTACTTTCTTTAGCGAGTTTTAGAACTAAAGGAGGATAAACCGTTCCGTATATTGGATGTGTCCATCGTAATAATGATTCTGTACCAATACACTGTTCTAATTTATTATATTGTGGCTGAAACTTTATTTGGATGTTTTCTTTTTGTAAATCTTCTTTTATGTCGTTAACTAGATTTTTTGCAAGGATTCCTGCAGGGCTTTTTAATTCTGTTAAAGTTATCGGAATTAAATTTTCCTCACTTGTTTTTAGTATTTCAATGATACTATTCATATTTTCTGCATTAGCAGAATCACTTTTTTTGTCATACAAAAGGATAAATGGTTTGTAAATAAGAACGGCAATTATAACATTGATTATTTGTAATATACTTCCAGAAATAGAACCTGTTGCTTGATAACCACTTAATATAATTGGAGTTGTCCAATGTATTTTATTAATTGTTATATCAACAAGATTTAAATATACGGCAAAATATGAAACTGTATACATGATTAAAGGAACAACAACAAAGGGAATAAACAAACATGTGTTGTATACTATGGGAAGTCCAAAAACAATTAATTCGTTTATATTAAAAAATATTGGACCCGCAGACATTGTTGCAAGTTTTTGGGAGGTTCTTCTTTTGCTGAAAAGTAATATAGCTATTAATAATGCAATTGTTGTTCCGCAGCCACCCATAATAACAAAGTTGTCTATAAAAGATTTTGAAACAATACTACCTGTTATTTCTGTAAATTTTTCGGCAGCGACTTGTTCTAATAAATTGCTACCGTGAATTCCTACGAACCACATAAGCTGGGATAAGAAAATAAATAAAAGCCCACTGAAGTAAGATCGTTCCATACCTTCAAAATTTTATTCATAAAAATTACAAATAAATCTTGAACGCAAGAACAATTTGTTGTAATTATTGTCAAATAGTTAAAAAGTGCAAAAATCGATATTACACAAGTTGCAGGAAGTATATTAGATATTGCTGTATTAAAAATAGAATCTGTGCCATCTGCAAAAAATATACTTTTTTGTGAAAAAAGTCGTATAAAATAGTGAAATAAAAATGAACCAAAAACAGAAGCTATTAATGCTGAAAACATCCCTCTACCACTAAACATATTTATGTTAAAGGACCCCTGAGAGATATTAGTTTCAAAAAATCCAATCATTATAAAAAAACAAGCTAGGGATGTAATTGCACATGCAAAGGGAGCTGAATTTTTATCATAATTTAATAAACGAACATAACTTACACTAATTGAAATTGTTGTATAAACAGATAACATTCCAATTGTAGAATTATCAATAAACATTAGAAGTCTGAATATAGAACCATTTGCAAAATTTTTTATAAATTCTTGATATAAAGGAATTTGAATATTTTCTAAAAGACAAGCAAAAGACCCAATCATCAAAACCTGAATTACCATTACTAATCCGTTTTTTATTGATTGGGGAATACAAAAAAACAAGTCTTTTACATCAACTTTTTTAATCATAGATAAATTATATCATACAAAATTCAGCTATTAAAAATAAAAACAGAAAAAAGAAAAAACGCAAAAGTAAAAACGTAAAAAAATTATCTAATTTTAAATATTATTCCAACAACAGCTAAAGTGATTAAAAGCTGAATAATCAAAAATTTAATTAAGACTTGAGTTGGAGACCAATTTCTATTAACTCTCATGTGATCATGCAAAGGGAATCTAATGTTTGTTAATATAGAAATGTGGAAGAATCTTTTGAGAAAAACTTTCATTAATCCCATTCCGCCATTGATAAAAATAATAGAAGAAGTGGCAAATAACAAAAATGGATTACCGCTCATCATAACGCAAAGACCTATAAAAAAACCTAATGCTCTACTTCCTGCATCACCCATAAGACATTTACTTGGGAATGCATTATGCCAAAGATATCCCATTAAGACTCCTGCAAGACAGAATGTCATAACAGCCCAAGATGCACCATCTTTTATATGAGGAACTAAAAGGTAGGAAGCAATATCTGTGTGTCCAAGAATAAAGTATAAAATTACACCAATAGTAAGTAATGCCACAAGAACTAAAGTTGCACTTAAACCGTCAACTCCATCTGTACAGTTTGTAGTATTAACAGAAGTCCATAAAATAATGGTAGAAATAATAACAAATAACCAAGGTGCAACATATATTTTATGTGTTAAAAATGGTAACCAAAAGTAAATTTTCCCATCAGGGTCTAATTTAGATAAATAAACAGCTAACAGAATTGAAGCAATCGCAGAAATTAATAAATCAAGAATGGCTTTTTTATATTCACCCCAACTAGTTGTACTTCTGTCATCTAAAAAACCTGTTAACATCATGAGCCATGTTAAAATAAGAGCAGAGCATTTAAACCAATCAAGAGGTACTAAAATAAAACTTAAAATAACAAAAGTAGTAATAAAAAAGGAACCCACTCCTGTAGGTTTGCCTTTTGCAGCTTCTGCATTAACAGTAAATTCTCTTCCTCTATCATGAGGCATAAATTTATAAAAGTGAGGTAATCCGTATCTAACAATTAAAAAACCTGTATATAGGGCAAGTACAATAAGTACTGTATAAGACTGAAGAAGACGCGCAGGTCCAAAAAATTGAGTTAAAAAACCACCAAGTGTATAAAGCATAATAAAGTATTATACTCCTAATGATTAGTAAGTTCAAATAAAATTAATCTTTTTTAAGAATACCGTTTCTTAAATCTTCTTCTGCCTGTTGTCTTAGCATGTAATGCTTTTTCTTTCCTGTGGCTGTAAACGGTAAGGATTCGACAATACAGAAAAATCTTGGTTTTTTGTACTGAGAAAGATTCTTACTTTTTGCACAAAAATCTTTAAGTTCTGCTATTGTTAAAGAATCATCTTCTGGAACCACATAGGCAACAATAGCTTGACCTCTTATTTTATCTAAAACAGATGTAACAATACAGTCTTGTACTTTTGGGTGTAAATTTAATTCTTCTTCAATCTGAGTTGGATATATATTTTCTCCAGAAACAATAATCATATCGTCTTTTCTGCCACATACAGTTACAATAAAGTCTTCGTTCCATGTTCCTGTGTCACCAGTATACATCCAACCTTTATAAAATTTTTCTTTTTCATTTTTTTTATTTTTGTAATAAGTATAAGTTGTTTTTTCTGGACTTTTTATAATGATTTCGCCTTGTTCGTTATTATTTGTTAGAACAAGGTCTTCAGGTTCTGCTTTTTTGTTATCGTAAATTTTTACAACTCGAACTTCGTCATCTGTGCAACTTCTTCCAACAGAACCTGCGCCGTCAGGCAGATTATAAGGTCGTAAAAATGAATTCCAGAATGTTTCAGTTGTTCCGTAACCGTTAAAAATATTGGGGCATAGTTTTTCCATATATTTTATACAGTCAGATTTTGTTAATGGCGCTCCCATTGTTACAAGACCTTTTAATGATGATAAATCTCTTGGTGATTTTTCTTGGATTTTACATATCATCGCTAAATTTGCAGGAGCACCCATTAAAAATGTAATTTTAAACTCTTTTACCCAATCCAATGTGTTTTGCGGTTGAAACTTTCTCATAGCAATTACAGTTCCGCCTGCATAAAAAGTAGGGCATGGGCCACCTGAATGGCAACCTCCTCTATGGAACCAAGGGGACATATTTAATGTTATATCGTTTGAATTCATTGGATAATGCATAATAACATCATGAGATGTTAAAACTTCGTTTATATCATTCAGTGGAACACATTTTGGCATTGCTGTCGTGCCACTGGTACAAAGCCTTAGAACTTCATCGTATATATGAGGTTTTGCTTTTGTTATTGGTTCATTTGATTCCGCTGTTTTTATAAAGTCCTCATAAGCTATATGATTTTTTGGTAAAGGTTTGTTGTCTATGTTGTCAGCCATAATAATGATTTTTGGCTTGTATTTTGCTATTTTTAGAGCTTCAGTAATTTCTTTTGAAACTATAGCGGAATATATAATGACTTTGGGCTTATTATGATTAATCAAAAGTGCAAATTCACCGGCTGCAAATTTAAAATTCGCTGCTAAAAAAATTGCACCAAGTTTTCTTGGACCAATATAGCTGAATATAAATTCAGGACAATTCATTAAAACACCCATTACAACATCATTCTTTTTTATTTTTGATTTTTGTAATGCGTTTGCAAGCTTATTTGCTTCTATATTTAGTTGAGAATATGTCCATTCTTTTTTTTTCTCAACATCAATTAGAGCTTTTTGATTTGGAAACCTTCTTACATTTCTTAAAAAACCGTTTAACCAGGTGTATTCATGTTCAAAAGTGTTTTTAAACATTAAATCGTTGTAAGTTCTTTTCATTAAGAGTGGTGCTCCTATTTTGTATTACAAATACGAACTGAATCCTATCAGAAAAGCTAAAATTAATAAATAACAAGATATTTTTGATATTGATTAATACATAAATATTCTGTATCAAAGTTTGCATTTGTGATAAAGTAACGTTATGAACATAAAAGCTTTTAAAAATAATTTGTCTGGATCTATTACAGTTCCTGGCTCTAAATCTCATACAATACGTGCTTTAATTCTTGCTTCTTTAGCAGAAGGAAAATCTTATATTAGAAATCCATTACCAAGTGCAGATTGTCTTTCTACAGCAAAAGCTGTTCCGTTAATAGGTGCTGACATAAACCTTAATTTATCGGAAGAATCTCAACCAGGTACTTGTTGGGAAGTTACTGGTGCTGGAAAAAATATACACATTCCTACTGATGTTGTTGATGTTGGTAATTCAGGTTCATTATTGTATTTTTTGTCTCCAATTTTGGCAAATTTAGATGGATGGAGTGTTTTTACAGGTGATAATAGCTTAAAAAGTCGACCAATAACTCATGTTGTTGATGCCTTAAATCAATTAGGAGCTTTTTCTGAAACTACTGTTCCTAATCATAATGGCTGTCCTTTTGTTGTAAAGGGACCTATTAAACCTGGAGTTGTATCTACTCCAGGAGAGGTTAGCAGTCAGTATATTTCAGGATTAATGATGAGTGGTATTTTGTTGAATGGGGAACTTTTAATAAAATTATCTAATCCTAAAGAAACTCCATATTTAACTATGACACAAAATTGGCTAGAAAAAGTGGGTGTACCTGTTTGGATTTCAGATGATTTTAAGGAAATAAAAGTAAAAGGTCCTGTGCAAATAAATGCTTTTGATGAAGTTATTCCTAGTGATTGGGAGGCTGTTGCATTTCCTTTAATTGCTGCTATTCTTACAGATTCTGAAATTGTAATTGAAAACATTGATGGTTCTGGAACACAAGGTGATGATGCAATTGTTGATATTTTAAAATCCATTGGAGCTGAAATAACTTGGGATAAAGAGAATTGTAAGTTATTTGTAAAAGGCGGAAAAAAGACTTCTGATAAGATTGGTCGTTTATCTACAGAAAATTGTAAAGATAAAACCTTAAAAGTAAAAATGTCTTCATTTCCAGATGCCATATGTGCTTTAGCGGTTGTTGCTTGTTTTACTGAAGGAACTACAATTTTAGAAGATGCAGAAGTATGTCGCAGAAAAGAAACAGATCGAATTAAAGTATTAAAAACTGAATTATCAAAATTAGGTGCTGATATAGAAGAAACAGAAGATTCTTTAATTATTCATGGTCATAGCCCTTTGAATGCAGATGGTTCAGAAAATAAGAATTTTATTTTGCATGGTGGAACTGTAGAAAGTTATGATGATCATCGAATGGCCATGAGTCTTTCTTGTTTAGGTTTAGCTTTGCCTAAAAATGAAGAATTATTAATAAAAGATGCAGAATGTTGTTCTGTAAGTTTTCCTAAGTTTTATGAAGTAATGAACAATATAGGTGCTAATTTTATATAAAAAAATACCTCCCAAAATTGAACTTTATTTGTTCATTTTTAGGAGGTTGTATTTCGAAGTTTAGTAACTTTCAGATTTTTTATTTATTACCAGGAATTACAACTGTGTTCCAATTATTTGGATCTTCAATAGAACCGTACTGACGACCTTTTAAAAGGTGTTGTAATTTCTTTGCAACAGGTCCGAAACCGTCTGTAAATACAGTTTTCTTTCCTTTTAAATCTGTAATCGATGTCATAGGACTAATACCTGCTGCAGTTCCTGTAACAAAGCATTCTACAGCTTTCTTTTGAACTTCTTTTACAGAAATTTTTCTTTCTTCAACTTTCATTCCCTGTTCACGAGCAAGAGCTATAATAGATTTGCGAGTAATTCCAGGAAGAATTGTATCTTCTAATTCTGGAGTAACAAGGGTTCCGTCTTTTAATACAAAGAAAATATTACAACTTGAGCCTTCTTGAAAATATTTATGTTCAACAGCATCAAGATAAATACATTCAACATATCCTGCATCTTCAGCTTCTTTTTTAGCAAGTGCTGAAATTACATAGTTTGATGCACATTTAATAAATCCAGTTCCGTTTGGTGTCGCTCTAACTCTGTTTGTAATAACAGCACCGTCAAGACCTTTCTTAAAGTATGCACTTACAGTTGTTGCACAAATTATAACATATGGTTGCTTTGCACAACCAACGCCAATAGCACCTTCACTGTTCATAAAAGGACGCATGTAAATAGAATCTGCATCTGCATAATCAGACTTTTCCCATTCTGGATTATATTTTGGTACATATCCTAAAGCAGCGTTTCTTTTTACAAATTCAACAGAAGCATTTACATATTGTTCTACAGGAAATGGTGGACAATACATTCCTTTCATTGAATTATAAAATCTTTTTCCATTTTCTTCTGGACGGAAAATTGCAACTCCTCCGTCTTTAGTTGGAAATCCTTTCATTCCTTCAAAACAGCTATAAGCATATTGTGAAGTGTATGATACTGTAGGAATGTTCATTTGATTGCGATTGTCTAAAACTTTTTGACGTTCTTCTTCACTCATTTCCATAAGTTGGTCATGAGTAATGTTGTCAAATTCAATCCACTGTTCATCCCATTTTCCTGATTCTGGATTATATCGTGCAATATAAGTGATAGGGTAAAGATTTAATGAAAAAGCCATTTTATTCTCCCGCAGGTGCGATTTTTACTTATAATTACATCGTAACTGCTTTAATATCTCTAAAATATATCAATTTTTATTATATCTGTAAATAAATTCATCTAAACTCTAGATTTGTTGTTTTCATTTATTAGTAAATTGTGATAAAATTTAAGTGAGTTATGGATTACGATGAATTTAAAGATGAGCTTTATAAAAAGTGGCAAAAATCTTTATTAACAGTTTGTTGGTATGGCGCTTTTGTTGTATTGATAGCTGAAATTGCTGTGTTTTTTTTATTTCTCTTTGAAAAATCTATTTCAGAGGTTTCTATACTTCAATATATTCTTGTTAGAATTTGTTTGCCAAGTTTCTTAAACTTTTTTTCAGTTGTGTTTTTTTCTTTATCATTAAAATCAAATAGATATTCTATAAATCAAAAAAATTATATAGCATCTTTTTCTGTATTTGTTATTAGTTCTGTTGTTTCTATTTTTCATAACTACTTTAGTTTTTTATTAGTGGCAAGCGGTCTTCCTATTATTATGTGTGCAGTTTTTGCCGATAAAAGGCTACTTAAAAGTTTTTTAATTTTATGTTTGCTTAGTTTTGCCTTTTCTGTTTATGTAATGGCATTTAACAGAAATATTTATAGCATCGTTGATTTTTGTGTAATTGTTATTTGTGCTTTAATTTTTATTATTTTTATTTATGGAGTGGCAGATTTTATTGTTACAAGTCAATCAGAACAAATTAAATTTATTTATGATGCATCAAAGAAACAAGTTGAATTAATTCAAGAATTAAAAATTGAACCTTTAACAAGTTTATATAATAGAAAAGCATTAACAGGTGCCTTGAAATCTTTGGTGAGAAAATTTAATGATGGTGAAGTAGAACCAAGTCTTGTTGTGATTGATATAGATCATTTTAAGCATGTTAATGATCAATTTGGACATGCCAATGGCGATTTGGTTCTTATTGAACTTGCAAATATCATCAAAAAAAGAATGGGCGGTATAAGACATTCTTTTAGATATGGTGGTGAGGAATTTGTTCTTTTATTTGAAACAAAGCCGTTAAATGAAGTAGTACAAATTGTTGATTTGATTAGAGAAGATTTTAGTAAAAAACATTATGACTTCTCTCCAGAATTGATAATTACAATAAGTGCTGGTATTTCAAAGTTATGCAAAAATTGGGACGAATTGATTTGGTTTAATTCTGCTGATTCGGCAATGTATAGTGCAAAAGCCAGTGGTAGAAACTGTATTGTGTATTAAAACAGTCTGTTGAGTAAAAATTAAAATACGGTTATCATAAATCCACTTTTTAAAAAGGAATCTAAAATGAAATTGACATGTGGTATTGTAGGTCTTCCAAATGTTGGAAAATCGACTATTTTTTCAGCTTTAACAAAAGCTCCGGCATCTGCCGAAAATTATCCTTTCTGTACAATTGATCCAAATAAGGGTGTTGTAGAATTACCTGATGAACGACTTGATTTTATGGCAGAGGTTTTTCAGCCAAAGAAGAAAATTCCTGCTACAGTAGATTTTGTTGATATTGCTGGATTGATAAAAGGTGCTTCAAAAGGCGAAGGTTTAGGTAATCAATTCCTTGCTAATATTCGAGAAACTTCAATTATTGCTCATGTTGTTAGATGTTTTGATAATCCTGATATTCAGCATGTAAGAGATGATGCAAGAACTGAAGCTCCAATTGATCCAGAAAGTGATATTCTTACTATTAATTACGAACTTTGTCAGGCAGATATTGATACAATTACAAAACGAGAAGATAAAGTAATGCGTCAAATTCGTGCTATGGGTAAAGATGAAGAAAAAAAGTTTATAGGATATAGAAGTGCTGTTGATAAAATTTTGCCATTACTTCAGGAAGGTAAATGTGCAAGACAAGCAGATTTAACAGAAGAAGAATTAGCTGGAATTTATGATTTGCACTTACTTACAATTAAGCCACAGTTATTTGTTTGTAATATTGACGAAGATACAATTTCAGAAGGTACAAATAAATATGTAGAAACAGTAAAGAAACTTGCCGCAGAAGAAAAATCTGATGTAATTGTAATTTGTGGTAAGTTCGAAAGTGATTTAGTAGAAATTACAGATCCTGCAGAGCGTAAAGATTTCATGGAAAGCGTTGGATTACAAGAAAGTGGTTTAACAGTGCTTGCCAGAGCAGCATACAATTTAATGGGATTAAGAACATTCTTTACAGGTGGAGCTGATGAATGTAGAGCTTGGACTATTCATAATGGTGATAAAGCTCCTCAGGCTGCTGGCGTAATTCATACAGATTTTGAAAAAGGTTTTATAAAAGCTGAAGTTTATTCAGTAGAAGACTTGCGAAAGTATGGTTCAGAAAGCGAGATAAAAGCTGCTGGAAAATATAGACAAGAAGGAAAAGAATATGTAGTTCAAGACGGAGACTGTATGTTCTTTAAATTTAACGTTTAATATAAATTACTTTTAATACATGCCCTAAAATTGAATAGAAATAATTCGATTTTAGGGTATTTTTTTTATTTTTTTGGAAAATTAAAAATTAAAATCGTATATATAACACAGAGGTATTTATATGAAAAAATCTGTGTTTATTATTTTTAGTCTGTTTAGTTTATTTTCTTGTAATGTTCATCCTAAAAGCAATAATCAAATCAAAAAAACAGAAATAAAATTACTGAGTTGGAATTTAGAAACTTTTTTTGATGCAAACTATGATGGTAACGAATATCCTGATTTTACAAAAACTTCTTCCGGGTGGAATCAATTAAAATATGAAAACAGGCTCAATAACCTAATTTCTGTTCTAAAAACTATAGATACAGATATTGTTGTTTTCCAAGAACTTGAAAAAGAAAATCAACTTTATGATATTTCGAATAAATTATTTTCTGTATTCAGTTTTTCGAAAGTATACGGATACGGAGCATTTGCAAAAGAAAAAGATTCTGCTATTGGTTGTGGCATTCTTTCTAGATATCCTATTTTAAATGTTACAGTACATTCTGTTTGTATAAAGACTAAAAATCAACAACAACCATCGCTACGGCCAATTATGGAAGTTTTAATAAAAAAAGGTAATTCGGAGTTTTGCATTCTCGTAAATCATTGGAAAAGTAAAAGTGGCGGAGAAGAAAATACAAGAATATGGAGAAATTATCAAGAAACAATACTTGCTGATAGAATTAATAAGTTATCAGAAAAAGGAATCCCTTTTGTGGCTTGCGGTGATTTTAATAAAGATATAAAAGAATTTGAAAAAATTATTAATTCCGATGGCTGTGTAAATATACTATTAAAAGGTTCGAAAAATGCATATGTGACTTCTCCGTGGTATAACTTGCAAGGAGAATTAATTGAACCTGGAAGTTATTATTATAAAAAAAGTTGGGGTAGAATAGATCATTTTTTCTATGGAAAAAACATAGAATTAGTAGATTTTACTGTAGAAACAAACGGTCCGTGGAAAAGTTCTGCTGGAACACCCTTGAGATATTTTATAAAGAACGGAAAGGGCTATTCTGATCATTTCCCAATATCATGCAAAATAAGAGTTTAAGTAATTAACTGTTTCTAGCTCTAAAAATACCGTCTTCAAAACCTTGAATGGTATTATCCAAATCTGCGTGTTCTAATCTGTATTGAGTCCATCCACAAAAACGTTTTTCTTTTTCGATAGAACACCATCGACGATTTAGTTTTTTTGCAGTTACTGCTGTTGAGCCAGAACCTCCAAAAGGATCAAATACAATTTCGTTCTTATTGGAAGAGGCTAAAATCAGCTTTGCAAGTAATTTTTCTGGTTTTTGAGTTGGATGAGCTGTATTTTCTGGCATAGACCAAAATGGAATTGTTATGTCGTTCCAGAAGTTTGAAGGAAATGTATCTCTGAAATTTCCTTCTTCAGATTCTGTCCAATCTTTAGGTTTTCCATTTTGTTTGTAAGGTGCAATAACTTTTCTTCTTACTTTTACAGCATCTGTATTAAAAGTGTATTCTTCGCCTTTTGTTATAAACCATATGTCTTCATGACAGTTTTTCCAATTTGATTTAGCACCGCGGCCTTTTTCTCTTTCCCATGTAATTCTATTTCTTATTTTTAAGAGATTTTGTTCTTCGTATTCTGATAATACTTCTCCTACTATTATGCTACTCTTCCAATCTACACAAATATACATAGTTCCGTTTTTTGTTAGCAAAGGAAGAACTAAATCTAACCATTGTTTTGTATATTTGTGATATTCGCTGTGTTTTTTTGCAGCAAACTTTGAAGAATCATATTGCTTTGAAAGATTGTAAGGAGGATCTACTATTATTAGGGGGAATATTTCTTTTGGAAGCTTAGGAAGAACTAAAAATGAGTCTCCGCAAATTATTTTGTTCTCAATCTCATTTAATGGAAGATTATTTACTTGCTCTGAAGGAAATAAACACTTATTTATGTAATTTATTCCTTCTTGTTCCGTAAAGTCTATAGTTTTGTTTCTTGAGGATTTAAGTTCTTCTTTCATTATGTTTTTTAGTATAACAAATTATAATCATTGATTGAATATGAATTAAATATAACATAATTCTTGTGTAATTTATAAAATATAACACAGTTTGTTTTTACTTTTTTATTAATATATGATTTATTATAAAAAATATTTGTTAAATCTATAAAATGTGATGATTATTACTGAATACCTCAATAAAAAGTCTGTAAAATGCAAAGAATTTATATAATTTAAATACGATAATCTGTATATTGAAAATTAACTTGATGAAGTAAAGTAGTTTGCTTTTTTTCATCTGGATTTCCTGCCGTTCTCCTCCCTTTTCGACAGGATAGTTGCTATGGTGTTTGTAGATAATGTATGAATGCCATAGCAATTTTTTTTTATAAGCTATGTTTTTTTTTCAGCAAAAGTATTATATTCAAATATAAATACGCAAGGAGCAATTATGAAAAAAAAGAATTTATTTTTTATTATGGTAATGGTTATTTCATCAATGTTAACTATGTCTTGTTCAAAAAAAGAGCAAACTCTTAATGTTTATGCAATAATCCATGAAGAAGAAACAAAGGCTCTTACAGAATTATTTACTAAAAAAACAGGAATAAAAGTATCGTATTTAAGAGCAACAACTGGAGAACTTGTAAATCGTGTTATTACAGAAAAAGATAATCCTATGGCAGATGTTTTATTGGGAGGTGCTTCTAGTTATCATATACAAGCATCGAATGCAGGAGCTTTAGAACCTTATGTTTCTGAAGTTGCTAAAGATTTTCCTAGTTTTGCTAAATCTACTGATAATACTTGGACAGGATTTTGTGTATTAACATTAGGTATTGGAGTTAATAGTAAAAGATTTGAAGAAAAGTTTGCAAATCAAAAAATGCCACAAACTTGGGAAGAATTAATAAATCCTTCGTACAAGGATGAAATTGTATTAACAAATCCTGTTGCATCTTCAACAGCATATTTATTTGTTCAAAATCAATTACAAA
Organism: Treponema sp.; assembly: GCA_017938365.1. Lineage (GTDB taxonomy): Bacteria > Spirochaetota > Spirochaetia > Treponematales > Treponemataceae > Treponema_D. Next base: position 61,521 of record JAGBBT010000100.1, read on the forward strand.
GACTTGGTTGGGATAAAGGCTGGGAATATTTACTTGATTTAAGTCAATTAGTAGGACAGTTTCCTGATAGTGGAAGTGCACCTCCAAAATTAATTGGTACAGGCGAATATGCAATTGGAATTGCCTATGTTCATGCACTTGCTAAGTATAAGTCTCAGGGATTTGATATTATTACAGTTGCACCTCCTGATTCTGTTGGAGATGTTGATTGTGTTTCTATAATGAAGAATTCTAAAAACTTAGATGCAGCAAAGAAATTTGTTGATTTTATATTATCTGCAGAAGCACAAGAATTAATGTGTTCTATGGATTTTACAACTCCAGTAAATCCTGCTGCTAAAATAGTGGAAGGATGTATTCCTGTTGAAGACATAAAATTAATTGATTATGATAGAGAGAAAGCTGCTTCGCAAAGAACTGAAGTTCTTGAAATATGGAGTAAGAATGTTAAGTAAAGTTTATTAATATTATTTACTTATACAGGATTCATAAGGATTTTAATTTTTTGAATAAATTGTTAAAAGGCGGCAGTAATTCATTTTATATAATTTGGATTTCTGTCGTTATTTTTTTTACAACATTTGTAATTTTTCCTCTTGTATGTATTTTTCTGCAACCAAAATTATCAGATGTTCTCCTTGTTTTAACATCTGAACGATGGCATAAAGCAATTATAAATACATTTTTTCAGTGTGTTTGTTCAACAACTTTATCTGTATTTGTTGGTTATGTTTATGCTTATGCTGTAATAAGAGGAAAATTACCTTTTAAAAAGATTTTTTCGCTATTCCCAATAATACATTTAGTAACACCGCCTTTTGTGGGAGGATTAGCTTTTATACTTTTACTTGGTCGACAAGGTTTTATTACAAAAACAATTTTAGGTTTAGATGTTTCATTATATGGTTTTTGGGGTTTGTTATTAGCTCAAGTTTTGTGCTTTTTCCCTATTGCATATTTAATATGTTGTCAGACTTTACAAGGTATTAACCCTTCTTTAGAACAGGCTGCACGAAGTATGGGAGCAAATAAACTAAAAATCTTCTTTACAATAACACTTCCTTTATCGTTTCCAGGAATTTTATCTTCTTTTTTGTTTATAGCAGTTTCTGTTTTAAGTGATTTTGGAAATCCTTTAATAATTGCTGGAAGATATAGAGTTTTAGCTGTTGAAATTTACACACAACTTACAGGTTGGCTAAATACTGGTGTAAGTACTGTTTTAGGAATAATTTTATTAGTGCCATCGATAGTACTATTTATATTTCAAAATAAACTTCTAAAAAAGAATATTCAAAAGATTGCTACTATTGGCGGAAAGTCTTCAAACAATTCTTCTTTTTATGATAATAAAAAGATTTCTGTGTTATTTACATTATTCTGTTCTGCCATTGCTTTTATAATTGTGGCACAGTTTTTATCTATTATATTGGGTAGCTTTCAGAAGTTATGGAGTGTTAATCCAGCTTTTACACTAAATCATATAAAAGGGATTTTTAGTTATAAAAGTGAATTGTTTAATTCTTTAAGTTTTGCTTTTATTTCTGCGATTTTAAGTACAGCTATAGCATGTGTAACATCATATATTACAAACAGAACAAGTGTTTTGGGATACAAGACTTTAGATGTAGTTTGCCAACTACCGGCCGCAATTCCTGGATCATTATTTGGACTTTCTTTGGCAATAGCAGCAAATATGATTCATTTTAGAGGAAGTCACTTTTTAATAATAATTGCAATGACAGTTTCTTATTTACCTTTTTCATATAGGGCATGTACTTCTACAATTGTTCAAATAAAAAAAACATTAGATGATGGGGCTAGAAGTTTAGGTGCAGACAGAATAAAAGTTTTGACTTCAGTAATTTTGCCTTTAAGTATAGAAGGAATCTTTTCGTCATTTGTGTATAATTTTGTTCGTGGAGTCGGAACTTTAAGTGCAGTTATTTTTTTAGTTTCATTTAATACTCCATTATCCTCTGTAAAAATATTAAATTTAGCAGAACAAGGAGATTGGGGAAAAGCTGCAGCCCTTGCTTTAGTATTAACTTTATTAACATTTGCTATTTTGGGGATAGGAAAATTAATATCGAATAAGTTTAGAATAAAAATATGGAATAATAATTAATTGTAGGTTAATATAAAAAAAATGAGTAAATCTGCATCCCTTTCATTTGAAAATATTACTTTTTCTTTTGGTAAAAATATTATTGTTTCTGATTTTTCTTTAGATGTTAAAAAAGGTAGTTTTACAACATTATTAGGACCTTCAGGTTGTGGTAAGACAACTTTATTACGATTAGTTTCTGGATTTTTGGAACCTTCAGAAGGAAGTATAAAAATTGATGGAATAAATCAGAATAAATTACCTCCTGAAGCAAGAGAAATCGGAATGGTTTTTCAAGATTATGCTTTGTTTCCTCATATGACAGTAGAAAAGAATTTATTTTACGGTTTAGGAATAAAGAATAACAAAAAAGAAGATAAAGAAAAGAATATTGCCTTAATCCACAAAACAGCACGAGTTTTAGGAATTTATAATTTATTAGACAGATTTCCTCACGAATTAAGTGGTGGTCAACAACAGAGAGTTGCCTTAGGACGAGCAATTGTTTTAGAACCAAAGATTTTATTAATGGACGAACCTTTATCTTCCTTAGATGCAAAATTACGAACACAAGTTAGAGAAGAGTTGCAAGAAATTCAAAAAAACTTAGGA
>JAGBBT010000101.1 GCA_017938365.1 Treponema sp.
ATTAATTTCATGCATAGAACGAAAATAATTGCACTGCTGAATAATATTCTCCACAATTTCATCACGCAATTTCAGAATTAAAGACTCAATCTTTTTTTCCAAAGATTCAAAGTTTTTATCATTTACAGCTTTTATTGCAAATTTCTTTTCTTTTCGAATAAGGTCTTCTAAGAGTTTTAAGGATTCATCATCCTTTCCTAAAAAATGCAATTCTTTTGCGTGCTCATACCCTGCAATTAAGTTTTCTTTAGAAAGTTGATATGCCATGCTACTAGCGTTTTCTGCTTCGAGTAGCTTTGTGTTGGATTCTTCTGTTTTATTTTCCATTAAATAATCATTACTTTTTGCTAATTGTGTAAAACCTAAATGATAAAATATTTCAGAAGCCATTAATTGTGCTTCTTCAGATTGGGGAATGTCAGGCTTGATATATTTTGCAGCATTGGAAAATGCTTCCTCTGCTTTATCAAGATTGATTACATTTCCATTTTCACCAGCACCAAATAAGTAAATCAAGCCAAGTAAATACCAAGAGATATAGTCTGTTTTATTTTTTTCTACTCTACAAAATCAAGAGCTTCTTGGATTGTATTAAAATCACAATCGTTATCTTTTCCTACAACAGTTACAATTTTTTTCCCACAAGTAGGACAAACTTCTGAATTTCTATCTAGATCTGTTCCACAGCCATTACATTTTAGACTTCTGTTTCTTTGCATTAATAAATCTTGATAATGTTTTCTTTCTTTTTCATTTTCCTCTTTTACTTTTTGTTCAGCTTCTTTTTTTGCAGATTCTTCCATATCTTCTTTTGACACAGCACCATGGCTTCTTAAAAGTGCAACAATCTCTTCATCTTTAGTAAAATCCAACGCTCTAGCATATTCATAATTTACATCAGCACCTTTCTCTATTAAAAGAGAAATAATATCCTTATACCCCTTTTGTGTCGCCATACATAAAGGATTGTTAGGAGTATAATTTAAATGATTAATATTATTTAATAAGATATTTATCATTTCTATATCGTTATTCTCGAAAGCAATAACCAAAGGAGTTTCTTTGCCATAATACCAATCTGCAACATCAACTCCTTTTGAAATAAATGTACTAACGGTAGATTTATCACCATTTTTTACAGCTTTTAATAATTTATTTCTTTTACCTTTTATTAAAATTTGTCTAATCATAGCTATAACAGTAATTGCCGAAACAGCAACCACAACAATTCCAGAAATGGTTTCACTAATATTAGCAATAACACCAAGAACTATAATATATCCAACCAATGTTAAAAACCAATGTTCTATTGCAATCCCTAATCCGATAACACCAATTAAATTAAGTATTAATATAGCAGTACCAATTACAGCTACTAAAACATCTGAATCCACAAAATCCTCCTACTTTTTACAACAGGCACAAAGAAATGTATCTGTTGCAATTTTTTACACTTATAAACAATTTCAATTGCTTTTATCAAAAAACGATTGTATTTCCTCGAATTTTTGAATATCTTTTCGATATTCTCTTTTTAATTCAGGATATTTTTTTAAGTTAATAATCAACTTAATAGGACCAGCAATAATATAATAGAAAAATTTAGACAAACTGAATTCACCCTCTTCTTGACCTTCAAAAATTATTGACTTTATGGATCCCTTATCTTTTTCATGCCCCCATGTTTGAATAAGACCACATAAAACCAAACATATTACTCCGCCAATAGCACCAGCTGAATCCCCAGAATTAACTGCAGCCTTAACAAAACATCCAATACTTACAATAAGAGCAATACTTGAAAAAATAAGTTTCCATTTCATTTTTTTTAAATATGATTCACCCCAAACAACATTTTCTGCAGCTTCTTCAAGGCTACATTCTTTACATAAAGGCTGCCCATTTTCCAGTGTATAAAATGCTTCTGAAGTACATTTAGAACACATTTCTGCTCCACATACAGCACACTTTGTTACAGATTCTGTATCTGTATGAAATTTACAATTCATAAAAATCCCCCTTTATACTGCCTTAAATTCGTATTAACATATACAAAGTATTACATATTTACGTAATAAAAACCTTTTCTGCATAAATCCTTAAGTGCAGCAAGTGCTTGAGGATGACCTAGTCGAGCTGCTTTCTCATACCATTTTCCTGCTTCTTCAAAGTCCTCCATATATGACGCCTCATATATACCAAGATTGTACATGGAATCAGTTGATCCTTGATCAGCAGCTTTTTGCAACCACATACGAGCACTACTCCATGCACTTGCTTTCTCAATAGGACTGCTAGTAATATCACTTTTTTGCAGATATAAAGCTCCAACGTTCTGTTGTGATTCAATTATTCCTGCATTTGCAGATACTTCAAATAATTTAATTGCTTTATCTATATCTTTTTCAACACCTAAGCCTTTATAATAATGAGTTGCAAGTAAATGATGTGCTAATATATGTCCAAGATTTACAGCTTTTTCCAAATATAGACTCGCCATTGTATAATCGTTTTTTTTGAAATAGCTCTTAGCTTCGTTAATATATTCTTCAGCTTTTGTGTTTTCCTCTTCTGTCATTTTCATACTCCTCAATTTCTTACGAGATATTCACAAATCTTATGTCATCTGTGAATGTCCAATTATTATTTACTTTTCTGCTTTTTTCCTAAAATAGTGATTTCACTAATAATTTGTGAAAGGAGTCAATTACATTACCATTATGATAACCTTGACTCATACCATTTTTGTCAAAAACTTCATGACCCCAATATTCACCAAAATAGTCCCCATTTGCATCATAAAATTTGCCAGAATCGTTATCGCCATCATAAGCACCCAACTTATTTCCATTAGAATCAGTTATGATTTCAATCATTTTTTTTCCTCCTCTTGTATTCACTAGGTAACATCTAGTTAAAATACTTGTTAATAATAATGCTTGAAACTTACTATTGTCAAGTTAAATATCCTTACTTTTATCGTAATAATGGAGACATGACACAAACAGAACTTAGAGCGATTCTTTCAACAAATATAAAGTTTTACCGAAAAAGGCTTTTTCTTACCCAAGAAAAATTGGCAGAGAAAACAGGGTTATCAGTTCAAACAATAAATGATATCGAAGGTTGTAGAACTTGGGTTAGTGATAAATCATTAATAAAAATTGCAGAAGCTTTGCAAATTTCACCAGCCGATCTCTTAATAAAACAAGAAGATAATAATTCTAATAACCTTAATATAAATTCTAGCGATTTATATAAATTAAAAAAACAAATAAAAGAAACTTTTCTTGAAGACATTGATTCAGTCTTTTCAAAATATGTTCAATTATCTGAAAACTAATTTTTTTTCTTACAAATTCATAACAGATTTCGTTTTATTCTCGAATACAAATTCATAAATAAATTTTGAAAAGAATATTATTACTTTTCTATTTAATAATTCTTTTATATTACCCCAAACAATAACCCATAAAAACATTCCTCTCGAAGGCGACAGATTTTTTTTCTGTTGCCTTTTTTTTGACAAAAATTAAAAAAATGTTTAAAACCTCTTGCAGATTTACGAAAAACGTGATAATGTCATAATAGATATTAAATTGTTTATATGAGGGGAAAAATGAAAAATCAAGTTATTGTAGATAAATCATTACCTAAAAATCTTCCATTGTTGATGAAAGATAGAGCTTGGAATTATGGCGACTATGTTTGTCAACGTGCGAGAAATAAAGATGGAAAATATGTAAGTTATACTTATAAAGAAACTTATTCTGATATTTTGGCATTTGCTATTGCTATGCAAGAAATTGGTGTAAAACGTGGAAGTCATGTTGGTTTAATTGCTGACAACCGTCGTGAATGGCTTGTTACAGACTTAGCACTTCTTTCTTTGGGTGCTGCTGACGTTCCTCGTGGATGCGATACTATGAGTACAGAAATCTGTTATATTCTTGATTATGCTGATTGTTTGCACTCATTTTTTGAAAATGGAAAACAACTAGAAAAACTTTTGGATAATGCTGACAAAGCTCCAAATGTAAAAACTGCAATTTTGTTTGATGCTCCTTCTGCTGAAGTTCTAGAAAAAGCTATGGCAAAGGATATAAAAGTTTACACTTTTGAGGATTTGTTGTCTCTTGGAAAACAAATTGCTTTTGATAATCCTAACAGAAAAGCTCGTGTAGAAGCTGAAATGGAACTTACAGACGCAGATGAAATCTGTACTTTGATTTTTACATCTGGAACAACTGGTACTCCAAAGGGTGTAATGCTAACTCACAAAAATTTCTTGGTTCATTTAGAAGTAATCGGATACGTTCTTCCTATCAAAGAAAAAGATGATTATATGTCTGTTCTTCCTGTATG
>JAGBBT010000010.1 GCA_017938365.1 Treponema sp.
ATAAATTATTCTTTGCATATGGACTAAATAGCGATACAAATTATCTTGAAGTTGAATATTCTGCTGATTTATTCAGTTCATATAGTCGTGTGTTTGATTTAGAATGGTAAAAAGCTGCTTATGCAGCTTTTTCTTATTTTAGAATTATATATAATTCATTCTAATATAAAATAAAAATATCTAAAAGATAATTTTTTAGGCAAATAATTAAGGGGGGAATTAAAAAATGAGGAAAGGAAAATTAATTAAAGGGTTATGTTATACCTTAATAAGTTCATTGATTTTAGGGAATATAAGTCCAGTACTAGCAAAAACATCAGTTGCTAGCGTAGATGAAACGATAGATATTAAAGAATCTGGTTCTTCAGAAACTTCTGTATATGCAGAATTAGGTTCTGAATTTTTAGTAACAATACCAAAGTCATTAACCCTTTCAGGGTTATCAAAAACAGGAACTTATACAGTATCCGTTGAAGGCGATATTGCAGGTTACGAAAAAATTAATATAATACCAGATGAAACGTTTACATTAAATTCGCAAGGATTAAATGGTATTACAGCATCTATTAGTCAAGATAAAACAAGCTGGTTGTTTAATGAAATTTTAGAATCTAATAAAATTATCGGAAATGGTGAAATTAGTGCAAATTTAACAGCTGGTAAGTGGGAAGGTAGTTTTAATTTTAATATTAATCTAGGCGGTTTGATATCAGTAGATGCAAAAGACAAATCTGGAAATAATTTAAATGCCCGTGCAAGTGAAATTACTGGAACTGAAAAAGAAACTTTATTAACTAGTCTAGAAGAAACTGGAATGATTACATCAAAAGATGAAGTAGATGCATTAATAGAAGTAGAATCAGATGAATTTGATGGAATAGCAGATACAACATTTGATGTTAGTTCAATCGCAAATAAAGGAGATAAAGTAGCAATACTTCATTTTGATGAAACAAAACAAGAATGGGAATATATTGGAACTGAAACAGTAGATGCTAATGGATTAATTAGTGGTAATTTTACATCTTACAGTCCAGTAGCATTTGTGAAAATTACTAACAATGGTAATTTCGAAAACATAAAAATTCCTGGTTTATATGATGCAAATGGAAATTTACTTTGTACTTGGGCAAAAAGTGGAATTAACGTAACTGCAAATTATACAGGTTCAAATTATAATACGACAACAACATCTGGTTATTACATATTAACAAATAAATATCCTACGACAACAAAGGTAGTACTTCCAGAAGGAATAACAAAAATAGGTGATTGGACATTTGCCCGTTGTGAAAATTTAACTAGTGTAACTATACCAGACGGAGTAACAAGCATAGGTGAATTTGCATTTGGACAAAGTAAAAAACTTTCTTATATAAACATTCCAGATGGTGTAACTAGTCTTGGTGGTTATTCGCTTTACTTTTGTCAAGGACTAACAAGCATAGTGCTTCCAGATAGCATAAAAAATATAGGTGCAAACACATTTACTGCTTGTACTTATTTAAAAACAATAAATTATACTGGAACACAAACACAATGGAATGCGATATCAAAAGGTAGTTACTGGAAAGATCAATGTCCTGCAACTGTTGTTTGTAATTATAAACAATAAAACAAAAATCACATCCTTTAGGGTGTGATTTTTTATATAATATTTTTTGAAAAGAAAACCAAGAAATTCTTTATTTTAAGACAAATAATAGTGCTAGCACCATATAATTTTATATTTAATTACATAATAATTTAATGAAATTTGAAAGTGTCGCAAGACACTTTTTTCTACTATCCAACTCCCAAATATTGCATATTTATTTTGATAATTTATATAGAAGGGAAGACAAGCTATGAAAAAAAATTATTACTTAGAAAATTTTAAAAGGAAGGGGGAACAAGGAAAATGAAAAAATGGCATAGCCATTCAGTAAAAAAAGCCAATAGGCTTTATTTTTTTTGTGTAGATGCGTTCTAAATATCGTGTGAGGAATTTGCTTTTTACCCCGTCAGCTTATGTGTTCACAAGGAACCCAACGCTGCCACC
>JAGBBT010000011.1 GCA_017938365.1 Treponema sp.
AATTTGTATATCTATTAAATGTTACAAATGAGTTTACAAAATCCCACACTTCTTTATTTGATGTATGAAAAATATGAGCTCCATATTTATGTACGTTTATGCCTTCTATGCAATCACAATAAATATTTCCACCTACATGAGATCTTTTATCAATTACTAAAACTTTTTTTCCTGCAAGTTTTGCTTTATGTGCAAAAACTGCACCGTATAAACCAGAACCAACTATTAGGTAATCAAATTGTTTCATTGGATTTTTTCCTTGTTTTTAAGATGATATTTTTCTTTATTTCAGATACAAATTGATTTTTTAGTATGATTAATACAACAAAATAAACGATTATACCTATAAAAGATGATAATAGTATTTTTGCTACATTTGACTTTATTATATTCATTATAAAAAAAACTACAAGTCCCATTACACTAGCTGCAAGTAAATACTGAATACAATTTTTAATCAAACTTTTTTTATCAAAATATTTATGAGCATTAATTATCTGAAATAAAGTAACAGAACACTCCGCTATCAATGTTGCTACAGCTGCTCCTAAGGCACCATATTTTTTCATCAACAATAAATTCAAAATAAAATTCACAATGGCACCAATAGAAACAGAATATAGTGTTATTTTTTCTTTTCTCAAAGGAATTAAACATTGTATTCCTATAAATCCACTCATGGAAATAATAATTATTATTGGATTCATCATTTTCATAACAGGTATAGATGGAATATATTCAGTTCCACTAAAAATTAAAGTTATTGGTTCACTTAGTAGATTTAAACCAATTGTGGCAGGAATTGCTACTCCTAAAGTAATAGCAAAACTTTTGTTTAATAAGTTAAAAAATTCTGTTTTATCAGCTTTTTCTGCATAAAAAGAAAGTCGTGGAAATAATACTGCACAAGCTGATGTTACAACAGATAGTACAAGTTTATTAATTTTCGTAGCTGCTGAATAATATCCAACTTGTGTATCATTTGTTAAAAAACCTAGCATAGTTGTATCAAGTAATGTGTAAATACTTGTAACTACAGACATTCCGAACAAAACGAATATTGGTTTTAAATGTTTACGTATTTTTAATTTTCCTGTAGTCTTTAAAGAAATATATTTACGTAAATTTATTAAACTACATATGACAGAACCTATAGAACACAAAACTGGAATAGTTACATAGATTAAAATGTCTTCTTTGGACTTCACAAACAAGAACAAACTTATTACATTTAAAGATTGAAATACTAGAGAATTAATTGTAGAAAATGTAAAGTTTTCTAGTGCTGAATAAACCCATGAAAAACCCAATGTTGCCAAAGGAATATTTAAACTACAAATAAATAAAATATTTTTGTATGAATGGAATTTTGGAACAAAAAAAATAACAATAAAAAATAAAACGTAAGAAATAAACGTTGATACAAAACTTATTATTCCTAATTCTTTTACTAATAAACTAAAATCGTTGATATTTTCTCGAACTTTTGCTGCTTCTCGTATTCCATAATTTGAGATTCCCAGTCCAGCTAGTAGTAAAAAGTAAGATATTATAGAATTAACGAAATTTACTTGACCTATTCCTTCTGGTAATAAAATCCTCGAAATATAAGGAAAAGTAATTATTGGAAATAATATTCCTATTACTGTTCCAAGTGAGTTAAGTATTGCATTTTTCTTTAAAGATTTTTCTTTCATAATGTTTACATGGCTTTTGTTATGTAAATATACTATCTCTCCCATTCATTCACCACCTTTATCACATAATCAACTTGTTCTTCAGTTAAACATGGACTCATTGGTAAGCTTAATTCTTCTTTATGTATTTTTTCAGTTATAGGCAAACTGATACTATTCCACTCATTATAACATTCTTGTTTGTGTGGTGGAATAGGATAGTGAATATTTGTTCCAATTCCATTTTCCTCAAGATATTTTTGGAACTCATTTCTATTTTCACACATTATAGGGAACAAGTGAAAAGCATGGGCAGAAAAATCAGGAACATTCGGCAATTTTACTTTGGGATTTTTTATCCCTTCAATATAACGACGAGCAACATTTTGGCGAAGTTTTACATCTTCATCTAAATGTTTTAGTTTTACATCAAGAATCGCTGCTTGAATTTCATCTAAGCGACTATTTCGCCCCTGATACTGAAAAACATATTTTTTTGCTGAACCGTAATTTGCCAATGAACGAATAGCTTTTGCTAAATCTTCATCATTTGTTGTTACAGCTCCAGCATCCCCTAACGCTCCAAGATTTTTTCCAGGATAAAAACTGTGTCCTGCAGCATCTCCAAGACTACCTGTTTTTCTGCCTTTGTACAAAC
>JAGBBT010000102.1 GCA_017938365.1 Treponema sp.
AAAGGGTATGTTGATAGGGATAAACAAAGAACTAATGCTCTAATGGAAATTGTTTCAATTCTTGAAGAAATACGCGATGGTATTTCCTATAATGAATGATTTGAAACGTGAAATAAAAATTGAAAGGTGTGTTTAAAATGATTGAGTGTAAATTTGAAAGGGAAGAGCTTGAGTTACTGCAGATGTTAGTTGGTACTTTAAAATCTACTTTATATCCTTTGAGTGATAAAAGTCCTAAAGAGCTTTCACTTTTTTATAAGTTAGATAATTTGGATTTTAAGTTAAGATTTATTTTGCGTGATGGTAAGTAGTGGCTACCGGTTCACGTAAATTTAGTTTAATTTCTTATCTTAATGAAGAACAAATACAAAAGTGTTTGTTATCTCACGGCTGTCAAATTCGTTGTTATGAATACATATATCACGATAAAGATGTATTCGATGAAATTGATGAAAAGAAAAATTCCGAACATAAAGCGGGTACACCTAAAGAGCCGCATTACCACATTTTAATTGTTACATTTAATCAATGTACTGTTTCGGCTGTTCGTAAATGGTTTAAAGGCTATGTTGATAGTAATGGTGAAATAACTACTACAGCGCAAGTTATGTGTGATGTATACTCTATGGACGAATATATCACTCACGACGATAAAGAAAGTATTGCACGTGGTAAATTTCGTTATCCTCGTTCAGCTGTTAAATGTAGTGACATAAATTATTTTCAAGCAAAACTTGAAAGTGAATATGATAATTCAACATTAATTGTTGAAATGCTTTTACGTGGTGTTTCTATTCGTCAAATTGTTAAAATGTTTGGTAAAGACTTTATTTACCATTACTCACAAATTAAGCAGGTTGTTAATGATATTCAAGTGTGTGAAAAGCACAATATAAATGATATTGGTCATTTAATTGGTTTCCAAGAGCAAGGCTATTCGGCTCTATGGGATTTGGAAGATTTTAAATAATTGAAAGGTGTGTTTATTTAAATATGAATTTTTATAATTGTTTAGTTGGTTTCCTTGTTATTGTTGGTTGTATTCTTCTTTTTATTTTAGTTTTAATTCTTTTGTCTTGTTTGATTTTTTTTGTTCAATATAAATGTGGTTGCTTTGATGATTTTGTTAAAATAGAAGATTTAAAATCTTGTTGTTTTGGTGATAAATATTATGGAAAAAATGATTAATATTGAACTTACAAATGAGGAATTTGATTTGATTTTTAAAATTGGTTATTTAGAAGATAAATTTTCTTTGTTGAAAGGTGGTGTAAATAATGATTAAAGCTGAATTAAAGCAAGGCACTGCAAATGGTAAGAATGGTGAAAAGTTTGCATACACTTATGTTCTTTTAACTTTTCCTAATGGTTATCAAAAGCGTGTTTTTCCCGAAAAGGATAACTTTGCTGAAAAGTTTCTTTTTGAAAGTATGTTAAACAAATAATTTTTACAAAATGAAAGGTGTTTAAATTATGTATGTATTTTATTGTCGACTTAAAATAATTTTTTAAAAATTTAATGAAAGGATGATAAGTGTGACCGAAGTGACTGTAACTGCTATTCTTGAACTTGTTTCTCAGTTAGTTACTAGCGCTATTGCTTGGATGGCTGATTTCTTAGCTGCAATAACTGCTAGTCCTGTACTCACCATTTTTGTTATTGCTGTACCTCTTGTTGGTCTCGGCGTTGGTATTCTTAAGCGCCTTATTGGTGTACGTGGCTAATAGCCGTTTGTGTCGGTGTATGCTTAACGGCATACACCGATTTATTATTTTTGAAAGGTTTGTTTTATATGCGAAAATATAAAAATAAAATCAAGAAGATACTATATAAAACAATACCTTGTATTGTTTGTTTTATTATGATTTTTTCTTGTTTTAGTTTGTCTGCTGAAAGTGTTTATATTGAAAATTCAACTTGGTCTAATACTATGACTTTCTTTACTGAGATTAATGGCTCTTTTGATTATCGAATAATTCAAACCGGTACTACTGGTGGTTCGATTTGGTTTCCTATAAATTCTAATTATTGGTCTGCTACTGGTGATTTTTATTTTTTACAGTCTAATTTTTATGACCAAGCTTTACCTTTTGACCCAAATTCATATTATATTTTTTATTTTCCTATTTCAATTAATATTAATCCTGCTTTGTCAGTTAATAATGCTGTTATGGAGTTTGTTAGTCCTAATGGTACTATTGTTAAAGGTAATTTGACTGATGGTGCTCTTGTTGACCCTGCATCACCTAGTGGCTATAATTATCATACTATTTATTTTAAATTTATTATTGATGGTTCTCTTATTACTACAAAATCTAAATTTCGTTTAAGTTTATATGGTACAAATTCTCAGCCTAATGATTATTTTGAAAGTTGGTTTGTTTTACTTGATGGTTCTTATTACACTTTAACTGTTATGTCTGATAGTGAGTATAATTCGCTTTATGGCTCTTCTTCTAAACCTATTGTGCCCGATAGTGATAACGATATTGCACACTTTGAAAGTGTTGAAGAAGAATTGTATGGCTCTGCTAATGTTGATGGTGTAAAGGTCTTTTTTGAAAATATTGAAAATGCTGAATTGTTTACCCCTTTGCAGTCTGCTTCTATGCTTTTTAGTGAGCTGTATAATTTCGGTGGTACTCGTACTACAATTTTTGAAAGCATTGCAATTTTTTCACTTGCGCTTGGCCTTGTTGTTTTATTAATTGCTATTGCACCTAGATTAGTTTCGGGGGGTAAGAAAAAGTAATGTTAAGTTTTTTTGAAACGTTTTCTAATTATTTGTATAATTTATGGCGTTTAATTTGGAATTCTTTTCAATTGTTAATTGATGGTTTTCAAATTGTCTTTACTATGAGTGGTTACATGAATACTCTTATTCTTTATTTGCCCTCTGTAATTGCTCTTTCGGTTTCATTGGTTGTTGGTATATGTGTTTTAAGGTTTATGCTTTTGAAATAGGGAAGGGGAGTTGTTATGCTTGATATTTTTAGAATGTTTGCTGATATGTGGTACCGTTTTTTAAATGTTTTAGATGGTATTCATTTGTCAGTTGGTGGCTTTTCCGTTACCTATTTAGATATTGTTTTAGGCTTTATTTTAATTAGTCTTGTTGTTACAGCTTTTTGGCGAGGTGTTTCTAGATGACTTGTGTTTTAATTATTCTTGAATGGTTTTTTGTTCAAAATACCTTTATAACTTATGTTTTTATATTGTCTTTGTTGTTTGCTTTGTTCTTTAAATTAAGGGGGTAAAATATGAATTTTCAAACAATTTTATTACTTTTAATTTTTATTGTGCTTGTTATTTTTCTTTGTGCTAGGGGTGAGTAAATGCAAACGTTAATTGAAAGTTTACGTGAAATAATTGGTACACCCGATTTTTATATTGAGGGTACAAATAGTTATTCTAGCTCTTGGGATTATGGCGCAATGCTTGAATATGCTTTTTGTGGTATTCTTGTTTGTGTTGTTGTAATTTCCGTTTTTAAATTGGTTCGTAAAGCATTTGATTAAGAAAGGTGATTTTATGTTAAAAAGATTATTTAAAAATATGCAAAAGGTAAAGGTTGTTAATGCTTGTAATGAAAATCTTAAAAAGATACATAATCGTTATTATAAGCATTATAAAAGAAATGTTTTTTTAATTCGTTTCTTACCTATATTTTTTGTAGCTGTTTTTAATATTAACGTTATTATCAAGGTTATAATTTGTGGTCTTTGGTTTGTTGTTTCAACTATCTTTTTTGACCATCGTACAATTGTACTTTTTACACCTACAATTCGTGAATGGTTTGGTGTTCCCGGTAGTGGTAAAACTAGTGTTGCCGCTTGGCTAACTCATTATTCTTTATCTGCAAGGCACAATGTTGTTTCTAATGTTGAAATTAAGGGTGCATATCGTATTGAAAATAACGAACTTGGTGTTTATGACATGTCTTTCAATGGTGATGGTTGTCATTTGATTTGGGATGAGGCTGGTCTTGATTTTGACAATCGTAATTTTAAGGCTTTTTCTAAAACCGAAAAACCCCGTTATTTTGCTACTCATAGACACATGATAAATAGGGTAGACGTATTTAGTCAAAGTATTGACGTTGATAAAAAAATACGTGATAGGGTAGAACAAAATGGAATGTTCCATTTGTTGCCCTTAGGTCTTAAAGGTTTTGTTATGTATCGTAAAATTAAGAAGATTATTGTTATTAACAAGGACGATAAACAAGTTATTGATGGTTTTGAGTATAAAGGTTTACCACGAATTTGTTTTACTATGCCCGTATGGGATAGTTTTAATACATTTGATATGTCCGTATGTCCTACAAAGCAAAAAGTATGGGAAAAGTGGTAGTGCGCTAAATCATAGCGCACACCACTTGGAAAGGTGTTATTATGACTTTAAAAGACAAGTTAATTGTTTATATTTATCATAAAGGTAATGAAATTGAACGTGAAAGTGAAATACTTTATGATATGAGATTTCATAAAATGGATAGTTTGGACATGTACGAACTTATGCGTAGAACTGTCTATGTTAGCGTTTGGCGGTCTTTTCTTAATGACTTATATAAAATCGTTTTTAACTGTGATTTGAATGATACAAAACGAAAATAAAGTACAATAGGGCGGTGTAAACCGCTCTATTATCATTTTTATAGAATTATACAAAATGAATA
>JAGBBT010000103.1 GCA_017938365.1 Treponema sp.
ACAAAATGACTATTTAAAATAGTTACTGCACCAAGAGAAACTAAAACAATAAATCCAATAATAATTGCTAATTTCACACCAATTGGAAATTTTACATCTCCAATTGTAGCTACTTCTTTTTTCATAAATCAACTCTCTACACAATCAGAATTGTCTTATTTCAACTTATCTCAGTAATTATAAAATAACGAAAGTTTATATTCAATATAAACAACCCTGTTCTATATCAGCAATGCTGACATAGAATATTATAACTAAAAAAATGAAAAAAACATTTTATGTCTGCTATAAAAAGGCGGCGAGACTTTGAAGTACACCTCAAAGCTTTCTCGCCACTTCTTATATAAGTATTATTAATGAATTATTTATTTTATTACAACACGGCAGAATTTTTTCTTTCCGGCTCTAAGTACAAATTCACCATCTTCATCAACATCATTTAATGTAACTATAGCTTTTACATCTGATATATTATTTCCATTTACAGAAGCGCCACCCTGCTGAACTAAACGTCTTATTTCACTATTAGAACCACCAAGTTTTGCCATTGCAAAAAGATTAATAATTCCCATACCATTTTCAAATTCTGATTTTGCAATATCAACTGTTGGCATTTGAGTTTTATCGCCAGTTCCACTAAAGGCAGCTCTAGCTCCAGCTAAAGCATTATCAGCTTCTTCTTTTCCATGAATGATGGATGTTACTTCATATGCAAGTCGCTCTTTTGCTTCATTTATATTACCACTACAAATTTGAGCAATTTCTTCTAAAGGTAAGAATGTAAATAACTTAAAGAATTTTTCTACATCAGGATCTGCAACATTTCTCCAATATTGGAAGAATTCAAATACAGTTGTTAAATTCTTATCGAGGAATATAGCACCTTTTTCTGTTTTTCCCATTTTTTTACCATCAGAACGAGTAATTAATGGGAAAGTTAATCCATATACAGCATGTTGTTGATTTAATTCTGTTGTTCCACCTAATTTACGACGAATCAAATCAACTCCGGCAGTAATATTACCCCATTGATCATCACCACCAATCTGAAGCACAACATTATGTCTTTGATGTAACATTAAAAAGTCATAACTTTGTAAAAGCTGATAATTAAATTCTATAAAAGACAGACCTTTTTCTAATCTTTGTTTATACGCTTCAAAAGAAAGCATTTTATTTACAGAAAAACAAGAACCTATATCTCTTAAAAAATCTATATAATTTAAATCTGCAAGCCAGTTTTTATTGTTGTCACTAAAAGCAGTTTTATTATCAAATCCAATAAAGTTATTTAACTGAGACTCAATTGATTTTACATTTTCATCTATTTGTTCATAAGAAATCATTTTTCTCATTTCAGTTTTACCACTAGGATCTCCAATACGAGCTGTTCCACCTCCAATAAGAGCAATTCCACAGTGACCTTCATTTCGGAGATGTCTTAATGCAAAAAACGGAACCATATGTCCTATATGAAGACTTGGACCTGTTGGATCACATCCTACATAAAATGTTATTGGTCCTTTGTCCATCAAATCAGAAAGACCTTGTTCATCTGTACATTGTGCAAAAAATCCACGAGCTTTTAAGTTTTCTAATGCCTTATTCATAAAATTTCCTTTTTAAATTTTGATTAATTTTACTGAAAAACTTAAGTCTATTCAACATTGATAAAAATGACACCAACAAGTCTAAAACTTAGTGTTTATTATTTTAAAAAAAATCTATATAATTTTCCTATGGATTACGGTTTTATTAGAAGTGCCTGTGCTTCTCCCAAATTAATTGTAGGAAATTGTTCATACAATGCACAACAAATTATTGAATGTATAAACGACGCAAAGAAAAAAAATGTAAATGTTTTTGTCTTTCCTGAACTTTGTATTTGCGGTTGTACATGTGGCGATTTATTTTTTCAAAAAACATTACAAGAAGAATGTATAAAAAGCATAGAGTATATCGCAAAAGAGACTTCCAAATTTAACTGTCTAATTTTAGTAGGTTCCCCTATTTATAATAAAAATTCTCTTTATAACTGTGCAATTGCCATCTTTAAAGGTAAAATTTTAGCTGTTATTCCAAAGACCTTAATCCATAATTATGGGGAGTTAAACGAATATAGATACTTTAATTCTGCTTTAGGCTGCGATTTAAAAAAAGTTTATTTAAGTGCTGAAAATCCGGAAATTCCTTTTGGAACTGATATTATACTGGAAGATTCTAAAAACCCATTAATCTCTATTGCTGTTGAGTTATCTGATGACTTAACACTTCCTCTTTCTCCTTCTACACAAGCAGTTATGCAAGGTGCTACAATAGTTGCAAATTTAAGTGCATCAAACGAAATTGTAGGAAGAGCCGACTACAGAAAACTTTTAATATGTTCCCAAAGTAAAAAAACAACCTCAGTTTACCTTTATGCAAATGCAAGTAAAGAAGAAAGTACTACAGATTTAGTTTTTTCTGGACATAATCTTATTGTAGAAAATGGTAAAATCTTAAAAGAATCAAATTTATTTAAAAACGAAACTATTATTTCTGATATAGACTTAGAATTAATTTCTCAGGACAGAAAAAAAACAACTGGTTCTATTAATAATTCTATTTCTAATTCCCAAAACCTCAGAATAGTTAATTTCGATTTAGACAAAATAGAATCTTCTCCAAAAACATTAGAACGCACTATTAATCCTTATCCATTTATCCCTTCCAATGATATAGATAAGTCAAAAAGATTCTCTGATATTATAAATTTACAAATTAATGCTTTGGCAAAAAGAATATTACATATAAATGCAAAATCGGTTGTTATTGGGTTAAGCGGAGGTTTAGATTCAACTTTAGCACTTTTAATTGTTGTAAAAACTTTTGAACTATTAAACAAAGACAAAAACTCAATTATTGCTATAACAATGCCTGGATTTGGAACAACCGATCGAACTTATAATAACGCTTGCTTATTAGCAAAGGAACTAAAAGTCTCTTTGAAAGAAGTAAAAATCACAGATGCCATTATTCAACATTTTAAAGATATAAACCACGATATAAATATTCATGATGTTACTTACGAAAATTCCCAAGCAAGAGAACGAACTCAAATTTTAATGGACATTGCAAATGAAGAACAAGGACTTGTTGTTGGTACAGGAGATTTAAGTGAATTAGCATTAGGTTGGGCTACATATAATGGAGACCAAATGAGTATGTACGGTATTAATTCTTCAATTCCAAAAACATTAGTAAAACACCTTGTAAACTGGATTGCAGAACAAGAAAATAATAACGGAAATACAACAGTATTTAATGTATTAAAAGATGTATTAAATACACCTGTAAGCCCAGAACTTCTGCCACCAACAAACAACAACATTAGTCAAAAAACAGAAAACATAGTTGGTCCCTATGAATTACATGATTTTTTTATTTATTATGCTTTACGATATGGTTTTTCGCCACGAAAGATATTTTTTCTAGCAAAAAATGCGTTTACTCAATATAGTAATTCTGAAATAAAAAAATGGTTGATATCTTTTTACAAAAGATTTTTCTCACAGCAATTTAAACGAAGTTGCATGCCTGATGGAGTAAAAGTAGGAACTGTAGGATTATCTCCAAGGGGAGATTTAAGAATGCCAAGTGACGCATCTTCAGAACATTGGATAAAGGAGTTAGATTCATTAGAATGTTAAGTTATCAACACATTTTTCATGCTGGTAATCATGCTGATATTTTGAAACATATCACAATAACTCTTATTCTGACTTATTTAACACAAAAAGATAAACCTATCACAGTTTATGACACTCACGCAGGAGCTGGATTATACTCTCTAAATGACGAAAGGGCTCTAAAAACAGGAGAATTTTCTGAAGGAATAAAAAAACTGATAACAGTTATAAATCAAAACAAACTAAATAATGAAGTTCAAAAATTAATTTCGCCATATTTAAAAATTGTGAAAAATTATTATTCTAATAACTTCTATCCTGGTTCACCTTTTTTTGAACTAAACCTTTTGCGAAAAAA
This sequence comes from Treponema sp., assembly GCA_017938365.1. Classification (GTDB taxonomy): domain Bacteria; phylum Spirochaetota; class Spirochaetia; order Treponematales; family Treponemataceae; genus Treponema_D. Next base: position 4,027 of record JAGBBT010000103.1, read on the forward strand.
TGATGAGATTATTCTTTCAGAATTACATCCACAAGTAATTAATGAATTAAAAAAAAATATAAAAACAGAATTATCTAATTTACACACAAACCATAATGACAATATTCCTAATGTAAATATTCATTTCAGAAATGGAATTGAAATGTTAAAAGCTTTAACTCCTCCCAAAACAAAAAGAGGTTGTGCAATAATTGATCCAAGTTTTGAAGATAAATCAGATTATGATGATGTGGCAAATTTAATTTGTGATATATACAAAAAATGGTCAAACGGAACTCTTGTTTTATGGTATCCTTTAATTGAACGACGCTCATATGAAATTGATTTTATGAAGAATAAAATTAAAGATCTTGTAAACCAATCATCCCTGGAAGATAAAACTATTGATATTCAGTTAGAAATAAAAAATCCTGCCGAAATGACAGGATTAGCAAATTTATACGGAAGTGGAATGTTTGTTGTAAATCCTCCATATGAATTAAAGTCTCAAATGGCCCTAATTACAACAAGTCTAAAAGAACTTCTTATCTAAACCACCATCTTGCCCCTGTTGAGAAAGGAAAGCAAAGAGGTCTAAAAACAAAATCCCAATCATCTTCATGCTTTATTCCTAAATAAGGATTCCAAGCAGCTTGACAGTATAACTCCAATTCTTTTGAATCTAATATAAACCAGTCCAAGCCAATTCCTATTCTAGCACCTGTATTCAGTCCAAAGTCATCAAACTCTAAACCTGCTGATATGCCCCAAAAAACATAATAATTTACAGGATCAGAAACAGTCTTATAAACAAACCAATTATCTGCTGTTGCACCTATATTTCCATCAAAGAAAGATGAATTAACAGACAATGTCCATGGAGTTTTATCGGAACGAATTGTTCCAGAAAAAAAATTATTGTAATACGGACCTGCTTCAAAACCGATTTCTCCACCTACTCCAACATCAGAATATACATTTACAACGCATAAAACTGATAATAAAAGAATTGATAATAAACTTTTTTTATTCATAATAACTCCAATTATTTTATGCTCTTATAATATCATCTAAGTTCTTTTATGCAAAGACCAAGACTTTTTCGCCAGAAAGTTCAGTCACACAGGTAGTTATTACATTACTATTTTCTACAACCTTTCCTTCCAAAATCGCTTTGGCCAATGGATTTTCTACATAATTTTGTATTGCACGTTTTATAGGTCTTGCACCAAATAATGGGTCGTAACCTTTTTCTGATAAAAAATCAATTGCACTGTCGTCAAAGGTTATATTAATTTTTCTATCTTCCAATCTTTGTTGAACTCGTTCTAACTGATTTTTTACAATATTTACAATACAGTTTTTATTCAATCGACCAAACATAACAATTTCATCAATACGATTTAAGAATTCAGGTCTGAAAGTCTGTTTTAACAAGTTATCAACATTCTCTCGGATATTTTTTAGTTGCTCATCAGTTTCTGCATCTAAAATTAAATCACTACCAATATTACTTGTCATAATTATTATTGTATTTTTAAAATCAACAACACGTCCCTGTCCATCTGTTAAACGACCATCATCAAGAACTTGCAACAAAACATTAAATACATCTGGATGTGCTTTTTCAATTTCATCAAACAAAATAACACTATATGGACGGCGACGAACAGCTTCTGTCAATTGCCCACCTTCGTCATAACCTACATATCCTGGAGGAGCACCAATTAAACGAGTAACACTAAACTTTTCCATATACTCCGACATATCAATTCTTGTTAGTGATCTTTCATCGTTAAATAGGAAGTCAGCTAAAGTTTTTGCTAATTCTGTTTTTCCAACACCTGTCGGACCAATAAATAAAAAACTTCCTAAAGGTTTATTTGGGTCATTTAGCCCAGCTTTATTTCTTCTGATAGCATCAGAAACAACAGTTACAGCTTCATCTTGTCCAACAACTCTTTTATGTAAAACTTGTTCAAGTTGAACATATTTTTGTTTTTCGCTAGTCATCATTTTTGAAATTGGAATCCCTGTCCAAGTACTTACAACTCTTGCAATATCTTCTTCTGTAACTTCTTGTCTTAATAAAGACTGTGGATGAGATGATTCATGTTTTCTTTTTTCATCTAATAATTTAGAATCTGCTAACTGTCTTTCTAATTCAGGAATAATACTGTATTTGTATTCCGCAGCTTTTGCCAAATTTCCTTCTCTCGTAAACTTTTCTTCTTCAAATTTGGCATTTTCTAAATCCTCTTTCAACTTGCGAGATTTATCAATTTCAGCTTTTTCATTTTGCCATTCTAATCTCATTGCATCTCGTTGGGTTGTTATTTCCGATAATTCTTTTTCAAGTTTTTCTAAACGTTCTTTACTAGAAGAATCATTTTCTTTAGATAAGGATTGTTTCTCAATTTGTAATTGCAATATCTTTCGTTCTAATTGATCCAATTCTGTAGGTTCGCTTTCTATTTCCATTTTTATTCGACTAGCAGCTTCGTCTACCAAATCAATTGCTTTATCTGGTAAAAACCTATTAGTTATATATCGATTACTAAGTGTTGCAGCAGCAACTAATGCTTCATCATTAATTTTTACACCATGATGAATTTCATACTTATCTCTTAATCCTCTAAGAATTGCAATTGTATCTTCTACATTTGGTTCTGCACATAATACTTGCTGAAATCGTCTCTCTAAAGCAGCATCTTTTTCTATATATTTTCTATACTCATTTAATGTTGTTGCTCCAATTGCTCTTAACTCACCTCTAGCCAAAGCAGGTTTTAATAAGTTTGAAGCATCCATTGAACCTTCACTTGCTCCAGCTCCAACAATTGTATGTAATTCATCAATAAATAGAATTATTTGCCCTTCACTTTTACTTACTTCTTCGATAACTGCTTTTAATCTTTCTTCAAATTCACCTCTGAATTTTGCACCTGCAACAAGACTTCCCATATCTAAGGATAAAAGCCTTTTATTTTTTAAGCTATCAGGAACATCTCCACTAGCAATTCTTCTTGCTAAACCTTCTACAATTGCAGTTTTTCCAACACCTGGTTCACCTATTAAAACTGGATTATTTTTTGTTCTGCGAACAAGAACTTGCATAACTCGGCGGATTTCATCATCTCTTCCAATTACTGGATCTATTTTGTCTTGTCTAGCACGAGCTGTTAAATCTGTTGTATATTTTTCTAATGCTTGAATTTTGCTTTCTGGATCTTGAGAATCAACTTTATTATTTCCACGCACTGTTTTTAATGCATCTAAAATTGTTTCTTTTGTTATTCCGTGCTTTCTTAATAATTCTCCAACTTTACCATCTGATTGTGCCATTGCAAGAAAAATGTGTTCTGTCGAAAGATACTGATCTTTTAAGGTCGCCATTTCTTTTTCTGCTTTAGCAAGTATTTTCTGAGCTTCATTTGAAAGAGATAACTGAACATTTCCTTTAACAATTGGATAGGATTGTAATAATTGTTTTAATGAAGATAATATTTCTGACTTTTGAACCCCAATTCGTTCTATTAATGGAGATACAATTCCTTCTTTTTGTTCTATTAACGCTTGTAAAATATGCTCAAGACCAATTTCACTATGGTCATTCTGTTGTGCAATAGCACTGGCAGTTTGAATTGCATCTTGTGTTTTTAATGTAAATTGTTCGTAATTCATATATTGTACCTCAATTTAAATCTACTAAAGAATCTCATATAAAGCCAATAAAAAAAGCGTATCTTTAAGAAAAACTTTTATCTTTCCAAAGATACACTTTACATTTTTTTGTGTGTGTTGGGGGAATTTTATTCTTCACCATCATCAATAGTACCATATTCACAAAGTGCATTTGATACTGTTGCATGTTCTTGTAAAACTATACTTTTCCCTGTTTTTTTATATATACGAATTTCTCCATATCCATTGCTTCCTGCCAAAATTTTTAATAGAGATTTTCCACCTGCAGGTACTTCGTAATCTCTAATAAACATATCTTTTACAACAGAAAATATATCAATATCAATTACAATATTTCCTTTATGAATACTAACAGACCAATGAAGTTTTTCATCATCATCATCCTTAGGCATAGAAGACCAATCATGAATTTCTGAATAATTATCGAACAAATTATTTCCACTTAATTCATAATTTTTACCTTCTAAACTTACAAATATGCTAAGTCTACCATCAAATTCCCCTTCGACAGCAAAACAAGATTTATTTAATAAATGACCAGTTATTGAACTAGTTAAGGTTGCTGATGATAAATGAAAAAAAGGATTTGGAAGTTTTGAACCCCAAGATTTATCTATATACCCAGCAGGATTTCTTGGCATTACGGTGTACTCTTGTCCATCTACATGAACGATTCCTGCATATACGGTTTTTGCTCCAATAGGTATCCAAAAATTAGTTTTATTATTACAAAGAGGATTAGACATTATGTTTTTTTCGAAATGTAAATTCCAATCCATTTTTCCTGCTGAACATAAATATTCTGCATGTTCTAATAAATCATTTTCTTCAACACAAATAGAACCAACTATAGAATCATGAGAAAAAATACAATTATCCAATTTGATTGCATCATCATTTTTCGACCAAACTAAAGAAGATGCAGAATAAAACTTATTAAATTGCTTTCCACCCTCACCAAAATAACCTGCTTTTAATAAAGCATAACTTGGCAAAACAAACACTTCTTGGGAAACGGTTAATGCAGAATCGGTTCCTGCTAAGGCATATTGTAAATCATCGGCAGAAGACAATTTTAACTTTGATTTTTGAGCTATTGTTGGTTCTGAAGGAGAAATTAAAGGATTAACATAATATATTTCTATAAAGAAAGTTTTTTGTTCACCAGATATTTTATTTATACCATTAAAAAGATATCGTATCTTTTCAAAGCCATTACGACGTAACTTTCCTTTTAAAAGGTATTTATCAATTTTTTTTATATTATTAGATGCCGACATTAAAGCCCCCACACCAAAGAAATTCCTTTTTATAGTGTCGGCATTTTTTTTATTCTAATTAAGTCTTATTTAAAAATCTTTTTTAGTGTTTTATCAAAATCATTCTTTTCTTGAGGAAAATTATCATCAAGATATTCAAAACACTCTACAGCAACTTTCTGTACATGTTCATACCATATTCTATATAATTCAGGTTTAAAATTATCTCCTGGATAAGGAGCACCTTGAATATCTGAAACTAATTGTCTGAGCATTTTTACACATAAATCAAATTTTTTATTCATAAACACATCCTTGTCTTCCATTATAAAGGCAAAGTTATAATTTTACCAGCAATTTTATTATTCTTATCACAAATGATAACACGAGATTTTTTTCTTTTTAACATACTTGATAATTCAGCAAACTGATTTTTAATTTCACTTTCTTTTGTATTAAGTATTTTTAGAACTTTTTCTGCTCTATCTTCATCTCGTATTGCAAACAAACTACGAATTAATCCAATAGAACCTCTGCTTTTTGGGGTTTTAGGCTGAATAAAACTTGAATAAGTCCCCATTATCGCCTTTTCCACTTCTTCTTTTGTAAAATTCCTTTCAGAAGCTTCTATTAAACACTCTTCAAAAGAATCACAAGAATTATAAGGCTTTGGATCTCTGTATGTAGAAAAAATTAATGCATTAGATAATGTTTCTGTGTAGCAAAAAGCACCATAAGCACCTCCTTTCGTCCTAATTTTTTCCCATAAAAGAATATTTGAAAGCCAATGAGTACAAATTTCTTCAACAGCATTCTTTTCTGTGCCATAAGCATTTGCTTCAGAACATTGAGCAGAATATCCAACTTGTGCAGGAACAATAAAGATTTCTGTTTGTCCTTCTTCTAATTCGCCTTCAATATTTGTCATTTTTATAAACTCTTCTGTTGGAATATTCTTTCCCTGCTTTAACGAAGTTAATTCTATTTTATTTATAAAATCCGGTATAATTTTTTTTACATTATCTACATTATCAGCTTCTGTTGTCACATGAATAAAACCACCACCAGCTTTTAATTCTGTAAAAATTCTTCTAAAAATTTCAGCATTTTCTTTTTGATTATTCTGTGCTTGTTTATGGATATTATATAATAAAGTTATTCCATTCCATATTTCATCAATAGAATGAACTCTAGAAATTTTTCGTTTTGCACGAAGAGCAGCATATTCATGTCCATCAGGAATAATTGATGAATCAATATCATTTTTATATTCATTTACAATATCTTGTAATCTCTCTGTATCTGCAAAATCAACTTTAGAAATACAGTCAGCCAATAAACTTAACGCAGTAGGAAGTTTCTCATCTAATGTTTTAAAACCAAAAATTACCCATTCTCGGCCACACCAATTATATTTCTGTGCATATTCTTCAGCTCTTTTTGTATGACTCATTGCACTATCTACTAAATTTACAGAAACTCCACCAGTATTAAGTGCAAATTTCTCTGAAGCTTCTGACCAAGGCACATCTTTCCAACCACAATCAACTACAGTAGAAGTAAAAAGTGGTAACCAAGCAAAATCTCCAGAATCAAGAACATCTGCAGGATAACCAACTTCAAAGTATGTAATACCATTAGTATTTTCTTTATTTATAAATAAATTTATATCTTCATTATTTTTATTTTTTACAATTTCGAAATCTGTTTGTATAACATCAACAATTGCTTTTCCGTCTTTTATAAAATCCTTTGGATTAAGATGAGGAATACATGAGTTATCATCAACTTTACTTTGATATTGTTCTAATAATTTATTTTCTTCTTTTATTTTTTCCAGTGTTGTATTTTTTAAAAGTCTTTTTATTATCTTATTTTCTATTATCGTTCGTTTCTTTGTATATTTTTTTGAAGGTTTTACAGAAACGATTGAATATGATTTATTTTCTAATAAAAACTCTTTTATTAAATTTTCTAAATAATGGTCTTGAGTTTTTATATTATTTTTTACTTTTTCAAAAACACTTCTTAATCTAAAAGACTTTTCTAAATCAAAGCCATAAAGCCATGCAATGATAGGATTTTGCATTATTATTAATGAGTATGGACCATGAAATCGTTTTATTTCTCGCAATGATAATTCAATTCCCATCAAAACAGAATCTATATCTTGTTTAGAAATTCCTGATTCTACAATTTGTTTTAATGTTGAAAAAATTAATTGTTTTATCTTTAATGAATTTCTTTTTTTTACACCTCGTAAACCAATTGTAAAAATCATTTCATATGATGCCGAAAAACCTGTTATAGGCGAAATATCTTCACATAACTTGCTATCTAATAATACTTTTTTTAATGGAGAACCATCATGATTCATAAGAACTCCATAAAGAATTGTTTTCTCAATAGTTTTTTCTGCAGTTGGATTTGTGCCCATGTTCCAGTTTATAGAAACAGTCATGCCTTTTTCATCTGAATCACCTGCAGGTCCTAAAGTATTATAAATTATCTCTTTTTCATTCTTTTTAGATTTTATAATAGATAAAAAGTTATCTAAATTTTCTTGTTGATCTTCTACAGAAGTCTTTAAATCCGTATATTTTTTTTCTAATCTAGTAAGAAACTTTTCTTGTATAAAATCAAGTTGTTCGAGTGTTGGAATATTTCCGTATAAAAAAACAAAACAATTATCAGGTCTATACCATTTATTATGAAAATCAATTAATTCTTGATAAGTGATAGAAGGAATATCAATTGGATCTCCTCCACTATCTTTTTGATATATTGAACCGTTCATTAAACTTTTTACATTTTCATCATAACAAACTGATTCAAAAGAAGCATAAGAACCTTTCATTTCATTATAAACAACACCTTGTATAGAAGAAACATTATTTTCATCAACGGTTAATCTATGTGCTTCCTGTAAAAATATTTCTTTTGTTAATTTTGGAAAAAATACAGCATCGCCATATACACTCATTAAATTATAATAATCAGACTTTACCATAGAACTAGCAGGAAATACTGTTCTATCTGGATATGTAGCAGCATTTAAATATGTTTTTACACTTTGATTTGATAATTGCGTAAAAGGGTCCTTAATGGGATAATTTTCAGAACCACACAAAACAGAATGCTCTAAAATATGGGCAGCTCCATTAGATTTATCATTTGGAGTTCTAAAAGCAAATGCAAACAAATTCTCCGTATCATCATTTAATAAATGCAAAATTTGAAGACCTGTTCTTATATGAATAAGATTTATTGCTTTCGAATGATAATCCTTTAACTCAAAGATATTTAATACCTTAAAATTTTTATAAACATTTCCTATTTTTAGATCATTACACATATATTTCATCCTCTTGACCTTTTATTATTAAACGGCCTTCCTCCCAAGCTCTTCTCATAAAACTATAAAATTGAGATGTAATTTTCTCAACATCAGAACGTCTCATTGGGATTCGGTTATTTTCTTCATCCAAAATTAATTTTTTACGATTTATCGAAACATTATTCAACATTTTATTTCTAAAAGCATCTGTTTTTCCAGCAATCAAATATGCAATTTCAGAATCTTCCATTTGTTGTAACTTATTTTGAATAAATCTATCATCTGCATTCAATATGTCTTCTGTAGTAAAAAGTTTTTCTCTTAATTCTGAACCTAAATCTGGATTTTGTTTACTTAATGTATCAATAAGATTTTCTTCTGCACTCGTATCCATTCTTTTTAAAATCTGAGCCAAAATAGATTTTCCATCTATTGTATCGGATTTTTCCATAACTAATGAATCTAGTTTTTCTTTCATTGCCTTGTCGACATTTTTTAAAACTTCTGGATTCATTTCTTTCATTTTTGCAAAGCGTAAAACAACTTCTTTTTTTTCTTGTTCTGGAAGATTTTGTATAAATTCTGCGGCAATTTTTGGTTTTAAATAAGACAAAACTAAGGCCCTAACATGAGAAGGCTCATCCTTTAATAAAACCGTAATTTTTTCACTATTTGCTTCATATAAATATTCAAAAGGTTTAGACCCCTTAAAAGGAACTGTTTTTTCTAGTACTTCATCAGCTTTTTTTGAACCAAATGCTTTCTGTAAAATAGTTCTTGCAGTCTCAATTCCACCATCTTCTCTTGCTCGTTCTAAAAGTGACTGAAATTCAGCAAGAATTTGTTTTGCTTCATCTTTATCAATGCTACGAATAGAAGCCAATTCTGGAATAATCTTTTCTGTTTGTTCTTGTGTTAAATGAGGAAGAACTTTTGCAGCTTCGTCAGTTCCAATTAACAATAAAAACTTTGCAACACGACGATAAATTTCATCCTGATTATCGGATGATTTTTTTATAGGAACCTTTAATAATCCTCCAGCTGCTAAAACATCCTCCTTTATCCTATTTGTAGTATTGCTCTTTATATTTACATTAACACTTTCATCAATAAGTGAATTATTATTTTTATTTTGGGACTCCATATTATTTGGAGAATTTTGTTTCATATTATTCAAATATGCATTTAGTCCGTAATCAGATAATTTCATATTTTATTTTTTCTTTCCCAAATAAGCTTCTCTTACACTATCGTTATTTAATAAATCACTTCCACTACCTTTCAAAACAATAGAACCAGTTTCAAGAACATACGCAATATCAGCAACTTTTAAAGCCATATTTGCATTTTGTTCAATAAGAAGAATAGTAACTCCCATTTTGTTAATTGTTTTTATAATGTCAAATATTTGCTGAACAATAAGTGGTGCAAGTCCCAAGGATGGCTCATCCATCATTAAAACTTTTGGTCTACTCATCAAAGCTCTACCAACTGCAAGCATTTGTTGTTCACCACCTGACAATGTTCCTGCTAATTGCCATGACCGTTCCTTTAATCTTGGAAAAAGTTTATAAATCCACTGCAAATCTTGTTCAATTTCTTTTTTATTTTTTCTAAGATAGGCACCTATTTTTAGATTTTCTTGAACAGTTAAATCACTAAAAACATGTCTACCTTCAGGACTTAATGCAATACCTTCCTGACAAATTTTGTTTATTGGTAAATTTAATAACTCTTTATCATTAAATTTAATTGAACCACTTTCAGCTTTTACCAAACCGCTAATTGTTCTTAATAATGTTGATTTTCCAGCACCATTTGCACCAATAAGAGTTACAATTTTTCCATCAGGAACATCTATATCTATACCCTGTAGAGCTTTTATACCACCATATGAAACATATAAATTTTCTATTTTTAACATAATTATTCCTCTGATTCTCCTAAATAAGCATTAATTACTACAGGATCATTCTGAATTTGTTCTGGAGTACCACTAGAAATTAAAGCACCGAAATTTAATACATAAATTCTATCTGAAATATCCATAACTAAATCCATATGGTGTTCTATCATAAAAACAGTTAAATTAAAGTCATCTCTAATGCGTCTAATAAAATCAGTTAATTCAGCAGTTTCTTGAGGATTCATTCCGGCTGCAGGTTCATCTAATAAAAGTAACTGAGGTTCTGTTGCTAATGCTCTAGCAATTTCTAAACGTCTTTGTAAACCATAAGGTAAAGAAGTACAAAGTTCATTACGAACTTCATATAATCCAAGAATCTTTAATAGCTGATCAACCTTGTTTCTCCATTTTTGTTCTTCTTTTAAATTCAACCTAAAAGTTGCTGTAAAAACATTACTAGTTCTTCTCAGATGCATTGCAATAAGAACATTATCAAAAACAGTCTGACTTTTCCAAAGTCTTATATTTTGGAAAGTTCTTGCAATTCCGAGTTTTGTAATTTTATCAGGTGTAGGCTCAATCTTTTTCTGGTACATTCCAAATTGAGACCCTGCGTATAACTTTTTCATTTTTCCGTGAGGATAATTTTCAATTATTTTTTTACCATTAAAAAAAACACTTCCATTCGTAGGAGAATATACACCTGTAATTACATTAAAAGCTGTAGTTTTACCTGCTCCATTTGGACCAATAAGAGAAACAATTTCCCCTTTATTAACCTCTAAGCTTAAAGAATTTACAGCAACCACACCACCAAATTGCATGGTTATATTTTCCATTTTTAATACATTTTCAGCCATACGCAACCTTTATTTATCTATAACCACATGTTTTTTATTTTTTATAATCTTAGATTTAATTCTTTTCAGATAATTAATTATTCCTGCCACAGAGAATTCTTTTTCTCCCATAATTCCTTTCTGATAAAAAAGAACAATACACATAATAGCAACAGAAAAAACAACTTTTCTAAATCCAGGTCTTAACAAAGGAACGGTAAAAGAACCTATTTGTATTGTCCTATCAAGAAATCTTAACCACCATTCTGAACAAGCAATAAAAAGAAAAGAAGAAATACAACTTCCTGTTATACTTCCCATTCCACCAATAACAACAATAAGTAAAATTTCATAAGTCATAGCAGATGTAAATTGTTTTGCCTGAATCGTTGTCTGAAACATTGCCAATAAGGCACCTGAAACGCCAGCAAAAAACGAACTTATAACAAAAGCCAATCTTTTATGATGAGCAAGATTTATCCCCATGGCTTCTGCAGCAATTTCATCATCTCTAATCGCTTTAAAAACTCTTCCGTAAGTTGAATTTATAAGCAAAACAATTATGGCAATACAAACTCCTGACACAGCAAACGGAAATAAACAAGACTTAAACACTTCATATTTACGAAGAAGATTAGAGCCATTTGTAATCACACCAAATTTATCCCATTGAAATAGAGCTCTAATAATCTCTGCAAATCCAAGAGTTGCAATAGCAAGATAATCACTTTTTAATCGTAAAACAGGCAATCCAATAAAAAATGCAAACAACGCAGCAACAAGACCTGCCAAAATCATAGAAACAACAACAGGTAATGTAAATTGAATCAGTCCACCTTCAAAATATTGATACACAGAAGCTCTTTGAGCAACAGGAATTGTAAATATTGCATAAGTATACGCACCAATTAACATAAATCCTGCCTGACCCAATGAAAATAACCCTGTAAATCCATTTAACAAATTCATAGATACAGCAACCAATGCATATATTGCACCTTTTTTTAATACTGTAAAGAGCATCGAAGTTCTTGGTAACACCTGCTCAAGAATTGCTATTACAACAAACAATACAATCAGGAGAGTGAAACCTAATAAAAGATTTTGTCGCTGTTTTATAAACTTAATATCTATCATAAAAAAACCTTCATTTTAAATTAAACTTTGTCAGTTTTCTTTTCACCAAAAATACCTGTTGGCATAAACATTAATACAATAATCAAAAGAACAAATGTAAAAGCATCAGAAAATGTTGTCCAACCAAGACCTTTCATAATATTTTCACAAATTCCAATTATAAATGCACCTATAACAGCACCAGGAATACTGCCAATACCACCAAATACAGCAGCAACAAAAGCCTTTAACCCAGGCATAGCACCAACTGTAGGTGTAACACCTGTATAATTACTAAAGAATAGAATTGAACCAACAGCAGCCAAAAAAGAACCAATAATAAAAGTAATACTGATTACCCAATCAATACGAATTCCCATAAGTTGAGAAGTTTCAAAATCTCGAGAAACAGCTCTCATAGACATTCCGATTTTAGTATGTTTTATCAAAAGAACTAAACCGATAACAAGAGCTAAAGTTAGAATAGGAGTAATAACTGTTACTCTTTTTGTCATAGATCCAAGAATTTCTATAGAATCACTTATCCAAGGAATAGCAGGATAATACTTTGTAAGACCACCAGTTATATATAATGCAAGATTCTGTAATAAATACGACATTCCTATTGCAGAAATCATAATTGACATTCTAGGAGCAGTTCTTAAAGGTTTGTAAGCAATTCTTTCTACAAAAAAACCAATTAGAACTGTAATAATAATTGTTAAAGGAATGGAAACAATCAATGGCAAAAAAGTAGTAGAGTAAATCATAATCAATCCAGCAGCCATAAATACATCACCATGTGCAAAATTAATTAATCGTAGGATTCCATATACCATTGTATAACCAATAGCAATGAGGGCATACTGACCTCCTACAGAAACACCTGCTAAGATGTAAGGCAAATTTGTTGTAATAAAATCCATCCCATCATCCTTTTATATAAATCTTTAAATAATCTTTAAATAATTTTTAAATAATAATGAATAATAATATCTTTATAAAAAATGTAAAAAAGAGGATATAAAAATATCCTCTTTTTGGTTAACTTATTTTACCTTTTGAACAGCAATAAAGTTCCATTTGCCAGTTTCATTATTTACTTGTTTTAAATAAGCAACATCACGATTAGCATCTCCAATTTCATTGAATGCAATATCACCTGAAACACCTTTGTATGTAACTTTAGGAAGAACAGCTTTAATATCTTCACTTTTTACACTTCCTGCAAGTTTGATTGCTTCTAGTGCAGTGTAGTATGCATCATATCCCATGGCAGTCACAGCAGCAATTTCATCGTTACCACCATTATTTGTCAATGCTGTTGCATTTGAATTTAAATATTCACGAATTCCGTTAACAAAGTCCACAACTTGTTTATCTTCAGATCCCTCAACAAAGAATGTTGTTACATAAATTTTTACATTTGTACCTTTTGCAGCAGCAAGAACAACATTAGAATCCCATGTATCACTAGCAAGAATTGGAATTGACAATCCCTGAGTATTTGCTTGTTCAATAATTAAAGCTGCAGCTTCTATAGAAACAGGAGAGAAGAAAACATCACATCCACTCTTTTTAGCATTTGCTACATATGCAGAAAAATCACTTGTTCCTTCTGGAAATTGTTCATAAACAACTTCTCCACCTAATTTAGAAAATGCTTCATTAAAATAATTACAAAGACCAACAGAATAATCATCACCGAGTTTAGCAAGACAATATGCCTTTTTAGCCTTGAAATTATCTACAGCAAAGTTAGCAAGAACAGTTCCCTGAAATGGATCCAAGAAACAAATTCTAAAGTAATGATCATTACCTAATGTAACCTGAGGATTAGTACAAGTTACTCCAATAGCAGGAACATTTGCGGCTGCAAATGTATCAGAAGCAGCAATAGAAACTCCAGAACCATAAGAACCTAAAACAACAGAAACACCTTTTGAAATCAACTCAGAAGCAGCAGTCACAGCTTTATCATTAGAAGATTCATTATCAACAATTTCCAACTGAACCTTGTATTCTACATTACCAATTTTTACAGTTGGTGTAACATAATTCGCATACTGAATACCAAGAGTTTCTTGTTTTCCACCAGCCCCATTATCGCCAGAAGCAGGTTCAAAAACACCAATTTTTACAACATTAGAATTTTTTTCACCACAACTTACAAAAGAAAAAATTGCAAGTGCAGCAACTAAAGAAAGTAATACTTTTTTCATATTAATTTAACCTCACAATAACATGAATCTATGTATTATAACCTTTAATATAATTATTTTTCAACTTTATTTTATTATATAAAAACAAATATTTGACACATAAAAAAACCTTTGATAGACTCATCTTGTAAATGCTATATTTCATGAATTAGGGAAAAAAATGATTGATTTTAAGAAAGTTAGATATTTAAGACACAAAGCACAACATGCCTTACACAGTATTGCTTTTTTATTAGAACTAATTCTCGCAGTTTTAGTTATCTTTATAATTTCTTTGCAGATTATTTCTCTTACAACAATGTTTATCAGCCATGTTTTTGACCCTTCTGTTACAATTGAATATTCTGTATTTTTAAATAAAGCACTCGGAATTATTATTGGTGTTGAATTCTTAAAAATGCTTTGCCAACACAGTATGAATTCCGTTATAGACGTTTTACTTTTTATTTTGGCAAGACACCTAGTAGTAATGGATGCGACAATGTTCGAAAGTCTTTTATGCATTTTATCCGTTGCCATATTATTTGCCATAAGAAAATTCTTAGCAGTAAAACATGATGAAGACGAAGAAATAGATTAAAAAAAATTCATTTAATAAAAATTTACTCTATAATAAAAGCATGAAATTTATTCACCTTTCAGACTTACATCTTGGAAAACGTGTTAACAACTTTTCAATGATAGAAGATCAAAAATATATTCTCAATGAAATTATAAAAATTTCTGATTTAGAAAAACCTGATGCCTTTATTATCGCAGGAGATATATTTGACAATCCTGTTGCACAAGCAGAAGCAATGACACTTTTTGATGAATTTTTAGTAAATTTATCAAAAAGAAAAATTAAAGTTTTCATCATAAGTGGTAACCACGATAGTCCAGAAAGATTATCTTTTGGCTCAAGGCTTATGAAAAAAAATGAAATTTATGTTTCACCAGTTTACGACGGAAATATATCACCAATCATACTAAAAACTGAATCAGAAGATTTCTGTATATATCTTTTACCCTTTATAAAACCTATTCATGTAAAAACAATTTTTCAAAATGAAAAAATAGAAACTTGGAATGATGCATTACAAATTGCTATCAAAAAACTTAACATCGATAAAAACAAAATAAACATTTTAGTAACCCATCAATTTGTTACAGGAGCAAAACAATCAGATTCAGAAGAATTTGCTATTGGAGGTTGTGACAATATTGATTCTTCAGTTTTTATGGATTTTGATTATGTAGCTTTAGGACATATACATTCACCACAGAATATAAAAATAGAAAAAATTAGATATTGCGGAACTCCACTAAAATACTCTTTTTCAGAAATTAATAATAAAAACAGCGTTACAATTGTAGAAATCAAGAAAAAAAACGATATAAATATATCAACAATTCCTCTCATTCCTCTAAGAAATATGAGAGAAATAAAAGGAACTTATAACGATCTTACCTTAAAAAAGAATTATGAAAATACAAATACTAATGACTATATACATGCAATTTTAACAGATGAAAATGATATTCCTGATGCATTAATGAAACTGAGGTCAATATATCCTAATCTAATGAAACTTGACTATGATAACAACCGAACGAGAAATATTCAGCATTTAGAAAATGGAGCAGAAATAGAATCCAAAACGAATATCGAACATTTTTCTGATTTTTTTGAAATTCAAAACAATCAAAAAATGACAGATGAGCAACTTAATTTCGCAACAAACCTAATGAACTCTCTTTGGGAGGAAATTAAATGAGACCATTAAAACTAATAATTACAGGATTTGGTCCTTACAAAGATAAAATTATCATTGATATGGACAAACTTGGTTCAGAAGGCTTATATCTTATAACAGGAAAAACAGGCTCCGGAAAAACATCCATATTTGATGCAATCACATTTGCTCTTTACGGCGAACCTAGTGGTACTACAAGAGTTTCAAATTTACTTCGATCAAAATATGCAACTGCTGAAACTCCTACAGAAGTTGAGCTAGAGTTCACTTATCATGCAAACAAATACAGAATAAAACGAAATCCAGCATATACAAGAAAATCAAAAAGAGGCGAAGGTTTTACAGAAGAACCAGCAAATGCAACATTATTTTTACCAGATGGTAATATCATAACAAAATACAATGATGTAACAAATAAAATAACGGAAATTCTTGGAATTGATAAAAATCAGTTTTGTCAAATTACAATGCTTGCACAAGGAGATTTTCAAAATCTGCTTTTAGCATCAACTGACGACAAGAAAAAAATTTTTAGAAAAATATTTAAAACAGAACAATACGAAATATTTCAAAATAAATTAAAAGAAGAAACAAAAAAAATAGAGCAAAACATAAATGATTTAAAAAATACCATACAAATATTCACAAAAAATATAAATTGCTCAGAAGATAATATTCATTATTCATTTATACAAAAAGCTAAACAAGAATATGTAATAACAGACGATATAACCTTAACACTAAAAAAGATATTAAAAGAAGAAAAAGAAGAATATGAATCATTATTAAATAAAAAAAGAGAATTACAGACACAAATTGAAGATATTACAAAAAAAATCACCCAAACAAATGAACTCAAAAACAATTTACAAGAATTAAAAAAATACAAACAAGAACTTCTTGAAATCGAAAATGATTTTACAAAAGCAGAAGAACTTTACAAAACAGAAAGTAACAAAACTGAAGAGCGACAAAAAATAATAGAAGAACTTGCAATTATAAAAAATCAACTTTCAGAATATACAAATTTGGATCAAAAGAACAAAGAACTTCAAATATGCAATGAAACTATTTTCAATTTAACAAAGGCATTAAACGAAACAAAAACAAAATTAGAACAATTGTTAAAAAACAACGAAGAATTACAAAAAGAACATGAAACAATAAAAAACTCCCCAGAAAAAAAACAAAAGTTAGAATTCCAAATAGAAAAAACAAGTGAACATATCAGTATGCTGAATACACTTAAAAATTCAGTGAAAGAATATAATTGCTTAATTACAGAATATGAAAAACATAAACAAGATTATTTAGTAATTTCAAAAGAAGAACAAACAAATTTAGAAATTTATAATCAAAAAAATCAAGAATTTTTATCAGAACAAGCAGGAATTCTTGCAGAAACATTAAAAGAAAATACACCTTGTCCAGTATGTGGCTCATTAACTCACCCTTCACCAACAAAAAAATCAGAAAATGCTCCATCTCAAAAAGAAGTAGATATAGCAAAAGAAAATTGGTTAAAAACACAAGAAAAATTATCACAACAAAGCAAACTATGTTCTCAAAAAAAAGGCAACATAGAAACAAAAGAGAAAGAAATCAAACTACAACTGAATAGTTTTCAAAATTTAATCTTTAACAACGATTTAATTTCAACTTTAGATTCAACAATAGAAAACTACAAAACAGAATTTAACAAAATAAACAATGAACTCAAACAAATAACAAAAGATGCAGAAAGAAAAGAATATATAGAACAGATTTTACCAAGCAAAATAGAAGAATCAGAAAACTTAAAAAACAATATTTCTAAAATAGAAACAGAAATTGCTTTGGAAAATAATAAATATATAGAAATCAAAAAGAATTACACCGAAATAGAAACAAAACTTTCATACAAAAGCAAAGAAGAAGCATTAAATAATACAAAATTATTAGAGAATAATTTAAAGAATATGGAAATAATGCTAAAAAATGCACAAAAAAAACTTGAAGACTCAACAAATAAACGAACATCAATAAATGCAAAAATTGAAGAATTAGAAAAAATTATAAATTTAACAAAAGATATAGAAATAGATTTTGACTATACTTCGATAAAAAATAAATATGAACAAGAACTAAATTTTATTGATAAAAATATAAAAGAATATTACTTAAGAATTACAACTAATGAAAGTTCATTAAAAGAACTTTTAAATGCCAATGAAACTCAAAAAACTTTTGAATACAACTATAGTTGGCTAAAAGCATTATCAGATACAGCAAATGGAACTTTAATTGGAAAAGACAAAATAATGTTAGAAACATATATTCAGATGACATATTTTGATAAAATTATTCGAAGAGCAAATATTAAATTTTTCGAAATGACTAACGGACAATACGAATTAATACGGAAAAAAGAACAAAACGGAAAACAATCTCAAACTGGATTAGATTTAGACATAATAGATCACTACACAGGAACTACGAGAGATGTGAAAACATTATCAGGAGGAGAACAATTTATCGCTTCGTTATCGTTAGCATTGGGCTTATCTGAAGAAGTACAAAGTTCTGTAGGTGGAATAAAACTTGAAACAATGTTTGTAGACGAAGGATTCGGAACATTAGATGAAGATATCCTAAAACAGGCAATAAAAACCTTAATCTCACTCTCTGACAAATACAGACTTATAGGGCTAATCAGTCACGTCCAAGAGCTTAAAGATAAAATAAATAAAAAAATATTAATAACAAAAACACCTGATTCAGGAAGTTATGCAGAAATTTGTATAGACTAAAAAAAAATCCTGAAGAATAAAAAACTTTTATTCTTCAGGAAAATGTTATCTGTATTAAAAATTAAAAATTTATCTTGTTGTGTCCATCATAGAAATAATTTTATCTGAAACATTATCAATAAAAACTCCTAGTGCAGAAAAAACAACAGAACCAACAAGAATCAAAACAACCGAAATCAAACCAAACATCATAATAACCTCCAAACTATCTAAAAATAATAATGCAACCAATCGTTATAAGTAAAAATAACGAAATAACAATAATTAAAGTCATAACTTTACCTCATTTGTATAATAGAGAAAAAAATAGTAATAAGTAGTGTTAGATTGGAGGTAAATCTATAAGACAGTTTGGCGTAAAATTAAATTTTTTAAGAATTTATTTAATAAAACAAAGAAAAATAGAGAATGAAAAACAAAAATATTTTCAAATGAAAATAAATATAAATTAAAATTTGTTAAAGAAAGATAAAATACACTTGTTAACTTAGGACTTTTATTTGCTCTAAAAGAACGATAATCACCTTCATTACAAATAATTGGTGAAACATCATAAAAACTTGTTGAAGACGAAACATATTTTACATCATTAAAATTTTCTATTACAGCATACTTTACAGAATAAGCACTAAACCAAGAAGAGAAAAGAAAAAGTAAAGAAAAAAATAGATGTATAATTTTGTTTATCATAATTAACAAAAGAAAGGATTATCCCTTAAGATAACCCTTTCTTATTTTACAAAATGAACTGTTATTTTATTATAAAATACATTTTCATTATGTCAATATTTTAAATTAACGAAGACCACCATAAGTTGCAATAAATACACCTGCAGCAACAGCAGTACCAATTACACCTGCAACATTAGGTCCCATTGCATTCATCAAAAGAAAGTTAGAAGGATCTTCTTCTTGACCAACTTTATTTGCAACACGAGCTGCCATTGGAACAGCAGATACACCAGCAGAACCAATAAGTGGATTAATTTTCTTACCTTTTGGAAGGAATAAATTCATTAAATGAGCCATTCCAAGACCACCTGCAGTAGCAAATGCAAATGCAACCAATCCAAGTACGATAATTCCAAGAGATTCACCGCGGATAATCTTTTCAGGTGTCATTTGACTTCCAACACCAAGAGAAAGAAGAATTGATACAATGTTCATCAATTCATTTTCCATTGTTTTAGAAATACGCTGAACAACTCCACATTCTTTTACAAAGTTACCGAATGCCAACATACCAATAAGAGGAGCTGCTGGTGGTAATAAAAGAATTGTAATAAATAAAAGCATCATTGGGAAAAGTATCTTCTCAGTCTTACTTACAACACGTGGATTTTCCATACGAATCATACGCTGTTTTTTAGTTGTAAGAAGTTTCATAATTGGTGGCTGAATCATTGGAACGAGTGCCATATAAGAATACGCAGCAACAGCGATTACAGCCATTAATTCTGGAGCAAGTTTTCCTGAAACATAAATAGATGTTGGACCATCTGCACCACCAATAATAGCAATTGCACAAGCCTGCATAATATTATAATTCAATCCAAACATATTCATAACAGCAACACCAAAGAGAGTAAAGAATACACCAAACTGTGCAGCTCCACCAAGAAGTGCTGTTTTTGGATTAGCAATAAGAGGACCGAAGTCAGTCATAGCACCAATACCCATAAAAATCAACATAGGGAAAAATTCATTTCCTACACCAGCCTTATAGATAATTGCTAACATACCATCAGGTAATTCTCCCATTCCTGCACCAACAATATTAACAAGAACTGTACCAAATCCAATTGGAATCAAGAGAAGTGGCTCAAATCCACGAGCAGCACCAAGATAAATAATAAGGAATCCTATTAACATCATTACAAAAGACTGCCAACCAGGAGCTTTTCCCCAGCTTTTATCATTTGCATGTGCTGTAGCTGCTTTTGCAGCCTCAGAAGAAGCTTCTGCTGCAGCTAATTCTTCATCACTCTGTAAAAAGATCTGATAAATACCTGTAGATTTCAGAATGTTTTTTATAAACTGTACAGGGTTAATATTATATTCTTCACCCCATGATTCAGTTCCTTTTATAACACGATCTAAACCTTCATTAGAAGCTGATTCAACAACAGCATTCTCAGAAAGATAAACGTTTTCAACAGATACTTCATTTTTTGTCTCATTTGCAGTTTCTGCTAATACTTTTGTTCCTGTACTCAAAACAAAAGCAATTGCCATAATTGCACAACAAACACTAAAAACCTGTTTTCTAAAATTTTTCTGTAAGTCAATCATATATACTTCACCTAAACTTAATTCTAAAAGCATAATCACACATAAGGATTATGCTTTAGACATATAATTTACTGAATTTCAGCAATTGCCTGACCAGCAGCTACTTGAGATCCTGTTGCAGCAACGAAATGAATCTTTCCTGCAGAACCAGCTTTAATTTCAAGTTCCATTTTCATTGATTCAATAATTACAACTGTTGTGTCAGCTTGAACTGAAGCACCTTCTGCTACAGCATATTTTAATAATGTACCTGCAACAGGTGCATTAACAGGTTTTCCAGAACCAGAAGCAACTGGAGCTGCCACAGGTGCAGCTGGAGCTTGTGTTGGAGCAGGAGCAACAGGAGCTGCTACAGCCTGAACAACACCACCAATACTTGCAATTGTCTGACCTGCAGAAATCTGAGTACCAGCAGGAACTGAATAAGTAATAGTACCTTCGTCAGAAGCTTTTACTTCAAGTTCCATTTTCATTGATTCAATAATTACAATTGTCTGACCTTTTGAAACTTTTGTTCCATTTGCAAAACACTGTTTTAGTAAAGTTCCAGCAACAGGAGCTTTTACATCTACACCACCAACAGCAACAGGAGCTGCAGCAGGTGCACTTGCAGAAGTTGCAGTTGCTGCACCTACAGATACATTGTATGAAGTACCATTTACAGTAATAGAAGAACCATTTGAAGTAACATTATATGAAGTTCCATTTACAGATACTGTGTAAGAACCATTTCCAGAAGTTTGTGCTGGAGCAGCAGTTTCTTTTAATCCAAATGATTTTTCTGCATCAACAGGACCATTTGCACGAGTTTCAAAGAATTTTGTTGCAACCTTAGGGAACATAGCATAAGTAAGAGTATCTTCAACAGAACCGTTTCCACCATTAGCTTTTGATTCTTCAACCATTTTATCCCACTCTGGTTCAATTTTATCAGCAGGACGACAAGTAATAGCTTCTTCCATCTTGTTTTGTTCAAGAGCTTTCTTAACAAGGTCAGCATTTGGAGCTGCAGGAAGTTTTCCATATCTACCAGTAAGAAGATCACAGAATTCACCAGTCATTCTTTCATAACGACCAAAGAGAACATTAAATACAGCCTGTGTACCAACAATCTGTGATGTAGGAGTAACAAGAGGAACATATCCAACATCCTTTTGAACAAGAGGAAGTTCTTTAAGAACATCGTCAATTTTATCAGAAGCACCTTGCTGTTTTAACTGAGATTCAAGGTTAGAAAGCATTCCACCAGGAACCTGAGATTTAAGAATACGTGTATCAGCACCTAAGAATTTAGATTCAAGAGATGCATAATGTTTACGAATATCACGGAAATAAGCCGCAATTTCAAGAAGAGCAGAAATATCAAGTCCTGTATCATATTCAGTACCTTTAAGCATCTCTACAATTGTTTCTGTTGGTGAATGAGATGTACCCATTGCCATAGCAGAAATAGCTGTATCTAATACTTCAGCTCCAGCTTCAGCAGCTTTTAATAAAGTAGCAACAGAAAGACCAGTTGTTGCATGTGAGTGAATTTCAATTGGAAGATCACAACTCTTCTTAATTGCTTTTACTAAATCGTAAGCTTCAAATGGTTTTAACAAACCAGACATATCTTTAATACAGATAGAATCAGCACCGAAATCAGCATATGTTTTTGCTAAATCTGCATAAATTTCATTTGTATGATATGGAGTTGTAGCATACGAAATTGCCATCTGTACATGTTTACCAGTTTTCTTAGCAGCTTTTGTAGCACGTTCAAGGTTACGAGGATCATTACAAGCATCAAAAATACGGAATACATCAACACCATTTTTTGCAGCATATTCAACGAACTTATCAACAACATCATCTGCATAATGACGATAACCAAGAAGATTCTGCCCACGAAGAAGCATCATAATTTTTGTATTTGGCATTGCAGCATGTAATTTACGAAGTCTTTCCCATGGATCTTCATTAAGGAAGCGAATACAAGAGTCATAAGTTGCTCCACCCCATGCTTCTGCAGCCCAATAACCAATTTTGTCGATTGCAGGTGCGATTGGCAACATATCTGCCAAAGTCATACGTGTAGCGTGAAGAGATTGTGTAGCATCACGCAAAACAAGTTCAGAAATATTTACTTTCTTAGCCATTTTAATTTATCCCCTTATTTTTTTTTCGTACAAAGCTGTAGCAATAGCAGCTACTATAGCATTTTGATCGGTGGTAGAAGATACACCATTAGAATTTTCTGTTTTAGGCTCTTCTTTATCAAGTTTAGTTGCATGAACAAAAACTCTAAGTACATTCATACAAACAATAAGAATGATAAGAAAACTAAAAACAACACACATACCTAGCAGAGTAAGAATGATACTCTGGTTAAGCATTTCTGCGATAGTCATAATTTCCTCCAGGAAAAAAGTTATACAGATAACATAATAATATATTTGGTTCAGTATAAAAAAAAAAGAGTGTTTACTCAACACAAGATTGTAAATTAAACACTCTTTTTTCTATATTTTAGTGTAAGAAACAGACTTAAAACAAATCTGACATACCATATAAGTTGCCGGCTTTTAAACTTCCAGAACTTAATTTTTCTACAAGTTTTTCTAAAGCAACAACACTTCCTCTAGCAAGCCCTTCTCTATTTCTAGCCCTATGAGTTACTTCAATTTCATCAGCAGGACTATCAAAAAATACAGTATGAGTTCCTGGCACAAAACCAACTCTAGTAGAGCTAACATGCAACTGCTCAGGTTTAGGTCTATCATGAAAAGCATCAAACACCATTTCTGTTTTTGTTTTATTTCCAGACATAACTCTACGAGCAACTTCCAATGCAGTACCAGAAGGACTATCAACTTTTTGATTATGATGAGCTTCCCAAATAGCAACATCATATTCTGAATATTCAGCCATAATCTTAGCTGCTTCTTCAACGATTTTATAAAACATATTTACGCCAATAGAAAAATTTGAAGAACGCATTACTGTACCTCCAGTAGATTTGCACAAGTCTTCAATTTCTTCTTCTTTGTCTCCCCAACCAGTAGTTCCAACAACAACAGGTATTCTCAAAGGAATCAAAGCCTTTAAGTTCCCCATAACTGCTGAAGGATGAGAAAATTCTATAACACCATCTGCTCCACTATTTTTTACAGCATCAGCAACAGCTTTTACATCACCAGATTTAACAATAACTGAAGCATCCTCTGCCATAACATCAATAGTAGCAACTACTTCATGTCCCAAGCTTTTTGCACAAGACTCTATCATGTGCCCCATTTTTCCGTAACCAACTAATGCAATTTTCATAAAAAAACCTTATAAATTTAATTAAATAATGCAGAATGCAAAATTTTCACAACTTCATTAACCTGACTATTTTCTACAAGCATACTTATATTAACTTTACTAGCACCTTGAGAAATCATTTGAACATTGATACTTTCTTTTTTCAAAGCTTCAAATGCATCTGCTAAAATTGAACTTGAATGACTTGCATCACAAATTAATGTAACAATTGCTTTATCTTTAGTAGCCTTAACCTCAGCAACATTCCCCAAATCAGCAAGTAATCCTGACAAATCAGCCTTTGTATTTACAGTCAAAGAAACAGAAACTTCAGAAGTTGCAATCACATCAATAGAAACATTCCATTTTAAAAATTGATTAAAGATATGAGCTAAAAATCCACAAGCTCCTAACATTCTACTAGACTGAATATCTATTAATGTAACATCTTTTACATTTGTAATTGCAATCACAGGAGGCGTTACACCAGAATGTTTTTCAACTATAACAGAACCTTCACTTTCTATATTATAACTATTTTTAACACGCACAGGAGTTCCAGTCTTACGACAAGGAACCATAGAGCGAGGATGAAGAACTTGAGAACCAAACATTGCTAATTCCTGAGCTTCTTCATAAGTAACTTCAGAAACAGTCTTTGCTTCTTTCACAATACGAGGATCTGTTGTCAAAATTCCATCAACATCTTTCCAAGTTTGTATTTCTTCAGCACCCATAGCAGCACCAATCATAGTTGCCGACAAATCAGAACCACCACGCCCTAAAGTTGTTATAATCCCCTTTTTGTCCTTTGCAATAAATCCAGTTACAATTGGAATTTCATTAGACTTTCCGATTTTATAATCATTTAAATGTTTAGGAATATTATCCCATACTTCATCCAAAAGTTCAGCAGACATATAATTAGAATCAGAAACCATTCCAATATCCCAAGCATCATAAAACTTTGCATTAGTACCATGTTTTGTTAAATATGCCGACATCATGCGAACAGACATTCTTTCTCCAAAAGAAACTAAATAATCCCTTGTTCGCTTTGTAAGCTCATGTAACATACTTATACCAGTCAATAAAGTCTTTAACTCATCCAATAAATCTTTAATCGCAGGAACTTCAATATCTAACAACTTTGCTGTTTCAAAATGTAAATCTTCAATTTTTTTTATATTAACACTTCCCTGAACAGCCATATCAGCAGCTTCTAAAAGATGATCAGTTGTATCACCCATTGCACTTAAAACAACAACAGGACGTTTCTCCTTATAAGCCTGAATAATAGAAGCTACATGCTTAATTCTTTCTGCATTAGCAACAGAACTTCCGCCAAATTTCATTACTATCATAAATTTATTCCTTCTTGTTGTTAAAAATCTGCTTATTTTATCAAAATTTAAGTTTTAATACAATTAAAACCAATTTTTAAACTTTTCTAAAAATCACTTCTAAAGATGGTAAATCAATCTTACCAATTTTCACTCTTATAGAATCATTTAATTCACAATTTGTACCAGCAATACTAGTTTCAATGCCCAATGAAGGAATCAAAAATAAATCTTGCTTTTGTTGTTTTTCAATACAAATTGCTTCTTCTTCCCAATCAGGATTTTGCAATAAATATACCAAAGTCCAATGAAGCCTACTATTTCGCTCAGCAAGTTTTGCTGCTCTTGCAGATTCATCACCTTCACTCATTCTTATTAACATATCATCTTTATTTATCATAGGTTTCCCAGTGATAAAAGCCCTTAACTGTTCATGAGCTAATAAATCACTGTAACGACGAAGAGGAGAAGTAACTTGACTATACATACTCAAACCCATAGCAGCATGAGCAGAAGGTGTAACTTGAACATTACGCTTTCTCATACAGCGTCTTAATTTATATTGTCCAGCATAACCAGAAGGAATTTCAGAAGGAATATTCGGAGCATCCTGACTTATAAATGGAAATGGTATGTTATTCTTAAAGGCAAATTTTGCAGCAGCCTCTCCAGCCAAAATCATAGATTCTTTTACAACATCATTCGAAATAAAATATTTATACGGTGATATCGAAACTTTTTTTGAATCTTTATCAATTGAAATTTTAACTTCAGGCATTTTTATCTCAACTGCACCATTCTTAATTCTTCTCTCTTTTAATTTTTTTGTAATTTCAAATAAGGGTCTTAATTCTGAAGAATCTTTTAATTTGTCAGCTTCCTCATAAGTTATACATTTTACCTTTACAGAAGTAATAAAAATTTCACAATTTTCAATTTCATAATTATCATCTAACTTAATTCTAAAACTCAATGCATTACTATCTTTTTTTAAACCTAACGCATAATCCTCAAGACAATCTTCACACAACATTCTAGCAGTGCCTTCTGGTATATAAAGAGTCGCACCTCTTACCCTTGCAGCCTTATCTATTGAACTATCAGGAAATACAGTACTTGCAGGATCTGCAATATGAACCCATAAATATTCGCCATCAAAAAAAATAGCATCATCGGGATCAGTAGAAGATTCATTATCAATAGCATATGCAACATGCTCTAATTTTAAACGATCTTCATTAGGAGGAGCTAAAAGAACTTCAGAAGCACTCTTCATACTTACTCCCCAACGCAAAGGGTAAGGATTTCGTGTTATATTCCATACTCCTGTATCTAATAAAATTTGATGTGCCCTTTCTATAGTCTCTTTAAATCCAGCATCTTTTAATGTCTTACATTTATCAGTTTTACCTAAGGCAAAAGCTTCAATTTCTCCCATATATTTTGAGTCATTAGGCAAGTCTAATGAATTCTTTTTTAATCGCTGAATAAAAGCATCTTTTAATTCTTGAGCATGTTCCTTTTCATATAATTTTTCTTTTAACAATTTTATTTTTTCTTGAGTCCGAGGAATAAAAGAAATTGAAGTACTATCAGAACCAGAACTATTAATAACTTCTTCAAATAAATAATCATTATTTAGATAATTATAAATTCCCCAAACTTCATCAGGTTCAACATTTCCCCTTATTAATTCAACCAATTCCAAAAAAGAAATAGTATTATTAGCAGTTTCATCATCACTTGTAAGTAAATCATAAATTTCTTCAACTTGATTTTTTAATTCAGAACTATCAGAAAGAACTCTATCAGCAAAACTTAAAACATTATCAAGAGAACTTACGGGCTTATCTATTAAAACCACTACATCTTTATCTCTAACTTTCTGACTAGCATAAACAGCCTTTTTACCTGTAGAAGTAGCTGGATGAACACACCATTTTACTAAATATTTTTCATTCTCATTTTCTAAAACAATCGCAGGAAATTTTTTATAAAGAACAATTGAATTAATATTCATAGTAATCCACCCATTTTTTTTATAAAACAAATATTAAATATGTAAATCCTTACAGTCAAGACAATATTTTATTGATTATTTAAAAATAAAGAAGACAGGAGTAATTTCCCCTGTCTTCCTATAAACAATAACTAAATATTAATTACCATTTTTTCTCGATTTCTGGTTCACAGATATTAACTTCTGTTTCTAAATCGAAGAATTTAGAACGAGCTAAATCTGGACAGAAATTAACAGTATCACCAAGCTGAACAACAACTTCTGGAGCAACTTTTGCTACGATGTTAGAGTTCTGTACCTGAAGGAATACATGTGTTTCTGCACCAAGAGGTTCTTTGTTAGTAACCTTAAGAGCCATGTTGTTTTCTGCTGCTGGAGCTGCCTGATAGTGAATATCTTCTGGGCGAACACCAAAGTAAACTTCTTTTCCAACATATGCTTTAAGATGTTTCTGCTGTTCTTCTGTAGGAACAAGAGTGAATGTTCCTTCTTCAGCAACAACTTTTCCACCCTTTTCTGCAATTTTTACAGTAAAGAAGTTCATTGGTGGTGTACCGATAAATCCAGCAACGAATTTGTTGATTGGGTGGTTGTAAAGATACAATGGTTCACCAATCTGCTGAATACGTTTTTCTGACATTACAACGATTTTTGTACCCATAGTCATAGCTTCAACCTGATCGTGAGTAACATAAATCATTGTTGACTGAAGTCTGTGGTGTAAGTCTGAAATTTCAGCACGCATCTGTACACGAAGTTTAGCATCCAAGTTAGAAAGTGGTTCATCAAACAAGAATACTTTTGGATTACGAACAATAGCACGACCTACAGCAACACGCTGTCTCTGACCTCCAGAGAGAGCCTTTGGCTTACGATCGAGATACTGAGTTAAGTCAAGAATACGAGCAGCTTCATCTACACGACGCTGAATTTCTGCTTTATCTGTTTTACGAATCTTTAAACCAAATGCCATATTATCAAATACAGTCATATGAGGATAAAGAGCATAGTTCTGGAATACCATGGCAATATTACGATCCTTTGGAGGAACATCATTCATTAGTTCGCCATCAATATAAAGTTCACCGTCTGTAATATCTTCAAGACCAGCGATCATACGAAGAGTTGTAGATTTACCACAACCAGAAGGACCTACGAATACACAGAATTCGCGATCTTCAATTGTTACATTTGATTTTTCTACAGCAAGTACATTACCGTCGTAGATTTTTGTAACGCCTTTAAGTTCAACCTTTGCCATTTTTTCCTCCTCATGGCTACAGAAAATTAAGAAGAATTAACTTCTCTTTTCCAAGGGATTATATTATGAACACATTGTATGATAAATGAATTATTAATTCAACATCAAAATACTTTTAAATATTGGGTCTAAAAGAACAAAAATTGCACTTAACAGTACTGCCGGAAGATAATTTGCAGTTTTTACACTCTTTATATTCATTAAATTTAAACCAATCATAACAATCAAAGCACCGCCACTAGCTGTTAATTCTGCAATCATCTGTTCAGAAACAAAATCATGAATTAAAACCGAAAGCAAAGTTAATCCACCTTGATATATTAAAATTGCAATAGCACTAAAAGCTGTACCTACACCCATAGCAGCAGCAAAACCAATAGCAATAAATCCATCTAAAATTGATTTTAAGAAAATTATTGAATAATCCTTTTCAATTCCTGCCTTAAAACTTCCTATAATCGCCATTGCCCCAACACAAAACAAAACAGAGGCATTTAAAAACGCATATGCAAAATTCTTTTTAGATGAAATATTATCATTATTGGAATCTTCATTAAAAATATTTACGTTATTATTTTTTTTATAAAAAATTTTTTCTAAAAAACGACCAAATAATAAAACTTTCCCATCTATATCTAATAAAGTTCCTAATATCCCGCCAATAATTAATGAAAGAGCTAAATAAACTACATTTCTGTACTCAAAAGCCATTTGGATTCCCATAATAAAGGATATTAAACCACAAGCCATTTGAATTACATCAGTCATTTTTGAAGAAATCTTTTTTGAAAAAAGCAAACCAATACAAGAACCAATAATAATCGCAATACAATTTACATAAACAGCAAGCATATATACTTCCTCAAGAAACAAAAAAGGCTGTTCATATGAACAGCCTTTCAATTGCGGAGAACCTGACTTGAACAGGCACAGCTCGCGCCACTAGCACCTCAAGCTAGCGTGTCTACCAATTCCACCATCCCCGCATGAGAGTTACATACTACATAATCAATTATTTTATGTCAATATGAACAGAATGTATTTTTATAATTTTTCTGCATATTTTGAAAAATCAATGGTTAAAAAAGCTGCAACAACAGCAGGATCAAACTGTTTTCCTGAGTTTGCCTTTATTTCTTCAATAGCACTTTCAACAGACATTGCTTTTTTATAAGGTCTATCATGAGTCATAACATCAAAGGAATCTGCAACACTTACAATTCTTGCCAAGAACGGAATTTCAGAACCTTCATATCCATTTGGATATCCATTTCCATCCCATCGCTCATGGTGACATAAAATTCCTCTTGCAATAGGAGCAAGTTCTTCAGAAGCATTGGCAATTTTATATCCACTTATAACATGTAATTGGATAATTTTTAATTCTTCTTCTGTTAAACTAGAAGGTTTATTCAAAACCTTTTCTGGAACAGCCATTTTTCCAATATCATGAAAACTTGCCAATAATTTAAGATTATTTATTTCTTCTTCAGGAAGTTTTAATTTTTCAGCAATTTTTTCCGCTAAATCACTGACTCTAAAAGAATGTTGTTCTGTTTCAAAACTAGACAATCTTAAAGCTTCTCTTAAAGAATCAATAATAGACTTATGAACTTCTTCATCATGAATAATCTTATTTCTAAGCATACTTGCCTGAGCTTGAGAAACAATAAGTTGCATATCTGCATTTTTAGTAGGTTTTGATGCAACACCATACTCAAAAGAAAGACGGAAATAAAATGTTCTATCATGATTCAATATTCTTGATATTCGTTGAAAAACATCTTCCGCAGCCTGTTCAGAAGTATCAGGCATTAAAACAATCATATTTCCGTCATCATAGGCAATAAAATCAGTAGCTCTTAATTGAGAACGAAGTAAATCAGCAACATGCATTGTGGCAGATTTTCCAGCATCCTCACCAAAGCCTTCTGAAATCAAATGAATACCATTAATACTACAGACAACTGCCGTATACGGAAATTTTCTATATAAGTTAATCTCAGTAATTTTTTTCTGAAGAAGCAATCGACTAGAAAGCCCCGTAAGCATATCTGTCATAGCAATTCTTTCCATTGAATTGTATAACTTCTTTAATTCAGAAATATTATGAAACAACAAAAGAGTTCCGTAATCTTTACCTTGCTTATCATTCAATCTTGAATAATCTAATTTATAAACAGAATCTTCTCCAGAAGCAGCTTTTATAACAACTTCTTCTACTGTTGAAGAAGAACGCTCTCTTACTTGACCACCAACAGAACGACGCAAAAAATCAGAAAGCTTAAGATGATTGATTAATTTTGGTTCCAAAGCAAATAAATTTGCCGCATCCTTATTAAAATCAGCTAACAAATCTTCCCCATCAAACAAAACCAACGGAGAACCTAATTTATCAAAAACCATTCGTCGTATGGCACCAATAATAAACCTAGGTCTGTAATAAAACATATGAAAATACAGAATCAGAGGTATAAGATTTATTAAAAAAACAGAAACATAAATGTTGGATTTTAATGCTGGTTTAAATAGGATAATTGAATTTACAACAGAAATAAATAAAAAAAACAATCCAATAAAAATATATTTACCAGCATAAACAAAAGGCACAGAAGAAGTTTTTAAGGTCATAGAAATAGAAATCAACAAACCTAACACAAGAATAAAACAAAGATGATATTCTAACCAAGTTCCAGGTAACGGTCTAAAAACAAAATAATCAAAAGAAATATCACTTACAGTATAAGCAGAACCATAATATGCAAAGAATGTAAAATTATTCGATAAAAAAATTACAGTATCTACAATAAAGAAACACCAAAACATAACAAATGCGACTTTGGTCATCTTTGTATTTAACTTATAAACTCTTAATAAATACTGAGCTGAAATCAAAAGAATAAAATCCGATAATACACAAACAACACCGTAAGACATAAATACAAAATAATATACGATGGAAGTATTATAAAAATTCTTTATATTAATTACGCTACCAAATGAAAATATAGTCTGCAAAATACAACTCAAAGTTAAAAGCAAAAAGAACTTTGAGTCATTTTTTTTAGCATAGGAACGACGAATAAAAAATGCCATTAAGAGAATAAATTCTAATGAAAAAAGTACTATCTGTTTTATCAATCAATTATTCCTTAATACGCAGAATCGTTTAACCCACCTTGTTTAACTTGGAAGTGACTAAACTCCATACTAAAACTTGCTCTACCCTGAGTAACAGATCGAAGATTAGTAGAAAAACCGAACATTTTTGCCATAGGTGCTGTACAATAAATAATTTCACCAGAAGCTTTACTATCTTGTCCACTAATCATTCCACCACGCTGAGTAACTTGACTCATAGCATCTCCAACAAATTCCTTAGGACAAGTTATATCAACTTTCATAACAGGTTCCAAAAGATTAGGACTAGCCTTTTCTGCAGCTTCATCAAAAGCCTGAACAGCACAAGCCTCAAAAGCAAAAGGTGTACCTGTTAATTCATTATAATTTATAGCATTTACAGTTACAGCAATGTCAGTACAAGGATATCCATATTTTATACCAGAAGAAAATGAATTAGTTATACCATTTTCTATTGCAGCATAAATTTCATCAGGAATACTAGAATCACGAACATTACAAGTATAAGAATTACCGAGTCCCTGCTCTCTTTTTTCTATATGGATTGTAAGACCTGCAACATTTTCTTTACCAGCCAAAATACGATTCCATTCAGAACTACAATCAGCAGAACCAGAAATAGATTCTCTATAAGTAACTTGAGGAGCACCAACATGAGCTTTTACACCAAAATCTTCCTTCATTCTAGTTACAAGAACATCAAGATGTAATTCACCCATACCACTTATAATAAGCTGTCCAGTTTCAGCATCTTCATGACTAGTAAATGTTGGATCTTCCTTACTCATAATTTCTAAAGTTTCATTTAATTTATCTTTATCACTTATAGATTCTGGTTCGATAGCAACAGAAATAACCGGCTCAGGGAATTTTACATTCTCTAACAAAATAGGAAATCCCTCAGAACCTAAAGTATCACCAGTTTGAGATATTTTTAAACCAACAAAAACAGCAATATCACCAGCAGAAACACTATCCATCTGTTCCATGTGATTAGCATTTACACGAAGAATTCTGTTAATTCGTTCTCTTTTCTTTTTACCAACATTTAAAACTTGACTTCCAGTTGTAAATTTTCCTGAATAAACACGAACAAACGAAAGAGGTCCCATATCTTTATCATAAGAAATTTTAAATACCAAACCTAAAGGCATTTTCTTTTCGTCACAAGGAATATCAACTTCTTCTTCCTTATCTTTTTTTACACTAATACCCTTTGCGACAGGAATATCAGTTGGACAAGGAAGATAATCGATTACAGCATCGATTAAAGGCTGTACACCCTTATTTCTACGAGCAGAACCTAAAAAACAAGGAACCAAAGTTCTTTCGATGGTACCTTTTCTGATAGCATCCTTTAACTGTTGATTAGTTATTTCACCACCTTCAAGGTATATTTCTCCAAGTTCATCATCATTAGAAGCAACTTGATCAATTAATTTTTCACGCCATTCATTTGCTAAATCAATATATTCAGAACTAATTTCACTTTCTGTAAAAGTTTCACCATCATCTGCATCATTCCAGCGAATTTCTTTCATAGAAAGCAAATCAATTACACCCTCAAATTTTTCGCCCTGTCCCATAGGAACCTGAAGAGCAATTGTATTTGCACCAAATTTTTCATGAACATCATTTATTGAATAAAAGAAATCTGCACCTATACGGTCCATTTTATTTACAAAACAAATACGAGGAACCTTAAACTCATCAGCCTGTCTCCAAACAGTTTCTGTTTGAGGCTGAACTCCATCTACAGCACAAATTACAGCAACAGCACCATCCAAAACTCTTAAAGAACGTTCAACTTCAGCAGTAAAATCAACATGACCAGGAGTATCAATAATATTAATTTTATAACCTTTCCAATCAGTTGTAATTGCAGCAGAAGCAATTGTAATACCACGATCTTGTTCTTGCTTCATAAAATCCATAGTAGCTGCACCATCATCAATTTCGCCAATACGATGAATTTTACCAGTATAATAAAGAATACGTTCTGTCGTTGTTGTTTTTCCAGCATCAATATGAGCCATGATGCCAATATTACGCATTTTATCTAATGTAATTGCCATAATTTTCCTCTATATTAGATGGCATTATATAATAATTTTTCTTTACATTTCAACAAATATCAAAACTTTTATCAGTCTTTTTATTAGTATCCTTAAATATAATCATTTAATACTTCTAAAGACGGAATAACTCTCCAAACCAATTTTAACAAATCTTCTGTAGGTTCAATTTGATCAGGAACCATAACACATCTTAATCCTGCAGAATATGCTGATTTTATTCCATTTGCACTATCTTCGATAGCAACACAATTCTCCGGAAGAACACCAATAGATTTGCAAGCTTTTAAATAAATTTCTGGATCAGGTTTAGAATGAACAACAGAATCACCACATGTTAAAGTATTAAAGTAATCTATGATTCCAGCAGCAGTTAACTGCCTTGTAACAGCAACTCTCCTAGTAGAAGAAGCAACCGCCAAAATATAACCCTTTGATTTTAATTTTTTTAAACAGTCATCAACACCTTTCATTTTAGGAAGACCATTAGTTACTTCTTCAATTTTAAAAAGTTCACTTGTCCTATTATAAAAAGAATTTGCATCAAAATCTTCTTTTTGATCACAAAAAAATTCTTGAACCATTTTTAATATATCTTGATTATTACAGCCTATACACCTTTTAAATATTATATCACCACCGGCTAATCCTAATTCTTCACTAGCCTGAATCCAACATTTTTTACAAATACTTTCAGTATCAAGTAAAACCCCATCCATATCAAAAATAACAGCTTTAATTTTATCCATAAAATAAATAGTACCAATAAAGAAAAATTGATTCAAATAAAACTAAATGAATTTTTAATACATTTGAGTATTTACTAATTTTGCATAAAATCTTATTGATTAAGTTCCTCTATTGACAAGATTTTTAACATTCTATATTATTTTATACATTCCATTCCCCGATTGTGTAATGGTAGCACTTCAGATTCTGGTTCTGATTGTGGGGGTTCGAATCCTCCTTGGGGAACGACAGGCTGACCTTTATTTGTCAGCCTTTTTTTATGGCTCCTTCGAATATCGGTTTAGTTCATCGCCCTCTCAAGGCGGAGAGACGGGTTCGACTCCCGTAGGAGCTAACTTTAACACTCTTAATAAGAGTGTTTTTTTATTTCTTCATTACTACACTAATATTAAAATTTCCCTTGAAAATTCCTTAATTTAATCTTAAGATTGCATTATATGGCACTAATAATTGGTACAGTCTTAAGTGGAAGTAATAATGTTTTTGAAGTCGAAAGAGACGATATAGAAGATATATATTCAGAATCACACACAGAAGAAGAAATAATAATTCACTGTACATTAAAAAGCAAACGTCTAAAAGTAGAAACAAAATACTACAATCCATTAGCCCCAGGTGATAAAGTACAAGTCGAATTAGACGACATAAACAAAAACAAAGGACAAATAATATCGTTAATCCCAAGAAAAAATCAATTTGTTCGTTGGAATGTAAAAGGCCGTTGTCCACAATTATTAGCAGCAAACTTAGATTACATCATATTAGTAACAACACCAGGACAACCAGATTTTAGGCCAAGATTCATTGATAGAGAACTAGCACAAGCAGAATATCAAAATCTTACACCAATAATTCTTGTTAATAAATACGACTTAGCAGAAGTTCAAGACGAAGATTTTCAAGTACGATTAAAAATATGGGAAGAATTAGGTTATAAAGTATTAAGAATTTCTGCAAAAACAGGAGAAGGATTAACAGAATTAGCAGAATTATTAACTGGAAAACTAAGTGCATTAGTTGGACAATCAGGAGTAGGAAAATCTTCTCTTGTAAATGTTTTAGACAACAATTGTGTTTTAAAAACAGGTAGCCTATCTCAAAAATACGGAAAAGGCACCCACACAACAACAAAAGGAACTCTTATGCATTTGCACTTAAACGAAAGTATCGTAGGTGGAATGCAAAATGTATACGCATCTATTATAGACACTCCTGGCGTAAGAAGATTTGTACTTCATGATATTGCAGCAGAAGATTTAGCTTTATATTTTAGAGAAATGAAACCCTTAATCGGAAAATGCACATACGGAATGAGTTGTTCCCACAACACAGAACCAGGCTGTAAAATTCAAGAAGCCGTATACTCAGGAATAATATCAGAAGAAAGATATGATAGTTGGAAACGGATTTGCGAAGAAATCAAAACAGGCAGTTGGTGTGACTAAGATTTATGCATAATAAAACATTAGAAGACTTAGCTTTTTTTAGAATAAGAGACAAGATAGCAGGATACTGTGTATCAGAAGAAGCAACCGAAAAATTAAAAAAAAGAATCCCCTATACAGACACAGAAACCATAAAACAACTAAAATCATTATGCACAGAATGGATGACTGTTCTACAAAGTAAAACAGCAACCTACATAAAATCATGGCCTGTAATACATAATTTTCTAAAAATTCTCAAAACAGAAGGAACAACTTTAGACCAAGAACAAATATACGCACTAAAGCTATTTTGTGATTCAGCAATAACAGTATCAGAACAAATTAACTCAGCATCAAAAACAATTACCATAAAAAACTTATTAAAAAATACAGAAGAAATTCCAATAACATCACTAAAACAAATAAACACAGAAATAGGAAGAATTATTGATAAAAACGGAATATTAAAAGAATTACAAATAATAAGAGAAATAAAACAAAAAATAACTTCTATAAAATCAGAAATTGATAGTGCACTCAAAAAATACACAAGCGACTCATCATTATCAACAGTTTTAGCAGCAAATGTTCCGGCATACAGAGCAGACAGACAAGTATTAGCAGTAAAAGCAAATCAGCGACAACGAATAAACGGAATTGTTCATGAAGTCAGTTCATCAGGACAAACAATGTTTATAGAACCAGATGAAGTTGTAAGAAAAAACAATGAATTAATCCAAGAAGAATACAGATTAAACGCAGAAATAAAAAAAATCTTTACAGAACTGACAGCAAAATTATCACCATTTACAGAAGATGTAAAAAACGCCCTTAACACAATGATAGAATTAGATCAAAGTTGTGCATCAGCAAAATGGGGAATAGAAAACAAATGTATTTGTGCTATGGAATGCACAGAAAATACCCCTCCAGCATTAATAAAAGCTCGTCATCCCCTACTAGAAGAAAAAGCAGTTCCTATTGATATGACATTCTTAGACGAAAAAAAAGTTTTAATAATAACAGGACCAAACACAGGTGGAAAAACAGTTTCAATAAAAACATTTGCATTATTCTCAATGCTAAACCAAGCAGGATTTCCAATACCCGCCAGCGAAGGAACAAGACTACCAATATTTAATAAAATATTTGCAGATATAGGAGACGAACAATCAATCGACCAATCTTTATCAACATTTAGTGCCCACATGAAAAACATCGCCGCAGCAGTAAAATATGCCGATAAAGATTCACTTGTTTTATTAGACGAACTAGGAAGCGGTACAGACCCACAAGAAGGAAGCGCCATAGCAATGGCAGTATTAGACCAATTAATCGAAAAAAAATCATTTGTTCTAGTAACCACGCACCACGGAATATTAAAAAACTATGGATACACAAACCCTTCATGTATAAACGCCTCTGTAGATTTTGACACAAACACATTATCCCCTACATACAGATTATTAATGGGAATCCCTGGAGAAAGTCATGCATTAGACATTGCAAAAAGAAGTGGACTACCGTTACACACAGTAAACAAAGCAAAATCATACATAATAAACGAACAAGCCGATGTAAGCACATTAATAAAAGGATTAACAGAAAAACACGCAGAACTATTAAATATAGAGAAACAAACAAAAATCAGAGAAGCAAAACTAAAAGAAAAAGAATTAAAACAAACTCAAAAAAGTATTGAACTAAAAGAATATGAATTACAAATAAAAGAACGAGAACAATTAGATTCTTCAAAATTCTTAAAAGAAACAAGAAAAGAATTAGAAAACCTTGTAAGAACCCTCAGAGAAGGAGAAATAACAAGAGAAAAAACATTAAAAGTAAAAGAATTTATCTCAACACTAACAAACCAAATTGACCAACAAGAATTAACACTAGAAGAAGAAAAAGAAAACCTCGAAAAAGACAAATTAAAACACAAAGAAAACATAGAAAAAAATTCATATTACACAGAAAACGGAATATTAATTTCCGAAAATAACAACAAACACTCTTCAAACAAAAAAAACAAACAAAAGAAAAAACTCAGTACAAAAGAAGCATTTGCCGCTGCAAAAAATACATATACAGAAGAACAAATCAATAATTTAAGTAACAAAAATAATAAAAAAACAGAAGAACTAGAATTTAAACCAGGAGCTGAGTTCCAACACAATCTAACAAAAGCAAAAGGAACACTAATATCGCAAGAAAGAAAAAACACCTGGACAGTTCAATTAGGTTCAATAAGAATGAGCTTAAAAGAAAAAGACATGACACTTATAAACCCTATAACAAACAAAGCCACATACACAGTTGAATTAGTAGGAAACTCTCACGGACAAGCAAAACCATTATTTGAATTAAGATTACTAGGAATGAGAGAAGAAGAAGCCATAAAAACATTAGAAAAACAATTAGATTTATGCCAAATGAACAACTTTAAAAATTTCAGCATAATACACGGCAAAGGAAACGGAATCCTACAACAAGCAGTTCAAGACTATTTAAGTAATTATCCAGGAGTAAAAACATTTGAATTTGCACGACCAGAAGATGGAGGAACAGGCAAAACTTATGTCGAAATGGTTTAATTGACAGTACTTGTATTTTTATACATAATCAACGAATAAATATTATAAAAAGGATAGCTTGTGAAAGAACGAAATACACGCCTAAAATTAATAAAACGATTAATAAAAAATAACAGAATAGAAAGCCAAGAAGAACTTTTAGGCCACTTACTAAAAGAAGGCTATGAAGTAACACAAGCCACATTATCAAGAGATTTAAAATTATTAAAAGTTGGCAAAGTATCAGACGGACAATCAGGCTATGTATACACATTACCAAGCGAAGAATCAAGAGAAGAAAACGAACAAATATTTGTGCAAGACTTTTTAAGAGGATACGTTAGTATCGAATGGAATTCAAGCACAGTTGTAATAAAAACTTTTGGTGGACAAGCAAATTCCGTTGCAAATGCAATAGACAATATGAACATGGAAGAAATTTTAGGAACCGTTGCAGGAGATAACTGTATATTTGCCTGCTTAAAAGACGGCGTAACAGGCGAAGATTTTATGAAATCCCTAAAAGAACATATTCCAGACCTAGATGATTAGTTTGGGTTTATGAAAAAAATATTCAATATATTATTCTTCAAATACAGATTTAAAGAAAGTAGATAGAGGCTCTTCAAGTAATTCACTTGGATCAGTTGAACCTAATGTCATACTGGCACTTTTCCCAGAAAGAATTGCAGATTTTAATAAATTTCTTTTAGAATCATATATTTCTATTGAAACTTCTATTTTATCTGGAATTCCACTCCAAGCTGTGGCTCTGTCTTCCCAATGTAAAATTTCCGATATTACAATATAATCATAGTTCTTAATTTCTTCATCTGTAAAATCATTTAATGTTTCATTGTTTTTTAATACGACAACATTTGAAGAGTATTTTTTTAATTGTTGTCTAATTGTATTTGATAATGTACGTCCAGAACCATTATAAATATCTGAACCGTATGAGCCATCTGCACTTACCGAAACTGCAATTTCTTTGTTTTTTTCAAGAGTTTCATTTGATGGATTATTGAAATCATATTTATAGGTTGAAGTACAACTTACAAATGACAAAGCAATAATAAATAAAAAAATATTTTTTTTCATTTTTCCTCCAAGCGCCCCAGTGCGGGCGTCCACATAACAACTGGTTGTACCGCAGCGGGCTTGACCCGCTGTCGGCTACGAACCTTTGTTATGTGTTTATTCAAATTTGTCCAACAAACGATTGATTAGTACTTTTGCAATTGTATTAGCGCTATTAAATGTTTCTCCAGTCCACTTTATACTATCAATAATTTTGCCATCTTCTGAATCAACTACATATATTTGCATAGATGATAATGTGTAATGAACTAAATCAAAAGAGTAAGTATATAAAACTTTAAGTATATATTTTTTATTTTGAGAGATGATTCCATCATTATTGTTTTTTACTAATACACAACAATCAATTGCTTCAGTTATATTTTTTACAGCAGAATTATTTTGAATAAATTTTTGAAAAAGAGTAATAGCTATATCTGATTTAATTGCAAAATTTACATTTTGAGGTATAGAACCACTATACTCAAGTCCATATAAATCATTTAGTTTTGATACCACTATTCCTATAACATTTCCTTTCTCGTCAATAACTGGACCTCCAGAATTTCCAGGTTGAATTGGAGCACTTATTTGAAAAATGGAATTACTATTTGCAAGTCCTGATTTAGCTGAAATTATTCCATCGGTTATTCTGGCCTCATTTCCAAGAACAGAGTTTAATGGAAAACCGATACAATATATTTTTTCTCCTAATTTTTTTTCATTGAGTGAAGTAAACGATAAGTAATTTTCACCAGATAACTCTGGTACTTCAAGTAAGGCAATATCATTCACTTGATCAATCGATATTATTTGAGCTTTATATTCATAATTATTTTTTACTATTGAAATATTATTATAGTTATTTACAACATGAGCATTTGTAATAATATATCCTTTATTTGATACAAGAAATCCGCTTCCAGTTGCTTCTTTGTAAGAGTTTTCATAATCAGTTATTTTTGCTCCATCTAAAACTCTATTGAACTTATATCCTCTTTCTATTGTTTCAGTTTCAATTACATCATATAAATTTATTGGATCACCATTTTCATATAAATAAAAATCTATATTTCTTTCTTTTTTTTCGAATGTTTTTTCTGGCATAGTCATGCAACTAGAAAACAAAAGAGGAAAACAAACTAATAAAAAAAATATTTTTTTCTGCATATTTTTTCCTTTTCCTGCACCCCAGTATGGGCGTCCACCTAACATAATTTCTCCGTATCTCACATAAGAATTTTATACAGCTGTTTTTGTCGGTATAAAATCTTTATACAATCTGCTAATTCAATATTTTATCACAAAATAAAAAAAAAGGAATGATTTTATAATGATACATATAAAATTAATCTAAAAATACACGGCTCTGGATACAGCCCTTAGAGCCTGCTCAATACTGAACGAAAAATCCTTTGCAGGATAACTAACTAAATCTCGAGTTGTACATTCTATCTGATATTCAACATCATTCATTACAAAGTCCTTTGTTCACTAGTATTTTTATTGCTTTTTCAGTTCCAAAAAGACCTGCTTTGTACATTGCCATATTATATGCTTGTTCAAAATTATTAGAAAGATAAAAACCTTTTCCAAAATCTTTATTTGGTTTAGAAAGGGTCAAATCTATTTCTTTGATTTCTGTGGTTGAACCATGATACAAATCCATTACAGATTTCCTCCATGATTTTTGCAATACAAGGCAAGGTCATCAAGAATATCTGAAAATGACAATGTATGTGTAATATCATAATGTTGATTTATAAAATTTATGGCATCAAATCGGTCAAGATAATTAAAAGCTTGTGTTGTAGTAAGTGAATATTTTTTTGCAAAATCAGTTACAAGAGAAACTGTATATTCTATCTTATCTTTCACAGGAACAGCAGACATATTATTCTCCACTACTTTTAATATATCATATTTTTTTTATCCTTCAATGAAATCTCATGATAAGCAGGAACTATACAACAACTCCATCTTCACTCCCCTCACTCAAAAAAAAAATTCTCACTGAGAATTTAAAAAAACTCACTGAGAATTTTCAAAAACTCACTGACTTTTTTTCAAAACTTTATCAAAAAAAATCTCACTTTTTTTACGATTTTTCTTGCCGATTAACACAAAAAATTATTACTTTTAGTGTGTATCTTTTGGCCAAAGGTATGGGGCTTCGTTGAGGTTCCACAAATTAATATCGCATGCGGAGGTGCTTATAGAGAGCATTTCAAACTGAATCGGAGGGTACACTTATGATGTATACCGTTAAACAAAGACAGAATCCACTTGATAGACAAGCAGATTCGAAATTTTATGCGTCGGCTGAGTACGGCGAAGAAATCGATGTCACAAAGTTGGCAAAAGAAATTTCTAAGTCTTGCACACTGACCCCG
>JAGBBT010000104.1 GCA_017938365.1 Treponema sp.
GGAAGAGGACACTGTTGTTTTAGAAGATTCCTTAGACGAATTCCAAGCAATTCAAATTCAAAGACCTTATAACTATAAAGGTGGTAAATATTATGCAGGTAAAAAATTAGGACAAAAATCTGCCTATTCAAAATTTAATAACATGGAATATACAATCAACCAAGTTAAATATGGTGAAGCTGAACAGTTTGGTAAAATAACTGCTGGTACAGCTTTTGAGCAAAAAATTGACTATGCTGAATTAAGACAAGTTTCTAGTATTTATTCAAAATATGATGCCAAGCATTATGCACTAACAACAGAATTTTCAAAAACTGTAAATAGTACAAATGGTGATTTTAATGATTATTTCTCATTCACTCCAGAAATTAAATTAGGGCAATATTTGTCTTTAAAGGAAACTGTTTCTGCTAATTTTGCTAAACATATTAAAATTGCAGAATTCTACATATCTATAAACCCTTTTGGAAATAAAGATATCGACAGGTGGAATATTGAAATGGGTACAAGTTCAATTTTTGACCAGAATAACTCTTTAGTAAAAAATAGGTTTAAAATCACAACAAAATTTAAATTGTAAACAGTTTGTCTGGTAGTGGGAATTTGTTTATAATTGGGAAAAGAGGGTTTTAGGTTAATGGCAGAACAGTCTGAATCAGAAAAGAAAAAACAAAGAAAAGAAAATATAAAAAAGAGAAGAAACATCACAAAAACTGGTTTTCATTATTCTTTTTTTACTATTGTTTTAATTTTCTGTTTAATTCAAATTGGTTATGGTGCAATGTTAAACATTGGTAAAATCATTTCATACCAAGGCAAGATGCTTACTTTGGAAAACCTTCTTAAAAAAGCTCAAGCTCGTAATGAGGACTTGAAAACAGAGAAAAAGGTTGTAACTTCTGATAATAGCTTGGAAGGTATTGCTAGAAATAATTTGAAAATGGCTAGTGAAGATGAAGTTCTAATTATTATTAACAAAAAAGTTGAAGAACCTAAAAAAGAAAAGAAAAAATTTGAAATTAAATGGTTCAAGAAAAAAGAGAAACAAAAAGAAGAACAACCATTAGGTGAAATTTATATACCACAAGAAGTAATTGAAGAATAAGTTATAGGTAGGATTATGGAAGATACTCAAGTAATTGATTATATAAAACAAGCATTCGAATTGAAAGAGTCAAAGAATTACAAACCTGCAATTGAAATGCTTTATAAGGCGTTGGAAATTGAAAATGATAACGTAGAAATTTTATTCCAAATTGGAGAGTTGTATTTTCTTTTGAATAATTATTCAAGAGCAATGCAATATTTGGAAAAATCTTCTATGTTAAATCCTGTTCACTCAAGTACTTTGAAACTAACTCGTACAATAAAAGAACGTCAAGGTGATTTGGATGGTGCGCTAACTATTTCAAATCGATTATTTGAAGAATACCCTAGTGTCGATAATTTAAAAGACTTAATCAAAATTCTTGTTAAGTTAAAATTATTTTGCGAAATTGATAATTATAAATCTTCAGAATTTTTTAATTCAGATGTAAAAATTGAATGTGCAACGGCATTTTATTCAAATGGTGAACAAGAAAAAGCAAAAGAATTATTATCAGAAT
This sequence comes from Treponema sp., assembly GCA_017938365.1. GTDB lineage: Bacteria > Spirochaetota > Spirochaetia > Treponematales > Treponemataceae > Treponema_D. The sequence continues at coordinate 1,608 of JAGBBT010000104.1, forward strand.
GTGATTTGTCTGATGAAAAAGCTCTGTTATTGAGTGGTAGAATTAAGTTCGATGAAAATGATTTTGAGGGTGCAAAAGAGATTTTTTCTAGAATTGGTAAAAATTCTCAAAATCCAGAAATTCTTAACTATTTAGGTTTGTTTGATTTAGAAAATATGAATTTTATCGAAGCAATTAAAAACTTTTCAAAAGCTGCAAATTTGGACAAATCTAATTCAATTTATTATTATAACTTAGGAAATGCATATTTCTATAATGGATGGATTGAAGAAGCTCAAAAGGCTTATCAAAAGGCATTATATATAAGTCCAGATAATACTGATTATAGATATTCTTTGGCTTATTTATTCTTTGACAAAAAAGATTTTGCAAAAGCTAAAAAAGAAACTGATGCTATTTTGGATGTTAATTCGGATCATTCTCAAGCTAGAGTTCTAAGAGCTTTATTGCTGGCAAATGATAAAGATTTTATTGGTGCGCAAAAAATATTGGAAGATAATATCAAAAAAGGTTTCAATGATAATTTTACAAAAAGTGCTCTTAGTAGAATTTATACAGAATTAAATATTTATAACAAAGCCGAAGAACTTGTTAATGAGATTATCGAACAAAATCCTGAAAACCTTAATTATTTGAGTGATTTGGCAGAAATTCACATTAGAGAAAAGAATTATGATAAAGCAATTGAACTCGCTGATAAAATTTTGGAAATTAATCCAAATTATATCTTAGGTAATCTTTTAGGTGCAAAAACTGCAATGCTAAAAGAAGATTATGATTTGGCAAAAGGTTATGCACAAGAAGCAATTTCGCTAGATATAAACTGTGCAGAAGGTTATTATTATCTTGCATTGGTACGTGAAAAAACTGAAGATTTAGAAGAAGCGATCGAATGTATGAAACGTGCAATTTTGTACGATTTGAATAATCCAAGATATTATACAAAAATGAGCGAATTTTATAAATCTAAAAAAGATTATAAAACAGCATTAGAATACATTGCAGAAGCAGA
>JAGBBT010000012.1 GCA_017938365.1 Treponema sp.
AGAATGAAATACCATATTATAATCTAAATGAGTTTCCTACAATAAAAAAATATTCAGTCGGTATTTAATTTGTATGCTTTCATTCTTCCCATCAATAATAATTGATGGGAGTAGAGCCGAAATTTCGTGATTTTACCCTGAATTTGCTAGAAAAAAAGCAAAATTTAGGGTAAAATGTAAACACATTTTTGGGAAGGAACAAAATCCGCAGAAGCTTCGTTGAAAACTGCTGATTTTGGACAATTTTGAGCTGAAATTGCTGAATTTTGGGTAGTTAGTCCGACAAATAGCAATTTGTACCACTACGCTGGGAACAATCCGCTAAAGTATATTGATCCTGATGGTGAAAAAACAGTAAAATCTACAAGTAGAATTGGACAGAAAGCACATACTTTTTTTGAAGATCAACTGTCGATTATATTGGTGGGTGAACAAAATACAAGGACGAGATATGCACAAACTGACAGACCTTTAAAAAGAATTTTAAATTTTCTTTTTGGTTTAGCAGGTGTTGAGACTAGAAATCAAGAAATCTTAGCCGAACAGGATCCTGCTGTTGATGAATTGTCTTCACCATTAAAAAGACCTGATTTAACTGTTACAAATAATGAAACTAAAGTAGTATCAGTCTATGAATTAAAACCTGATTCGTGTAAATCTGGATATAAAAATGAAAAGGCAAAAGCGCAAATAGAAGGTTATATTGCAGAATTGTCTAAAAATACATCTGGTTTTACTGTAAAAGGGGGAACAGATATTCCTAGTGGATTGACTCTTCCGTATTTAGAAGAAGGTTTGGGTGCAACAATTACATTTACAGCAGATCCTAGTACACCTGGATTGTATTATTACTCAATCGATGATGGACAATAAAATGACCGAATTCCAAAAGTTTAGTAAAATTTTCAAAAATTGTGCAAAAAATATTTTTAAGGATTTACATTTTTCAATAAAAACTATAGATAGCAATGAAATTGGAATTTTTCTCAATAATGAAGGTTTCGTTATTGAGAAAACAAAATATGAAAATTCGATAAAAATTTATCTGAGAAAAAATGGTAAGTCAGACTTACTTTTAAGAAGCTTTATGATTATATATGGCTGTGAAATGGAAAAAAAATGCTTTGAGAAGGGGTTTAATAAATTATATTTTGATACAGATGAAGACTTAAATGGTTTATTAATTTTTTTAAGAGCACAATATGATAAAATTTTAAAAAAATATTTTGAAAATGATTTAATGAGTAGAGAAATAGAAAATTTTTTTGAAAAAATCCCAAAAAAAGATTTTTCATTACAAGAGACGCAACAACTTTTGGTTGAGTCTATGACGTATTCTAGAAGAATAAGATTTTCAGATAGAGGAGAGATATATTTATTAAAGGAGTTAGATAATCAATAATAGATTTAATAAAAAAACACCGATTTTACCCCGAATTCATTGTAAAAAACAGTGATTTTGGGATAAAATGAAAGTACAGACACAGGGAAGGAACAAAAATTAGCAGAAGCTTCGTTGAAAACTGTTGATTTTGGACGAAATTGAGCTGAATTTGCTGAAAAAACAGTAGTTAGTCCTACAAATAGCAATTTGTACCACTACGCTGGGAACAATCCGGTTAAGTATGTGGACCCGGATGGAAGGAAATTTGATACAAGTAGTTTAACTAATGATGAATTACAACGATTCAATATGGCAATTCAAGAGTTAAAAAAGACTGAACGTGGTAATTATGTAATAACAATTTTGGAAAATACTCCCACTCTTTTTATTATTAAGCATAATAACAACGGAAATAATAGTTATTTACCAAATGAAAATGTAATTAATTGGGATTCCAATAAATTTTTGTCTGCTTCATTTGACATAATAAACGGTGATGTTCTTCATAAAGGTATCATTGATCCTATAACTTTACTAATGCATGAACTTGGACATGCTTATCAAGATACTACAAATATATTTCAAAATGTTACAGATCCAATTGAGATAGAAAATATGAATATAAAAGAGAATGAAAATCCTGTAGCACAAGAACGAGATAATTTTATAAGAACAAACTATTTTGATTTTTTATTTCCATTCAAGAAAACTTTGAATACTTTTATTAAGGAACAAAAATGAATAAAAACAAATGTATAATACTATTAAGTTTTATTTTGATATTTTTCTCTTGCATTTCAAAGTATGATTATACAAAAGATAAAAATGTTATTCAAAATAAGGAATTATTAAATGATTGGAAATTCAAAATTGTTGTGTATTATAACAATCCACAGACATTGTTTCCTACGCCTCTAGAAATTGGACAGATTCGAGATGGTCAGTACGAAAAAAAAGTAGAACATGTTTTTTATGAAAGGACATTCTCAAATTTTTTATCAACAGTGTTTTTTGAAAAAACAAAAATAATAAATAACGAAAAATTAAAAAATAAAGTTTTGTTATCAACAACATCAATTTGCGATATTTATGATAGAAATAATAACCTTATCCTTTGGTTTTCATATAATTCTAGCTCAGAATATATGATATTAAATGGTAATTTAGTTGAAGTAAATCAAAAACTATATGATTTTGTAAATTTATTATTAAATAATAATATTATAATTCCATAATGCATTTTAATTCCTCTCTTCCCATCAATAATAATTTGTGGGAATAGAGGGGAATTTAGTAGAAAATTTCAGAGGAGCGAATTTCGCTAAATCGCTATTTACTTAAAAATGTAAAAAAGAGTATATGCCATTAGAAAAATTATAATGATTTTTCTATAAAATTGTGTTATTATTAAAACAATGAGGGCTTAATTATGATAAATGTTTGGATAGATGAATTTACTCCCTGCTTAAAAGATGTTCTAACTGGTGAAATTGTTCAAACTGAGGTTATTAGAATAACACGAAAGACATTTCTTAAAAAGTATAATGAAAATAACGGTTGGTATGTTAATTGGGCTGATTTATTGGATGAAAATGAAGTATATGCATTAGTTGTAGAAGGTTCGGTTGATATTCAAGGGCTTGTTGCTGTTTCGAAAAATGAAGAAATGAAAGCTGCTTATATATGTTGGATGTGTTCAAATCCACAGAATAATAAAGAAATAGTAGATGAAATTAAGTATACAGGGGTAGGAGGACATTTGTTTGCAATAGCTGCAAAAAAATCTTGTGATTTTGGATATAATGGTTTAATGACAGGTTTTGCAGCAAACAAGAAACTTCTTGAACATTATTGTGATGTTTTTAATGCCCAACATATTGGTATTTTACATCCTTTTCAATTTGCAGTAGATGAAGAAAATGCAAAAAAAATAATGGAGGTATATGACTATGAATGGACTAATGAACAAATATAAAGAATCATTAAAAAACACCCCAAAACCAGTAATGCCTTCTGAAGTTCCAAAGATAAAGATAGAACTAAAAGAATTATTAGCGTATTCAAAGTTGAAAAATGTTTCTCCTATTGATTTGACAGATGATGAAAAAGAAAAATTTATAAAAAATTCCGGTTAGCGATTGTAGTGGCCAGCCGTTAGGCTGGTTGTGAAACGAAGTGGAGCAATGAAGCGCTCTGACGCGAAATCACGAAAAGCGCGACCTGCCAGCAAGGTTTTGAGCAACGCGAAAAACTCTTGGCTCGGCAGGGAACCGCCAAAGAACTAGACGAAGAAACAGGATTGTATTATTATGGAGCTAGATATTTAGATCCAAAATATTCGATGTGGATAAGTACTGACCCTGCCTTGGGAGAATATATCCCACAAGCCCCAATAAATGATGAAGCAAAGAAAAATAATCAGAATTTACCGGGGATGGGTGGTATTTTTAATCACATCAATAGCAATTTGTACCACTACGCAGGAAATAATCCGGTTAAGTATACAGACCCCACAGGTAGATGGTTTGGTGCTGATGATGTCTTTACAGGTCCAATAGATGAAATTGTAGTTTTAGGTGCATTAACAATTATTGGTGCTGTATCCATATATAATAGTGATGCAAATAAAAACTTTTCAGATGCACTTGCAGAATCATTTACCTATAATTTTAATAAGATAAAAGATTTATTTACAAATGATGAAAAAATATCTGGAGAAAATTCTGCTGCAGCCCCAAGTCCTTTATCACCAGATCCTGATGATGATTCAGATGATAATAACGATAATAATTTAGAAGATAATAAAAAATACAGAGAAAAAACCAGAAATGCTAATGCTAATGCTAATGATAGGAAACAAGTCGATTCAATTGCAAAGAAATTTAAAATAAATCGAAGAGAATTTGGAGATTTTATTGAAGATACAAAGCAAAGTATGGGACGTAAACCGTCAGATAATTTTACTTATAAAGAATTAGAAATACTAGCAAAAGAATTTATGGAGTTACAATGAGATATTCTTTTACAATCAGATTAATGTCATCGGATATAACACCATTAATGGAAATTTATGAAAAAAATAAAGAAAGAAGTAAATTATTTTTTAAAGGAAACCCCATACGTAATAATTCGAAAATTTGTGCAATTGAAAATGTACTTTTATTTGATAAAATTTTAGCAGATGATATTGATGATAAAGTAGAAGGTAAACTATTAGAATTGGTTAATAGCATTCCTATATCTTTTAATAGCCGAAAAGAAATTGTATGTAGTGCAATTTGTGAACAAGAACAATTTGGATTTGAATTTTCTCCAAAATTCTTAGTTTTTTTGGGAGAAAATAATATACACTTAAGTATATCAGGTATATTTATTTAACTATTTTGTTTATTCTGTTAAATTTTCTTACCACTACATATAGTGTATATATTACATCCAAAACCGTAAAAATCTAATTCCCATCAATAATAATTGATAGGACTGGAGAGAATTTCGCCTGATTTTTTGTTGAGACAATTTTTTTGAATGCTTGACAAAAAAAATATTATAACCTACATTAAAAACAGATGGTCTCCATTAACCAACGGTTAAAATCCGTAAAGAGATGAACTTTAAGAGAAACCGTTTACTTCTTAGTGAGCGGTTTTATTTTTTTTAGAATATTAAAATATGTTTAAGTTAAAAGATAAATTAAAATTTATTAATATAAATCAAGACTATTTAAAATACCTTCATGAATGTTGTTCAGAAGTGTATTATAAACAGTTCAATTATGTAAATAATAATTGATAAGGTTAGCAAGATTTTCCAAAAAAGTTAGTACATTGGAAATAATCAGATGAAGTTATGAAAAATAAACAATTATTTAATCAGGTCAAAATAATGGCTGGAAATGAAGTTCAGAGTTAAATAATACTTTTGAAGGTTTTATGTATTTTTTTCTTTTGCAGACCCTGTCATAAAAACTGTGTAAATGGCAGGGATTAATTAAAGCCGGGAACACGCCCGTCAAATAATATTGCAAATTGATTAACTGCCAGTCCCCAGTCCTTAATAGACATGGTCCATCGAATACTGGCATTTTTAATTGCTAGATACATTACCTTGTATATCGAATCATCATCTGGGAAACTTGATTTATTTCTAGTGACTTTTCTCAAAGAAAAGTTCAAGGATTCGATTGCATTG
>JAGBBT010000105.1 GCA_017938365.1 Treponema sp.
ATTTCAGCAGGGCAAAAGCAACTTTTAACAATTGCCCGTGCGATGCTTTCTTCATCCCCATTTATTATTTTGGATGAAGCAACATCAAATGTTGATACGAGAACCGAAGAACTAGTTCAAAAAGCAATGGATAAACTTATGGAGAATAAAACATCATTTATTATTGCTCATCGCTTATCAACGATAAAAAATGCAGATTTAATTTTGGTAATGAAAGATGGTAACATTATTGAAAAGGGAAATCATGAGGAATTAATAAATCAAAAAGGGTTTTATTATGATTTACATAATTCTCAATTTGTTCTAAATTAAGGTGCAACAATTGTGTCAATAACTTAGGAAAATGTCTCGAATTTTTTCAAACATCCGCGGGTAAATTTATTCCAATTTCCTTTTGACCAGTAAAAGAAATATTTTTATTTATATATAGTCGTTTTAATGATTAATATTTTCAAAAAATGAAAATATTAATCATTAAACTCCTTAAAGGTAAAAAATATTTTTTTACTTGTCAAAAGTTTTCTCGGCATAAAAACCCGCTAAGCATATACACGTGATGTATGTGCTTTTTCAATTTGCTTCTTAAATGATGCAAGTTTCCATGGATGTGACATTGGTGGTATGTATTTCTTTTTCTCTTTAATTTCTTTAACTTCATCAAAATTTTTAGAAAACTTTTCATTTCTTGATAGTTCTTTTAACTCAAATACTTGTTCATCTATAGTAACTAATAAATCTTCATTGTATGCTTTAATTACTAAACATTCTGTTTTGGGAGCAAAGCATTTTATTTCGTTATTTAAATATGGTTGATAATATTTGTTCTTATATTTTATTGAGTTTCCATTATCGATTTTTCTAGGAGATAAAACTGCAAGAGTATAATTTATTTTTTCTTTGCTTGGTGATGATTCAAATACAGATTCAAACTTATGATAATCCATTGCAAATCTTTGATTAAAGTAAGGTACAAAAACTTCTAATAAATACTTATTTGCTTCTTCAATTGTATTGATACCATTTAGTTTTAGTTCGTTAACTAATCTACCTTGAAAAGTACCATTTGTACGTTCTATTAAACCTTTTGCTTGTGATACAGATGTTGTTTCTAGTTCAATGCCTAGCTGCTTACATGCATATCCATATTGTGTTAAAACGTCTTTTTCACTCGTTCTTTTATCTGGATTTAAAGACATATAGTTAAATACAGTGCGATTATCAGTTAGAAATTTATATGGAATACCATACTTAGTAAGTATTTGATAAAATACATGATAATAACCATTTAGAGTTTCTTGTTTATCAAACCACGCTCCAACAATAGTGGAGGTTGCTTTATCTATAGCTAGATGCAAGCAAGTTTTAACCCCACCAAACCACATATGAATTGATCCGTCTTGTTCTATTATTTCACCAAAATATTTGGGCTTTTCACCTCTTGGATGAGAATCTTCTAAAGCAACTTCATGTTCAATTCTAGTTTCTATTTCTTCATTACTCATAGCAAGATTAATTTTGTTTTCTTGAAGTAACTTTTGCTTAGTATATTCTTTTTTTGTTTTCTTTCTAGCTTTAGGTGATAGAATACCTTCTTTAGTTAATGTCTTATATATAAAGTTATAAGATACATCAATATTTTCTTCGCTTTTCAAAAATTCCATAAAGTGATTAAAATTCCAG
>JAGBBT010000106.1 GCA_017938365.1 Treponema sp.
ACCCGAGTTTGCCAGTTAAATTTCAACATTTTATAAATTGAACGACTTTTTATATATTTAATATATAATTTGTCTTTTTTTTATTGCTTTTAGTTGAAATTTATGTTATAATTATATACGTGAATACACGTGCGAGGTAATTTGTTATGTATGTAGAAAAAACCAAAAATAATGGTATAGAATATTTAAGACTTGTTGAAAGTGTTTATTCTCCACGTTCTAAAGGCGGTAGAAAGAAAACAATTTTTAATATTGGGCCTCTTGCTAAATTTGATGATGGTCAACCAGATTATGTTAAAAGATTAAAGGAATCATTTAAAAATGGTTCTCCTTTAATCCCTGCTTTGCTTCCTTATTGCGAGAAAAAACAACCTTTAGAAAAATATACTTTAGAATACACAGAGGGTGATCCATACTTAATCGGTGACCCTAAATTATATTCTCATGTTTTAATTGAACAAATAATGAAAGAATTAGGATTAATTGATTTATTTACTCATTATAAAAATATTTATAAAATCGAGTTTGATTTAGTCGGCTTTTTAAGATTATTGGTTTATGGTAGAATTCTGAATCCAGCTTCTAAAATTGCCACCGTTAATCAAAACAATGAATATTACGATCCTATCATTAAAAATCCTTACGAATTTAACGTTTATGACACTTTAGATTTCGTTTATAAATATCGTAAAACTATATTTAATAAATTAAATAAAACTATGATTGATAAATTCAATCGTAAATCATCATTAGTTTTTTATGATGTTACAAACTTCTATTTTGAAACTGAAGATCCAGATGATGAAGATGGGATTCGTCAAATGGGTGTTTCTAAAGAAGAGAGAAAATTACCAATTGTCCAAATGGGAATGTTTATGGATGAAAATGGCTTTCCAATTTCAATCGAAATGTTTAAAGGTAATACCTTAGATCATCAAACGGTTACTTCTGCTTTGAAATCCAGTGTTGATGAAATGAACTTTCAAAGATTTATTTTCATTGGTGATAGGGGTATGACAAATTATCCAAATCTACTCCATATCACTTCTTTAGGAAATGGATATATTGTAAGTAAAAGTATTTTGAAAAGTACTAAAAAGGATAAAGAATGGCTTGTTAACCCTGAAGGATATACTAAAACTAGCGATGACTTCATGTATAAATCAAGAATCATCCACAAAAAGGTCAAAGATGAATACGGAAACGAACACGAAATAACTGAAAAGGAAGTTGTTTATTGGTCTAAAAAATTTGAAGCTAGACAAAAACATGAAAACAAATCATTCTTAGAATTTATTGAAAAGTTAAAAACATCTCCAGAAAACTTTAGAATTTCTAAATCTCAATCTAAAGATTTAAAGAAATTCCTTAAAAAAGATGTTGAAAATATTGATACAGGTGAAATATTAGATTCCACTAAACTAAAAGCTCTATTAGATGAAGAAAAATTAAACGCTTTTAATTCATTAATGGGTTACTATAAAATAGTAACATCTGAAATAAATATGTCAGATACCGAAATAATAGATAAGTATCACGGCCTATCACAAATTGAAGATCAATTTAGAATTATGAAGGGTAATTTAGATACAAGACCTGTTTTTGTTAGAACTAAAGAACATATTAATGCACACTTGATTATTTGCTTTATTTCTCTTCTTGTATTAAGAATAATTCAATATAAAATTAAACAATTAGATAATTTTAAGATTGATAATACAAAATTTTGGCAAGAAGGAATGACTGCTGAAAGAATTATCACAGCTTTAAATAAGTGGACAATCGATAAAATGAACGATGAACATTATAGATTTAATTCCATAAATGATAAAGATTTATCTATTATCTTAAGAGCTTTTAATATAAATATTCCTGCAAAATTGTATAAAAGATCTGAATTGAGAAACATAAAAGTAAATATAAAAATATGATGATGCGTACAAATATGCGTACATAAAAAGACAAAAGAAAAAAGATAGGTTTCGAGCCGTTTTTGGCTTAGTTCCTATCTTTTTGTCATTCAAACACCTATTTTTAACTGGCAAACTCCGGTTTTAACACAAGATGGCAAAAAAGAAAATATTTTTGTTTTTTTGAATATTTGCGTTAATAAATCGTAAAAAAGTAATTTGTGAAAGCGTTTCCACCATTTCCATTTATGATGAATTGAGTATAATTTAAATATATTTAAATTTGCTTGGAGGATTTTTTATGGAAAGAAAAGCTGGGGTTTTATTACATATATCTTCTTTACCTAATAAATATGG
>JAGBBT010000107.1 GCA_017938365.1 Treponema sp.
GTGAGAAGAAATTTCGTCAGGCAGACGCCATTCTTCAAGCGCTATCTAAAAGTGGCAAATCCCTCGATGATGTGCTGACATTTTTGGGGCGTTAACGAGCTTCTTGGCGTCGAGAGTAGGAAACCGCTGGAAATTCACGTTAAAGCATTTAGAGGAGCAAACTGCCGTTATATTAATTCTATTTTTGTCCATACCAGAATACATGAAAAACAAGGTTCTAAAATCATTCCTTCTCACATTCTAAATGCTGAGAAAATGTGGATTGATTTTTTTCAAAAGCTAACAAAGGATGAATATTCAAAGCTTGGGGGATTTGAATATTTTTTATCCGATTCAGAAAAATATTTTAAAAATACCCCTTATAATTCCGTTTCCACTTTTTGTAAAAAATTAAAACACTCATCCACCTCTTTTAAAGAATCATTTGATATTCTTTTTATTTCATTACCTGAAGAATGGTCTTCTGGATTAAGTAAAAAATGTGAACCTAAAGGAGGAATGGATGTTTCTGTGTTTTTGTTCTCTAGTATAAAATTAAAGCTCTACGTAGAACTCAAGAGACCTTATAAAGAATTTATTTTTTCTTGTTTAACTCTAGAAGAGTTATTATATTGTATAAAGAAAAAGTTTAATAATTATTCATATATTGTATTCGTTAATGAAAAGCCTACGGGATTGTCTGAAAAATTACTAAATAAACTTTATGAAATGCAAAGATCTCTTTCCGTTTGTGGAGTAGAAGTCGGTCAATTAAAAGAAAGGAATTTCTTATTAAATATTAAGTGGTATAACTTCATAGTGAGATTAGATTATCTAATAAAATTAAAATCTTTTGACTCTCCAATACTTTCTTTAATTGAAATCGAAAAATTTACAAAAGTTACTTATTTTCCAAATAAGATTTATTCTGGACTAAATGAGGTGGTACCAGAGTTAATGCTTTCGAGATGCATTAATTTGGTTTTTGGATCAAATATTTTAATAACTCGCTCAAAGCTGAGAGATTTCCTATTAACGGAGTTATTCTATCAGAAAAGCAAAGATAAAATAGGCCTTATCGGGAATTTTTTTCTTTACCTTAAATTCTATGGTCTTTATCCTACCTTATTGCAAATCCTGAGAAAGGTAAGAAATATTATAGGCTAGTTATGTACAATATTATTAAAAAAATTATTAAGAGACCCTTGGTTCATATTTTTAATATTTTATTAAGAAATTCAAAATATGAAAATGATATTTCAGAAATAAAACAGTCTATTGTTGAATTAAAGAAAACTTTATTAGAGGAAGTAAGAACGAATTCAGATTCTGTCTCTATTTTGGTTAAATCTCAAAGAATAAAAAAAATAAAAATAGGTTTTTTAGTTCATAATATTGAAGCCTGGAGGGGACTTGAACCGGTTTATAGAGCAATGGCGAACGATGACAACTTTCATCCAATCGTCTTCTCACTAAATAGAAGGTATGCGGGAAATATTTTTAGGGATGAAGACAAAATTAGTTTTATACTGGATCAAAGAGGTATTCCTCATGTTCGGCTCAATGATAGTGACAGTTTTAGGGATTTAGCATTATTAAAATTTCATAATCTTAATGCATTATTCCGACAGTCCCATTGGATTCCAGACCTTCCTCCGGCCTTCCAACCGCATTATTTGTCCTTCACAAATCTTTATTATCTGTCCTATGAGATCGGGGTTATGCCTAAGCAAGGTCTTATTTTTAGATATTCTGACTATGAAAGATTTTGCTCAAAAGTTTTTTTGGCAAGTAAAGAAATAAAAGAAGAAATGGATGGTTTGCATAATTCTACAAATGTCAGGGCCGTAGTAACTGGCCATCCAAAGGTCCTTGAAATATTAACAGCAGCTCCTTCTTGGCCTTTGAGAACAAAGAACCAAAAAAGAATTATTTGGAGTTCCCATCATTCTATTGGAAAAGGTTGGAGCGATTTTGGTGTATTCGACAAAGTCTTCGAGGATTTTTTACAATTAGCGTCAACTTCCAGCGTTTTTCTACTCCCTACCCAGAGGTAGCTTAAAAACGGCAACGGTTGCCTGAAATAACCACAAAAATGACTTGCGCTTCGTGCGCTTTTTCTTTATAATCGAGAGTATTACGATACTCTCGAAAGA
>JAGBBT010000013.1 GCA_017938365.1 Treponema sp.
ATGAAATATTAGAAACTCAAATTGAGAATTATAACGAACAAGAAAAATATTGGATAAACTATTATAATAGTTTAGCTCCTAATGGATATAATATCTCTATTGGAGGAGAAGGCTTTTCGGGCGGAGTAAGCAGTGTAAATTCTTCTATTAAAAATCAATATATTCTTGATTCCATAATTAAAGATTTACAGAATTCCTCTTTAAGCTATCAAGAAATTGCACTAAAATATAATATTTCAAGCGATACAATAATTTGTCGTATCAATATTGGAACATCTTATCGTCAAGATGATTTAGAATATCCAATTAGAAAACAAAAAATAAATGAAATTATAAATATAGAAAAAGAAAAAGAAATTAAAGAGTTATTGAAAAATTCCCACTTAACTTTTGCGGATATAGCAAAAAAATATAATATTTCTCAAAGTTATGTTAATGCAATTAATCGAGGCATCTTAAAATTTAAAGAAAACGAGGATTATCCTCTTCGAAAGATTACTGTCACAAAGAAAAACTTATTAGATTCTGAAGTCGATGAAATTTATTATTTGTTACAGAACACTAAATTATCTTTACGTAAAATCGGAGAAAAATTTAATTGTGGCATTGATACAATTAGAGGAATAAAAAATGGAACGACAAAAATTTATCGAAGAGAAGGATATACTTATCCTTTAAGACCAAATAATTTTAAGAAGCCTGTATCGACTATCTCCGTGAAGGAGAGTACAATTACTATTGATACGTAATTGGAAAGAGCGATTATCTTAATAAAATTAAGATTAAAAAATAGTCAAATAAAATGGGAACATATCCAGTTGCAAACTTTCGGAGCAAATAGAAATCAACAGCAAGTTGAGACATATAGAATTTTAGCAAACTTACAGGGCGTTTTATTGGATACTATTTTTGAAATAGATTTACCTTGTGAGTTAGTTTATTCTTCTACTTGGCGTAAAACTTGCGATATCAATGAGGGAAATAGCACAAGAGAAAATAAAAAGAAAGCGGCTCAAGATAAAGTTTTTTCTTGGTATGGATTACAGTGTACTCAAGATGAAGCAGATGCTATTTGTATTGGAAAATATTTTGTTTTAGAAAAAGGAAAAAAGAAAACTACTTGGGGTGAAGAAATATGATTAAACTGACTTTGGGTCAAATTGCTTCTATGAATGAGATTATGGGAAAGATTATGGAAAAGCCTTTTCCCGCAAATATGACTTTTAAAATTGCGAGACTTGCCCGCGAGTTAGCTAAAGAGATTCAAACTTTTGAAGAAGCGAGAGTTAAGATTGCGGAAAAATATGGTAAGAAGAATGAGAATGGAGAATTGGATGTTTCTACTGATGGCAAAGTTTCTATTCCTCCAGAAAAAATTTCAGCGTGTAATCAGGATTTTAGCGAACTGATTGCGACAGAAGTTGAAATTAATGCTTCTAAAATTCCTCTCGCGGCTTTTGAAAATGTGGAATTAACTCCTCGCGAAATGATGTTGATTGAGCCAATTATTGATGA
>JAGBBT010000108.1 GCA_017938365.1 Treponema sp.
AGAAAAACTTTTACCTGTAATGTATAAAGGAAAACAATTAAAAAAAGAATATTATGCTGATTTTGTATGCTATGATGACATCATCGTAGAACTAAAAGCTGTAAGTGTTCTTTCAAAACCTCATAAAGCCCAGGTTTTGAATTACTTAAATGCTGCAAACAAAGAAATAGGTTTGCTTATAAACTTTGGTGAAACAAAACTAAAATGGGAACGAATTACCAAATTCAAAAGTCAGGAAAATCGTTAGATTTTCCGAATCCGTGTGGCAATATAAAGGAATGAAAATGGAAGAGTGGAAAGAAGTTAGATTAGAAGAATGTGTTTCACTTCTGGGGGATGGTTTACATGGAACTCCTAAATATACAGAAAATGGTGAATATGCTTTTATTAATGGAAATAATCTGATAAATGGAAAAATTGTAATCAAGCCAGAAACAAAATGTGTTAATGAAGATGAATATCTAAAGTATAAAAAAAATCTTACTGATAGAACTATTTTTGTTTCTATAAATGGAACTATTGGAAATGTGGGGACATATAACGGTGAAAAAATAATTCTTGGAAAGAGTGCATGTTATTTCAATGTTTTAGATGATATCGATAAAACATTTATAAAATATGTTGTTAGTTCACCATTATTCAAAACATATCTCGAAACAAATGCAACAGGTACAACAATAAAAAATGTTTCACTTGCACAGATGAGAAATTATTCGTTTCTCATTCCCCCTCTCCCCACCCAGCAAAAAATCGCCACCATCCTCTCATCCCTCGACGACAAAATCGAACTGAACAACAAAATAAACACCAACCTCGAACAGCAAGCTGGGGCCCTCTTCAAAAATTGGTTTGTAGACTTCGAACCTTTTGGCGGTAAAATGCCCGAGGGATGGAAAGAAATTGCTCTTGAAGAATTGTGCACTGTTGTAACAAAGGGAACAACTCCAACAACTCTTGGAAAAAAATTTACTGAAACAGGTATTAATTTCATCAAAGGAGAGTCTATCTTAGAAAATCATACTTTTGATATTCAAAAAATTTCACATATTGATGAAGAAACAAATACAATGCTAAAACGTTCAATTATTGAACCTAATGATATTCTATTCACCATCGCAGGCACCTTAGGTCGTTTCGCAATGATTGATAAATCCTTAACCCCAGCAAATACAAATCAAGCGGTGGGTATCATTAGAGCAAATCCTGAAATTGTCTCTCCATATTATTTATACAGCTTCTTTATAGGAAATTGGCATAACGACTATTATACAAAACGAATCCAACAGGCTGTTCAGGCAAACCTTAGTTTAGGAACAATTAAGTCATTACCAATAATCATTCCAGATTCTCAAAATCTGAATAAATACACAAGTTTAATTGAACCACTGTTCAAACAAATGAAACAGCTGGAAAATGAAAATATAAAGTTATCAACTTTAAGAGATACTTTGTTACCAAAGTTAATGAATGAAGAAATATTTACAAAATAATTGGAGGTATAATATGTTTTTTAGAAAAGATTTATTTATTCATAATGAATTTACTATTGAAAATGACGATTCTCATACAAATATAACGTGTCCATATTGCTCAAAAGGAGAGTTACTCTTTGATTCAAAAAAAGAAAAAATATTGAGTGATGAGAAATATAATAATCAACTAAAACAGTCTCCTGATTATGATTCGGATTTTGAAAAATACTATTTCCTAATAAATTTAATATGTTCAGGTTATCAATGTAAAGAAAATGTTATTGTAGCGGGAATAATTACAGAACATGGCATATATAGTGATAATGAAGGTAATGGATTTCAAGAAACTACTTATAAGCCAACATATTTTAGTAAATCTCCACATATAATATCAATGGAATCTTCTTATCCCAAAGATATAATCCAATTATTAGAATCATCATTTGACTTATTCTGGGTAGATAAAATGTCATGTGCAAATAAAATTAGAATTTGTCTTGAATCATTAATGGATTATTATAAGGTTCCAAAAAGATCAAAAAAACGAGATGGAACATTTAAGAATTTATCTTTACATGAAAGAATTAAGAAATGTGATATTCTAAAGAAGTCCAATTTTGATAATGAATCGTTTGCTTTAGCAATAAAATGGATTGGTAATATTGGCAGTCATAACACAAATGATTGTTCTGATGAAAAAATCTTGCTTGCTTATGAATTACTAGATTTTATTCTTCAAGACTTATTTATCAATCAAAATAAGATCCAACAACTTGTAAAAAAAGCTAAAATTGTTAACAAATCCAAAGGAAAAAAATATAATATGTTTTAATATACAGACTGGAGAAATATATTAATGTTAATAGACATAGATGAATTAGTCATAAAATGTTCTGATAATAACTCAAAATTGTTTATAGAAGAAGCTGTAAAATCCTATAAGGCAGGAGCATATAGAGCATGTATTAATAATACCTGGCTTGCTCTTGTCATGAATATTACATTTAAAATTGAACAACTCGCCTTAATGAATGATGCTGAAGCTGTTAAACAAAAAGAAATTCTTGATAAAATTAAAGAAAGAAATAATATTTCAGAAATGCTGAATTTTGAAAGAGACATTTTGAAAACAGCGAGAGAAAAATTTGAGTTTTTTGATGAAATAACATTAATCGATTTAAAGAGAATACAAGAAGATAGAAACAGATGTTCTCATCCTTTATTAAATATTGATAACGAACCGTTTATACCAACTGCTGAATTAGCAAGACATCATTTATACTTGGCTGTTGAAAAAGTAATCTCCGAAGGTAATGTTTTCGGAAAAGCAGCATTAGACAAAATATTGCAATTAATAAACAATCCGATTTTTCCACTCAGATATGAAGATGCTTCTATTGTCTTACAAAAATCATATCTATCAAGTCCTAAGAAATCCTTAATTGTAAATTTAATTAAAATATTGCTAAAAGACATATTAAACAATGAAAAAAATTTGAGATTAAATATTTCAAAAGAAAACGTCTTGAAATACTTAATAAATCAATATAGAGATATCACAGAAGAAACTATACGTAATTCTTTGAATAAATTGATAAATGTAGCTAATACTTTGCATCTACGTAATTCTAGAAACTTGATTTATATAGATTCGGTTATATGGGAAATACTTACAGAAGATACAAAAATAATGATTCAGCAATATGTTTTAAAACTTCCTCCTGAACATTTTGAAGATATTGAAACCTGGTTATCATTTGCGCAAACTAAGCAACAAGCTTGTATAAGAATTCATCGTTCTACACGTGAAGAATTAATGTCACATAGCCCTTTTTTTATTGTTCCAAAACAAATTCGCGAAAGAATTTTTGAACTTTATTTACAATCAAAAAATTATAATGAAGCTAATAATTTTTCTGATACAGTATTATCAATTATTGATGATGCTGAAAAGGATGAATTAATACAATTCATAAAAAAAGTACGAGATAATAGTCAAGTATATAACAGCAATTCTGTCGGAACAGTATTTTGGAAAATAAAGAATCGGGATTTTTTTACAGAGGAAGAATTTAACCAGATATTACGTGATAATGATTTAAAAAAATTCATAGTTTTAGATATTCCATTTTAGTAAATTCATACATTATGAAAAATGTTATAACCTGATGAATAATATAAAATTTTATTCTGAGAAGAAATACAAGTAGATGGGGAATGTATATAATGAAAATCTATCACTACACATCAATAGAAAAATTAGCTTTAATACTCGAAAATAAAACATTAAGATTCAATAATGCAAAATTTGTAGATGATCCAAACGAAGCCATTACAAAAGATTATGGATCAATGCAAGAATATGTATTTATTAGCTGTTGGACTAAAGAATCAACTGAAAGTATTCCGTTATGGAAGATTTACGGAAATAATTGCCATGGAGTACGATTAGAATCAGATACAAAATATATTTGTTTTGAAGGAGAAGAAACACCTTTAAATGGAATCTATAAAATTGTTGAAAATGTAAAAAAAGAATTTGATTCTGATTATTTTATTAATATATGGCAACTCGATAAACCTTCTATCAATCATTATTTTGAAACGAATTATAGCAATGAAGAAAGAATTTTTATGAAAGATACTTCTACTGAAACACAACAAAGTTGGGAATATCAAATCGATGCCGCTTTTAATACAAAAGCAACTTGCTGGGCTTTTGAAAAGGAAATACGTTTTATTCTACTAGGATGTAGTTTAGAACCTGATAAAAACAAAAATAACTGGCAATTAGTATTCAATAACATTACTAAAAAGAAAAGTGTCAGTTCCAGTTTTGTCGATTTAATTTTGTTTGATGATTTTTTCAATAACTTAACAATTACTACAGGTCCTTTACAGAACGAATCTGAAAAGATTATTGTTCAATCGTTGGTTCAAAAATATAATCAGAATATAAAAGTGTTAGAAAGTAAATTACAATTAAGAAAGTAGAAATAATAGCAGGCGTTGCGGGCGGCGCCTGAGCCCGCAGAAGGGGTAGCGGACAAGCCAACAAAGCGGAGAGAATCGGCACTGCTTGCAGGGGCGATTCGTGGAGCGACTTGGCTTGGGAGCGAGGGGAAGACCTTCCCCTTATTTTACTTTCAGGAGAATTTAGAATCTCTCAAAACTGGATTGGTGATGCGTCAATTGTAGATGCTGTTTTTGTTCCTCCTGCTGCAGATAAGCTTTCTGATGTTACATCTCTTTCAACTCCATTTGTACTTAACAT
>JAGBBT010000109.1 GCA_017938365.1 Treponema sp.
CAATGTCTGCAACAATCGAAGAAATTCCATATTCACTTTTGCACAAAATTACAAATAGAATTACAAGCGAAGTTGAAGGAATTAACCGCGTTCTTTACGATTTAACTCCAAAACCAATTGGAACAATCGAATGGGAATAATTTTTTTATTTAGATAGATTTTATTTACTGTAAGAGTCTAAAATTCAAAAAATTTTAGACTCTTTTTTTTGTTGCAAAGATAATTATATATGATAGAATTAATAGATGTAATTTTCTGTTTTTTTTGAGAGTTAAAATTATGAAAAGCTACTTAAATAAATTATTTATATTTTTATTTTCTTTGTTCATTTTATCATGTGATGTAGGATTGGGTGATGAAGTTGATTTAGTTGCACCAGAAATTCACATATCAAAAATGATATCTGGTGAAAGCGAAATTAATGGTTCTGAATTATCAGGTGGTGTTTATTGTAGGCGTAATGTTTCATTTATTGGAATTGCAACTGATAATATAAAAGTTGAATCTGTTTATGCTGAAATAAAATGGAGTAATGAAGATTCTTTTAATCATGTACAAGATGCAATTTTAGACGGTAATAATTTTACTTTTAATATAGATTTTGAAAAAGAAGGTACAGCTTATTTAAAAATTGTTGTTACAGATAAAAGTGGTAACTATGGTATAAAATCCTCTAAAGTTGTTACATTGTTGATTGATGATACGGCACCTGTAGGTTCAGCTTGGTATATAAATCGTAAATTAAATGGTATTCAGTACAGTTTAAAGGATATTGATGAATTAAAAAATATTGATTTTACAAATTCTCAAAATAAAGATGCAGCTCAAAATGTTGCCTTTTCTATACATTCTGCATTTAATGATTCAATGGGGATAAAACCAAATTCAATTTCTATTGAGATTCGAGATGAAAACGGTGAATTTATTTGTGAAGTTCAAAATTCTGAAAGTAGTTTATATTCTCCAGTTTTTGAGATTACTCATGATTTGCTTGTTGCTAACAGAAGTGAACTTAGTACAGGTAAACATTTTTTACAGGTTTGGTACAATGCCGAAGATATTGTAACTTTACCAGAATCTAATAAAGTTCAAAGTGAACCTGTAGAAGGTGGTTGGTTTGTTTGGTGGCCTGAAAGTGATAATCCTAAAGTTTCCTTACAACCTGCTGTTGATACACAAAATCAAATTTACATTAATATAGATGCAACAATAATGCTTACAAGTTTTGATGATGATGCATTAAAAGAAACTTATTGTGCACTTTTAACTACTGATGAATACAGTTCAATCTCTTCGACTTGGTATGATAATCCTGAAAGCATTATAAACGCTGTTACGGATAGTGAAAAAGCTAGACGAACTAATCATAAAACCTATACTACAGAAAGAGACAATACAGCTATACTTTTTGCTCCAAATTTACCTCAGGTTATGCATTTGCTTGTATATGAAAAAGAAAATGCTGATAAAGTTATATATCGTGATTATCTTGTGAATGTAACTGACTCTTCGGCTCCTATTTTGTTTGTTTCAAGTCCTGAAAATAATTCAATTCCGAATGTTACAATGAAAGATTCAAATTCTCAACTGAAAGCAATGATTAATATTTCTGGACAGACTTTAGATACTTCTGGTTGTGAATATTTAGAATTTGTTTGGGTTCCTGATTGTATTGCTAATTCAGGAAAACGCTCATTAGCTGAAGAATTTCTGTCATCGTTAGATTCCGCTGAAGAACACAAAGTATACTATCCTGAAAAAAATGAAAAATATAAAGTTACAGAACTAGAAAACGGATTAAAACTTTGGTCTGTAAAACTTGATGATGCAGAAACTTTAGATACTGGATTTAAAAAACAAATATTTGATTTCGAAATAGATTTATTGAATGATTTTATTTGTAATGAAATTAATGAAAAGATTAACGAAAAGTACTTTCTGGTTAAATTAACTCGCAAAGATGATAATTTTATATATCAAGAGTATAAACTTTCTGTTGATGTTACTAAACCTATAATAAAGGTTAATGGATTTGATAATGATATGAATCTAGTTGAGGATTCTAAAGATATTATATTTGAACTAAGTGCTAGTAAATCGACAGGTTTAGCAATTGATTCAACAAAGTATAAAATTGAACGAGTTGATGTTTCTCCTTCAGAAATATTGGAAGGTAGTTATGATGATACTTCTAAGACTTACAAAGTTAGTATTTTAAAAACTGAATTACAAGAAATGTCTGCAAAAAATATTAAACCTAGTTATAGGTTTTACGCAGAAGATATATTCGGTAATGAAGGTTTTGTTCAAAAAACAATTGTTATTAGTAATTTGCCTCAGTTAAATAGTATTACTTCTTCAGCGCCTACAGTTTGTAAAAAAGATGATAAAATTTTTATTAATGCAAATTTTTCTAATATTGTTTTTGTTGACGAATCGAAAAAGCCTTATTTAAAACTTAATGGAATTAAAAATAATGGTGAAAATTATGATAGGGGGGGGGCTGATTATTATAGTGGTTCTGGGTCTCAAACAATTACTTTCCTTTATACAGTTCAAGAAGGTGATAGTGCAGAAAAACTTGAAGTAAATAACGAAGAAGGACTAGGACCTATAGAAACTAACGGAGATGCAAATCTTATAAATGGAGAAAAAGTTCATTTAACAACTTTACCTTCTGGTAAAAATTTACAAGATTATAAATCTATTTGCATAGATGGTATTTCTCCTAAGATTACAAAAATTGATATTGAGAGTGATTGTAGTTCTGAGAATAAAAATAATAATATTTCATATTTACAGGAAGGAAGAAATGTAACTGTTAGCGTTACTTTTTCTGAAAATGTATTTGTGCAAGGAACCCCAAAATTTTTATTTGATAATGGTCTAGAATTACCTTTTACATCTGCAACTTCAACTAAAATTATATTTAGTAAGAAAATTGAAAATTCTGATGTAAATGGAAGGTTAGAATATTTTTCTAATTCATGTATTGTTGATTATGAATGTATAAAAGATAATGCTGGTAATTCTGTTAACTTGTTATTGGACTCTAAAGAAACTTCTAATATTTATGTTGATACTGAAAAACCTGCTATTCCGTTAATTATAGACAATAATACAAAAACAAATTTAATTGGTGGAAAAAAACAAAATCAAGTTAAGTTTGAGTTAAAATATGAAGCTAGTGATTCTGATTCAGTTGTTTTAGAATATTCTCTTGATGGTGGAAGTTCATGGGATACATATACATATTCTGATGTTGTAACTGTTTCTGAATTTGCACAAGTTACGGCTCGTAGTAAAGATTATGCAGGTAATTATTCAAATCCTGCAAATATTATAAAACTTGATATAAATAATTCTTTCCCTGACTTTATAGTAGAATGTATAAATCAAGATGGTTCTTATTCTGTTGGTGATGTTCTGAAGTTTAAAGTTTCTTTTGCAGAAAACGTTTCTATAAGTGCTAATTCAGGAGCATATATAAAAATAAGTGGACAAAAAAATGAAGATGTTATTTCTGAAAATGCAAAGGCTATTCTCAGTTCAAAAGAAGCTCAAAGTAGTGTTTCGTTTGCCTTATTTGAATACAGAATTCAAAAAAATGATAATTTTACTTTGATGATTAAAAAGGCTGATGTAAATCTTAGTGGAATATCAGATTTATATGGATTTGAACAGGGCTCAAAAATATTAAGTTCTGATTGTAAGCGTAATATTATTTGTGATGGAGTTCCTCCAGTGGTGATGTCAATGACACCAAATAATGGAGAAAAAAGTGATAATAATGTTTATCAAAACGGAAATAAAATAAAAATTGTATTTAATGAAGAGATTCAAAAAGGTTCTGGAAATATAATTTTACGCCAAGTATATGGTTGGGGAATTCCTCCTGTATTGACTTCTGAAGAATATAATATAATTTGTAGTAAGCTTGATTATGACGATAAGAATATTTTGGTAAGACAAAGTGAAGACGGAGTCTTTTTAGAAGATATGGAAGAATTGAACAAAGCTCCTGAAGATCGTTTTGATAATAAACAATATCATGGAACAGGACAGTATATAGGCCCGTATAAAAAATCTTCTCATGGATTAGATGGTGTGAATCCTGATATCTCCACAAAATTTGTTTTAGATTTTGATATTGGTATTTTTGAAACAGACGAACCTCATTACATCGGAAAAACTTTTGATGATAATCATTCTTATAAAGAACCTTCTATAAAAACATCGGTAAATGAAATTCGAGGTGCTTTAGAAAAATCAGGATTGCATCAAAGAGTTTTAGATGTAACTTTACCTTTAGTTGAGATTGGAGATGATAATAAAACTGTAACACTTACTTTTCCTGCAGGATTAATTGACAAAAATGATGAGCTTCCAAATGGACGAGAATGGGAACTTGTTATTGAAAAGGGTGCTTTTTTAGATATAACAGGAAATGAATTTGGAGCAGATTTAACAACAAATGATGCAATTCAATCGGAAGGAAAACAAACAGAAATTTCTGATACTTGGAAAAGAGGACGTTCTTCTATAAGTGATGACTCAAAACCTGTTGTTTTATTAAAAACCTACGGTAACGAATCTTTTTATTCTGATAAAGTTGCAACACCTTTTATTCGTGTAGATCGCTATAGTTATGGTTTGAAAATATTTCAAAGTGATTCTGATGGTAACAAAACTTCTCAAATAGAGAATGATGGAATTAAACCAACAGGATTTGTTCGTGTTCGTATAGACTGTGAAACAAAAGGTGCCAAAATACTTTATAATTCTGACAAAACTACAAAATCTGAATCCGATACTCCTAATGATGGAATAAAAATAGAGGGTGATAATGAAGATTGTCGTTCTTATATTACAACAACAGAACCTAAAATCCCTGATCTTAATAGTTTAACTAAGGATTATATAGGATTTTTTGCAGCTGGTTCTGGGGATTATAAAAAATCTTGTAAAGAGATAATTGCAGCTTACGCAACAAAGGATAATTTTACAAATTCTGAAATTGGTACTGAAGGTGTATTTCAAACTGTTGCATGGTTTAATAATCCTACTTCTAGTGATGGAACGTCTTCTGCAGATTGTGATGGAGAAGATCTTTCAATTCGTGGAACAACAGGTTTTGCAGGAGAGCCTTCAATTTCTCCTTTCCCATTAAGAGACTCAAAAATTGGTTCTCCTTATTTAAGACGAGCATATAGAGAAGAAACTTCAGTTAATAATAGCAAAGATTATTATTGGGTAAGTTATGAAATATTAGTTTTAGCTTCTTTTAGTAATTATACTTATGGCAAAAGCGTAGGATACTATGATTGGGCTAAAAACTGGGGAATTTTAAAACCTGGAGAGCTTACAAAATGTACTGGAATGAAAAACTGGAAATAAAATTGGGGAGATAAGATATGAAAAGTATAATAAGTTTTTTTAAGAAAAGTTTTTTTATTTACTCTTTATTTTTATTAATGTTCTTATCTTGTGATGTAGGACTTGGTGATGAAGTTGATTTAGAAGGGGCTACAGTTACAGTTACTTCCCATAAAGATAATGATTATGTTTCTAGAGTTTTCAGACTTATGGGAACAGCTTATGATAAATTAGGTGTAACTAGTATCACAATTGATTTTGACGAGGCTGATTTACATTATAGAATGTTAGAAGATGGAACTTGGCAGAAAAAAAACTCAAATTCAGATTGGAGTATAATGGATTCGTCAAAGGCAAATTCCATTATTAAAGATAATAAAGTAATCTGGAGTGTAGAAGTTAATACCTCTGAATCGACTGTTCAAACTGGTTCTACTTATAATTTTTCAATTGTTGCCTATGACAAAATGAAGAATACAAATAAGAACTCAAAAGTTGACGGGTCTCTTTTGGTAGACGAAAATATTCCGTTTGTAAGTATTAATCGACCTGAATTATACAGTAATTATTCTGCTATAGAGGATGTATTTCAAAAATTTACTTTAAAAGATGGGAATGTTATTTCTAAATTATTAAATGGTGAGATTAAAGTAGATGGTAGACAAGATAATGCTTTTTCTTTTAGAGAATTAAGAATAGAATTTGATGATGGAACAGTAGATAGCTTAAATGTTAATTCTGAAAATAACAGAGAAAATTTAATTGAAGTTTCTACAGAAGAAATTTCTAACAAATATACATTTAAAAGAAATAAACTTTATTTTTCAAAAACATTAAAAGTTGGTGAAGATAACATAACTGATTTACGAACTTGGATTGTTAATGTAAAACCGTCGGATTGGATTTCCGAAGAAAAAAATACTGAGTTATTAAGTGGTAAACATATAATTCGTGTCGTTGCTACTAGTATAAGTAATTCAAATGCTTGGGAAAGAAAAGTATTAGGTTATTTTGTTTGGTGGCCAGAAGCTGATAAACCTTGGATAAACTTATATTCAGGGGAATCAGAAGAAAATAACGCTTCTAATTCTCCTGTGTATCCTAGTTCAAAGATTTATGGGCTTGTTCAGGATGACGATGGAATTTTAACTCTTTCTTACAAGCTTTTTAAGAAAAATGAATTAAATGAATTTCTTTCTGTAAAGGAAGGTCAATTAACGCTATCTGAAGAAAATGCAAAATCTTCTGATTTTGATATTAGTGTTCCTTCTGAGAGTGGAATATATAAATTGGAAGTTAATACAACTGATTTATATGATAATTCAGATTCTGTCGTAAAATATTTTGAAATTTTAGATGTAAAACCTCCAACAATAGAAATTTTATCGCCAACAGAGAATTCTTCAATTTTGAATTCCACAGGAAAAATAAAGTTTGTTGGTAATATAATTGATGATGGAAATGTTCAATCTGTAAAACTCGTATATTTGAATCCTAATATTAATACCCCTGAAAATAAAATCAAATTTATTAATAGTGCAGAAAAGGATTGGGATTTGCAAAACGGAAAAGCAGATTCTTTAGGTAATATTGTTTATTCTGTCAATTTGAAAGAACCTGTTTTTGATAAACAAAATAAAAATAATATATATTCATTTGAAATTGAATTTGATTTATTTGATGATTTAGGTATTGGAAAAAGTAAAAAATTAGGCTCTCAAGAATTTATTTTTAAGGCTGTTGATAGTAGCAATACATCTACGGTTTCATTATATACATATACAGGTGATGCAGAGTCTCCTAATTTAACAATTGATTCAATTATCATAAATAATGACAGTAATTATTCTTTTGACGAAAATAATGTTCCAACGCTTCCACCTTTAAAAAAAGATGATATTTTAACAGTTCGTGGTACATGGAGTGATAATTCTACAGATATATTAAATGATCCTTCTAAAATTAATGACATTCGCTTTAGTTTTTTGGATAAAGACTTTGATGTTCAAAAAAATGATGATGGAACTTGGTTTGCAAATATAACTGATGTTCCTTCTTCTAGTGGGGTTATTTTAGCTTCTATCGAAGATTTTGGTGGAAATGTAAAAAGGGTAAATAAGACTATTTTTATTGATTCTTCAGAAACTAGATTGGATAGAATCAGTTCTGATAACGATGACGGTGCGTATAAAGCTAATGATAATATAAGAATTAATCTTGATTTCACTAAAAATGTAAATTTTGAAGGAAATAATCCATCTTTAATTTTGAATAACGGTGGTATCGCAAATTATAGTGAAGGTAATGGTACTTCAAAAGTTGTTTTTGAATATGTTGTGAAAAACGGAGACGATATACAAAAATTAGATGTAAAAACAATTGATTCTTCTGATTGTGTATGGAAGGATTCTTCAACAAAAAAAGAATTTGAAGTTGAGGTTCCTGTTTCTTCAAATACATTGAATTCTAGAAATATAAGGGTTGATACGATTTTACCTAAAATTAATGCTATAAATGTTGTATCTTCTGCTGGATATTATAAATCAAACTCTTCCATAATATTATTATTGGAATTTACTGAAGATGTTAATATAACAAATGTAAATAATTTAGAATTAAAGTTTAAGCACAAAAATGATGGTAGTGATGTAAAAACTTCTTTGGCTTCTAGTACAGGCTCAAAATATGTTTTATTTACTTATAATGTTTCTAATGGGGATAATTCAGATAAGCTTTCTATAGATTCTGTTATTAGTGAAGATGTAATTGTATTAGATGTCGCAGGAAATCAGCTTTTGGATTGGTCATTGCCTAATTCTACTTTTGATAAAACTCTTGTTATAGACACAGATAAGCCTTCTGTTCCAACGGTTAAACCTAATTGGAATGGAAATATTGTTATTGATGAAAACGGAACAAGTTTTTCAGTTACAGGAGAAGACGGTGCTTCCATAGAATATTCCTTGAATGGTGGTAGCAGTTGGCAGGTATATTCTTCTCAAGTTGAATTAATAAATAACGGTTCGTATATTATAACTACACGCCAAACAGATAAAGCCGGAAATGTTTCTGACTGTTCATCTCCAATAAATCTTTCTATTGATAAAGGTGAATTATTATCAAAAATTAGTTCAGAGACATTTAATGGTGTTTATTCAAGCATGTCTGAGATTAATATAATAAAAGGTTACATAGAGTTTAGAAAAAATGTAACTATTAATAGCGGTGCTTATGTAGAATTAAATGTAAAGAATAAGTCTAATGAAAATATAACTGCAAAGCTTATTGAATGTGTTTCTAGTGATTATACATCAAATAAGTTTACTTTTGATTATTATATACAAGAAGGGGATTATATTGATTCTGATACAGGTTTGTTAGATGTAATTAATTTAAGTTTTAATTCTGTAAAAGTAGATGATAAGGATATTAATATTCAGATTCCTTCTGTAGATTCAAAATCAGGAAAACGATTTGTTGAGAATAGAGAAATTTCTATTCTTACGGGAAATCCTGAGATTCAGAACTGTAAACTTTCGGGGCAAGGTAAAGAAACAACTCTTGTTCTAGAGTTTGATAGAGAAATTTATAAAAAATCAGGAACTATAACATTTACTCAAAATACTCAATCTGGAAATTATAAAGTTCCTGTTGTACTTTCTGTAAATGAGTACAACGAATTAAAGGTTAGTATTTCTAATATTGATGATTATTATAAACCTGGTGTAAATGGAGCCGAATTAATCGAAAATGGTAATTCTCTTATACCTATAACAGAAAAAAAATATATCTTAGATTTCTCAAAGGATGATAGTGATTCTGAACTTTTAGAAAAATTTATTTCAGCTAACAAGCACAAAGTTACTGTTCCAATTTACTCAAGTGTTGTTAGTGTTGATAACAAAACGGTTACTGTAAATTTAGGTAGTACATATAAACTTCCTGTTATGGGTGCAGATTATAATGTAGAAATTTCAGAAGGTGCATTTATTGATAATGTACAGAATGAGAATTCAGTTTTTAATACAAATTTAACATCTAAAGGTGTTGAACCTCCTGTAATTCGAGTTGAGAAGAATGGGTATGAAATAACTTGGCCCGATGAAAATAATAAAACAACTACTTCTTCAGATGTTTTAATGCCGGAAACTGCTAAGATGAAGATAAATTGTAGAACTCCAGGTGCTGAAATAAAGTATGCAAAACAAGAGAAAAATAGTGAAGAAAAATATGTTAATGATACGGTTTTTCATGATACAAAAACTTCTGATGTTCAGATTCCTACAGACCTTATAGAATATGAGCTTGGTAAAATAGA
The DNA here is from genome assembly GCA_017938365.1 of Treponema sp. Lineage (GTDB taxonomy): Bacteria > Spirochaetota > Spirochaetia > Treponematales > Treponemataceae > Treponema_D. The sequence goes on from JAGBBT010000109.1 coordinate 9,695, forward strand.
ATTATTAGGTGATTCAAATCTTAGTTTTGATACTGCGAAAGGTAAAAAAATTGCAGTTGTTGCAGAATCATCAAAAAATAGTTTTACAGAAAAATCATATGAATATGCAGTAAGAACTGTTTTGAAGTTTGAAATTTCAAGTGGTGCTGGATATGATGACGGTCAGGGGAATGCTACTACAGACATAGATGAAAATGGTAATAAATTAAAAATGGAGAATTTAAAGATTTGGATACAGGGAGGAGATTCTCCTTCTGGTGGTAATTCTTTAGAGACTTTCCCATTGTCATGGGGAGAATGTTCTAAATATAAACTTATGAAATGTCAGTCTGGAACAACTGGAAATGGAAATGTTCGTGGTAATTGGTATTGGATTACTTGGGATTTAAGTGCTCCTGCTTATCACGGTTTTGTGGCTGGTGATGTACCTTCTGATGCTCAAGAAAAAGGCCCAAGTACATGGTATGCAGGTGAATGTTCTTGGAATCCATTCAAAACACACTATATTCTGTATCCTGGAGAGACTTTAAGAATGCAGTTAGCAGAAGGTCATAATAATGGAGGAAGAGCTAATTATTTCTTCCGATTAAAAAATAAAGGTTCTCGAGAATAAGCTGATAAGTATATAAATCTTTTGATTTTTAAGGTAAAAAATTATTTACTCTCTAATTCCAAGCATTTGTTTCATTGTGCGCCAGCCTAGTTCTGCACATTTTACTCTTGCTGGCATATGTGATATATCTTGTAAGGCACCGGCTTCTTCTAATTCTTCTATTTCTTCTTGGGAAGCTGTTCCTTTTATCATATTAATAAAATTTTCTGCTAATCGAAGTGCTTCCTGTTCTGGTTTTTTTATGATTAAATCCAACATCATATCAACAGATGCTTGGCTTATAGCACAACCGTTTCCTTCAAAAGAGCCATCGGTTATAATTCCATTGTCTGCCTTTAAGTACAATGTAATGTTATCTCCACAACTAGGATTTACACCTTGTAATGTATATGTAGGTGTTTCTAGTACTTTTTTATGGCTAGGGTTTATGTTATGTTCATTTAATATTTCTCGGTAAAAATCTTTTATTTCCATTTTAGTTCCTTTTAATCTATTTTATTATTTTGTATATGGACAATCTATAGTGATTACACAGTAAACATCATTGCATTTTTTATGTATAGAATTGTGAATGGTAGTTTTTAATTCTTCGTCAGATAATTTTAAGGAAAAGGGTTTAACTATATCAAATATTAAATTTGTGTGTGTAGGTCCAGGTACCATTCGTATATCATGGGCATGCAATTCTGTATGTATCGTTTTAAGAGAATTAGTCAAAACTTCCTTTAATTCTGCAAGTCTTTTGTTTTCTGTATCTACAGGATCCATGTGTATAACAACAGAACAATTGAATTTTTTTGCAATATTTACTTCTGCGTTGTCGATTACATCATGTAGTTCAAAAATATCTCTATTACCAGGAACTTCAGCATGTAAAGAAATCATTCGTCTTCCTGGTCCGTAATCGTGAACTACTAGATCATGCATTGCTAAGATTGGTTTATGATAAAGAAGTTCTTTTTCAATTTCCTCAACAAATTCTTTGGTTGGAGAGTTTCCTAAGAGAGGTTCAATTGTATCTTTTGCCGATTCATAACCTGCTTTTAAAATAAATAAGCCAACTATTAATCCTGCAATTGCATCAACAGGAAATGTTGTATATTTACTTGCTATAACAGAAATTATTACGACTATTGTTGAAATAGTATCTGATAAACTATCTTTGGCTGTAGCTTCCATAGTTACGGAATTAATTTTTTTTGCGATAGAGTGATTGTAGTAATACATATAAAATTTTATAAGAATAGAACAAATCATAATTATTATGGAAATCAAATTTACGGAAATTTGTTTTGGTGCAAAAAAAGATTCGATTGAAGATTTTAATAACTCAAAACCCATTAATAATATTAAGAATGAAATTATTAATCCTGAAATGTATTCAATTCTTCCGTGACCAAAAGGATGTTCTGGATCAGGTTTTTTTGAAGAAAGCTTAAATCCTAATATTTGAACTATAGAAGATGCTGCATCTGAAAGGTTATTAAAAGCATCTGCAATCATAGCTACGCTATAGGATATTGTTCCTGCAATAAATTTAGCAATAAAGAGAATAATATTTAAAAAAATACCGAAACAACCACATAAAATTCCGTATTTTTTTCTTATTGTATTATCAGAATAGTTTTTATTGTCAGAAATAAATATTTTTGAAAGTAAAGATATCATAAGTTCCTCTAAAAATAATCGACTTATTTTATATATGATATAAAAGTGATTCAAGTGGTTAAAAGGAATGTTTTATTATGTGAATAGTAATTCTACATTGTGAAAAATCTTAATGGATTTGCATAATAAAAGGAAGTTGTTACATGTGAATCTTAATCTTTATATCCTGCCCATTTTCTTAAGTTCGATAGTTTTTCAAGCAGAATATCTATTTCTTCTTCTGTGTTGTATAGATATAAACTGACTCTAGCACTTGAAGGGATTTGTAAGTATTGTTGTAAGGGTTGTGCACAATGATGTCCTGCTCTGATTGCAATATTTTCGTCACTTAAAAGGGTTGCTATATCATGGGGATGAACTCCATCAATTGTAAATGTAACTATGCCACATCTTGTGTTTGGGTCTTTGTTTCCAATTATATTTATGTGAGGAATTCTACTCATTCCATTCATAAGTTTTGTGGTGAGCATCTGTTCGTGTTTTGTTATTTTATCTAATCCAACAGATTGTATATATCTTATTGCGGCAGCAAATCCTACTGCATCTCCTGCACTGACTGTTCCTGCTTCAAATTTGTGTGGAACTTCTGCCCAAGTTGCACTAGTTTCTGTTACATATTCAATCATTTCGCCACCACGCAAAAATGGAGGCATTTCTTCAAGTAGATGTTTTTTTCCGTATAAAGCTCCAATTCCCATTGGACCACATAATTTATGGGCACTCATTGCATAAAAATCTACATCTAAATCTTGAACATCTATTTTTATGTGAGGAGTTGATTGTGCTCCATCTACAACTATTACAGCATTATTTTTATGAGCTATTTGTGAAATCTTTTTTATTGGGTTTGTTGTTCCTAAAACGTTACTTACATGGGTAATTGCAACAATTTTTGTTTTGGGTGTTATTTTTGAGTATTCACTTTCAGGAATAATACCAGTTTCTTTATCTACATATAAAAATTTTAATGTAGCTCCTTTTGTCTGACAAATATGTTGCCATGGTAGGATATTTGAATGATGTTCCATTATTGAAACAACAACTTCATCTCCTTTATTTACATTTGTTATTCCATAAGAATATGCAACAAGATTTAAACTTTCTGTTGTATTTCTTGTAAAAATAATTTCACTTGCATCTTTTGCATTAATAAAATTTGCAACAGAGATTCTTGAATCTTCATAAGCTTTTGTTGCTCTTTCGCTTAAACTATATAAGCCTCTTAGTGGATTTGCATTTTGAGTTGCATAAAAGTGATCCATTGCATCAATAACAATAAATGGTCTTTGGGCCGTTGCAGCTGTATCAAAATAAATAAGACCATTGTTATCTTTTGAATTTTGCTCATCTATTGCTTTAAATAATGGAAAATCACTTCTGTATTTATTCATTTTATTTTTCCTGTATAAAATCTAAGATTTTTTCTTGTATATTTTGATTAGGAATTAAAGATGCAACACTTTGTATTTTTGCTACACTCATAATTTTTTCAGCTTGATGTTCTGATATTCCTCGACTTTTAAAATAAAAAAGTTCATCTGCTCCTAATTTTCCTAGGGTTGCACCGTGAGTTCCAGAAACATTTTCTTCATCACAAAGTATGATTGGTATTGATTTATTTATTACTGTTGGAGAGAGTAGTAGAGTTTCTTCTTGTTCATCTCCGATAGCGCCATGACAACCATTTTTAAAATCAATTGTTCCTCTGTATGTTTTTTTTGCAGAATCTGAAACAACACCTTTTGCTATCATTTTTGTATTTGTTTGTTCTCCTTTGTGAAGAACTGTGTATGTCATATCTAAGTTTTGTTTATTTTTACAGATATATGCCGTATCACTTTTAAAGTTAGACTTATATCCATCTAATAAGTTGTGGACTGCGGCAAAAACATTGTTACCACCAAGTTGTATCTGTGTAATTTCAATTGAGGCTCCTTCAGCACAATAGGAATCTGTATTGTCTATTTGCGTATAATTCTGACCTAGCAATTGAACTTTTATTAGGTGGATTTTTGAATAAGCTTTTGCTTCTAATTTTGTTTGAATTGCCTGAAATCCTTCAGCTGTTGGAAGTGAGGTGTAGTCAATTATAACTGTTATTTGCGAATTTTCTTCCGCGGTGATAATTTGTGCAGAAGAATATGTTTTTTTATCTTCAAGATTGAAATGAATGATTAATGGCTCTTGGATTTTTTTACTTACATTTATTAATAATGTTTCATTAATTCCAATTTGTTCTGAAAGTGATATAGAATCTTTTTGAGATTTATTCTCTGTGTTTGGAAATTTTTTTAGAGCTTTGTCAAAATCTTCTTTTTTTTGAGAGATTTTTATATCGCTTAAATTGCCTTCAATATTCATTGCCGTTGAAAGGAAGGAATCTACTTCTGTATTGAGACTTGCTCTATTCATTTTCAACCAATTCCAAGTGAGACATGGAATTTTGTTTAATTCTGTATAATTTAGAGTAGTTTTCATTATTACAAACTCCCTTTCATTTCTAATCGTATTAAGTTATTCATTTCTACTGCATATTCTAATGGTAATTCTTTACTAACAGGATTTGCAAAACCGGAAACAATCATAGTTCTTGCTTCTTCTTCACTTATTCCTCTGCTCATAAGATAAAATACTGCTTCGTTAGATATTCTTCCGATTTTTGCTTCATGACCTATATCGCAATCATCAGTATGTATATCCATAGCTGGAACTGTATCACTTCTTGAAATGTTATCAAGCATAAGACTTTCGCAACTAATACTAGCTTTGCTTCCTTTTGCATCTTTGCCTATGTATATAGAAGATCTATAAGTTGAGATTCCTCCACCTTTTGATAGAGATTTAGTTGTTATTACACTTGTAGTTTTTGGAGCTAAATGTACCATCTTTGCACCAGTATCTAAATTTTGGTCGTTTCCTGCAAATGTAACTCCTGTGAATTCTGCTCGTGCACCTTTTCCTACTAAATCACTTTCTGGATAAAGATAAGAAACATGGCTTCCAAAAGAACCTGATACCCATTCAATTGAACCTCCTTCCTCAACTTTTGCCCTTTTTGTGTTTAGGTTATACATATTTTTAGACCAATTTTCAACAGTTGAATATCTTAGCCTAGCGCCTTTTTTTACATAAAGTTCTACACAACCTGCATGTAAATTGGCTACATTATATTTAGGTGCTGAACATCCTTCTATGAAGTGCAAATCAGCTCCCTCATCTACAATAATTAATGTATGTTCAAATTGCCCAGCGCCTTTTGCATTTAATCTAAAATACGATTGTAACGGGATTGCAACTTTTACACCTTTTGGAACATATACAAAACTTCCTCCAGACCAAACAGCTCCATGTAACGCGGCAAATTTATGATCTTCCGGTTTTACTAATTGCATAAAATGTTCCTTTACCATATCAGCATATTCGCCTCGTAAGGAACTTTCAAAATCTGTATAAATTACACCTTGTTTTGCAACTTCATCTTGTAAGTTATGATAAACAAGTTCTGAATCGTATTGTGCACCTACACCAGCTAAAGAAGTTCTTTCTGCTTCAGGGATACCTAACTTTTCAAATGTATCTTTGATGTCTTGAGGAACATCTTCCCATTTTCCTTGCATTTTTGTATTGGGACGAACATATGTTGCAATTTCGTCCATATTCAAGGCTGAAATATCAGGCCCCCATTCTGGAATACTTAGGCTGTTATATATTTGTAATGATTTTTGGCGAAATTCTTTCATCCACTCAGGATCATTTTTATCTTCTGAAAGTTTAGCTACTATTTCTTTCGTTAATCCTTTTTTGTTTCGATAAAAACCATTTTCTTCGTATCTAAAATCGTATGGAGAATCTGTTATCTTTGGTATTTTTATTGTTTCTTTTGACATTGTAGAACTCTTTTTTATTTAATAAATGCCTCAAATCCGTTTTCGTTAATCTCTTTTACAAGACTATTATTCCCAGATTTTATTATTTCACCTTTTACAAGTACATGTGCGTGATTCACATTCAAACTTTCTAAAATTTTTGTTGAATGTGTAATGATAATTAACGCACCATTTTGACGCTTTTGATATTCTTCTATTCCTTTAGAAACCGTCCTTACAGCGTCAACATCAAGTCCAGAATCAGTTTCGTCTAATATTGCAAGTTTAGGATTTAACATAAGAAGTTGTAAAATTTCTGATTTTTTACGTTCTCCTCCAGAAAATCCTACATTTAAATCTCTGCGAGCATATGATTCGTCCATGTGTAATAATTCCATCATAGCTTTTAATTCTTTTTGGAATTTAAAGAGATTAACTCTTTCTCCTGTTTGAGCTTGTATTGCATTTCTAATAAAACTTTCTAGAGAAATTCCAGGAATTTCTAGTGGATTTTGAAATGATAAAAAGATTCCTTTAGCGGCTCTTTTATCTGCACCTAATTCTGTAATATCTTCGCCGTTAAAGTATATTTTACCTTTTGTAGTTGTATAACGAGAATTTCCCATTATTGAATAACCAAGTGTTGATTTCCCTGCGCCATTTGGCCCCATAAGAACATGAGTTTCTCCAGAATTTACAGTTAAGTTTATTCCGTTGAGAACCTGCTTTTTTTCTATATTTACAACTAAATCTTCAATTTTTAATAAATTTTCCATATAAAAAATATACCGAAAATATTTAAAATATGGAATAGAATATGTTAAAATCGAACTATGAAGTTACATAGAAAATCTGGAATTTTATTGCATCCAACAAGTCTTCCTTGTTCAAAAGGTATTGGTACACTTGGAAAAACTGCCTTTGATTTTGTTGATTGGCTTTCTGAATCGAAAATAAAGCTTTGGCAAGTTCTTCCTTTAGGACCTACTGGTTATGGAGATAGTCCTTATCAGTCATTTTCTTCTTTTGCGTTAAATCCTTTATTAATTGATTTTGACAAATTGGTAGAATATGGAATTGTAGAAAATTCTGAAATTATTCCTCCTGATTATATTCGTGATGATGGTAATGTAGATTTCGGAAGTGTTGTTTATTGGAAAAATTCCGCTCTAAAAGAAATTTCTTTGAATTTTATAAATAAAAAAGATGAAAAACTGAAAAAAGAATTTAAGTCATTTTGTTCTAAAAATAGTTTTTGGTTAAATGATTACGCATCTTTTATGAGTATAAAAACTTTTTATGAAAATAAAGGAATGTGGAATTCAGCTTGGCCAAAAAAACTTGCTAGTCATGATGAAATTGCTGTAGAAGAGTGGAATAAATCTCATAAAAATGAAATTTTGTCTTATAAAATAATTCAATTTTTTGCTTATAAACAGTGGTTAGAATTAAAAGATTATGCAGTTTCTAAAAATGTAGAGATTATTGGAGATATTCCAATTTTTGTTTCTCCTGATAGTGCAGATGTTTGGGCTAATCAGAAATTTTTTCAGTTAGATAAAAAAGGTGTTCCGAAAGCTGTAGCAGGAGTTCCTCCAGATTATTTTAGTCCCACAGGACAGCTTTGGGGAAATCCCCTATATGATTGGAAAAAATTAAAAAAAGATGGTTATAAATGGTGGATTTTAAGAATTAAACAAATGTTAACACTTGTTGATTATATTAGAATTGACCATTTTAGAGGTTTTGAAAGTTATTGGGCTGTTCCCTACGGAAGTGAAAATGCTGTAAATGGAGAATGGTTAAAAGGTCCAGGAAAAGATTTTTTTGATTCTATACGTTTAGAATTAGGAGATTTACCTTTAATTGCAGAAGATTTAGGTGTTATTACTGAAGAAGTTAAGGTTCTCAGAGATGAATGTGATTTACCTGGAATGAAAATTATTCAATTTGGATTTGATACAGGAGAAGCATGGAAAGGATGTTTAGTGAATTCCTTCTTACCACATAATTATTCTAATTCTAATTGTGTTACTTATACAGGAACTCATGATAATGACACAACTCAAGGAATGTTATTTTCTCTTAATGAAGAATGTTTGTGTTTAGTTGCTTCTTATATCTTAGGTAGAAAAGTAGGATTTGAAGAAGCTTCTAACTTAAGACACTGTGGTGAATTATGTCGTCAACTTGTTAAAATATGTTTTTCATCTGTTGCTGATTTTGCTATTGTTCCATTACAAGATATTTATTGTGTTGATAGTTCTGGCAGAATGAATATGCCTAGTACTAGTGGCTCAAATTGGAGTTGGCGAATGTCTAAAGAAATGCTTTATGGTCAGTGGGCAGAAGAAACAAAAGAAGAATTAAAAGAATTAAATATGCTTTATGCAAGATGATATTTATAAAAAGAGGTTTGTATGAAAAATAAATTAGGACTGTTATGGGAATTATACATCACTTTATTTAAAATAGGTATTTGTACTTTTGGTGGTGGAATTGCAATGTTACCAATTTTAGAAAGGGAGCTAGTTGATAGGAAAAATTGGACTAGTAGCGAAGAATTATTGGATTGGTTTGCAATAGGTCAAAGTACACCTGGTATAATTGCCGTAAATGTTGCAACTTTTATTGGTAATAAACTTGCAGGAGTTATAGGTGGTATTGTAGGTACATTAGGAATGGTTTCTCCTTCCTTGATAATAATTACTATTATTGCAAAATTTATTAGTAATTTTTCTTCATTGACTTGGGTTCAATGTGCTTTGATTGGTATTAATGTATCGGTTGCGGCTCTTTTAACAAATGCTGTATGGAAACTTGTAAAAAAATCTGTGAAGAATGTTTTAGGAGTAATCTTATTTCTTTCAGCTTTTGTATCTATTTATTTTTTTAAGGTTGATACTGTTTGGGTTATTATTTTTAGTTCTTATGTAGGTGTTCTTATAGGTGCTTTTAAAGGAGATTACAAAAAAACTGGTGTAATAATATTTGGAATACTATTAGTTATTTCTTTTGTTGGCGTTAGGTATTTAAAATATGAAAAAAATAGTATTTCTGAAAATAATACAGAAATTGTAAATACTGAAGTGATTAATTCTTCAGATTTATCAGAAAATAATGTGTTAAATCATTATAGTTCTGAAACTTCTAAAGTTTCTTTGTTTTTTTTGTTTTGTATATTCTTTTATATCGGTCTTATAACTATAGGCGGAGGAATTGTTGCTATTACAATTATGCAGCAATTATTAGTTGAAAAATATAACTTATTGTCCACGGAATTATTTTACAATATGGTTGCTATATCTGAATCAACTCCAGGTCCATTAGGAATAAATATGGCAACATATTTAGGTACAGAACTTTATGGTGTTGGAGGTGGCTTAATAACAACCTTAGGTCAAGTAATGCCATCAATAATTTGTATACTGCTAATTACAAAATTTTTTGCAAAATTTTCAGATAGGGCTGGTGTAAAAGCTGGGTTTTCAACTTTGAGACCTGCGGTGACAGGAGTAATTGCTGTTGCTGCAATAAAAATATTCGTTCTTGCAATTTTAAATGTTCCAGAATCTTTATCCTCGTTTGCAAGTGTTCAAACTTGGAAAAATTTAATAAATATTCCTCATATGATTTTTTATATATTAGGATTCACCGTGCTTAGTAAAACTAAAGTGCATCCTCTATTTATTGTTTTGGCTGGTGGTATATTTGGGGTTTTGATACATTAAAAAAAATAAATGTATTTATCAATATAAAATCAGCTGATTCATAGTGTAGTTTGTTTACGATAGTTTTTTTTGAGGGGGGGGGATACCGAAACTGTTATTTGTAAAGTTAGAAATTTTAGAAATAACAGTTTCGCTGTTCGATATTGTTTTATTTAATGCATTTATTTATGAAATCCATTTTTAGTTCTTTTAATTTTTCTGTAAGTGATACTTTATAAATATGAGGATTTAAAATTCTTTTATATGAAGAATCAAATGATTCTAACTGTTTTTGCATTGTTGAATGGGCTTTTCTTAAGATTTCACCTGTTTTTATTTTAGGTGTTATTCTGTTACCGTTTTCTACGACTTTATGTAGCATAGATTCTACTTTTGATGCACTAAAGGTAAATTGTCTGTAATCAATCATAGGATGATAATATCTATGTTCTGTATTTGGTTGTATTATTTCTTCTTCTAGTGCAATAATATCTGCTTTTGCATATCCGTTATCATCATATAATCTAAATACATTTTTTATACCTGGGTTAGTGTTTTTTTCTGGGTTATCACTAAACTTCATAGCTGGAATATTTTTGTTTGTATTTTTATCATAACGTGCTGCCAATTTATATACACCTGTGAAAGATGCTTCGTTACCACCTGTAACCATATGGGTTCCCACACCCCAGCTATTTATTGGTGTATTGTTTTGGACTAGAGTTTCTATAATTTCTTCTGTTAGTTCATTAGATACTGTAATAGTTGCCTGAGGGAAACCTGCTTTATCTAATTCTTTTCTAACTTCTGTTGTTAGGTATGATATATCTCCAGAATCTAATCGAACTCCAAAATTGTATCCTTTTTCTACTAACTTAGCTCCTACTGTTATTGCATTTTTTATCCCAGAACGAAGGGTGTCATAAGTATCAATCAAAAAGATTGCTTTTGTAGGATAAAGTTTTGCATATGCTTCAAAAGCTTCTAATTCAGAAGGAAAAGCCATTATCCATGAATGGGCCATAGTACCCATTACAGGAATATCATATAATTTTCCTGCAAGTGTATTACTTGTTCCTGCAGCACCTCCGATAAAAGCTGCTCTAGTAGCACTCATTGCTCCATCATTTCCTTGAGCTCTTCTGAGTCCAAATTCCATAATTGAACTTTTTTTGCTTGCGAGCCAAATTCTCGCAGTTTTGGTTGCGATAAGTGACTGAAAGTTTATGTGGTTTAGTACCAAACCTTCAACAATTTGTGCTTCAATTAGATTTGCATGGATTCGTAAAACAGGTTCTTGTGGAAAAACAATAGATCCTTCTTCAAATGCATATATTGTTCCATTGAATCTAAAATCTTTCAAATAATTTAAAAATTCATCATCAAAAATATTTTGTAATTTTAAATATTCTATATCTTCTGAACTAAATGTAAAATCTGTAATAGCATCAAGCAAAGTATCTAAACCTGCAAAAACAGAGAAACCTCCATTAAAAGGTTGTCTTCTAAAAAAAACATCAAAAACGACATCGTGATTCATGTTATTTTTCCAATAGCCTTGTGCCATTGTCAATTCATAAAAGTCTGTAAATAATGCGCTGTTGATTGTGCTGTTCTCAATTTTTTGAGCCATAAGTTTTCCTTCCTTTGTATAAACTTTAAGTTAAAAAATTCGAAAGTTTTTCTTCAGCGTTTACCAACTTCATAAGTGATAAAATCCGACTTTCTAATGTTTGTATTTTAAGATTTAGACTGTCTTTAGTCAAATGTGTTATTTTAAATAAGGTCGTTTATTATATAAATATGTGTACCTTGCTACTAAATATCTTCCTATTACTCTACTAAAAAAAGCTGTTATTTTCCATTTTGTTGCCCAAAGTATAATTATTTTTCCTTTCTTTGCTTTTTTTATACAGTGTTTTACAACTTTTTTAGGATCTTTTCCGTGCAAAACTTCCTTTCTAGCACCATTTGATGCTATATTTGCAAAATTTGTACTTACTGATCCTGGACATAATGCACTCACTTTTATTCCTTTGTCTTTTAATTCAGAAGCTAAAGCAATTGTAAATGATAAAACATATGATTTGCTTGCTGCGTAAACTGCAAAATTTCCTAAAGGCATAAAAGCTGCTAAGGAGGATACATTTATAATATTACTGTTTCTTTTTAAGTATGGTAGTGAATAAGAACATATTCCTGTTAGTGAAACACAGTTTAATTCTATCATTTCCATTTCTTTTTCAGTTGGTGTTTCTTCAAATGGTCCGTAAGTTCCAAAACCAGCATTATTAATTAAATATTCAATTTTAAATTCTGACTTTTTATTTTCTTCTTCGATTAAATTTTTAAATTTTAGAGAACCTTGAGTACCTGATATATCAATAGCAAAGATTCTTATTTTTAGAAAATCTGTATTATTTAAATCTGATTTTACAGTTAATAGATTATTTTCTGAGCGAGCAATAAGCCAAATTTCTCTATTAATGGGTTCTTTTATAAATATACTGTAAAGATGTTTTGCAAATTCTTTTCCTAATCCTGAACTTGCACCGGTGATTATGGTTACATTTCTCATTATTCCATTTTATAACGATTTACTGATATAATCAAAGAATGTTTAGAATATTGTGTTGTATAGTATTTTTAGCTTCTTTAATTTCATGCTCTAGTTCTGAAAAAAAAGAAAATGCGATTTTAGTAGCAAAGAATAGTGCCATAAAAGAGTATATAAATACTCTTTCTGACGAAGTTAAGATTTCTCAGTTATTTTTAGTTAACATTGAAGGAAATAAAAATTTTTATAATGTAGAAAAAACAGGAGCTTTATACGGAAACAGAAGAGAAGGAGTTCCTCTTGTTCCTGGAGGGTGCATATTGTTTTCTTATAATATTGGTGATACTCCTGAACAATTGTTTAACTTCATAAAATCAATTCATTCCTTTTATAAAGAGAATAATAATCCCCCTCCGTACATAGCTATTGATCAAGAAGGTGGTGATGTTAATCGTTTACGAAAATTAACTTCAAAATTACCTTCGCAAAAATGGATTGCAGAAAACTTTTCAGAAAAACAAGCTAAAGCTTTGTATGATTTTCAAGCAGAACAATTAAAATTACTTGGTATTAATATGAATTTAGCACCTGTTGTTGAAGTTTCCGATTCATTTAATGAAAAATTCCTAGATACTAGAACTTTTGGAACTTTAGATGATGTAAAAAAATATGGTGAAATTTCGATAAATTCATATGAAAGTCATGGAATTGCAACTGTATTAAAACATTTTCCTGGAAATTCTAATGTAGATCCCCATACTGGACTTCCACAATTATTTATTAATCAAAAAAACTCAGATTTTTATTTAAAACCTTTTGAAGTATTATTAAATAAATCATCTTGTGTTTTGTTAAGTCATGCGATTGTTAATATTACAGATAATTCTGTAGAAAACTACAAAGCAATGCCATCATGTTTTTCAGAGTATTGGGTTACTGAATATCTGAGAAATAAATTAAAATTTGATGGGATTATTTTTTCTGATGATATTTTTATGAGTGCTCTTGCTGATAATGGGTATTCTTCAGATATTGCTGTAGTAAAAGCTATTGAAGCAGGTGTTGATTGTATTATGCTAAGTGAAAAGCGATTTGCTGAAGTAGGTGGAATATTATTAAAAAGGGCCGCAGAAGATTCTGTTTTTTCAAATAAAATTGATTCAGCTGTTTTTAATATTATAAAATACAAAATTAAAGCAGGTCTTTTAATGTTAGTTCCTATTTCTGAAAATAAAAGACCGTCGTTTAAAGTTAAAGTTTCTGATTTTTTAATGGATTTTGATTCGGAACATTTTAATAATTCTTTTAAAAAAGGTACTGAGGTTTTTTATGAAACAGAATGATTTGAGTAAAAAATTAAAAGGTGCAATGGGTTTTGATGTGTATTATGGAGAATTGTACAAAAATAGATGGGAAGGATTAAAATCTGCTCTTTTATTAAAACCTGATTATGCTGAGTATAATGTTAAGGGGAAAGAATCTTATTTTCTTGATACAGGATCTGTTCGTGCTGCACTTGCTTTACCGTTGAAGGGAGCAAAAAATATATTAGATATGTGTGCGGCTCCAGGTGGAAAAACAATCGTACTTGCTTCTTGTATGGATGCAGATGCAACTTTAATTTCAAATGAAAGGTCTCCAGAAAGAAAAAATAGGTTAGCTCATTCTGTAGAAAATTGTCTGCCTGAGTATATAAAGAATCGTGTTATAACAATATGCAAAGACGGTGCAAAATTGTGTTTATCAGAAAGTAATCGATTTGATAGAATTTTATTGGATGCTCCATGTTCTTCAGAACGCCATGTTTTAACAGATGAAAAATACTTAAAAGAATGGTCTCCATCGCGTATAAAAACAATTGCAGTTTCTCAATGGGCTTTATTATCTTCCGCCTATAGAATGTTAAATCCTGATGGATATTTAGTTTATTCTACTTGTGCATTAGATCCAATTGAAAATGATATGATTGTTTCTAAGTTAATAAAGAAATTTGATGATGTTGAAATTTTAGATCCTGTTATCTCTTCTGATTGTTCCGAATTTACAAATGCAGTACTTCCTGAGGGAGAGAAAAACTTATATGGTTATCATATTTTACCAGATGTGCAAAATGGTGCGGGGCCTTTATATTTTTCTTTAATTCATAAAAAGAATAATCTTTTATATAAATCTTAATTAACTAAAAAAGTAGACTATTCAGTTTTAATGAGTTAAAATGTTTATGTGCTTTTATAAGGATATGTTTTGATGAGTAATGTAACTAGAGAAAAAAAACTTCAAACCATTATAGAAATGGAGCGTATGCTTAATGAAATTCAGGATTTGGATGTTCTTCTTGAGCGTATTTTAACAGAATCTCGAGGAATTGTGCGTGCAGATGCTGGATCTATTTATGTTGTTGATGATAATAACTTAAAAATAAAATATGCTCAGAATGATACTCAACTTAGAGGGTTAGCTCCTGGAACAAAGCTTCCGTATGTTTCTTTCTCTTTTCCTATTAATCAAAAGTCAATTGCTGGATATTGTGTGTCTACAGGAAAAGTACTAAATATTGAAGATGTGTATAATCTTCCTGATACAGTTCCTTATTCTTTTAATAAAACCACTGATATGACAACAGGTTATCGATCAAAGTCTATGCTTACGTTACCATTAAAAATGGCAAATGGAAGAGTTTTGGGTGTTTTACAAATAATAAATGCACAAAATGAGCAAGGTGAAGTTGTAAGTTTTGATTCCGATGCCGAATTATATATCACTCATTTTGCGACAAATGCAACTCAAGCATTAGAACATGCATATTTAACTTCCAATATGATAAAAAGAATGCAACGCATGGCAGAATTTAGAGATCCAAAGGAAACTTTTTATCATGTAGAGAGAGTTTCATCTTTTTCTCTTGAAATCTATGATCGATGGGCTGCAAATCATGGTATTCCAAATTATGAGCAACAAAAATTTAGAGATAATTTAAAGATAGCTGCTAAATGTCATGATTTTGGTAAAATTGGTGTTTCTGATGTTATATTAAAAAAAGAAACTCCACGTTTTACTGATGAAGAAAGAAATATTATGAAGAGTCATACTTGTATTGGAGCGTTGTTGTTTACAGAACCTGAGTCAAGTATGGATGAAATGTGTAGAGATGTAACTTTATATCATCACGAATGGTGGGATGGTAGTAATAAAGGTTATCCAGGTAAATTAGATTATAAAAAATATGAAGTAGGGGAACCTGTTCCGTTAGCAGAACCTTTAAGAGGTGATGAAATTCCTTTGGCAGCACGTATTGTTGCACTTGCTGATGTATTTGATGCATTAAGTCATAAAAGGGTGTATAAATCTGCTTGGTCAATAGAAGATTCCTTTCAAGAAATTCAAAATCAATCTGGAACTCAATTTGATCCAGAGGTTGTGATGGCATTTATGCAGGTAAAGGATCGTATATGTGCTATTAATGCAGTTTGGGACAATACTAACGATTAATTACTTTTTTTACTATATATTTCGTTTACAATCATTTGTGAGATAATTCTGTCAAATGTATCTGTAAATTTTTTGTATTCTTTTTGTCCATATGAATTTTTTTTGCCTTCATTTAATCCCAAGAATGATAAGTTTAAATTAAAATTTCTTTCGGAAAGTTTTTCTTTTATATTATCTTTTGTAAATAAAAAACCTCTGTCGTTCATAACTGTGATTTGTAATTGTGTTAATTTTTCTGCAAATGGAATATCCCTCGTAATAACTATATCCTTCGTAGTTGCATTTGAAAGTATATAATTGTCGGTGGAACCTTCTGTTTTTTCACAAATAATCATAGAAAATCTTGAGTCATTTTTTGGATGTGAAATATCTCTATTTGCAACAAAATATACAGTTAAGTCCTTTAATTTTGCATAGTCGATTATAAAGTTGCGAACTTCTTTTGGACAAGAATCAGCGTCTATCCATATTTTAAAACTATAACTCATTTTTTAAAACGGATTCTAATTTAGAAATCATTTCCTTTGTTTTTTTTTCTATTTCAATACTAGTTTTATTTGAATTTTTTTCTGCATTTAAAACATTTTTTGATTTTTCTTTGTATAATTCATCGCAGAGCATAATTCCTGCTAAAATCGATACATGTAATTGATTGCTAAGCATATGACTATTTTCAATTTCTGAAACAATCTTTGAGTAATAATTAAGTAAATTTTTTAGATATTCATCATCTTCGCTTGCTTTTATAGAAAAACAAGTTCCGAGAACATTGATTTGCAAAGTTCCCATAGCATTACCTGTCTAAAATATATCAAACTGTGCTTGGCTAGAAGTTTCGCCTGTTGACTCTATTGGAGAATCTGTGGGAAATTCTTCATCTTCAATAACATCATTTTGGAAGTCATTTAACGGAATATCTTCAAAGTTATTTTCTGTTGAAGTTTCTTGTTCTAAGATTTGATTTTGGAAGGAAGTATTATCTGTATTATAATCTTCTTGAAAAAGTTGATTTGTTGTATCAGAAGTAACATTTTCGATTGTTGAAGATGTTACTTCTGAATGTACTGCATTTTCTACAGTATTTAATCTTTCTAAAGCCTTTAATATGCCTTCCTCGATTTTGTTCTGATCAGATTTAAAAGAAGAAAATTGCTCCGTTTTTGCTGAAAGTGCATTTGTGAGCTCTACGCATTTTCTACGTAAAGCAGCATTTTCTGCATTAAGCTGTGCAATTTTTGCAACAGCATTTTCAACCTTTTGCTCTAAAAGAAGAACTTGATCGAGTGAAATCATATTTTATGCCTTTAATGCTTTCTTTGCTACTTCTACTACAGCTTTGAATGCTACTGGATCCTCAATAGCCATATTAGAAAGTGCTTTACGATTAAGAGCTACACCAGCTTTTGTTAAACCATCGATAAAGCGTGAATAAGAAAGACCTTCATCACGAACTGCTGCATTAATACGAGCAATCCATAACTGACGGAAGTCACCTTTACGATCACGACGGTCAACATATGCATGACGAAGTGCTTTTGTTACAGCATCTTTTGCTGCCTTATAGTTTGTTCCGCGACGACCAGTAAATCCTTTTGCTAATTTAAGGATCTTTGCACGGCGATTATTACGTTTTGTTCCATCTACTGCTCTAGACATCTTATTCTCCTATTGATTAACCGTATGGAAGCTGTTGCTTACGGATTCTTGCTGCTGAATCTTCTGAAAGGATTCCTGCACCACGGAGATGCATCTTACGCTTTGAAGATTTCTTTGTCAAAATATGACGAAGATTCATCTTCTTGTACTTTACTTTACCTGTGCCAGTGAGTGAAAAACGTTTGGCAGAGGATTTTTTTGTCTTCATTTTAGGCATTTTCTTTACCTCATTCCTTATTTGGCTTTTGAATTTAAGGTCATTGACATGAATCTACCTTCCATTGCAGCAGGTTTTTCAATTGCATATGAACCTTCTTGAAGCCTTTTCAATACTTCGTTCAGTACATCGTATCCTAATTCTGTGTGTGCAAGTTCTCTACCACGGAAACGGATAGTAACTTTTACTTTATCACCTTCGTTTAGAAATTCCTGAACATGTTTTGCCTTTGTATCCAAATCTCCTGAACCAATCTTTGGTTGCATTCTGATTTCTTTGATTTTAAGGACTTTTTGGTTCTTGCGAGAATCACGGAGTCTTTTTTCTTGTTCGAACCTATACTTTCCGTAATCAAGAATTTTACAAACCGGTGGATTTGCGTTAGGTGAGACTTCTACAAGGTCTAGGTCTCTATCTTTTGCTATTTCTAAGGCTTCTCTTGTTGGTATAATACCATTCTGTCCACCTTCTTCATCAATCAACCTAACCTCGCGTACACGGATTTGTTCGTTAATCCGTAAACCTTTTACGTCTGCCAACGTTCCTCCTTGTGTTTATAAAACACTATTAAAAAGTATGTCTTTGATAATAACAAAAATAAAATGAATGTGTCTAGTCTCTTTGCTTATAAATTAAGTATTTACACAACTTTGCTACTTGTTTCAAATGATTGTTCGTGATATTTTTTTACAATGTATTTATTTTCTTTTTTTATTTTTCCAATTCTAGTTTTATATTATTTGAGTATAGCAATAAAAAATACTGAACAACTGAATTACATAAAAGAACGAATGCTTGTTCCTATTTTTTCTTTTGTTTTGGCTATTATAGTTTGTGGTATAGATGCTTTCTTTGTTTTTGAAAGTTCTTATTTTGGTGAAAATATTCTCTTGTATTCCTTGAGATATTGGTTTTCACTGATTATTGTTCCATCTTTGTTTTATTTTTTCTATATTCTTTTTTCTAAAGATTCTTGGGTGGATCGAGTTAATACATATTTTATTTTTATAGTTCCGTTTTATGCTGTTTATATGCCGTTTAAAATTATGAGTTATAATTCGGATTCTTTTTTTATTGCTTTTATAAAGCCTATTTTGTGTGTTTCTTGTGTATATATTATTTTTTTTGAAATAAAGAACATATATGAATGTGTTATAAATAAATCCTATAAGGTTGTTTTGTTTGGAATTTTACTTTTAGTTGAATCATTATTTCCATTTTTTATTGAGGCCATGTGGTTTTATTCCTATAATTTTTTTATATGGTTTGTATTGTCAATTATTTATGTTTTGTATGTTGCCACAAAGACTAGGCGATTTAGTCCAGAATATTGGTTGAATGAGTTAAAAAGAGTTTTTAAAACTAAATAATCAAAAAAAAACGAACTACTTAGGTAGTTCGTTTTTTTTGTTAGAAGTTATTAAGCTTTTCCAGCAGAACCTAAAACATTTTTATTTTTATGAGCATACATTTTTTTCAATTCATCTCTAGCAGGACCTAAAAACTTTCTTGGGTCAAACTCTTCTGGATTTTCTGCTAAGGTTTTTCTTACAAGCGCAGTCATAGCAAGTCTTCCATCTGAATCGATATTTATTTTACAAACAGCTGATTTTGCTGCTTTTCTTAATTGTTCTTCTGGGATACCAACTGAATCTGGAATTTTTCCACCATATTGTTCTATCATTTTTACATATTCAACAGGAACAGAAGATGAACCGTGTAATACAATTGGGAATCCTGGTAATTTTTTTTCTATTTCCTCAAGAATATCAAAGGCTAGTGGTGGAGGAATCAATACTCCGTCTTCATTTCTTGTACATTGCTCTGGTGTAAATTTACAACGTCCGTGACTTGTTCCAATAGATATTGCTAATGAATCAACTCCTGTTTTAGAAACAAAATCCTGAACTTCTTCAGGTTTTGTGTAGTGACTTTCTGCTGCACTTACTTCGTCTTCTACACCTGCCAAAACTCCTAATTCTCCTTCTACAGTTACTCCATGTTTATGAGCATAGTCACATACTTTTTTTGTCAATGCGACATTTTCGTCGTAAGGTAAAGAACTTCCGTCAATCATTACTGAAGAAAATCCGTTTTCTATACAATCTACACATAGTTCGTAAGAATTTCCGTGATCAAGGTGTAAAACAATCGGAATGTCATAACCTAATTCATGTGCGTATTCTACCGCTGCTTTTGCCATATTTCTTAAGAAAAATTTATCTGCATACTTTCTTGCTCCGTTTGAAACTTGAAGTATAACAGGAGATTTCGTTTCTACACATGCTTGGATTATAGCTTGTAACTGTTCCATGTTATTAAAATTGTAAGCAGGAATTGCATAGCCTCCCTTTATTGCTTTTTCGAATAAATCCTTTGTGTTTACTAATCCAAGATCTTTGTAGTTAGTCATTTTTTTATTCTCCCTTGTGTTTTGATATTAAAAATATAAATTTCTATAATAATTATGCTCATTAAAGTTGATAAAATCAAGTTTAATTACAATTATAATTAAAATATAAATAAAGAGTTTGACAAAGAAGAAAGAGGAAAATATAATCAAAATGTTATATAATTATTTTGAATAATTTTACCGATAACTAAAAAAAAGTGTTTTTACACAAATATAAGGAGTTTTCAGAATGAAAAAAGGCATGGTTTTGTTGACTAGTCTTGCTTTTTTGCTTGTTTTGGGTGTGCCTGTATTTGCACAGCCAAGTAGCAGAGCTGTAGAAACTTTTATCATTGATAATTTCGATGATAAAGGAGAATACGAATGGTCTTGGAACATTAATACTAGTCGTTTTATTGACAGTGAGAACGGTTTTCCAAAAATGAGTTATTTTGAAGGACAGCCAAATTCTCTTAAGGTTTTGAATAAAGATAAAGATTCAACTCCTAAAGTTCTTGGTGTTAAGACTAGTTATTTGCGTAAAGGTGAAAACTGGTTTGAAGTTTATCCTGAAAAAGATGGAAAAGCATACGAAATTCCATTTTTGGGTACAGTAACTCAGATTGATTTTTGGGTTTGGGGTGCTAACTATCTTTATTTTGTTGATCTTTTGGTTAGAGATGCTGATGGTCGTGTTCATACACTTCCTGCAGGAAATCTTGCTTTTGAAGGTTGGAGAAATGTTATTGTAAGTATGCCAACTTATATTCGTCAACATTCAAGACTTCGAAGTGGTCCTACATCTTTAACATTTGTAGGTTTCCGTGTTCGCACAGATCCTGATGAATATGTTGATGATTTTAATATCTTCTTTGATCAGTTGAAATATACAACTAATACATTAAGTAATATTTTTGATGGTTACGAACTTAAAGATATAGATTTTGGCGATTCTTCTTCAAAATCAAATTCAAGTAATTCTGTAAGCGAGGCAAAATAATGAAAAAAGTTTTATCTGTTGTTCTAGCTTTTGCTACATTCGGAATGGTTTTTGCTCAGACTTCTAGTCTTTCTGAACCAGATCCAACAGTTATTGGTGCTGATTCTGCTAAGCAGGCCTTGAGAGAGGTTTCTGTTGATAGATTTGAGATTGAAGGATCATGGAATTCTCATATTTCTCCTGATTACGGTGTAATTTCATCTCGTCTTTTTGAAGGTAGTCCTGCTATGAAAGAACCTTTAAAAGGTGACGAAGAAGCTGAAGATTCAAAAGTTTTAGGTGCTAAAGTTGAATTCTTCCGTAGAGGGGTAAATTCATTTTATATTAAGTCAACTCGTCCGATTCCAATTGAAGGTGTAACAAAAACTGTTTCTGTTTGGGTTGCTGGTCGTAACATGGCTCATGAGATGTTTTTGTTAGTTCAGGATTATTACGGAAATAATTTTGAACTTTTCCTCGGAAATTTAGGGTTCAGTGGTTGGAAAAAACTTACTGTTGCAATTCCTCCAACTCCAGATGGAGAACATGGAATTATTCAGCAGAGTGCTTATGATGGAGTTAGACCAGGTCTTCGCATTTTAGGTTTTAGAATTGATTGTAATCCAATGTTGGCTCGTGGTCAGTACTATATCTATTTTGATGATCTTCGTGCAGTTACAGATCTTTATGATGTTGAAAACCGTGATGAAGATGATATGAATGATGATTGGTAATCTTTAGTTTTTTACTGAAAACTTTAAAAGGTGCTGAAAGTTTTTCTTTTGGCACCTTTTTTTAATTTATTTGATACAGTTTGTTTCTGCCTTGTTTTCCTATCTCGGAAATTATTTCAAGTTTTTTGAGCATCCATATTAAAATCGTATATGTATTTTCTGTTGTTTTATTAACTTCTTTTTGTAGTTCTTTTTTTAATTGTTGAGATGTAAAAGGTGATTTTAATGCCAAAGGAAGTAGTGTTTTATAGTCATAATAGCTTTGTAAAGTTCGTTTTGAGTTTACAGAAATTAATAATTTGTCTATAGGAATCCAATTTTTTAAATATTTTCGACTTTTATTTTTTAATTGTGATTTTTCTTTTGTTTGTAATCGTTTTTCCACAATAGAAACAAATATAACTTCTAAAGTGAAATTTTGATTTAATAAAAAATTGTATATACCTGTGAGTTTTCTTAAAATTGAGTAAATATTTTCTTTCTTTGGGCTTTTTCGTCTTGAAATTAAAATGCCTTCCTTATTGTATAACTCTATGTATTTTTCCTCTATAATTGGGTGAACTATCTTTATTTTAAAATCATTTTTTATACAAAATTCTATTTTTTTCTTTAACGCAGAAATATTACTTGTTTGTATTTCTATAATACTATTATCTTCCGTGATTACATCGTAAATATAATTGTTAATTTTTTGTTCTGTTTTTCCGTTGAACTGTGTGGCGTAAATTTCTTTTATTTTTTTATGTAATGAAGTTTCGTTGTAAGTATTTATCATTATTCTTGCCTATTATTTTGATTATTTTTTTTATTTGCAAAATTAATCCAAAAAATTATATTATCGTCTTTTTTTTTATTGACTTTATGAATTTTATCGTTAAAATGATAATTAAGTGGGAAAAAGTGGAGTAAAGTGGTAAATTGTGGAGATGAAACTGTTAACAGGTGAGTATCGTAACACGCTTGATGAAAAAGGGAGAATTCTTTTTCCTGTAAAGTTACGTAACGAGCTTTTTTCAAATAATGAAAAAACAACTCTGATTGTTACTCAGTCTTTTGATCGTTGTTTATGGCTTTATACTGTTGATGAATGGGCGAAATTATCTTCAAAAATAATGGATACAGCTTCGCCATTTAATAAACAAAATAGGCTTGTTCTTAGAAGTCTTATTGCTCCAGCTCAGGAAATTGAATTAGATAAGTCTGGGCGCCTTTCTATCCCACAAAGTTTGCGTGAATATGCAAATTTAACTAAGGATTGTGTAATTCTTGGTATTAATAAGTATATAGAGCTTTGGGATCTTGAAACTTATAGTAATTATCTTTTAGAAAATGAGGAATCTCTAAAGGATGCTGCTGAAGCTTTAAGTGAAATTAGCTTTTAATTAAAAAATGTTGTAAGGATAGAAGAAGTTGGAAATTGTTCACACTCCGGTACTTTTGAATGAGTGCCTTGAATGGTTGTCCCCTGAGGGAGAATTATTTGAAAACAATGCATTTATGATTGACTCTACGCTTGGAGAAGGTGGGCATTCTAACGCTTTTTTATTAAAATTTCCAAACCTACATATATTAGGTCTCGATGCAGATAAAAATATTCAGGCAAAAGCGAAAGAACGTTTAGCTCCTTTTGGAAGTAGAATGAATTTTTATAACGGTTGGTTTAACAATTTTTATAAAAATTTTGATATGACTTCAGAACGTCCAAATTTAATTTTGTTTGATTTAGGAATTAGTGTTTATCATTATGAACAGTCAGGAAGAGGTTTTTCTTTTAGATATGACGAACCTCTTGATATGAGATTAAATTTTTCAGAGGGTGAGACTGCCGCTGATATTGTAAATAATTTACGAGAAGATGAACTTGCAAATATAATTTATTTGTATAGCGATGAAAAATTCAGTCGTCGAATAGCAAAAGCTATTGTAGAATCTCGTGTAAATGGAAAAATTGTCTCTTCAAAAGCGTTGGCTGATATTATTTGGAATTGCGTTCCTGCAAGTTATAGATACGGACAAATTCATCCTGCAACAAGAACTTTTCAGGCACTTAGAATTGCTGTTAATAGTGAATTAAGAAGATTGCCAGAAGCTTTACATAATGCGTTTAATGTCCTTAAAGATGGTGGAAAATTAGGTGTAATAACATTTCATTCTCTTGAAGATAGGATTGTTAAAAATTATTTCCGTAATTTAGGAAAACAATGCGTTTGTCCACCAGAACAAGCGATATGTTCTTGTGGTGGTTCGCCATGTGCTGAAATATTAACAAGAAAACCTATTGAACCTTCTACTGAAGAAATAAAAGAAAATTCCCCAAGTCGAAGTGCAAAATTGCGTGTTGTTAGAAAAATAAAAGATGCAACAAAGTCTCATTTAAATCTAATTGAACAGGAGGCTATGTAAATGAAAAAAAAGAATTTTATAAGTTCTGTGTTAGTTTATTTTATTGCATTGCTTATTCCTTTGTTGTTGGTTTTGCAAACTATGCAGGTGCATAAATATAAAACATTAAAATCAGAAGTAAAAGAATTGGAAAAAAAACAAGTTGAACTTGTGGAAGAAAATAGAAAGTTAATTTCTGATATTAGTGTTCTTTCTGGTTCTGACAGAATAGAAAAAATTGCTGAAGAAGAATTGGGGATGCACAAAGCTGATACAGAAGATATTGTTCGTGTAGAGATAAAAGGAAAATAAAAATGAATGATTACGCAGTAAAAAATATAAATAATTCTCTTTTAAATTTAGCCGAATTATTAGATTCTGTTAAAGGTTCTATTATTGGTGATTCTTTTATATCTGATTCATTTTATTTTGATTCTGTTGTAACAGATAGTCGTAATGTTAAAAAGAATAGTTTATTTGTACCTTTAATTGGAGAATATCAAGATGGTCATAATTATATAATTCCGAGTATAAAAAGTGGGGCATCTGTTATTTTTGTTTGTAAGCATGTTTTTAAGAAAAATGCAGAATTATATGAAAAATTAGCAAATGAAAATAAAAATGTTGCTTTTATCTTAGTAAATAATACTTTGATGGCATTGCAGAAGATTGCCATGAAGTATGTATCTAAATTTCCAAATTTAATAAAGATTGCTGTTACAGGATCTAGTGGAAAAACTACAACTAAAGAAATTGCTGTTTCTATTTTAAAGCAAAAATATAATGTTATTTGCAATAAAGGAAATTTAAACTCTGAAACAGGTTTGCCATTGTCAGTATTTGAAATTCGTAAAGAACATCAAGTTGGCATATTTGAAATGGGAATGAATAGAAAAAACGAAATTAAAGAAATTTGTAATGTTTTAAAACCTAATTATGGAATTATTACAAATATAGGAACAGCACATATAGGTTTGTTAGGAAGTCAGAAAAATATTGCAATTGAGAAAAAGAATGTTTTTAACTTTATAAATAAAAATGGAGTGGCAATAATTCCTAGTGATGATAAATTTGCTAAATTTTTGTCACGGGGTATAAAAGGAAAAAAGATTTTCTATGGGTTTGACATTGAGGAAAATGGTATAAAATTTATAAATGATAATGGTATTAATGGTACCAATTTTAAAATAAATGATGTAGAAATCCATCTTTCACTTCCAGGACATTACAATTATCTAAATACTTTAGCAGCTGTTGAATTGGCTCAATGCTTGAGTATTTCTCCAGATCAAATAAAAAAAGGTATTGAATCATTACAATCATTAGATAAACGAAGTCATATCATAAAAGGAAAGTATATAATTCTTGAAGATTGTTATAATGCAAATCCTGATTCAATGGAGAAGGCTATAGAGTTTTCTAATGAATTAAATATAAATACTGCTAAAGTTTATGTTTTAGGCGATATGCTTGAATTAGGTGATGAATCATGTCGTGCTCATAAAAAAATCGGTGAAATTGCTTGTTCTCAAAATGTAAATATGATTATTTTTGTAGGAAAAGAAAGTTACATTGGATATCAAGAAGCTAAAAAATTGTGTGAAAACAAAAACACGGAAGTTTTATATTATGAGAACTTTAAAGATGAAGATATTTGCAATATATCAGAAGATATTATTAATACTTTTGATAAGGGTGCATTTATTTTAATAAAAGCTTCTCATGGTTTAAATCTTGGAAGATTAGTTCCTATTTTACAAAAAGAAGGTAAGTGTAATGAAAAGTAATTTTGTTTTTTTTGCTGATAGACCTTCTTGTACTTATAAAAAATGTGACTCAACTTTTGTTATATTAACATTTTTGTTGTGGGGATTAGGCATTATTACTCTATATTTTAGTTCAGCTGGATATGGTGAAAGAGCATTTAACAATTCATTTCACTTTGTTCAGAGACAATTAATAAGTTCTTTGATAGGTTTTTTTGGATTATTATTTTTCTCTTGGACAAGTATGAATAAAGTTAGAAAGTTATTACCATTTATTGTTTTTGGGGCTTTAATTTTATGTCTTATGACTTTTTTACCTGTTGTAGGTTTGGAACGTAATGGTGCTAGAAGATGGATAAAATTGCCTTATTTTTCTACTTTTCAACCTTCTGAAGCAGCAAAATTTGCTATTGTTCTTTTTTTAGCAAATTTGTTTGATAAAAATGAAGAATTACCAAAAGAGGAAAGAACTGTTCTTCCTGCATTTTTGGGATTAATGTTTTTTACTATTGTTATTTTTGCACAACAAGATTTTTCTACAGGATTGTTTGTCTTTATTATTGGGTTGATTCTTTTTTTTATTACAGGAGCAAAATTATCTTGGTTTATCCCTTGTGCAGGGTTGGGGTTACCATCTGTAGCTCTAATGATATTGTTAAAGCCTTATAGAGTAAATCGACTTATAGGTTTTTTTGCCCAAGATGCTTATCAACAATCTTTAAATTATCAGTTAAATAATGCAAAAAAAGCTATTTCTGCTGGTGGTTTTTGGGGTCAAGGAATTGGTTCTGGTTTGACAAAAATTAATAATATTCCGGAGATTCAATCGGATTATATTTTTGCTGGTTGGACAGAAGCTATGGGATTTATGGGTGTAATAATTTATTTAGTATTATTAGGTATGTTTGCATATCGCGCATTAAAAATTTCTATGTCGTGTGGTAATAGATTTGCAGCGATTGTATCATTCGGATTTGCTTCTGTCATTACTCTTCAATCCTTATTAAATATTGGAGTTGTAGGTGGTGTTTTACCATCTACAGGTGTACCACTTCCGTTTTTTTCTTCTGGTGGTTCTTCAATGATTTTTACTTTATCGATGTGTGGTTTTATTATAAATGCGTCGAGAATAGAACAAATAGATGATTATGAAATTGTAATGGAGAATAAAATTTATGAGTGATTTTGCATTAAATTTTTATGACCAATTTGAAGATTCAGATGTAAAAAAGGAAAGTAAAAAGTCCAAAAATTTTGCATTAAAGCTTTTATTAGGAATTTTAGTTTCTCTATTATTTATTGAAATATTGATTTATTTATTTGTTCTTCCATGCATGGGGACTGTAAAAATAAAATGGTCTGGATTGAATAATTATTCTAGAGAAGAGGTTGAAAAATCGATTTCAAGTTATTTGAATTTAAACTTTTTTAAATTTAAAACTTATGAAGTAAATAAAATACTATCTAATTTTCCAGGTGTCGAAAGTGTTAATATTGTCAGAAAGTTTCCTGATAAAATTTACATCAATGTAAAAGAGCGAGTTCCTGTTGCGATGATTTTTTCTGAAGTTGGAGGAAAAACTGTACCTATCCAAATTGATAAAAATGGGGTATTATTTCCATCAAAATCATTGTCATTTTTGGATAATGGAGAAATTCCGATTGTATCAGGTATTCCTGTGGAAAATATTCCTCAAGGAATGAGACTTCCCTCTAAGTATTTAACCTTGATTGATCAGATTTCTTCTATAAGTGCTATTAATAAAAACTATTTTGCAGAAGTTTCTGAAATTCATGTTGTTCCAAAAGAATATGGAAATTATGAATTAGTTTTGTATCCTGTTCGAGGACATATAAAAGTTCTTGCTGACAGAACATTGAATGAAGAAGCTTTACAGTATATGATGGTAACATTAGATGTTGTAAAAGGTTTGGATCCGAGTGTAGAAGTTGTTGATTTGCGATATGGTTCGGTTTCTTATCATTCTAATATGTCTGATGTAGGAGTTTCTTTTGAATAGATTTGTTGTGGGTCTTGATTTAGGAACAAATTTTGTTCGTGTTGTTATAGGAGAAGTGTCTGAAGAAGGTGTACTTGAAATTATTGGTACAGCTAAAAGACCTTCTTCTGGATTAAGAAATGGTGTAATTGTTAATCGTGAAAACACCATGGAATGTATAAAGAGCGTAATAGAAGAAGCCGAGCAAAATGCTGGTTATGAAGTTGTTTCCTGTGTGACAGCAATTGGAGGAAGTCAAATTGAAAGTTTGAATTCTACAGGTTTAGTTGCTATTTCATCTCATGGAAGGGGTGAAAGGGAAATTACAAAATCTGATGTTGATAGAGTTCTTGAAAATGCGACAGCTATTCAAATTCCAATGGATAGAAAAATACTCCACCTTATTCCTCAGAATTATATAGTAGATGGGCAAAGTGATTATAAGAATCCTGTAAATATTATAGGTGTTCGTTTAGAAGCTGAAGTTCATATTGTAACTGCTTCAAAAACCTCTGTTCAGAATTTAATGGCTTGTGTTGAGCGTTCAGGGTATCAATTAGATAATGTAATGCTAAAAACACTTGCATGTACTTCTGCAGTAATGTGTGATGAAGAAAGAGAACTTGGTTCTATTTTGATTGATTTAGGTGGAAGTACAACTGATGTGCTTGTAATTATAAATGATGCACCTGTTTTGACCGTGTCCATTCCAGTTGGTGGCAATTTAGTAACCAATGATATTGCCATTGTAAAAGGTGTTTCTCCTGTAACTGCTGAAAATTTAAAAATAGAATGTGGTTGCTGTTGGATTCCAATGATTGATAATGATGATGAAATAATAATTCCTGGGGTTGGTGGTCGTAATCCTGAAGTGACTTCAAAATCTGAATTATGTCAAATAATTCAACCTCGCATGGAAGAAATATTTTCTATGGTTAGAGATGAGGTTATTCAAAGATCGAATTTAACACAGCTTTCCGGAAATATTATTCTTACTGGTGGTGGTGCAATGATGGAAGGAGCTGTTGAATTGGCTCAAGAAATTTTTAAAACTTCTGCCGTTCGAATTGGTATTCCAAGTGATTTTGGTGGGTTACAAGAAGAATATAGACGAGCTGATTTTGCTACTGCAATTGGACTCGTTCTTGAACAAATGAAAGTAAACTCAAAACTGAATAAAAAAGAGCGTAGAAAAGATAGAGATGCTTCTAAAACTAGTGATAAAGATTTTCTTACTGGTTTGAAGAAGATATTTACAAAATTTTTCTAGTACATAAACTATAAGTAGTAATGGGGAAACTACATGCTTATGGGTGGGAGGAGATAAATGAATATTTTAGATGTAAGTGATTCTGGTTTGTCGATGGATGAAGTTAATCCAACTGTTATTAAAGTTTTAGGTTGTGGTGGCTGTGGTGGAAATGCTGTAAATACCATGGTTGAAGCAGGTATAACAGGTGTAAAATTTATTGCCTTAAATACCGATTTGCAACAATTGAGTGTTTCAAAAGCTGAATATAAACTTCAAATAGGAAAAAAATTAACTAATGGTCTTGGTGCAGGTATGCATCCTGAGGTTGGTGAAGCTGCTGCAAAAGAAGAAGAAGAAGCTATAAAACAACTTTTACAAGGTTCAGATATGGTTTTTATTACCGCTGGAATGGGTGGTGGAACAGGAACTGGATCTGCTCCGATTGTTGCAAAGATAGCTCATGACTTAGGAATCCTAACAGTTGCTGTTGTTACAACACCTTTTTCATTTGAAGGGCCTATTCGTATGCAACTTGCTGAAGAAGGTATAAAAAAACTTCGTTCAGAGGTTGACTCATTGATTGTTATACCAAATCAGAGAGTTTTTGAAGGTGCAGAAAAGAAACTGTCTGCAATCAATGCCTTTAAAGTTATTGATGATATTCTTCGTCAGGGTGTTCAAGGTATTTCAGACATTATTACTAAGACAGGTATTGTTAATCGTGATTTTAAAGATGTCGAATCAGTAATGAAAGGTCAAGGTGATGCAATTCTTGGTATTGGTGTTGGTGAAGGTGAAAACCGTGCCGTTGATGCTGCTACAAATGCTATTAATAATAAATTACTTGCAGAAACTCATATTGATGGTGCAAAAAATATTCTGATTAACATATGTGGTAATGAAGATGTTGCTATTGACGAATGTGAGGAAATTTCTAATTTGATTAAAGCAAGTGCTGATAAGAATGTCCGTGTACTTTGGGGATTATATATTGATCGCAATATGGGCGATAAAATTAGTGCGACCGTCATTGCAACTGGTTTTAATAAATCTTCATCTGCATTTATACAAGAAACAGAAAAGGAAGAAACTGTAACTTCTGATGATCCAAATATGTTAAGTATTGGAGATTTTATCTCTATTAGAAATGGAAATACTACAATATCAAATGCTACGAACTTTAAGCAAAGTTCTTTATTTGATGATGAAAATGTTCAACCTGTTAAAAATAATTTTGAAGCAGAAGAAAAAACATCTCCATTATCAAGTGCATTAAGATCATCTTCTAGAATTGCTCCCCCAGATGATTTTAAAAATGATGATGATATAAAGAAACCTGCAATTTGGCGACGCCGAACAGAAGGTTTATCACCTACAATTAATCTTAAAGATAATTAAGATGACAATTGAATTGTTGCTCCAAAGTTTTTATACTTATTTATTAACGGTGGAGCGACTTAGTGAAAATACTTCGAAGACATATTTAGAAGTTGTAAAGATATTTTTGAATTGGTTAAGTTCGGAAAAAATAAAGATATCTACAGTTACAATTCAAAATATGATTTATTATATAGTATGGCGAAGTACAAATGGTTGTAGTTCTTTGACAATTGCAAAAGAGATTTCTGGATTAAGGTCTTTAGGCTCTTTCTTAGTACAAAATAATTATTGGAAAGAAAATGTTGCAAAGTTATTAGATAGACCTAAAGTTTCAAGAGATTTGCCTGCTGTTTTGACAGTAGAAGAAGTTGATAGATTCTTAAATGTTATTGATTTGTCTAAACCTTTAGGAATAAGAGATCGAGCTTTGTTTGAACTTATATATTCTTGTGGACTTCGTATTAGTGAAGTTGTTACACTTAAGATAAGTAATGTTCATTTAAAAGAACGAATTCTTATTGTTACTGGGAAGGGTAATAAAGAGCGAATGGTTCCTTTTGGGGAGTCAGCAAGAAAATGGCTTGATACTTATTTAGAAGAAGTTCGTCCTTTTTTTGTAGGTAATAATATTGTTGAAGAAGTTTTTTTAAATTATAAAGGGAAAGGAATTAGCCGAAAGGGGATTTGGAAAAATTTTAAGAATTACGAATCCTTAAGTGGTATAAATGCAAAAGTTCATACCTTAAGGCATTCTTTTGCAACACATTTACTTGCAGGAGGAATGGATTTGAGATCTGTTCAAGAATTGTTAGGGCATTCTGATTTGGCAACAACAACAATTTATACCCATATCGAAAATAAACAGTTAAGAGAAGTTCATAAAAAATATTTTCCTGGTCACAAAAATGGAGGTAACAAAAATGAATAGTTTATTTGTAAGAAGAAATGTAAAAGTTTTAATTTCTATTCTTCTTTTTTTTGTTTTTTTTGGGTGTTCTGTAAGATCTAATAAAACAATAATTCGTATGCAAAAAATGGAAGAAGGTGTTTCATCTCCAACAACAGAAGCAGAATTAAAGGATGCTATAAAAAAATATCAGGATAGAGTTAATGATATTCAGCTTGCAAATGCTCAGGTTGGAATATGGTATAAAATTTTAGCGACCCGTTATTTAGATTCTAAGATGTATGGCGAAGCGTTAAAGAATTTCCAGATTGCTATACAATATTATCCAGAAAATCAAAATTTATATTATTATGTTGGAGTTTGTGCAGGTTATATGGCAAAAGCTTCTTTAGATTATAACGCAACAGGTTCAACTACTGAAAAGTTTAATTATCTTAAACTGTCAGAAAATGCATATCTTAGAGCTATCGAACTTCAGCCAAGATATTTTAGAGCTTTGTATGGTCTTGGTGTTTTATATGTTTTTGAATTAGACGAATGTGAAAAGGCTATTCCATATCTAGAAAAAGCTATTAGTATTGAGAAAAGAAATACAGATTGTATGTTTATATTAGCAAGAGCATATTATGTTGTTGGAAGATACGATGATGCAATCAAAATTTATGATTCAATTATTTCGATTACAAAATCAGAAGAAAAAAAGGCAGATGCAGAGCAAAATAAAAAAATAGTTTTGGATGCTTCTTATGCAAATTAATGATGTCGAATATAAGTTGTGTTTGATGCTTGCTGACACAACTTTTTTGACAACAAAAGAAAAAATTACTCTTCAAAATAAAATAAAAACGCCTGAAAAGTTATCTTTAATGACTTTAGATGATATATGTTTTTCTGTTGGTAGAACAATAAAAACAACTTCTTGGAATGGTAAAAAAAGTTTAGAAAAAGCTAATTATTCTTATAACATAATAAAAAAACTTGATATAAAGTCTACATTTAATGAATGGGATGATTTTCCTTTATTGTTAAAAGAAATTACTGATGCTCCTTATGTCTTGTTTTATAGAGGAAATTTAAGTTGTTTAAATGAAAAATGTTTATCCATTGTAGGATCTAGAAAAATATCATATTCAGCAAAATTGGCTACAGAATTATTTGCAAAAGAAGCAAGTGATGATAATACAACTATTGTAAGTGGATTAGCTTTTGGAGTTGATTCTTATGCTCATAAAGGTGCTTTGTTAGGTAAGTACGGAAAAACAGTTGCTATATTACCAAGTGGAATTGATTTGATAACTCCTGCAACTCACAAAAAACTTGCAATGAGAATATTAGAAAATGAAGGCTTGATTATGAGTGAATATATCCCAGGAACTCCTGCACAAGCTTTTAGATATGTCCATAGAAATAGAATCCTTGCAGGTTTATCATCTGCAACTATTGTAATTCAAGCACAGGCAGGAAGCGGTTCCATGATAACAGCTGAATTTGCTTTAGATTATAATAGGGATGTTTATTTTCATAGTGAATGTTTTAGCAAAGAATCTTTAATTCTGAAAGATATTAATTTGAATGAATTAAATAAAAAAGTAGCCCTAAAAAAATTGACTGATAAAGATGTTAAAAATAAAATGCAACGTTCTCCTGCAAAATTTGTTCAGGATGGTGCTGTTGTAATAAATAGTTATTCAGATTATTGTATGATAAAGGATTCTTGTCCTTCAGAGGAAATTTGCAAAAAATCACAGGAACAGATAGAATTGTTCTTATAAAAATAGAGGATATACTAAATGGCATCTAAAAAAAAGTCAGCAAAATCTACTCTTGTTATTGTAGAGTCTCCTGCAAAAGCTAAAACTATTGAGAAGTATTTGGGTACTGGTTATACAGTAAAAGCTAGTATGGGACATCTTATTGATCTTCCAAAATCAAGAATGGCGATTAATATTGAGGACAATTTTCAGCCAGAATATATAACCGTGCGTGGTCGTGCAAAGTTATTAAAAGAATTACAAAAAGATGCAAAAAAAAGTGATTATGTACTTCTTGCTTCCGATAACGATCGAGAAGGAGAAGCTATTGCTTGGCATTTAAATAATGCACTAAAAGATAAAACAAATGCAGAAATAAAAAGAATTGTTTTTAATGAAATTACACCTGTAGCAATTAAAGAAGCTGTAAAAAATCCAAATGATATTGATGAATCCAAAGTTAATGCACAAAAAGCAAGGCGTGTTTTAGATCGTCTTGTTGGTTACAATTTAAGTCCTCTTTTATGGGCTAAAGTA
Organism: Treponema sp.; assembly: GCA_017938365.1. GTDB lineage: Bacteria > Spirochaetota > Spirochaetia > Treponematales > Treponemataceae > Treponema_D. Next base: position 43,551 of record JAGBBT010000109.1, read on the forward strand.
AAAAATGGACTTTCGGCAGGTCGTGTTCAGTCTGTAGCTTTAAGACTTATTTGTGAGCGAGAAAAAGAAGTTGAAGATTTTATACCAGAAGAATATTGGTCTTTAGAAGCTGATTTTTCAAAAGGAAAAACTCAATTTACAGCACAGTTAGTTCAATATAAAGATGGAAAACCAGAATTAAAAAATGAAGAAAGTGTTAATAATATTATTAATGAAATAAAAAATTCAGAATGTAAAGTTATTGAAATAAAAAATACAGATAAAACTGTAAGACCCAAACCTCCGTTTACAACCAGTAAGTTGCAACAAGCTGCTGCTAATCGATTGGGTTTTACTTCTCGAAAAACTATGCAAATTGCACAGCAGTTGTATGAAGGAATCCAGATTGGTTCTAGTAGAGTTGGTTTAATTACATATATGCGTACTGATTCTGTGAGAATTGCTCAGTCGGCATTAGATGATGCTAGGGCATGGATTGAAAAAAATTATCCAGAAGATTTACCTAAAGAACCAATTTACTATTCCGTTGGTAAAAGTGCTCAAGATGCACATGAATGTATTCGTCCAACTTATATGGATTATACACCAGATAGTGTGAAAGAATATTTAACCCGTGATCAGTTAAGACTTTATACAATTATTTGGGAACGTTTTTTTTCTAGTCAAATGAATAATGCAAAAACTAGAACTACAAGTGTTGATATTCAGGCTGGGGATGCGATTTTTAGAGTAAGTGCAAGTAAAATAATTGAAAAAGGATTTTATAGAGTAATAAAGTTGTTATCTTCAAAAGAAGATGTAACAGGAAATTTGCCTTCCTTAAAAGAGGGAGAAGTTTTAGGTAATGCACATAAGTTTTATCCAGAACAGCATTTTACTCAGGGACCTGCACGTTATACAGATGCATCTATTGTAAAAATGTTGGAAGAAAAAGGTATCGGTCGTCCATCTACTTATGCACCAATTATTTCTGTGTTATTGGATCGATATTATGTTACTCGTTCTAATAAGCAACTTGTTCCAACTGTATTAGGAAAAATGATTTGTAAGATTCTTGTAGAAGCTTTTCCTGCTGTAATTAATGAACATTTTACTGCGGAAATAGAGAATAAACTTGATGATGTTGAACAAGATAAAATTATTTGGAATGAAATGATATCAGATTTCTATGAGCCTTTTAAACATCGAGTAGATGAAGTAGAATCTACAACAGAAAGTATAAAAGGTTTCCTTGATGAAGAAACTCAAATAATTTGCGATAAATGTGGCAAAAATATGGTTAAGAAGTTAGGCCGATTTGGATTCTTCTTAGCTTGTTCTGGTTTTCCTGAATGTTATAATACAAAATCAATTCCATTGGCAAAATGTCCTGTTGATGGTTGTGATGGTGATATAGTTACACGAAAAACAAAAGGACGTGGAAAAGAATTTTATGGTTGTACGAATTATCCAAAGTGTAGTTTTATATCTCATTTTAAGCCTATAGATTCAAATTGTCCAAAGTGTGGTTGGTTTATGGTTGAAAAATTTGATAAAAAGAATGGAAACTTTAAATCATGTATAAATCCTGATTGTGATTATTTGCATTCGGTAGATGAAGTTTCTGACTCATCAGAGATATAATGAAACTAATAGATGCGATTGAAGAATTTCTAATTTATTATAGTTCTGTAAGGGGAATGTCTAAAAATTCTACTGCAGCATATAAAAATGATTTATTGATTTTTTTGAATATGCCATCAATAAAGGGTAAAAATATTGAAGACATTCAAGAAAATGATTTTCGCTTATGTATAAGTGAATTGTCAAAGAAAAAAAGAAAAGCTACATCTATAAATAGATTTATATCGGCTGTCAGAGTTTTATTTGCCTATTGTAGAAAATTTGATTATATTAAAATAAATCCTACAACAGAAATAAAAAATGTAAAAATTCCTAAAACTTTACCAAGGTTCATGACAGGAGTTGAAGTAGACAGAATTTGTGAAGAACCGAAAAAAAATCCACTTTTATGGGCTTTAAGAGATTATGCAATTTTTGAAATGTTATATTCTTCTGGATGTCGTTTAAGTGAATTAGTTAATTTGAAAATCGGTGACTTTTCTGTAGATTTATCTTCTGCAAAAGTGAAGGGTAAAGGTAAAAAGGATAGAATTGTTTATTTTGGTGAGGATTCTGTAAATGCATTAAAATCGTATTTGTTAGATAGAAAGAAACGATTTAAAATTGAAACTTCTTATGACAAAAATGATTTTATATTTGTAAATCAAAAAGGAACTCCTTTAACTTCAAGAGGTGTTGGTTTTATTCTTTCTAAATATTCAAGTGTTGAAGGTACAAAAAGGCATGTAAATCCTCATGCTTTTAGACATACTTTTGCAACTGCATTAATTTCTAGTGGTGCTGATGTAAGGTTGGTTCAGGAATTACTTGGACATTCTAGTATTTCGACGACACAGAGATATACTCATATATCTACAGAAAAAATGATAGAAATGTATAATAAATCCCATCCTCATGGTGGAAATAAAAGTTAAATATTTTTTTAATTAGAGGTTTATATGGAAAAAGTTGAAATTAGAAGTACAACAGTCATTGCCGTAAAAAAAGATGGAAAAGTTGCTATGGCTGGAGATGGACAAGTTACTTTAGGTAATACTGTTTGTAAAGGAAATGCTCGCAAAGTTCGTAAAATATACAATGGTAAAATTTTAACTGGATTTGCAGGTTCTGTTGCTGATGCTTTTACACTTTTGGACAAATTTGAAGAAAAGGTGAAGGAATTTAATGGAGATTTAACAAGATCTGCTGTTGAACTTGCAAAAATTTGGAGAACAGAAAGGTCTTATCAAAAGTTAGAGGCAATGCTTATTGTTGCTGATTCGTCAAAAATTTTACTTATAAGCGGTGATGGCAATGTAATTGAACCAGAAAATAATGTATTAGCAATAGGTTCTGGTGGTAATTATGCTTATTCTGCGGCATTAGCATATTTAGATGTCGGAAATCTTTCAGCAAAAGAAATTGCAGAAAGATCATTAAAGATTGCAGGAAATATTTGTATATACACAAATAATAATATAACATCAGAAGAAATATAAAAAAGGAATTTAATAATGAGTAATTTAAATGGTCTTACACCAAAACAAATTGTTGAAAAATTAGACCAATATATTATTGGTCAAGAAAAAGCAAAAAAAGCAGTTGCTATTGCTCTTAGAAATAGAGAAAGAAGATTTCATTTGTCAGAAGATATTAGAGATGAAGTTGCTCCAAAGAATATTCTTATGATGGGTCCTACAGGTGTTGGAAAAACTGAAATTGCAAGGCGTTTAGCAAAACTTGTTAATGCACCTTTTTTAAAAGTTGAGGCTACAAAATATACAGAAGTAGGATATGTTGGTCGAGATGTAGAAAGTATGATTCGAGATCTTATGGCAGTTGGTTACAATAATGTTAAACAAGAAATGGAAGATCAACTTAGAGAGCAAAGTTTGCCAAAAGTTGAAGAAAAGTTGCTTGATTTATTGTTACCTGGATCTGAAAATAAAAAAAGTCAAAAGAAAGAAGATTCTAATGTTTCGGATAATGTGATTCAGTTGACATCGCCTATAATGTCAGAAAATCAACAGGATTCAAAAAATGAAACAAGAGAAAAATTCCGTCAAATGCTAAAAGACGGAAAACTTGAAGATAGAGAAGTCGAAGTCACTGTAAAAAAATCTCCTCGTGGTCCAAGTATGGAAATTATTGCTGGTGGAAGCATGGATGATTTACAAGCTGGAATGCAGGATTTACAAAATCTTCTCATGGGTGGCCGTTCAAAAAAGAAAATGGTTACAGTTCGTGAGGCACGAAAAATTCTTATGGAAGAAACTCTTGATTCTATGATCGATACTGATAAAGTAACTGATATAGCTAAAGATCGTGTTGAACAAAGTGGAATTATATTTATTGATGAAATTGATAAAATAGCCACAAAAGGTGGACAATCAAGTGGAAGAGATGTAAGTCGAGAAGGTGTACAAAGAGATATTCTTCCTATTGTTGAAGGTTCTAAGGTTAATACAAAGTATGGTGTTGTAGATACAACTCATATTTTATTTATCGCTGCAGGTGCTTTTAGTATGAGTACTCCAAGTGACTTAATTCCTGAGCTACAAGGTCGTTTCCCGTTAAGAGTTGAGTTAGAATCTTTGAAAAAGGAAGAGTTTAAGAGAATTCTTTTAGAACCAAAAAATGCATTAACAAAGCAATATATTGCACTTCTTGGAACAGAAGGTTTGACTATCGAATTTAGTGATGATGCAATAGATAGAATGAGTTTCTTGGCTGAAGATGTAAACTCTCGTAGTGAAAATATCGGAGCCAGAAGATTACATACAATAATGGAAAAAGTAACGGAAGAAATCAGTTTTACTGCTGATGAACATAGTGGTGAAACAATTGTAATTGATAGTGATTTTGTGGATAAACGCTTGGAAGGTGTTGTTACAGATCAAGATTTAAGTCGTTATATTTTGTAATTATTAAAAAAGTGGTCTACTAAAATGTGACCACTTTTTTCTTTCAGGCGATTGATGATATAATTTTTGAAGTTGAGTAATGTAATTAAATTTTATATAATTCAAAAGTTATGTCAGAAAAAAATTCTTCACACGGTACAATTACAAATAATAATCATGCAGCGTTGTGGCATGGTCGTTTTGCAGAAGGTCCAGATGCGGCTGCTGTAGAATTTGAAACTTCAATTTATGTTGATGAGCGTATGGCCATAGACGACATAAATGGTTCTAAAGCTCATGCTCAAATGCTTTGTAATCAAGGAATTATTTCTTCTGAAGAAAATGATCAGATTCAGAAGGGTTTAGATTCTATAGAAAAAGATTTGTTATCCGGAAATTTGGAAATAGATTATAGTGCAGAAGATATTCATTCTTTTGTAGAAGCAACACTTACAGATCGTATTGGTGATGCTGGAAAAAAAGTTCATACAGGTAGAAGTCGTAATGATCAGATAGCGTTGGATGAACGATTGTATTTAAGAAGAGCAATTCCTGATTTGCAAAAAAATATTGCTTCTTTGATTAAAACTTTATCTGATATAGCAAGGGAGCATACTAATTCATTATTAACTGGTTATACTCATATGCAACATGCTCAGCCAGGAACTTTAGCTCAGCATTTATGTGCATGGGCATTTATGTTGGTTCGTGATTATGAAAGATTGTCTGATTCCTTAAAAAGAGTTTCTTTGAGTCCTTTAGGTAGTGGTGCTTTAGCAGGATCAGGACTTCCTTTGGATAGAGAATTTGTTGCAAAAAAATTAGGATTCGATGGAGTTACTCATAATTCGTTAGATAGTGTTTCTGATAGGGATTATTGTATTGAATTTACTTCTGATTTTGCTTTATTACAGAGTCACCTAAGTAGAATGTGTGAAGAGATCGTGTTATGGGCAACAACAGAATTTGGATTTATTGATTTAAGTGAAAAATGGTCTACAGGATCTTCAATAATGCCTCAGAAAAAAAATCCTGATTTTGCAGAATTAATAAGAGGAAGAACAGGTAAAGTTTACGGTAATTTGATTAATTTACTAGTAATGATGAAAGGTTTGCCTCTTTCTTATGATAGAGATATGCAAGAAGATAAAGCTCCGTTATTTGAAGCTTTAGATACTGTAAAAGGGAATTTAATTGTTTTTGAAGCAATGATTTCTTCTGCAAAATGGAATAAAGATAAAATGGCAGCAAGTTGTTATGGTGGTTTTGCAAATGCTACTGATGTTGCTGATTATCTTGTAAGAAAGGGAATGCCTTTTAGAACTGCTCATGGTGTTGCTGCTCAGTGTGTTAGATTATGTATTGAAAAAAACTTTACAGCAATTGAGGAGTTGTCCATTGAAGATATGAAAAATATATCTGATTTGTTTGAAGTTGATATTTTTGAAAAAATTACACCAGAAGCATGTATGAAAGCAAGAAAAACAACGGGAGGTCCTGCTCCTGAACAAACTGATAAACAGATTTTATTCTTACAAAAATTTTGTGAGGGTAAGTTTTAAATATAAAATTTCTGAAATATAATAAATGTTTCAGATTTTAGTTTGCGTAGCAAACTTAATATTAAGCCGAGGTTTTTCGGTTATTTGTGGAGTTTTTATGAAAAAAATTCTTTCTGTTGTGTTTGCAATTATTGCATTAACTTGTTTTATTGGTTGTTCAAAAAAGAATGAAAATCAGAAGGATAATTCTGTTGCTGAACTTTTAAGTCGTGGAGAATTTGTTCTTGGATTGGATGATTCTTTTCCTCCATTAGGATTTAGAGATGCTAACAATGAAATTGTTGGTTTTGATATTGATTTAGCAAAAGAAGTTGCTGTTAGACTTGGTGTTAGTTTTCGTGCTCAGCCAATAGATTGGGCGTCAAAAGAACAAGAGCTTGCTACAGGTAAGATTGATTGTATTTGGAATGGTTTAACTATTACTGAAGAAAGATTGAAGGCTCTTTCATTTACAAAACCTTATTTGAATAATGCACAGGTTGTTGTTGTAAAGTCTGACTCTGGTATAAAAACACTTGCTGATTTAGCAGGAAAAACAATTGGGTTACAGGCTGGAAGTTCAGCAGCTGATGCAGTTGAATCAACAAAAATTGAAGGATCATCTGCATTTGGTTTTGCAGATTCATTAAAATCTGTTGTTGAATTTAAAGAAAATATTACAGCTCTTAATGACTTGGAAATTGGTGGTGTTTCTGGGGTTGTAATGGACTCAATCGTAGCAAATTATGCTATTCAGTCTACAGGAAAACCTTTTGTTGTTCTTGAAGAGGGTTTAGCTCCTGAAGCTTATGGAATTGCATTTAGAAAAACTGATGTAGAATTGACACAGAAAGTTCAATCTATTCTTGAAGAAATGGCAAAAGATGGTACTGTTGCTGCTATTTCTACAAAATGGTTTGGTTCTGATATTTCTGTAATTGGTAAAAACTAATTAAATAAATTTAAGACTAGGGGCTGTCCTATTTATTATTTTGTGACAGTCCCTAGTTTATTTTAAAACAAGGAGTGTAGCAAAATGCTTAATTTAATTAAGTTTATGTTAGAAGGTAGTGTTATTACAATTGAGATTTTTTTGCTTACTCTTTTATTTTCTGTTCCTTTAGGATTGCCAATTGCTGCATCTCGCATGTCAAAAGTAAAGCCTATTTCATTGATTGCAAACATATTTTTGCTTGTAATTAGAGGTACACCTCTTATGTTGCAATTGATTGTTGTATACTTTGCTCCTTATTATCTGTTTAATGTTTCTTACGATCGTTTTACAGCTGCAATCATAGCACTTTCAATTAATTATGCTTGTTATTTTGCTGAAATTTATCGTGGTGGAATACAAAGTATTTCAGTAGGTCAATATGAAGCTAGTAAAGTACTTGGATATGGAAAAATTCAAACATTTTTTAGGATTATTTTGCCACAAGTTATAAAACGAATTATTCCATCGATGGGGAATGAAGTTATTACTCTTGTAAAAGATACGGCCCTTGTTCAGGTAATTGGTGTTACAGAACTTTTGCGAACTGCCCAAAACCAACAAAGTAGATTATTTTCTACAACTCCAATTTTTATTGCTGGGATATTTTATTTTTTTATGAATTGGATTGTATCATTTATTTTTATTCGTATAGAAAAAAGATTAGATTATTATAAATAATTTATGTTTTAGTATAGAGGCATATATGGAACCAATTATTTCTGTCAAAAATATAAAAAAGAGTTTTAATGATGGTGTTCAGGTTTTAAATGATATTTCATTTGAAGTTAATAAGGGCGAAGTTCTAGGAATTATTGGTCCAAGTGGTAGTGGAAAATCTACTATGCTTAGATGTATTGCTCAGTTAGAGACGGTTCAAAGTGGTTCTATTTCTATTTGTGGAGAAAAACTTGTAGATAATGGCATATATGCAGATAAAAAAACACAGCGTCAAATAGGATTGAAATTAGGATTTGTATTCCAAAATTTTAATTTGTTTCCCCATATGAGTGTTTTACAGAATATAATTGATCCACAAATCCATGTATTAAAAATAAAAAAAGAAGAAGCTGTAAATAATGCTGTTTTGTTATTAGACAGAATGGGACTTTCGGATAAACAAGACTCTTACCCTTGTGAGTTATCTGGTGGTCAACAGCAAAGGGTTTCTATTGCAAGAGCTTTAGCTTTAAAACCTGATGTGTTGTTATTTGATGAACCTACATCTGCCTTAGATCCTGAATTAACAGGTGAAATTCTATCTGTAATTAGACAGTTAGCTGAAGAAAAAATGACTATGGTTGTTGTTACTCATGAAATGGCCTTTGCTCGTGATACAAGTGATAAATTGATTTTTATGGATGCAGGTGTAATTGTTGAATCTGGTAATCCTATTCAGTTGATAAATAATCCTAAAACTGACCGTATGAAAGAATTTTTAAAAAGATTTAATTCGAAATAATTTTTTTTCTTAAATATTTTTATATGCAACCGATAATAAATGTATGAATACATTTAAACGATCAGTTGAATTATTACATAGGGCAATGGATGTTAATTCGTTGCGATATCAAGTCTCTGCAAATAATATTGCTAATTCTGGTGTTCCAAATTATAAACGCCAAGTTGTAAACTTTGAGAGTGAATTAAAACGTGCTTTTGAAAGTCAGCAAAATGCTAAAAATCAAATCCAACTAACACAAACTGATAATCGTCATATGTCTTTGGAACAACCTTATGATTGGAGGAATGTAGAACCTCGTCGTGTAACTGATTGGACAACAACTGCAAATGCAAACGGAAATAATGTCGATCCTGAATATGAAGCAACAAATATTCTTAAGATTCAGATGAATTATAGACTTTTATCACAATTGCAAAATTTTGAATTTAGTCAACTAAAACTTGCAATGAGAAAGTAGTGAATAATTATTTTTTGAGGTAGAAAAATGGGTATGTTTACAAGTATTAATATTGCAGCTACAGGTATGAGTGTTGAACGACTTCGTTCTGATGTAATCTCAAATAATATTGCAAATGCAAGTACAACAAGAACTCCTGAAGGTGGTGCGTTTAAAAAATCTATGGTAATACTAGAGCCTATTGCATCTACTCATCCAACATGGCGTATGCCGTTTACAAGTGCTGATCAAGATAATGGACCTGGTTTAGGGGTTCGAGTAAGAGAAATTGTAAAAGATACAACTCAGGGAAGAATGGTTTATGACCCAACAAATCCTGATGCAATAAAATCTGGTCCAAATAAAGGATATGTAGAATATCCAAATGTTAATATAGTAAATGAAATGGTAAATTTGATTTCTGCAAGTAGAGCTTATGAGGCAAATAGTACTGTAGTTCAGGGTGCAAAAGATATGTTTTCTGCTGCTTTAGAGATAGGACGAGCATAATAAATTTTGCTAGTTTAGTTTTTTTAATATTTACATAAAAATTTATTTATAATAAAATTTCTGGTAAGGAAGGGATAATTAATGAATATTATGAATATTATGGCTGCACCTGAAATGACTAGAACAAATTCTGCTCATGCTGGTGATGCTAAAATTTCAAAAATGATTCCTGGTAAAAACCCAGAAGTTCAATCATCTCAGCGTTCTTTAGGTAAATTTGAATCTTATTTGATAGAGTCTGTCGAAAAAATGAACTCACACCAGCTTGATTTAGGTCGAGTGCAAGAACAATTGGTAACAAATCCTGATTCTGTTGATATTCATGATGTTACTACAGCAATGGCTAAAGCTCAAATGTCATTAAGTCTTGCTCAAACTGTAATAGATAGATTACTTACAGGTTGGAGTGAAATTCAGACAACTCGTTAGAATGGATATGTAGTTTTTTACATATAAAATAATAATTTAACTCTTTTCAGTAGAAAAAAAGTATGTTAAAATTATATGAATTTACAATATAGATGTTCGTTCTCGGGAGGGTCAGATGAACGAATGGCTTAAAAATACTATTGCCAAACTAAAAGAATTATGGGGTAAGTGGAAACCAATTCAAAAGGTTATTCTTGCTGGAATTATTGTTGTTGTAATTATTGCTATTTTTATGGCAGTAAGATTTTCAGCAGCTCCATCTATGGTTCCTCTTTTTAATACACCCATTACCGATCAGAAGTCTCGTGATGATATTACCTATCGTTTAGATGAGGAAAATATAAAATACGTTGTTAGTCAGTCTGGTGTGATTTCTGTTGCTGATGAAACTACAGCAAGACGATTACGCGGTATTCTTATTAGAGAAAATCTCGTTCCAACAACTGTAGATCCGTTTTCTTTGTTTGATGTTACAAGTTGGTCTACTACAGATTTTGAACGTAATGTTAATTTGCAGCGTTCAATTACACGAATGGTTACGCAGCATCTTGAAGCTTTGGATGATATTGCTAGTGCAAATGTTGTAATTACAGCTCCAGAAGAAGAGTTGTTTACTTCAAATCAAAAACCTGTAACTGCTTCTGTTATTTTATATTTTAAACCTGGTAGCGACATGCCAACAAATCGTAAAAAGTTAAAGGGTGTTCAGGATTTAGTTTTAAGAGCAGTTGTTGGTTTAACAGAAGATAATTTAACCATTTCTGATAGTGCTGGAAATATATTAAATGATTTTAAAGGAATGGCAGAAAGTGATGCCGTTGATATTGTAAAAAAACAGCAGGATTTAAGACATAAAGAAGAAGTTAGATTAAGTGCAAAAGTACTAAATGCTCTTAGAAGAAATTTCAATGAAGATAGGGTTCGTGATGTTGTTGTTGCCATTGAAATGGATATGTCAAAGGTTACAAGTGATCAGACAATTTACACTCCAATTATAATTACTGATCAAGATCCTGATAAACCTTATGATACTACTGAAAAAAGAGATTATTTACCGATTTCTTCCCAAACAGTAACAAAAGAATGGACAGGAACTGGGTATAATCCAGAAGGTCCTGCAGGCGTAGAAGGTCAAAATCCACCTGTGTATTCTGATATGTCAAATGTTATTGGTAAATCTACCGAAACAGGTGTAACACAAAATAATGTTGTAAATACTGAACAAAGACATGTTGAGAAAGCTCCTTCTTATGATAGGATTACAGCTTCTGCAAATATTGATGGATATTGGGATAAGGAGACTGATGGTCGTAATAACCCAGTTTTTGTTACAGAAAAGAATTATGAAGAGTTAAAAGAAAAATATAGTAAAATATATAATAATCCTGAAACAAATGAAAATATTAGATTTAAAATGGGGCATATTGTTCGTGTATACAATCCTGTTTCTGATCGTGTTATAGAACAAGCTGAAAATTTTGTAAAGGATGCAATTGGATATAATAAAGATAGAGGTGATTCTGTAACTATTAATAGCTGGGCTATTCCAAGAGAAGATGAATGGAATGCAGAAGATGCTGATATTATTCGTAAGCAAAATACGCAAAAAACTATAGTCTTAATTCTTGCGGGAACTGCAGTAGTTTTAATTGCGTTTATTATCTTTAGATTTATTAGCCGTGAACTTGAAAGACGTCGTCGCCTTAGAGAAGAAGAAATTCTCCGTCGTCAACAGGCTGAACGTGAAAAAGCTCTTTGGGATGCAAAACAGGATGGTATGGAAGTTACAATGTCTGTTGAAGAAAGAAAAAGAGCAGAACTTCAAGAAAATGCTATTGCTATGGCAAAAGAACATCCTGAAGATGTGGCTATGCTCATACGTACTTGGTTGATGGAGGAATAATAATATGGCAGAAGATTCAAAGACAGCTCCTAAACCAGCAGCAAAACCTGGTAGCTTAAAACCAATAGGAAGCAAAAAAAGTGGTGCAAAAGAATATAAAAATCTTACCGGGCGTCAAAAAGCTGCAATTTTCTTAGTTTCATTAGGTTCTGATGTTTCCTCAGAAATAATGAAGCATTTAAGAGAAGATGAAGTTGAAACATTAACATTTGAAATTGCTCGTTTAGAAACTGTAGATGCAGAATTCAAAGATCAAGTTCTTGAAGAATTTCAGGAATTAATGAATGCTCAGAACTTTATCACAACTGGTGGTATTGATTATGCCCGTGAACTTTTGGAAAAATCTTTAGGTTCTCAAAAAGCTATAGATATTATTAATCGTTTAACTTCAAGTTTGCAAGTTAGACCTTTCGATTTTATTAGGCGTACTGATCCTGCACACTTGTTAAACTTTATTCAGCAAGAATATCCTCAGACAATTGCCTTGATTCTTGCATACCTTGAACCAGGAAAGGCTGCTGTTATTCTTCAAAATCTTCCAGCAGAAATTCAACCAGAAGTTTCTAAGCGTTTGGCAACAATGGATAGAACTAGTCCTGATGTATTACGCGAGGTAGAACGAGTTCTTGAGAAGAAACTTTCGACTTTATCTTCTGAAGACTATACAGCTGCTGGTGGTGTTGAATCTATCGTTGAAATTCTTAACCTTGTTGATCGTTCCTCTGAAAAATCAATTATTGAATCTTTGGAAGAAGAAGATCCTGATTTGGCTGAAGAAATTAAGAAACGAATGTTTGTATTCGAAGATATTGTTATGCTTGATGATCGTGCTATACAGAAAGTTCTTCGCGAAGTTGATACACAAGAACTTGCAAAAGCTCTTAAATCTGTGGATACGGAAGTACAAGATAAAATATTCCGAAATATGTCAAAACGTGCTGCAAGTATGTTAAAAGAAGATATGGAATTTATGGGCCCTGTTCGTTTAAAAGATGTTGAAGAAGCTCAGCAGAAAATTGTAAGTACAATTCGTCGTCTTGAAGATGCGGGTGAAATCGTTATTGCTCGTTCTGGTGAAGATGAACTTGTGGTTTAATCTAAGATATTTGATTTAATATAGAGGAAAAATTCATGGCAAAAAATCTGTTTCAACCAAATGAAGTAAAACGAAAAGATGGAGAGTTTAAACTTGGTCTCGTTCATGAATTTGTTCAACCACAAGAAGAGGTAGAGGTTGAGGAAGTTCCTGTATATACAGGTCCCACTATTGAAGATATTCAGAAAGAAATCGACGAATATAAAGCTAAGTGGGAATCTGAAAAGCAAATTATGTTAGAAGAGGCTCAGGCTCAAGCTGATGAAATTGTAAATAATGCTAAAGAAGCTGCCTTTGCAGAAGTTAAGCGACAGTCTGATCAAGCTCAAGAAATAAAAGTTGAAGCAGAGCAAAAGGCTCAGGAAATTATAAAAGCAGCACAAGAAGAAGCAAGTCAAATTCGAGAGAAAGCCGAAAATGAAAAAATTGCTATACAATCAGATGCAAAAAATGAAGGTTTTAAAATAGGTCGAGAAGAAGGTTATAAAGTTGGTGAAGAGGAAGTTAACAGACTAATTGATAGAAGTCATAAAATTTTAGAGGCTGTAATGTCTCGTCGTGAAGAAATTTTAAATGAAACTGAACAGCAAATTGTTGAATTAGTTTTGTTAATGACGAGAAAGGTTATAAAAATTATTTCTGAAAATCAACGACAGGTTGTTGTAGCAAATATATTGCAGGCGTTAAAAAAAGTACGAGGAAGAGGTGAAGTAACTCTTAGAGTTAATTTGCAAGATGTAAATTTGTCAACACAGCATATACAAGATTTTATAAAACAAGTAGAGAACATAAAAGGCATTACAGTAATAGAAGATTCTTCTGTTGATAAAGGTGGATGTATTGTTGAAACTGATTTTGGTGCTATTGATGCTAGAATTTCTAGTCAACTTTCAGAACTTGAGTCAAAAATTCTTGAAATATCTCCTATAAAAACTGTAAAAAAAGCAGATTCTGTTAATCCTAACTGATAAAAGTATAGGAGTTAATAAATGGATAATCTTTTTGAAAAATATATTGATACTGTAAAATCAACGGAAACGATATTATACACTGGACATGTTACAGCTGTAAAAGGGTTGATGATTGAAAGTAATGGACCTTGTTCTAAAATTGGCGAGTTATGTACTGTAAAAAATTCTGATGATGAGAATATTTTAGCTGAAGTTGTTGGTTTTAATAATAACACAGTAATGTTAATGGCTTATGGAGAAACAAAGGGAATTCAATCTGGATGTGAAGTAATCGCTAGCGGAAAAGTATTACAAGTTCCTGTAGGTGATGCATTATTAGGACGTGTAATTGATGCTACAGGAAAACCTTACGATAATAAAGGTCCATTAAATACAACAATCTTTTATCCTGCACTTGCACCTGCCCCAAACCCTTATAGCAGAAAGGATATTAATAAAAGAATTGTAACTGGTGTTAGGGCGATAGATACTATGTTGGCTTGTGGTAAAGGACAACGCTTAGGAATTTTTGCTGGTTCTGGAGTTGGAAAGTCTACGCTCCTTTCTATGATAGCAAGAAATACAAATGCAGATGTAAATGTAATTGGTTTAATTGGTGAGCGTGGTCGAGAGGTTTTAGATTTTATTGAGCGAGATTTAGGCTCTGAAGGAATGAAACATTCTGTTGTTGTTGTTGCTACTGGAGATCAAAGTTCTATTTGTAGAATGCGAGCTGCTTATACAACAACTGCAATAGCAGAATATTTTAGAGATCAAGGAAAAGATGTAATGTTAATGATGGATAGTGTAACACGATTCTGTCATGCACAAAGAGAAATTGGAACGGCAACCGGTGAACCTCCAACACAAAGTGGTTATCCTGCTAGTGTATGGGATATGTTACCGAAACTGCTTGAACGGTCTGGAACGAATGATAAAGGATCTATTACAGCTTTTTATACAGTTCTTGTTGACGGAGATGATTTAAATGAACCTGTAAGTGATAAGGTTCGAGGAACTTTGGATGGGCATATAGTATTGAGTCGTCGATTAGCTCAAGAAAGACATTATCCAGCTATAGATATAATGGCTAGTATAAGTCGTTTATGGCATCGAGTAACTGGTAAAATTACACAACAAGCTGTTAACAAGATAAGTAAGCTTATTGCAATATACGAAGAAAACAGAGATATGATTATTACAGGAGCTTATTCAAAAGGAACTGATGTAGATATTGACGAAGCAATAGAGAAGCATAAAGCTATTGATGCATTATTAACACAGCAAGAATCTGATCAGTGTACGATAGAAAATTCATTACAGATATTATCTGTTGTATCTGAAATTGAGATACCTGAGGAAGAGTATGTTGAATCGCCTGCACTAGATACAAAAACTACTGTTCAGATTATAAAAGAAAAAAGAATTGACGATATTGTAAATACAAACTATGCATCAATAGAAGATGATACTAATTTAACGAATTCTTCGTTAGCAAATGTAGCTCAAGCTATTAATCTTTCAGGCAATGAAAGTCCTCAAGAGAATTTGTAATTTAAAAAGGATTATTTTTAATGAAAAAATTTGCTTTTTCAATGGAAAAGATTTTATCATTAAGAGAATTTGAAAAAAAACAGGCTCAATCTGAATTGGGAAAGGCTATTGCTGAAGAAACTAAGATACAAGAAACATTAGAGTTGGTTGCTAAACAAAGAGTTTCATCCATAAAAGCTGCTGATGGTATGTCTGATTTAACTTCTTTATATAATATAAATCAATATCTAGCATTATTAGATAGTCGCAAGGAAGGCTTATTACAACAGTTAACGGAAGCTCATATGGTAACAGAGAAAAAGCGAGCGGAATTAAAAGAAGCCATGCAAAAAGTCAATGTTTTGGAAAAACTAAAAGAAGAAAAATTTAAGGCATGGCTTCTTGAAAATAAAAAATCAGAAGCAAAAGAAATTGATGATATTGTAAACAGACAATTTAATAATGGAAACTAGATCCACCTATAAATTCCCTTACAATAGATTGTTTTGGAATATAGTTTTCAGGAATCTCATTAAAATTATCTAAAAATCTAAGTAATCTACAAGCTTCTGAATATTCCTCTTGTTCTGGAGTAACAGATCTAAGTAATGGGGTTGCATAAACCTTTAATACAGGAAGTTCATAGTCCAAAGCTGTGTTTAGAACAGCATCAGCATTATTTTGGAATGGGAATATATGTAGTCGTTCTCCTTTTTGTACGCTTTCCCACATACCAATTGTTTCAGCTGCTGGCTTTCCTCTGAATTTAGAATCTCTTACAATTCTTCTAATGAGACGATTATCACTTGTTGGAATTCTGTTATGATCATCAAGATTTAACTGAGTTAAAGCTGATAAATATATCTTGAATTTAAATTTAGAATCTACATATGGAGTTAGTTTATCATTTAGTCCGTGAATTCCTTCCATGATAAGAATGTCATTTTTGTTTAATGTCATTTTGTTTCCTGTATAATACCTTTGACCTAAATCAAAATTGTAGGAAGGAATTTCAACTTCTTTTCCGTCAAATAAATCGTTTAGATTTTGGTTTATTAACTGAATATCAAGAGCTTCTAAACATTCGTAATCATAATTTCCATTTTCATCTTTCGGATTTTTATCTCTACCAACATAGTAACAATCAAGACTAATAATTTTGGGATTATAACCTAAAGCTTGTAATTGTAATGCAAGTTTTTTTGCTGAGGTAGTTTTTCCTGAAGAAGACGGACCTGCGATTAATACAACTTTAATATTCTGACGCTCATGAATTTGATGAGCAACTTTTGCGTAATTTTGAGCTTGGAATGTTTCAGCAATGTCAATAAAATCATTGATTTTTCCGTTTATTATCATCTGATTTAGGGATGCAGAAGATGTAACATTTATTCTTTTTCCCCATTGTTTATAGTTTTTATAAATTTCAAATATTTTTGGATTATCAGAGAAGTTTGTTAATTTTGAATGATCTTGATGAGTAGGGAATCTTAGTAGGAAACCATCATCATAAGGTTTTAATTCAAAGACTTTTAGTATTCCTGTGCTTTGAGTTAATGGACCAAAGTACAAATCAGAAAAATCACCCATTGTATTTACTTGAAGTTTTGGAGGACATTTTAAGGTGAGTTGTTTTCTCGTTTCAAAAAGTCCATTTTCTTCTAGTAAACTACACGCATCAGCATATGATATATATGAATCTGAAATTTTGAAATCCTTTTCAATGTAGGATTTCATTAGGTTTTCTAAAGAAGCAATATCTTCTTTTGTAACTTTTTTATCATCTATAGTGTAATAATATCCGTATCCTAAACTATGACCTACTAAAAGTCTTGTATTTGGAAATAGTTTTCTTGCACTTGCAGCAAGAACAAAACATAACGATCGTCTGTAAATTGCAGAACCGTCTTTAGTGTTTAAAAAAACGGGTTTAATAATTGCATTAATGTCAATTTTGGCAGAGAGTGAAACAATTTGATTGTTTACCTTTAGAGCGATAATTTCATCTTTGCAATCTTTAAAATGTGAAAGAAGTTCATAACCATAAATATCTGAGTTAAAAATAAATTCTTTATCTAATATTCTTAATTTAATCATAAGTAAGATTATAAAGCATAAATAACGGTAATTCAAATAATGTTATAAAAATATTTATAAAAAGTATACAAAAAACTAGTAATAATTTTGATTTTACAGTATATTATATACTATACAAATAGGTGGTTTTGTATGGATAGAACTTATATTGCTGTAGATCTAAAATCATTTTATGCTTCTGTAGAATGTGTAGAACGAGGTTTAAATCCTCTTACAACAAATTTAGTTGTTGCAGATAACTCCCGTTCAAGTAAAACTATATGTCTTGCAGTTTCTCCGTCATTAAAAAAATATGGACTTTCTGGTCGTAGTCGGTTATTTGAAGTTGAAAGCAAAGCTCGGGAAATAAAGCGTATAACAGGAAAATCATTAGAATATATAATAGCCATTCCAAGAATGTCTTTGTATATAGAATACTCTTCCAGAATTTATGAAATATATTTAAAATATTTTAGTCCTGAAGATATCCATGTTTATAGTATTGATGAAGTTTTTATAGATGTTACTAGTTATTTAGTTTTATATAAAATTTCCGCTTATAAATTAGCACAGTTGATAACAAATTCTATCTTTGAAAAAACGATGATTACGGCTACAGTTGGAATTGCTCCAAATTTATATCTTTCTAAAATTGCTATGGATATAGAAGCAAAACATATTAGTCCAGATAAAAATGGTTGTTGTATTGCAGAATTAAACGATCTTTTGTTTAGAAAAAAGTTCTGGAATCATAAACCTTTAACAGATTTTTGGAGAATCGGAAAAGGAATAGAAAAAAAACTTAATAAAAACGGATTGTTTACATTAGGAGATATTGCAAGATGTTCTCTTATTTCAGAAAGTTTTTTGTATAAGATTTTTGGAAAGGATGCAGAAGTATTAATCGATCATGCTTGGGGATATGAACCCTGTTCCATTAAAGATATTAAATCTTATAAATCAAAGCAAAAAGGCATGGGCTCAGGACAGGTATTACATTCCCCTTATACATATGAAAAAGCTGAAATAATTGTTAGAGAAATGACAGAAAGTTTAATAATTGAATTAGTTCGTAAGAATTATTTAACTAATTCAATAACACTTATAGTTGGATATGATGTTGAATTTTCTGAGTTTTACACTGGAGATACAATTGTTGATTTTTATGGTAGAACATTGCCAAAACCTGCACATGGAACAATAAAACTAAATTGTTATACTTCCTTGATGAGTAAGATACTTCCTTCTGTTTTAGAACTTTATAAGCAAATTGTAAATAAAGACTTGTTAATAAGAAGAATTAATTTACAGGCAAATAATATCGTAAATACTATTTCTGAAGAATTATCTCTTTTTGATGACATTGAAAAAATAAAAAAAGAAAAAAAATTACAACAGGCATTTATTCAAATAGAAGATAAATATGGAAAAAATTCTTTGTTAAAAGGTACAAATCTTTTAAAGGAATCAACCATGAAACAAAGAAACATGCAAATAGGAGGACATAAAGCATAAAATATGGAACATACAAAGTCAGATTATCAAGATATAATTAATATAAAATGGCCTCAACAAAAAGAAAGTCGAATAAGGATGAATGTAAAAGAAAGAGCAAAAATATTTTTATCATTTTCTGCCCTAAAAGGCTATGAGGAAGCTTTAAATGAAAAAAATATCGCACATCTATCCACTGTATTAGCCGATAAAATTGATTCTAAGTTTGTTGATACAAGGCTTGTAACTAATAAAACCTCTGATGAATAACAAATCAAATTAATAAACGACACTATTATTCATACAATGAGTTTAACAATCTATAAAGAATATTAACTTTTTCTTTTTGTTCTATGGATAAATTGTTTGTTGTTTCGTCGATTAGGCTTTCTAGACTTGCTAAACTTTCATTTAGGGCTGTAGAAAATCCTCTGCTGACTTTAAACCAATAATTTCCATGACTATCTGTAAATAATGTTATAAAACCAAATTCTCTTTTTTTAGACTTTGCCATTGTAATTTTCATTACATATTGAAGTGAATTAATTAGGAGTGAATTTTGCTCTTCTGTACCAGTTTGTACATTAAATCCTCTTGGCCAGTCGTTTTCTTTTACAGGTGTTAAGTTAAAATTTTTTACAACTTTATAAATGAGTTCAACTTTTTCCCCATCAAGGAGTGTGCCACCTTTTAAAATAATTTTTCCCTTTAATCCAGCGACAGTTGCGAGCCGATTATTGTCGGTTTCTGCTAAAAGAGCAGTTTTGAATTTTTCTATAGGAAGTTGAACAACTTTTTTTCCTTTTACTTTAATAATATCAAAGGATTCTCCACCTAAAAATACTGTAAATTCGTCTTTTTTCTTTTTTTCGAATTTTCCGCCAAATCTAGAATCATCTTTTCCTAGTTTATTTTTTTGTTCTCTAAAAGTAGAACCTTTATATTCAATGTTTCCTGTTAAAGAACGTCCTTTTTTTCCTCTTACAGCTTGTAATTTGCTCTCTAAGGTTGCATCAATTTTTGAAAGAAGATTTTTAGTTAATGGACTAACACTCATTGCAAACATTCTGCTTGTTCTAACAATTTCTCCTGCAACAATGAATAATGGATCTGTTCTGAACATTCCGCTACCAGGATGAATTGAAATATGGTCGGCTGTTAAAGATCTATAGTTTTCGCGACCTTCTCTTATACATACAAATTGAATCATTCCACAGGCAATGCAGCAAAGATAGTTATCCATTGAGCCACCTCCTGTAATTGGAATGCCCAAGGCATTTATTTCTTCTTCTAACTGTATTTTTATGCTTGAAATTTCAGACATAACTCTTTCATCTAGAAAATTATTCTGGCAAAACCTTTTTTTATTCTTCATTGATTGATATCTTCTGAATAATTTTACATAAGCTACAAAATCACCTTGAATATCTCTAAATGCGTGGTGAGCAGCACGAGCATCCATTTCTTGACCTTGAGGAAGGACAAAGGGACTTTGTGTACTTAAAAATGCTGTTGCAATAATTACTTCTTCGAGGACATCAGGATATTTTAAAATTGATTCCACTAGAATTCTTGCAACTCGAGGTTCTAAAGGAAACTCAACCATAAGTTTTCCAATAGTAGATAATGTTCTATCAGTATTTAGTGCTTTTAATAGGTTTAAAGTTTCTATAGCTCCTAAAATATTTTCTTGTTCTGGTTTTGAAATAAAATCAAATTTTTCAAATTCCTGAATTCCAAGTTCTGCCATTCTCAGTAGAACTTCACTTAAATCGGTTCTAAAGATTTCTTCAGTTGTGTATTCTGGTCGTGTTTCAAAATCTTTTCGGCTATATAATCTGTAACAAGTTCCGGGACAAGTTCTTCCTGCTCGACCTTTTCTTTGATTCGAACTTGCTTTACTTACATAAGTTTCTTCTAGGCTAGATGTATAAGATTTAGGATTATAATAATTTAGTTTTGCTAGTCCTGAATCTATTACTGTTGTAATTCCATTTATAGTAACGGAAGTTTCTGCAATATTCGTAGAAATTACTACCTTTTTTTTCCCAAACGGTGCAGTATCAAATACTTTTTCTTGCTCTTCTTTTGGGAGTCGGCCATAAAGAGGAATTATGTGAATTTTTGAATGAAAAGATGAATATGTTAATCTTTGAACACAATCTTTTATAATTTTCTCTCCTGGTAAAAATACTAGAATATCTCCAGATTCTTTATTGTCTAAAACTCTATCGATTGTGGTTTCGATTTTAGCAAGAATGGCTTCAGATCCAGTTTCTGTTAAAGTTGTAGCTTTTACTGCTGGAGGGTCATACACAAGGGTTACAGGAAATGTCTGTGTTTCAATTGTTACTATTGGACAGTTATTAAAATATTTAGAAAAAGCTTCTGCATTCATTGTTGCTGAAGAAACAATGACTTTGAATTCTGGTCTTGCTATCAAAACTCTTTTTAATAACCCTAAAACAAAATCTATGTTAAGACTTCTTTCGTGAGCTTCATCTACCATAATAACAGAATATTTACTAAGCCATGGATCTAATTTCATTTCTTGTAAAAGTATTCCATCTGTCATTATTTTAATTTTTGTAGAAGAATCTGTTTTGTCTTCAAATCTCATTTTATAACCAACAAGACCTGGATAACTTGTGTTTAATTGTTTTGCAATAAATTCACTTACGCTTAACGCAGCTATTCTGCGAGGTTGTGTTACAGCAATTACTCCATTTTGAGAATAACCTGCTTCATGAAGAATAACTGGAATTTGAGTTGTCTTACCGCTTCCTGTTGGAGATTGTACTACAATAACTTGGTTTTTATTCAATGAATCTAATATTAATTGTTTTTGTTCATATACAGGTAATTTTTTATAATCTATAGACATTTTGATTTTCCTTTTATTGAGTCAAATATTTTTTTTCGTTCAATGATATATTCTGCCCATTTTGTCAGTCCTGATCTATTTAAGCAATGGAATAAATCGTTATCTACACTTTTTATTACAAATTGACCATTGGGCATAATATATGTTGTTATGAAATATGGTTCAACTGATTTTATTGTAATGTTACTTTTTGAAATGTTATTTTCTGTGATGGTGTTTTTTTTGATTTTCACTTTAATAAGAACTCCATCTCCAGTATTGTCTCTTTCTGTATGTTTTTTGTATAAGGATGGGGCAGTTCTTTGTCCCGAAATTGTATTTCCGTTGGCATACATAATAAGAGATTGTTTGTTGTTTGTGTTTATAATTTCCCAAGGTTTAGTAATATGAGGATGATTAGCCCAAATTACATCAACTCCGTATTTTTCAATTAAATTGTTATAAAAGATTTTATGACTTTCTGTTATTTTGGATTTATATTCTTCTTCATCTGTATGAATTGACATAACAAAGAAATCATAGCTATTTTCATTTGTGATTTTTGTAAGTTGCTCAAAAAGTTTTGTTCGATATTTAGAGTTATTTGGATAATAATCAATATAGCTAGCATAATCTGGTCGGTTTAAGATTTCTGTGATAGCAATAAATAGAATCTTTATTCCGTTTTTTTCTATTATTTTAAAAGTTAAGTTATCATTACTTTTTTTTCTAAGCCCACAAGCCCAAATATTAGCTCTGTTATTAAAATAATTTTCTGTAGACTTAATTCCTTCTAAATACCAATCGTTAGAATGATTATTTGCTAGAGAAAAGACATTAAAACCTGCTTTTATTGCTGACTCTACATAAGGGGAATGCATATTAAATTGAGGGTAAGTACTCCATTCTTTTTTGTCGTTAACGGGAGCTTCTATATTTGCAAAAGCAAAGTCGCTAGATTTTGAAATGTGTAAAATGTCTTCCCAGATTTTATCAAAATTACCAACAGAATAATTATTTTTATGAGCCATTATATCGCCAGCAAATAACAAGGAAAGAGAAGATGATGAATATGTAACATTTGGTTTTTCTTCAACAATGACTGATTCTGTTTTTGTACTAGAACATGATGTAATGAAAAGAATTATTGAAAAAAAATAAATTGTGCGGAGAGCACTTTTGAAAATCATGGTTTTATTATATTGAAATAAAAGTAAAATACAAGTAAATTAGATATATGTTTGACACAAAAGATACAGACTTATTTGACCTTGAAGAAGAAGATTTTGATACTATTCTTGCTTCTGATATTGCTTTTCAAGGAAGTATAAAATTTACAAAACCTTTTATGATTAGAGGAACTGTTAGCGGTTTGATTGATGCTAGTAGTGATTTAGTAATTGATACTGATGCTGTGGTTAATGCGGATATAAATGCAACAAGAGTTTTAGTTCGTGGAAGAGTTGAAGGAAACATAATAGGCCAGGATTTAGTGTTTGTTACTGCAACAGGCTCTGTTAATGGTGATATAACAGCAAAGCAAGTTGTTCTTGAACCAGGATCAAGATTTAGTGGTAAATGTACAATGACACAATAACAATAAGGTATAGAAATGAATATGAAGAAGATTGTTTTAATTTTATCAGTTTTTTTTAGTTTTGCAGTAAATTTAATTGCTGAAGAACGAGCAGATGCTCTAGTTTTGTACAGAAATGGTAAGTATCCAGAAGCTATTGCTATTTGTGAGCAGGAAATAATAGAAAATCCTCAGAATATAGATTCTTATTGTGTTTTGTGTTGGAGCCTTGTTCGTAATAGACAATATGCAGAAGCTGAACAAAGATCTACTGATGCAAGAAAAATTAATTCTAGTGATGTTAGATTGATAGAAATTCAGGCAGAAGCAAAATTTTACTTAGGAAAAAATCGTGAAGCTTTAGAATTGTTTGAGTATTATTTGGCAAATGTTCCTGCAAATGGTAGTAGAATTGGTAATGCCTTTTATTACATGGGTGAAATATATATTAGACAAGCAAAATATCAACATGCAGATATTTCATTTACTGCATCTGTGCATACAGAGCCATTAGTGGATTATTGGTGGACAAGATGTGGTTATGCAAGAGAAATGTGTGGAAGTTATGATTTGTCATTAAAAGCATACGAAAAGGCTTTAGAATTAAACCCAGCTCAAGCCGATGCAGCAAGAGGCAAAGAAAGAGTTTTAGCAAAACTTCGTTAAAATAATTATGTCAAATATTATTCATTTTGAAACTCTAGGTTGTAAATTAAATCAAGTAGAAACTGAAGGTGCTGCATTTAATTTTTCAAAAGAAGGATTTGAAGTTAGTATGCAACCTTATTCAGCTGCTACAAAAGAAAATTTAAATGTGCTTCTTTGCATTGTAAATACTTGTACTGTAACTGCAAAAGCCGAACAAAAAGCAAGACGATTAATCAGATTACTGTTATCAAAATGTCCTCAATGTGCTGTATTAGTTACAGGCTGTTATGCTCAATTAGATAAAGAAGATTTGTTATCAATAGACAAAAGAATATGTGTTTTAGGTGGACAATATAAAGGTTATTTAGCTGATGTTCCAAAATACCTAAAAGAAGTTTTGCCGATTAACGGTGCTGAACTTGCATCTTATTTACAAGAAAAATTTAAACCAATTTATAAAAATGCGAAAGAAAACGAAATTCAAGAACCTTTTAGATTAGTGCCTAACAATTTTATGCATCACAGTAGAGCATCTATAAAAATACAAGATGGATGTAATTGTGTTTGTACATATTGTCGTATTCGGTTAGCTAGAGGAAAAGCAAAAAGTCTTGCTGCTCAAGAAGTGATAAATAGAGTTATAGCTTTGGAAGAAGCTGGACAGAATGAAGTTGTTATAACAACCGTAAATATTTCACAATACAGAGGAGAGTGGAAGGATACTCAAGTTGATTTTGCAGGTTTGTTAGAATTATTACTTCAACATACAAAAAAAATCGGTATTAGGATTTCTAGTTTATATCCAGAAATTGTAGATGAAAAATTATCAAATATAATAGCTAATCCTCGGGTAAGACCTCATTTTCATATATCAGTACAAAGCGGAAGTAATGATATCCTTTCAAAAATGAAGAGACCTTACAAAATTGAGGCTGTTTATAAAGCCTGTGAATTATTAAAAAAAGCAAAAGGAACTCCATTTTTAGCATGTGATATAATTGCAGGATTTCCTGGAGAAACAGAGGAAGATTTTGAATTAACAATGAAAATGCTTAGAGAGTGTGAATTTGCTTTTGTTCATGCATTTCCATTTAGTGCAAGGCCAGGAACAGAAGCTTTTAAAATGAGACCAATGGTTCCAAATTCTGTAGCAAAAAAACGAGTCGAAGAATTAGAAAAATTTAATCAAAAAAATAAAACAGAATATATAAATAGTTATGTTGGAAAAATTCTGCCAGCAATCTGTGAGACAGTACACAAACCAAGGATTTTTAATGATAGAATTATTTTACATGCTGTAACAGAGAATTTTCTTCATTGTCAGTTAATATTCTCAAATAAAGAAAAAAATATTCCTACTCCAGGAAGTGTTATAAATGTAAAGATAAGAAGACCTTTATTAAAATCTGAAGTAACAGGAGAAAGCGATACATTTGCAGAATTAGTTACAGATTAATTTTTTATAGAGAATATGTAGAATTACTTGAATAATGGTTGCATAGTGAATAATAATTCCTTACAATTAGATAGTAATGTTGTATTATTAGTTACAATGTTAGATTGTTCTGCGTTGCAGAATTATTTACAAATTAAATTGTCTCAGTAAAATTGAGATGTATAACAAAAAGTCTTTTATTTGGAATAATCCTATTTCATATAGACTTTGAACGGGAGAAAAAAATGAATAAAGCAGAATTAGTAGATGCAATTGCAAAGGATACAGGTCTTACAAAAAAAGATACTGAATTAGTTGTAAAGTCATTTGTTGAAAATGTTTCTAAATCATTGGAAAAGGGTGAAGATGTTCAGCTTATTGGATTTGGTACATTCTCTGTTGGAGAAAGAGCTGCTCGTACAGGTCATAATCCAAAAACAGGTGAAAAAATTACAATTAAAGCTTCTAAAGCTCCAAAATTTAAAGCAGGAAAATCTCTTAAGGATAGAGTAAATAAATAGTTTTTACAAAAAAAAACTAATAACTAGTTGATATATGCCTTCTTTTCTGTTTGACAGAAAAGAAGGCTTTTTTTATGGTCTTTTTATAATAAAAGTGAAATACTAAAAATCGTTATAATGTTGAGAGAAAAATAATTTTGTCATAAAATTTATTTTAAACAAAAAAAAAGGAATCTGTTAAACAGATTCCTTTTACTGAGCAATTGCAGATTCGAACTGCAGACAGCCGCCTTAAAAGGGCGGTGCTCTACCTACTGAGCTAATTGCCCATACATTCAACCGAATGCTTTATCAATATATCCAATTGAAAAAAAAGTGTCAATACAAAATTCTTAAAAAAAAAGAATTTTTTTATTTTTTTTTATTTAATAAAATATTATTTGTACATAAGAAAAAAAATGTAAATACATTGAATTTATCTATAAAAAAAACTATATTTTAATAATAAAGGTCTCTGTTTATTTTCAGAGATTTATTTTGAATCTTAGGAGAATCCTTATGAAGTACACTGCAGAAGTGGAACATATGTGTCCACTAGCAAAAGGTGCCTATCACGGACCTGCTCCAATTCCTGAAGAAGGAAAATGGGTACAAGCAAAAAAAGTTGAAGATATTTCGGGCTTTACTCATGGTATTGGTTGGTGTGCACCACAACAGGGAGCATGTAAACTCTCTCTTAATGTAAAAAATGGTGTGATTGAAGAAGCATTAGTAGAAACAATTGGTTGTTCAGGAATGACACATTCAGCAGCTATGGCATCTGAAATTCTTATTGGAAAAACAATCATTGAAGCATTAAATACAGACCTTGTATGTGATGCAATTAATACAGCTATGCGTGAACTTTTTATGCAGATTGTTTATGGACGTACACAGTCAGCATATTCAGAAGGCGGACTTAAAGTAGGAGCTTCTCTTGAGGATCTTGGTAAGAACCTTCGTTCACAAGTTGGAACAATGTTTGCAACTCGTAAAACAGGTCCACGCTATCTTGAAATGACTGAAGGCTATGTAGAACAGTTAGCTCTTGATAAAGACAATCAGATTATTGGATATAAAACAATTAACTTTGGAAAATTGATGGATGCTCTTAAAGCTGGAGTTGATCCAAAAGAAGCTATTGAAAAATCACATACACACTATGGACGTGTTACAGAAGATCAGGGCGTTGTAAAATTTATCGACCCTCGTAAGGAGTAGAATGATGGCATTATTTGAAGATTTTGAAGGTCGCATTCCTCAAGTAAATAAAGCACTTAAAGCATATGGTTTTTCAGAAGGTGAAAAGGGATTAAACGAAGCTCTTGATCTTTGTAAAGCTCGTGGATTTGATCCATATTCGATTTGTGAACAGACTCAGCAGATTTGTTTTGAAGATGCTAAATGGGCTTATGTATTAGGTTCTGCAATTGCAATCAAAAAGGGTGAATCAGCAGGAACTATCACAGGTAGTGATGCCGCTGCTGCTATTGGAGAAGGTCTTCAGGCATTCTGTTTACCAGGTTCTGTAGCAGATGAAAGAAAAGTTGGTATCGGTCACGGAAACTTAGGTGCTCGTCTTCTTTCTGAAGAAACACAATGTTTTGCATTCCTTGCTGGACACGAATCATTTGCAGCAGCTGAAGGTGCTATTAAAATTGCAGCTAACGCTAATAAAGTTCGCAAAAACAAACTTCGCGTAATTTTGAACGGTCTTGGAAAAGATGCTGCTCAAATCATTAGCCGCATCAATGGATTTACTTACGTTCAGACAAAATTTGACTATTTCAACGGAAATGGTACAGATAAAGCTTTAACAGTTGTTAAAGAAATTCCTTACGGAAACAACCCAGATCGTTTAATCGTAAAATGTTACGGTGCTGATGATGTTCGTGAAGGTGTTGCAATTATGTGGCACGAAGATGTTGATGTTTCTATTACAGGAAACTCTACAAACCCAACACGTTTCCAACATCCAGTTGCTGGTACATACAAAAAAGAACGCATCTTAGAAGGTAAAAAATACTTCTCTGTAGCTTCTGGTGGTGGTACAGGTCGTACACTTCATCCAGATAACATGGCTGCAGGTCCAGCTTCATACGGATTTACAGATACACTTGGACGTATGCACTCAGATGCTCAGTTCGCAGGTTCTTCTTCTGTTCCAGCTCACGTAGAAATGATGGGCTTCATGGGAATGGGAAACAACCCTATGGTAGGTTGTACAGTTGCCTGTGCCGTAGCAGTTGCAGAAAGCTTTAAGAAATAGTTTTCTATAAACAAAAAAAAAGCACTTTGCATATAAAAAATTGCAAAGTGCTTTTTTTTGACTATTTAATAATTAAAGAGTTTACTTCTGCTTTTTTTTAATTCGGAGCGGATTTTTTTTAGCTTGATTTTTCGTTCTTTACTTGTTTTTGTAGGTTTTGTTTTAATTCTCTTTTTGGGAATAACTAAAGCTTGAATAATCCTATTTTCTAATCTAGCCAACGCAATTTTACGATTTAATTCTTGATATCGTTCATCATCTACATCAAGAAAAAAACAGTTATCTTTATTAATAATGGAAGCAAGTTTTATACGAATTCTGTCTTGTTCTGCTTCTGTAATTCCCTTAATATCGGAAACTGCAAGCACCAGATGAACTTTTGTATTTACTTTATTTACATTTTGTCCACCGTGCCCACCACTACGAATAAAAGATATTTTAGAATTGTTTATAATTGAATTATGAAGTTCTGCCTTATTCATAAAAGTATTGTAACAAATAATTAAAATAAAAACCTTAAGAAAAAAATAACAAAACTAATACAATCTGTGCTTTGGAGCTTTATAATCTATTTTCCAACCACCAGCGTAAAACCCATTTTCTGTAAAAGTTGGCGAAACAAAAATTACCTTTGTTGGATTTTCAGTATCATAAAAAAAAGAATTGCTTTTCCATTCGAAAGGTTTTGTATCAGTAGAATATTTAAAACTATTCTGATTTTCAATTGGAGTATAAACAGAAATCCTATACTTACCTTTTTTTAAATTTAAGTGCATAGCAATTCCACCACTTAAAAAGTAACGCTTTTGATATTTTAAAACTTCACCTTGATTATTTCTTTCAAAAACATAACTCAATTCTTTTGGATTCTTTTTTGTAATTTTAGATAAATCACTTCTCCAAGTAACCCATTCATAAGTTGCAGAACAAATAGATTTCTCATAAGTAACATCATTACCGTTCATGTCTTCAAGCTTAAAAAAACAACGGATTTCATTCAATTGATTTATATTTTCAGGACGATAGATTATTAATGAACTTGAATTATGATTAGCCTTCATATTTTGGGTTTGCTCAATAAAATCATAATACGAACCAGGAATCCTTTGGGAATACAAACAGAAAGAACAAAAAAATATAAATACTAATAAAATAAAATCAAGTTTTTTCATTATTATAATTTTCGGATTATTTTTTTATATGTAGAGAAAAAAAAGGGCGTTCCCAAATAAAAATAACTAGCAAATATGCTAGTTATTTTTATTTGGTCGCTATGTTACAGGTTCCGCTTACGCTCCAGCCTCCTCGTCGCAAGCTCCTGCGGTGGCCGGCTACGCCGCCTTTCACAGCGCTAACGCATGGAAGATGGGTGGGTTATTTTGAAATTATTTGACCGCTGGTATCTATTGCGTATTTTTCATCTTGTAGATAAAATTTTTCAGTTTCTTCTGCAAGATTAGCGTTATTAGATTCTGTTAACGAAACAATTTGAGTTCCTATTTCATATTTTTTTAAAATCACAGATACTTTGCTTTCAGTACTATCACTTGTATGAGCTGTTAATGTATAGTCTATATATATTGAATCTTTTGCATCAGAATATATTGAATTTAATAAAGATACAGACCCACTTAAAGTAACAGTTGAATTATCAATATGCATTATTGGAGTGTTTTCAGTTCCATTGTAACTTAATACACAGTTATCTCCAAAATAGGCTACGGATGAATATAAATAAATACTATCATAACATTTTGTTCCTGTTAGATTTAATTTACTAGAACCATACATATAAACATCATATTCTATTTTAGAGTCTGAATTAGTTAATGAAGAACTGTTCTCTTTTATCACACAGCCTTCCAAAGTGAGAACTCCACCATAGTAATATAAAGCAGAGCCACTTCCGGTAGTTGTTCCGCCTGTAATTGTTAAATTTTTCATTGTAATGTAACAAGGTTTTCCAGTTGCAAATACTCTTACACTTGATTCTAAATCATCATCATAGTCTGCTGAAAGTGTTGCGTTGTCTCCATAACCTTCGATAATAAGGGGATTATCTTCTGAACCTATTTCATTTTGGATATAGAAGACCGAATATTCTGCACCTGTGCTACTACCATCAGAATATCCTTCTGATGTTGCATTGAGTCTGCCGATAACGTAGATTTGATTTATTCCAGAATCGTTTACATTTGTAATTGCATTCTTTAATGTTTTGAAAGGAGTATCTACAGAAAGTCCGTCATTATTATCGTTTCCGTCTGCACTTACATAATATGCAGTTTGTAAACTACTATCAGTACTTGTTGATAATGTACCATCTGTATTCAGCGTATAAGTCTTACCTTCTGTATCAGTTATTGTAAAACAGGCAATTTCTTCTTGTTTTAAGTCATCTGTTGTGGTAATTAAGGTAGCTCCAGGCTCAACACTTGTACCACTTGCTGCAATACATTTAAAGTTAATTTGACTATATGTTGAGAAACTCTCATCAAGAGTAATTTCTGGAGTGTCTTGGTTTACAAATCTAACACCAAATTTGTTTATCATATTCTTGTTTTTTAGAGTAACATAAGAAGTATTTGGCTCATAAACATATATATCATAATTGTCTGTATCGTTTTCAAAAGATAAATTATCTATAATGGTAGCTCCTTTATACAAACATATGTCACTATCTATTCCATTTGTTTCATTTGTTATATTGTTTGAGAAAGTACATTTTTCAAGTGTATGAGTGTACTGTGTATTTTCTGTTCCAGAACCGTAAATATAGATAGCACCACCACTATTACTAGCTGAATTGTCATTGAAAGAACAATTTGAAATATTTGATGTTATTCTTGTTCCATAGAGTGCAATTGCACCTCCACCCGTTGATGTTCCATTAGCAGTATTGTTTGTAAATGCACAATTGGAGAGTTTTATTGATAGCTCGATATCATTAGATTCATCATTACTTCCACCTAAATAAATAGCTCCACCATAGGTTTCTGTATTTTTACAATTTTGTATTGTCACATATTCTAGGGTAATATTTTGATTTGCTGAATAAATCATAGATTGTTCAACATCAATATCATTACCATCAATATCATTACCATCAATTGTGATAGGGGCTGATTCTGAGCCAGTCATTGTCAATGGGGCATTTAGAGTAAATATTGCCCCTGTATAATTTGAAGCTCGGTTAATTGTTACGCTATCAACTGCAATTATTTTTCGAGATTTTTCAATAAAGAGTGTTTCATCAGCTATCATATCTCCAGAAATATAAATTGCATTTCCCTCGTTTTTCATTTCTTCTACAAGACCAGTCCAAGTAGTAATAGGATTTGCCTTTGAACCAAGTTTTGCAGCCACTGTCACATCAATACTAGCCAACTTTGTTTCTCCAAATTTTGCTGTGATTGTGGCAGTTTGAGTTTCGGTTGTTGCTTCTGGTGTTAATAGTTTGTTGGAATCGGAATCTATTGAGAATCCGGATTGCTCAGTAACATTCCATGTTGTTGTATATGTAACATTTTCTGTAAGAGCGATATTGGTTATAGACAGACGATAATTTGTATTTTCTGATAGATTATCTGGATCTACAGAATCTCCGCTTTCTCCACTAGTTAAAGCAATTTCCCAAGGACAAACTGTTACATTAAATTCTTTGTATTGGGTTGGGTCACAAATAAAATAATCACTTATTGATTGCAATGTTACATTGTAAGTAATCTCTCCAACTTGTGTACAAGTTACTCCATTTTCAATATTTGTTTCATTAGGGGTGATTGTAGTACTGAAGTAGTCATCTAATAGTTTTATATAGTCTGGATCTGTGTCATTTTCTTTATCAAGTATAGTAAAACTTCCAGCATTAGTATCAACATACTTACATTGTAGAGTTCCATATTGAGGAACTGATATGTCGTTAGTAGTTGTAGTTATATATTCATCATTAAAATATGATTCCAAAGTAAGGTTTGTAACATTTAATTCATATTTCACAGGTACATACATTGTGTTAGAAATTGAGGCTCCGGAAGTTGTTTCGCCTTTATATGTTACAGTATAAGGCACATATCCGATTTCGTTTTTATCTTCGTTAGATTTTTCGATTGTGTAATTTTGTGCATTTGTAGAAGTTGTTATTTCTTTGTCGTCTGAAATTTTGTATGTTTCTTCAATACTGATATTTGAATAATCAAATTCATTTTTTTCTGCATCGTAGAATTCTTTTCCAAAGATTTCATATTTATTATTTTCAGTTTTGTAAGTTGCTGTTATTTCTTTAAGTTCCCCTTTAAAATAAGAAACTGAAACTTCATTGGAAGTAATACTTGCAGTTTGTTCACCAGTAACAGTTTTATTTGTGTTAGTAACTTTACAACGATAGTGTTTTACTTCATTGAGATAAATAGTTACAGAAAGAATACTAGTGTATAGATTTAAATCATATTTAGAATTTGTTTCTTCTATAATTTCCCAGTCGCCGCTATCATTTTTGGTTTCCCATTGGAATGAAATAATTCCTCCATCATCAGATTTTGCAGAGATTGATAATGTGTGTGCAAATGGTTCTTGAGTTTCTTCTGACGTAATTTCTGTTTTACTTTCTGGTTGGGTTATTATTTCTGGCTTTGTTGGAGTTTCTGTTTCTGTATTATCTCCATCTCCTGTGTTGTTGTCTCCGTTTTCCGTGCCTCCAGTATTCCCTGAATCACCAGTATTTCCTGAATCTCCAGTATTCCCTGAATCACCAGTATTTCCTGAATCTCCAGTATTCCCTGAATCTCCAGTATTCCCTGAATCACCAGTATTTCCTGAGTCTCCAGTATTTCCTGAATCTCCAGTATTTCCTGAATCTCCAGTATTTCCTGAATCTCCAGTATTTCCTGAGTCTTCGTTTTCGTTATCAGTATTGATTCTATGTAATTCTATTTTTGTTGAGTTTGTTCCTGCTTTGATTTTGATGATTTCACTTCTTCCCGTATATAGAAGGGGGGGGGTGGTGGTGTCTTTTTTTATGTCGATTTTTACATAAACTTCGGAGTTTTCTTCTATGTTGTCAAAATGAAGGTAAACAATTTGGGAAGAAACTCCCATTTTTATTTGTGTTTGTAAATTTTGTCCTTCTGAGTCATATAAATATCCATAAACAATATAATTGTCTTCTGTGGAACTTGTAATATTTCTTGATTCGTTTTTATTTTGGTCTGGTAAGGTTATAGCTACATCTACAGAGCTATTTTTACCTGTAATAAAGTCTGAACATCCATTCAGTCCAAAAAATAAAGCAAAAGAAATAAAAGCAATAGCAGAAATACAAAAAAGTTTTTTAGTTCTCATTTTATAACCTCATTACAAAAATCAACTCTAATTATAACATTGTTTATTTGATAATTAGAGTTGAATTGTGATAAAATTTAAAAAAAGTCTTTGGATTTAAGAAAATCTTGTTATATTAGTATTTATTAATAATTATCCCATTTAAAATCATCAAAGTCTTTTATTTGTACTTCGAATTTGTTTCTAAAGTATTTTTCTAGTTTTCTTATAGTTAAAGGGATTTTGTTTTTATAATTTGGGTTTAGGTATATGTATGTTGTATAAAGACTTTTGTAATACTTTGAGCGAGTACTGTTATCATCGATAAATATTATTCCTGCCAAATTTTTTGAAATATCGCTTACTTTTATTTGGTTATCTTTATATTCATTTGAAAAGTCAGAGGCGTATAAATTATTTTTTAAAAGTTCCATGAATGTTCGTCTACTTAAAGATCTGTAGAATATATTGTTAAAATTTCCGAAGTCTACAGTTTCTGCGTTAAACCATGGATTTCTGACCATAGTTATTATTGAATATTCTGAATCTAATAATTTGCTTCCGTAGTCTAAAAATTTATATTTATACGCTTGTGCCATAGCAAAAGGGGAGTAATCTTTTACAATAGATATTCCTTCTGAACTGTTTATTTTAAAATTGAATACTAATCCTGATTCTGAATCATATGTTACATAGTTTTTATTTTCTTTTACAGCGTTTTTTAATGTTTGTTCTATATCGTAAATTTTTGCTGGTAAGTTTTTTTTGACTTTTATGTAATCTAATGTTGAAAGGTTGTCTACTCCAATTAAAATACTTTTATTAAATTCTTCTTCTGCGTATTTTTCGACTTTTTCAAAGATTTTATCAAAAATTATTTGATGTACGCAGTTAAAAGATTTTACATCTGTGTATATTTTTTCGTTTTTGAGAGAAAGGCATAAATCAATGTCAATTATTTCTTTTTGCCCGTTTATTGCTGGAATACTATTTGGGTGTTGGTTTATATTTAACTGATTAATATAGGAAATTCCTATGTTTTCTGAAAATTGTCCGTAGAAGTCTAAAGCTACAAGTTCGCTGTAAGGTCCTGCCCAGTTTGATTCTGTTGATTCACCTAAGTTTTTTACTCGTTCGGCAATTATATCCAATTCTTCTTTGTTATTTTTAAATATTTGATTAAGTCTGCTTAGTCTGTTCATAAAATTAAAAGCAAACATATTTAATGGATAACGATTTAATGGACTTATACATTTATTTGTATTTGCTTTGTCTTTTATAATTTTTTCGATTCCGAATATATCTTTTATGATTTTTTCTAAGTTTTCAACATCTGTCATATATTAAGCCTACTCCTTAAATTTAGTTTTTGTCAAAATTTTATTTTAACTTGACGATTAAGGTGTTTTCTAAGGGATAATAAAATGTTTGATTAAGAATTCTTGATTTTCTTTATTATTCTGTATTTAATAATTGTATGAAGAAAAAGTGTCTTGTTGTTTCTGGCGGAGAATATTGTGATTTTGATTCTACCTCTTATGATTTTGTAATTGCTTGTGATAAAGGTTATGAGTATTCTAAAAAAGTTGGTGTTATGCCTAATTTTATTATAGGTGATTTTGATTCGTATAAGGGGGAATTACCTTCTGATATTCCTATTATAAAACTTAATACTGATAAAGATGAAACTGATACTTTTTATGCCGTAAAATATGCTTTGGAAAATGGTTTTTCTGAAATAGATGTTGTATGTGCTTTTGGCGGTAGACTAGATCATTGTATTGCTAATATTCAGACGGCTTCTTATGTTGTTGAACATGGTGGAAAAACTACTTTTTACGGAAAAGACGAAACTTTATATTGTTTTTCTAAAAGTAGTATTATTATTCCTAAAAAAGAAGGATATTCTTTGTCTGTTTTTGCTTTAACTGATTCTTGTTTTAATGTTTGGGAAAAAGGAACAAAATATCTTCTTGAAGGTGCTACTTTGATTAATAAATTTCCTATTGGTATTAGTAATGAGTGGGTTGAAGATTTTGCAGAAATTAGTTGCGGAAGTGGTGTTTTATTAGTTGTTGTTAGTAAAATCTAGCAACTTTATGGAAGAAACTTGTTTGCTTTATGAATATTACTGGTGCAATTTTTGATTTAGACGGAACTTTATTAGATTCGATGCCTTATTGGAAAAATGCTGGAGAGATTTATCTTTCTAAACTTGGTATTTCCACAAAAGAGGATTTAAATTCTTTGTTTTCTACAATGACTTTACAAGAATCTTCTTGCTATTTAAAGAAGAGATTTAATCTTTCTTTATCAGAATCAGAAATTTTAAATATTATAATAAATACTATAGAAGAATTTTATGAGAATGTAATTCCATTAAAGGAAGGTATTGTTGAATTTTTGTTATTGCTTAATAAGGTTAATATTCCTTGTGTTGTAGCTACTGCTGCTGATAAAGTGTGTGCGTTAAAATCTCTTAATCGGTTAAATATTACTTCTTTTTTTGATGATGTTATTACAACTCTTGATGTGGGAATTGGAAAAACTTCTCCTGAAATTTTTTATAAATCATGTGAAATTTTAAAATCTCTTCCTCAAAATACTATTGTCTTTGAAGATTCTTTTCATTCATTAAAAACTGCAAAAAAAGCAGGTTTTATTACTTGCGGAATTTATGATGAATCAAGTGAAGATAGACAATCTCAAATCCAAGAAATGTGTGATTTTTATTTTAAATCTTGGACTGAGATTGATTTGAATTTATTGGGTTGTTAGTTATCCCACTCTTCAACAAGTTCTTTCGCTGCATTGTATGGATCTTCTGCATTTGTAATTGCAGAAACAACAAAGAATCCAGAAATGCCTGTGTTTTTTATTTGTTTTATATCATTTTTTTTAACTCCACCGCCTACAACAATTGGAAGTGGGCTTATTTTTGCTAATTCTGTTAATTCTTCTAATGTTCGTATTATAATTTTCCCTGATGATTTATCCAAGCCGCAGTCTGGTTTTGTTTGTGTTGGATGCACAGGTCCTGCACCAAAGTAATCTATTTGTGAAATGTCGATTTTTTTTACATATTCGATAAGGTCTTTTGTTGGTGCAGATAAACCTATAATTGAATCTTTACCTAAATATTTTCTACAGACTTCAACTGGAATGTCGCTCTGTCCAATATGGATTCCGTCAACTTTTATTCCAGCTTCTCTACAAGCTAGTACAATATCAAGTCTGTCATCAACAACTAAGGCTACTTCTTGTTCTTTTTTTAACTTTTTTATTATGTCTGCTGTTTTTTTACAACATTCGATTAATTCTTTTGCTGTTGATGTTTTACTTCTAATTTGTATAAATGTAAAACCTGCTTTTATTGCCTGTTCTACAATTGATTCTACTGGTCTGTTATTTGTGTTTTCCTGTCCTAAGACTAAGTATTTTTCTATGTTGAACTTCATTGAATTGTCTCCTATTTTATTATAAATGGATTTTCTGCTATGTCTTCTGGTGTGGCAATGTATAATTGATCTATGAATTCTACTTGGAAACTTCCAGGAGCTTTTGTTTTTAATTCTGCTTGTTTTCCTGCAAAATTATAGTGTTGTGTTGCTGTTAATGCGGCAATTAAAGGTGTTGTAACTGTTGAATATGC
The DNA here is from genome assembly GCA_017938365.1 of Treponema sp. GTDB lineage: Bacteria > Spirochaetota > Spirochaetia > Treponematales > Treponemataceae > Treponema_D. The sequence continues at coordinate 80,742 of JAGBBT010000109.1, forward strand.
TGCACATACACCTCCTAAAGAACAGCCAGCTCCTGTGATTTTTTCCATGAAATGCGAGCCTCCCATACTTGTTATCACTAAAGTTCCGTCTGTTATTAAATCTTCTTCTCCAGAAACTGCAACTGCTCCCTTTGTATATTTTGCAAGTTGAATTGCTGCATTCTGTGCATCTGATACATTATCTGTTGAGTCAACACCTACAGGACCTTTTGTGTTTGGAGTTTCTGTTAGTTCCCAGATTTTTGCTAATGCAATTATTTCTGATGCATTTCCTCTGATTATACTAGGCTTGTATTCTTTGTATTTTTTTATAATATCAGTTCTTAATTCTCCAATACCAATTGCCACTGGATCCAGAACCCAAGGTTTATTTAATTTGTTTAATGTTTTTGCTGTACGGATAAGTGTTTCTGAATGTATGGGAAATAATGTTCCTAAATTTATATAAACACTTTCTCCTGCTGTTGCGATAAACTCTCCTTCGTCAGGAAGATATATCATTGCTGCAGAAGCTCCAACTGCTAGTTGCGTATTTGCCACAAGATTTATTGTTACAGTGTTTGTTATGGAAGGAACTAATGGTTTTTTAGACCGTAAATCTATTACAGATTGTTTTATTTGTTCTTTGATTTGTGTTGTTAAGTTTGCTGGTATCATAAAAAACTCCTATTTATAATTTTTATTTGCAGGAGTTTCTGTCTATATAAATTCTATAAAATAAAACAAAAATATTTTTTTGCTTCCTTCCACAGTATTAACTGACAGGTTCTAAGGGTATTGCGTCATTACGCTTCTCTCAACGCTTAAGAATTTTCTTTGCGTTCCCCTGCAAAATTATTTAGTAATTAATAATTATCATTAAATTTTAATTTGTGCAATAAGCTTTTTTTATAAACATTTCTTTCTTTCGATTCTATAGATTGACAAATATTAGAATCTTTTTTATTAATAAAAAATAAGGAGAGATTGGTTGTAAATGAAGTGTATTAGGCTTTTTATTACTATTATTTTTATATTTTTTTCATTTTCTTGTTCTTATGTTTTGTCTGATTCTGATAATTCAAAGCAGAATAATAAAAACGAAGCTGACTACGATCGAAATTCTTTTACCCAAAAGCAAGGACCCATTACAGATAGTGAAATTGTAATTAATGGAGAAAAGATTCCTTATACTTCAAGGTCTGTTGTGATTCCAGAAGGGTATCATGAAGACTTAACTTTTGTTAATGAAAACCATATTTATAGAGATTCTAAAATAAATGTTTCGGAAGATTATCAAAAAAATGTTCATAGATTTAATGGGGCTTTTCCACCTGGAAGAAAAGTTCGGCTTTCTGCTTTTGAAATGAGTCGGTATGAAGTTACTCAAAAACTTTATAAGTCTGTAATGGGACCAAATTCTATGAAGTTAAGTATGGGGCAATGGGATTCCACTCAAGAAAAATTTTTGCATAATTATGATATTTTAATCAAAGAAAATAATCCTGTTGTTTGGGTTTGTTTTTATGAAGCTGTAATTTTTTGTAATAAACTTACTGAAAAAACAATGGGAAAAAATCAGATTGTTTATTACGCAGACCAAGATTGTACAATTCCGTATTCTTATGAACATGCAAGAATAAAAGAAGGACAGCCGGCTAATAAAGCAAATGGACATAAATCTACAGATCCAACTTATGATCCAAATTGGGATGTTCAAGATGCATTGGAAGTTTATATTGATATTTCTAAAAAAGGTTATCGTTTGCCCACAGAAGCGGAATGGGAATATGCCGCTCGTGGTGGAAATCCTAATGCTCCAGAATGGAATATGAGATTTTCTTGCACAGAAAATAAAGATGATATTTGGTGGGATGAATACGACAAGGGCTTAAAACAAGTTCATTCAAAAAATCCAAATTCTCTTGGGCTTTATAATATGAGTGGAAATGTTTCTGAATATTGTAATGATAAATATGTGGAAAAATGGGGCACTTATATTGATAATGGAAAAGAGAAGAGTACATATATTCATTTTGAATTTGATGATGAAAAATATTTAGATAAAGACGGTTATGTGTTAAATCCTCTTGGATGTAAAAAAACAAATAAAGAATTATTAGAATTAAAAGCAATTCATGATGTAAAATATCAAACATCTTCTTGGGGATATTACGAAGGGCGAGTTTCTAAAGGTGGTTCTTATTACACTTTGGAACATTGTTGCTATGTTTTTAATAGAGAGCAGGCATATGATACTTTTCAGGACACAGAATTAGGATTTAGGATTTGTAGAACGTTGTAAATTGTCATTGCTCTAGATAGACATTCTATTGCATAAAAGTTTTATTTTATATATAACTCTAATAAAATTAATGACAGGGGAGCTTATTACATAGGCTGAGAGTAGGTTAAAACCTTGACCCTTTGAACCTGATTTGGATAATGCCAACGGAGGAAAATATGAAAACTGCATTGACTATTGCAGGTAGTGATTCTAGTGGTGGAGCTGGAATTCAAGCTGATATTAAAACTATGATTGCAAATGGTGTTTATGCCATGAGTGCAATTACTGCATTAACTGCACAAAACACGACTGGTGTTTCTTCTATAATGGAAGTTTCTTCTGAATTCTTAAAAGAACAAATAAAAATGTGTGTAACAGATATTTTTCCTGATGCTGTTAAAACAGGAATGGTATCTAATTCTTCATTAATTGTAACAATATCTGATTGCGTTAAAGAATTTAATTTAAAAAATCTTGTTGTGGATCCAGTTATGATTGCTACAAGTGGATCAAAACTTATAAGTGATGAGGCAATTATTACCTTAAAAAAAACTCTTTTACCTTTAGCAACATTAATCACCCCTAATATTCCAGAAGCAGAGGTTTTATCTAATGTTTCTATAAATTCTTCTGATGATATGGAAAAAGCTAGTAAAATTATTTTTGATAAATATGGTTGTTCTGTTTTATGTAAAGGTGGTCATAAATTAAATGATGCTAATGATTTTCTTTTTACAAAAGATGGAGGTGTTTGGCTTTACGGAGAAAGAATATTAAATCCCAATACTCATGGTACAGGTTGTACTTTATCAAGTGCTATTGCATCTAATTTAGCAAAGGGAATTTCTTTGTTTGAAAGTGTAAAAAACGCTAAAAGTTACATTAGTGGTGCTTTAAGGGCAATGCTCGATTTAGGAAAAGGTTCTGGACCAATGAATCATGGTTTTAATATCAACTCATCTTTTTAATTTTTTTTAGGTGCTAATATGAAACAAAATAATAATGTTTTTTCTAATTCTTTAATTTGGCTTGGTGCTGGTATTTCAATTGCAGAAATAATTACAGGAACTTTATTTGCTCCTTTAGGTTTGGCAAAAGGTGTTTGTGCAATTCTTTTAGGACATTTTATTGGATTTGTTTTATTTTTTGTTATGGCTTATATGGGAGCTTCGTCAAATAAAAGTTCAATGGAAATTTCAAAGATTTCCTTTGGTGTTTGGGGAAGTAAGTTCTTTGCAATTCTGAATATTGTTCAACTTGTTGGTTGGACTGGTATTATGATTTTTGATGGTGCCGTTGCTGCTAACGAAATATATAATCTTGGTAATGTTTTTTGGTGCGTAATAATTTCCTTGTTAATTGTTATATGGCTTGCTTTAGGAATTAAGAATATTACAAAATTAAATTGTTTCACTATGTTTACTTTAGTGGGTTTAACGATTGTATTTTTAATTCTTATATTAAAGAATCGAAATAATTTTTCTGCCATAACATTAAATTCTGAATATCTTTCTTTTGGTGCTGCTTTGGAATTAGCTATTGCAATGCCTTTGTCTTGGCTTCCTCTTGTTAGCGATTATACCAAAGATTCATCAAAGCCTTTTACAGTTAGTTTTGCTAGTTCTTTGTCTTACGGAATTTCTAGTACATGGATGTATATTATAGGGCTTGTTATTTCAATTTATACTCAAGACTCAAATATTGCTAGAATTATAATAAAACTAGGACTTGGAGTTTTGGGATTATTGATTGTTATTTTTTCTACTGTAACAACTACTTTTTTAGATGCTTTTTCGGCAGGTGTTTCTAGCAAGACTGTATTAAATTTCTTTAATGAGAAATATTTTGCAATAGTTGTTACGGTTATTGCCTGTTTTGCAGCTATGTTTATTGATTTATCAAATATTACGAATTTTTTATATTTTATTGGCAGTGTTTTTGCACCTATGATTGCAATTTTGATTTCAGATTATTATGTAACCAAAAAGAATTCCTCTGATAATAAGATAAATATACTTAGATTTGTAGTTTGGTTAATAGGATTTGTTTTTTACAGATTTTTAATGAAATTTGATTTTATTATTGGTTATACACTTCCTACGATACTTGTATGCTTTATAATTCCAATTGTATTGTCTTTTTTTCATAATAAAAAACGATTATGACATTTTTCTTTATAATGTAATTTATTAATTGTATTTACTTGACTTTACTGTGTATTTTTGTGATTATAATTCATAAAAAAATTATGGAAAACAAAAATTTATCACGTTCATACTTAGAAACATTATCAACTGCTGATTTAATTGTTTTAGCAGATGATTTTGATATCGATATTCCTGATAATCTCAATAGATGTTTTATAATCGGTGAGTTATTAGAAGTTTCGGAAGAAGTTAATCAAAAGAAAATTGAGGAAGATATTAATACTGAAGATGGGGAAGTGCCTGTTAGTTCTGTAGATGATAAACTTCCTGACACTTATAATGAAACTGTTATTTGTGCAATACTACGAAATCCTGCTTGGGTTTATGTTTATTGGGATATAAAAAATTCTGATTTAATTAGATTAAATATAGGAAATGGATTTTTAGCTTTAGCACTTAGAGTTTCTTTTTTTGATGATATTATTTCAAATTCTCCTATAGAGACTTTTGATGTTCAAATAGGAGTTTCTGACAGACAACAGTATGTTTTGCTTCCTCCTGGTAAGAAATTTATGAGGATAGATCTTGTAGCAAAATTCAGTGGAAAGGAAGATGAAAATCTTGCTGTTTCTAGAAAAATTGAGTTACCAGAAGGTCCAAGTATATTAAACAATGCTCTTCCTGGAAGGGATGTTGAAATAACACCTATTTTGGAACTTTCAGGTATGAAGAATATACTTAAATCTCATTATGAACATCATAGACAGTCTTTTTCGTGATTTTGGAGATAGTTTAAAATGTCTAATAAAAATTTAGTTTTAGTAATTTGTGGTCATCAGGGGTATATTCGTCATATTGACGAAGATAGAGATTACGGTCCTGAAAATGATATTCTTTTTAGTGCGATTTCTCAGACATATTTGCCTTTGGTTAATCTTTTAAATAAATTAAAAGATGATGGAATCTCTTTTAAAATATCATTAGTTTTGTCACCGATTTTATGTTCTTTGTTATCAGATGCAATTATTCAAGAGCAGTATATTCAATGGCTTGATCGTCGTATTGCTTTTGGTGAGAAAGAAGTATTGAGATTAAAAGGTGATAGTTTACTATTAAAAAATGCTGAAGCTTGTCTTGAAAAAGCTAAGCAAGATAAAATTGATTTTGAAGAATGTTATAACAGAAATCTTTTGAGAGAATTTTCTCGTTTGGCAAAAAGTGGCAATGTAGAATTATTAGCAACTGCTGGTTCTTATGCGTTTTTACCTCATTATTCTGATATGACAGAAGTGTTAAATGCTCAGATTGAAACTGGAATTTACTCACATAAGTATTTCTTTGGTTCTGCTCCTGAAGGCTTTTGGCTTCCATATATGGGATATTCTGATGGTATAGAAAAAAATCTTCGTTCTTATGGAATAAATTATACAATTCTTGATTCTCATGGAATTTTATTTAGTAAAGAAACTCCTGATTTTGGTATTTTTAAGCCAGTTCGTTCTAATAATTCTTTAGTTTTATTTGCAAGAGATGAAGAAACTCCTTCCGATATAGAAAATCCTGAATTTGGTTATATGAATAATCCTGTTTACAAAGCTCAAAATAGGGATGTTTGTTTTGAATTATCTTCTTCAGAAATTATGGATTTTATTCCTGAAAATAAGGCTCGTGCAAATTCACTTTATAGATATTGGGCCAGAGAGAAAGAAAATTCTGTTGTTTATGATAAGTCTGTAGCTTTGGAGCAGGCAAAAAAAGATGCGATTTCTTTTTTAACAGCAAAAAATAATAAATTAAATGAAGCTGCAAAATTAATTGAAGGAGATGTTTCTTTAGTATGTACTCTAGATGCTTCTGTTCTTGGTCAGGATTGGGCTGAAGGAATATATTGGTTAGAGAATGTTATTCGTGAAAATAAAGAATCTTCTTTTGTATCTTGTTCGAGTTTGATTGTTAATCAGTTTAAGTTACCTAAGATTACTCCTTATGTTAGTGCAAATAGTGGCACAGGTTATGGTGAAGACTTACTTGATAGTTCTAATAGTTGGATGATTCGTTATACTCGAAAAATGGGTGAAAGAATGGTGGACTTAGCAGAACGTTTTCCTTCTGATACAGGCTTAAAAGCTAGGTTGTTAAATCTTGGTGCAAAAGAATTAATGCTTGCTCAGTCTGCAGAGTGGCCAAAAATGATTCATGATGGTAATTTCCCAGAATATGTGGAAGATTATTTTAAATCATGTGTTTTAGCTTTTACAGCTGTCTTTGATTCTTTAGGTTCAAATACTGTAAGTACAGAATGGCTTACATCCTTAGAAAAAAAGCATTGCTTATTCCCTTGGATGAATTATAGAATTTTTTCTAAGAAGATTTAGTTGTTTTTATTAAGTGTTCCGTAATCTTTTATTATGTCGTGAACATTTAATAAATCTTGAGCTATTTTTATTGCTTCAATGGCTGGATCGTATTTTATTCCTATGCTTTTTGACAGTTCTTTTGCTTCTTGCCAATGTATAATTGCTGTGGAAATTGACTGTCTTGTTCCTTGTGAATAAAGGTATATTCCTTCTGCATATTTTGACTGAATAAGAGATTGTTTTGCTTTTCTTCCCTTGTCTCCAAGATTGAGTTTCGCTGATAAACTTATATGATTAATTGGAGCCATTGTCGTTGTTAAGTCAAATGTATAGTTTATATTCATTTCTATACCTTTGATGTTAAATTGGCTACCCATACTAATTCTTGGGTTTGCACCTTGTAATAAAAAACCTGCTTCAAATAAAAAGAAATTTGTAAATGAAATTTCTAAGCCTGTTGCAATGGAAAACTTCTCACTTGTTGTTATTTTCTTTAGATTTATAGGTTGTCTAAATTCAGCGGATAATAGTAAGGGCTTTATGAATCTATAAGACATTCCTATGTTAAATTTTGTAGGTAAAGCATCATCCAATGCGAAAGATGAGCCAAATCCTGTAATTGCAAGACCAATATTATTTATTGTTGCTCCAATTGAAAAATTTGGTTCTATGTCATTAAAGTATTTTGCCATATTTAATCTAGTTATTACGCCAATATCTGCCATTAATCCTAGAGCTGATTGTGATAAACCAGAGCCATTTTTTATGTTGTCTGTTTTGTTATCTGTGTAATCTGGTACATTTCTCCAACTTCCTCTAATGTTGTACCCCACTGATATTCCTTTAAAATTGTATCCTGCAAGAAAGTTGTAGGACATGTTAAATGTTAAAGAAGTTTCACTATAGTAATTTCCAGCTACTCGTTCTCCAAAAAGATTATATTCTGTGAATGGAACATAAAAACATTTTAATTGACCGCCTATACCTAGATTATTAAATCTTGTAGTAGCAGCAAGAGTTTCCATTGAAGAATCTGATATCCAAGAATTATGAAAGAAAGCAATTTCTGAATTTTTTAATATAGAACTTCCGGCCGGATTGTAATCAAAAAAATTTATATCATCTGCAATCCCTGTAAATGCTGTTCCAAGACTTTCTGCTCTTCCACCAGTAGGTATATTTAATGATCTAAAGATAGTTGTTCCTTCGTTATTGTCAATAAATGAAGAAAAACTCTCTGCAATAGAATCCGATGTTTCTGCAAGAGGATAAGCTCTTATACAAATTGCAAAGAAAATTGTGAGAAAAATGATTTTTTTTTCTAACCAGAATGTATTTGACATTTTTATCAAAAAAACTAAATAAGTTATATTTGAATTTCGGTTTTTTTCCTATAATACATAAGAATAAATACCGAAAATAATATATAGGTACCTAATAGATGTTGTATAAAAAGAAAATTACTTCTTTTTTTATTATTTTTCTCTTTTGTTTTTCTGTTGTTTTTGGACAAAGTGACAATGAAGTTATGACCCTTGAGCAGATAGATTCTTTGATTGAATCGAAGGATTTTACTTCAGCTTTAAGAGAATTGTCTTTATATATAAAAGTTTATCCAAATCAATTTGATAAAGCTCAAAAAAGAATTTCTAAAGTTATGCAACATAGAGAATATTACAATCTTAGAGCTTTTGCACTTTCTGATTTAATGCGACAATCTGAAGATGTTGATAATGTTGATGATATAAATCAAAATGAGCTTGATAATAAAAAAATGGAAATTATACTTGCTTTGGAAAAAAGTGAGAATAATCTTTCTCCAGAACATATTGCATTTACCAATGATGCTCGAAGAACCGTAAGGCTTTCTTATTATATAAATCGTTCAAATGCTATTATTGCACAAGGTGAAAAGTTTGTACTTGAATCTAATCTCTCTGATTATAAAAATTTTTTATTAGCATCTGAGAAATTTAAAGAAGGAATTTCAATTAAAACTTATGATTCAGATGTGTATTACGAAGGTGACAATGAAATTTCTGTTGTTTATGATTCAAAGACATTAAAAGAAGTTGAAAAACATATTAACAATATTAATAATTACTACCTTTCATTAAAAAATCTATATGAATCTTGTCAACTTTCTTATACTGAATATATAAACGCTTGTACTAATGGCGATATTTCTCATATAGAGCAGACATTTAAAGTTGTGAATGAGAATTTTACAAGGTTGTCTTTTGTTCGTAATATGATTCAGAAAGAAGGAAAAGAATTACAAGAAATTGACAAAAAAATTCTTTCAGAAAATCCAGGCTTAAATGATACTTCTTTTGTTACTTTTTCGTTGTGGGCAATTTTAGGTGTTGATAATCGTTTTGATACAGGTTTAATTGGTTCTATGGACGCTTTCTGGAATACAAGAGTAGAGTCAATGAAAAATCATGTTTATTTAGCAATAAAAAATAAAGCCAAGTCTTTATTTGGAATGTTTGATAGTTCAAATTTTTTTGTTCGTACAAACTATACAAGTATAAATTCTTTAAGAGTTGAACTTTGTGATTTAACGGAAAATAGTAAAGCTATTCATAATCTTTATTCTCTTTTAAATGATTGTAAAATTACGGATTTTGTTGCTTTTAATGAATCTATGGATTTTGCTTATAATTTATTTAAAAAAGATTTTAGAACATTATTTTCTTTATCAAGAAATCTTATGAATGAAAAAAATAAAGAGGTAAATAAAACTCTTTCTGAAACTGATTATGTAACAAATACTTTGGAATCAATTGCATTCTTTAATAAAACTTTAAATTCGACAATTACAGAAAAAAATGATTTTAATTTAACAAATTGGAAGGATTATTCAGAATTAAAACCTGAAAATATACCAATTGTAAAAGTTTCGGGAACAGAAGTAAAAAATGAAAAACTTTCTTGGAAAAGCGAAATTGATTTTTATAATCGGTTGATTTCAGCCGCAGAAAAAGAATGTGTTTCTAGTTGTGGAGAAAATTGGAGTACTTTAGCCAAGTTATATTCAGATAAAGGTGATAAAAAGTTATCGGAATTTACAATGCGTCATACTTCTATAAATAATTATTTAGTTGGGGTAAAAGATAAAAATCAATCTGGAATAATTAAGTATTATCCTAAAGAAGCATCTGATGAAGCTGTAAAACTAAATAAAGAATTGCTTTCTGAAAAGAACAAATTTATTGGTTATAAAGAAACCCTTAACGGTGGACTTTCTTACAAAAATTCTGAAAAAATTTACTCATCTTGTTTAATAAATATTGATTCAATTCTTGTTGGTTTTGAAGATTTAATAATCAAAAATAATTCTGTTATAAGTCAAGCTAAACTGAAAATTCAGTTGGCAACTAAAGATGAAAACGAAGCAAATCTTAATTATCAAAGAGCTGTTTCGGCATTAAATAAAAATAATTTTGAAGAAGCGAGAACTCTTCTTGATATAGCAAGAAAAAAATATACTTCATCTTTATCTCAGCAAGAAAATTCAAAATTAAGAATAGAAAGTGACGAAAAACTTTTTAAATTGGATATAGAAATTTCTAAACAGCAGAATGAATATATCGTTTCTGAAACTCGTTATTTAAAAGATTCTGCAAGAACTGCATATTACGAAGGAAATTTTGAAGAAGCAGAAAAAAATCTTGTTCAAGCAAGAACATTATGGGCTATTACGAATGTTGAAAATGATCAAGAAATAGAAAATCTTATGGCATTAGTTAATAATGCACTTTCCATGAAAACTGGACGCGTAATTGCTTCTGCTGATCCTCTTTATCCTGAAATGTCGCAAATTTTAAGTATTGCAAATCAGTATTATGTTCAAGGTGAAGAGTTGATGAATAAGGGGCAAAAAGACAAAGCTATTGAAATTTTAAATCAAGCTAGAGAAAAACTAAAAACTTTGCAATTAATTTATCCTTTAAATCAAGAAGCAAGTCTTTTAAGCTTAAAAATTGATAAGCTTATTGACCCAAAAACATTTAACGAAATGTTTGAACGAAAAATTGAAAATGCAAAAAATGATTATAAAAACAAAAGAAAGCAGAATCAGGCTTATGCTGATTTGTTAGATTTACAACAGATAAATCCTAATTATAAAGGTTTAGCTTCTTTAATTCTTAATGTAGAATATGATTTAGGAATTAAGCAAAAGCCAATTGATAATTCATCTAAAATAAAATCTTCCGACTTGCAAAAACAAGCTGAGAAATTATATTCAAACTATCCAAATGACGAATCTCAATTAAGAAGGGCTATTTCCCTTTTAGATCAGGCTATTAGTTTGAATCCAGATAATAAGGTCGCAAAAAAATTAAAAGATGAAATTCAGACAAATATTGGAGGTAGGGCGACGGACATTCTTTCTGCTGCTGATGAGCAAACTTATCAGTTGGCTGTTCAGGAAATGAATAGAGGTAATATTATTAATGCAAATACTCTTGTAGAAGAGTTGGTTAGTAAAAATGGACGAAATAAAAAACTTCGTCAATTGCAAACAAAGATAAAGTCGTTAATGTAGAAAATAAGTATGAAAAGAAAGTTTTTGTATGTGAAAATATTTTATTTATTGTTCTCGTTTATATCTTTAAATCTTTTTGGTCAAACTTTTTATTGGGATTCACCAAAAGCAATAACATCTGTTAATTCTCAATTTCCTGTTGTTATTTCTGATGATTCTAATAATTTTCTTTTTTTTGAAGAAGTTGCTTCTAAATCTGAAATTTATTTAAGTGTTCAAATTAAAGATAAATCTTCCTTTGAGTGGGGAAGTCCAAAACGCTTTGCAGGGCCGTTTAAATATTCTGGTGAAGTTCCTGATATTTATTCTGTTGCAATTTCTGATTCCGGAGTTATTGCTGTTGCTGTTTTAGTTTCTGATACTTCCGTTGGAATATTTGTATCAGATGATGGTGGTCAGACTTTCTCTTTTTCTGAGCTTCCTCATCAAGTTCAGCCAATTGTTGGTCCTCGTATATATTCTACTAGTTCAAATGGTTTTGTTCTTTTTGCTGCTTTAGGTGAAAATGAATCTTTTAAATTAATGTGGGCAAAGTCTGCAAATGGACATAGGTGGTCAAGTTTGTCGATTTTTGAGCCTACTGAAAATTTTACAAATCCTTTTGCTCCTTATTTGTGTAAAATTCCAGGTGGTGGAGATTTAGTTGTTTTTCAAGCTCAACATCAATACTTACATAATGGAGAAAGTCGTAGATCTTATCAACTTTATTCAACCTGTAGTGTGGATAACTTGAGTTCTTGGTCTTTACCTTTAATGGTTACAGATGAAAAATCTCTTCTGGCAACTTCTGATGGAATTAATACAAATTATAATAATCAGCGTCCAATTCTTTATAGTAATGATTCTAAAATTTTCTTGTCGTGGGAAAGAACTTTTTATGCTTCTGAATCATCTCATATTTGGTTTATGGAATTGTCTAAAAATGGAGTTGCCTCTGGGGGATTAGAGGAAATTACTAATTCTGGTAGTGCTCATCGTCCTGTTTTTTTTGAATATAATTCAAACATTTGTCTTTCTTGGTTTGATAATCGTCGTGGTAATGATTCTATATATATGGCAATTAAAAATGGTTTTCTTTGGGAAGAAAATACTTTGTATGCAGAAAAAAAATCTGCATTCTTTGTTTATCCCCTTATTAATGCTGAGAATCAATTATCTTTTATTTGGCAGCAAAAGGTTGGAAGAAAAAATGTTTCAAATTTATATTCTTTAATGCCAGATATGATTGTTAATTCTCCTAAAATTTCTCCTAAAAATTTTAAAGATGGTAAAAAAAATACATCAGAAAAAATCTTTGCAAAAGTTGTTTTACCAGAGGATTCTTCTGGTATTGCAGGTTTTTCATGGTTATGGACAAAAAATGAATTTGATGAGCCTCCTGAAGAATTCATGAATTTACCTACAGAAAATACAATTTCTTGTATTGCTCAAGATGATGGTGTTTACTATTTAAAGGTTAGAGCTACAGATTATGCTGGTAATTGGTCTGATTCTGTTTCTGTAAAATATTGGAGAGATTTGACTCCTCCTAAAAAGCCAATTATTAATAATTTTGATTTTGATGAATACGGATTTGCAAAGTCTAATTCTGTTTTTTTTGAATGGAAAGGAGATGATTCTGATGACGATATAGTGGGCTTTTCTTGGAATTTAGTTAAAGTTTCTGAATTAGATAATTCTCTAATTGAAACTCCTCGATATCCACTGTCTTTATTACCACAAGAAGTTGAGAAAAAAGTTCAAAAAATTTACGATTCTCAAGATAAATTCTATAAAAATGCTGAAAACCCACCGCGATTTAATAAAGGAAATAAACTTTCAACATCCTATAAAAATTATAGAAATGGTGTTTATGTTTTTTCTGTTTGTGCAATTGATGAAGTTGGGAACATTGGTGAAAAAACATCGTTATTAGTTTTGTTGAATAAATATAAACCATTTACACTTATAAGTGGAATTAATTCTAAAAAAGATGAATTTGGAGCTTTGTCAATTTCTATTTATGGGCAGGATTTTAAATATGATGGTTCTATCAATGAAATTTATATAGATAGAGATGGGTTGCTTCCGTATGATAGAGTCTTATCTAGGAGAAATGGTGATTATTCTGTTGTTTCAAATTCCTTAATTACGGGAATTAAGTTACAAGATTTGGATGTCGGAAATTACGGGATTTTCTTAAATCATAGTTTTCGAGGTGTATATCCTAAAAATTTAGATTTGAAATTAAATAGATTTATTATTGATGAGTCTGGAACTATAAAAATTGAAAAACCTTATAAGATTGTATCAGATTGGATTGTGACTGATTCTGATACTAAGTTTAATATCCAAGTAATTGATTGGCTTTTAATCTTAATTATGGCTTTTGTGATTCTTGGAAGTTTTATTTCTATAAGAGGTCTTGCTGTTGTTGCAAGAGAATCTGTTATTATAAAAGGTGAAGTTCAAGCATTATTAACAGGAGATGTTATGCCTATGTTGCAAAAGGAAAAGACAAAAGGTATTCAGAAAAAAGGTATAGGACTTAAAATAAAATTAGTTGGATTTACAGCAATGCTTGTTCTGATGATTGTCCTAATGGTTTCTGTACCACTTGGCGTAAATATGATAAAAACTCAGGAACGAACCTTAGCTACAGGGCTTTCAAATAGAGTTAATGTATTAATGGAGAGTTTGTCGTCTGGTGTTCGTTCTTATTTACCTACTGGATTGGATAATATCCTTGAATTAAATTATTTACCTTTGCAAACGGATTCTTTTGAAGAGGCTTCGTATGCAACGATTATTGGTCAACCAGCAAATAAAAATAATACAAATTTAAATTATGTTTGGGCATCAAACGATAAAGATATTCTTAAGAAGATTGATACTGCACAGTGGTCTTATGGTGTGTCTCGTTTATTACCAGATGATATTGGTAGTAAAATTGCTTTAGATAGTCAGAAATTAGAAGATATTGCTAAGAATTCTGTAGGAGAGTTGGCTTTAAAAATTAGAGAGTTAACCATAAAAGGTTCTGAACTTGCACGTGCAAACGATGAAGAAAGTATAAATGAGCGAAATAAGATAAATGATGAAGTTAGAGTTTTAAATGAAGATATTACAAAGCTTTTGAATAAAATTTCATCGGAGGGCAGTGGGGCTTATCCAGAGTTTGATAATAATAAACTTGATAAAAAAAATACAAAATATATTTTCTATAAACCTGTTTTGTATAGGCAAGGTGGAGATGATAATTTTGTACATGCAATTATTCTTATGGAAATATCAACAGATAATTTAATAGCTGAAGTATCTTCTGCTCAAAAAACAATATTGTTAACATCTATTTTTATTGCCTTATGTGCGATTGCATTGGGAATTATTGGTTCTTACTTATTAGCTAGTGTAATTATAAAACCTATAAAGAATCTTGTTTTACATGTAAATAAAATTGGAGAAACAAAAGATAAAAAACTTTTAAAGGATTTTAGTATTCATGTAAAAACAAAAGACGAAATTGGAACATTAGGTGATGCCGTAAATCAAATGACACAAGGTCTTGTAAAAGCTGCTGAAGATGAAGAAAAAGCTTTAGAGCAATCAAAGATGGCTCTTGATGGAAAAGCTGTACAGCAAACATTCTTACCTTTGTTGATAAATAAAAATGGTGGAAAAGAAACGACGGCAGAGTTAAAAGAACAATTTGTTCATTTTTATGGTTATTATGAAGGTGCAGATGCTGTTTCTGGGGATTATTTTGATTATAAAAAATTAGATGAAAAATATTATGCAATTATAAAATGTGATGCTTCCGGTCATGGAGTTCCTGCGGCATTAATTATGACTGTTGTTGCAACTTTGTTCCGTAAATATTTCGAAAATTGGAGCATAAAAACTCATGGTACTAATTTGAGTAAACTTGTAGTTCAAATAAATGATTTTATAGAGTCTTTAGGAGTAAAAGGAAAATTTGCAACACTGATGATTTGTTTATTTGATACAGTTTCGGGAGATGTTTATATGTGTAACGCAGGGGATAATATTGTTCATATTTTTGATTCTGCAACACAAAAAGAAAAAGTTTTAACTCTTCAGGAATCTCCTGCAGCAGGACCTTTACCTTCTTTTATGGTAGATATGAAAGGTGGGTTTAAGGTTGAAAAAACAAAGTTGAATAGTGGAGATATTTTATTTCTGTATACTGACGGTATTGAGGAATCTACTAGATTCTTTAGAGATTCAAAATATCAAATCATTCCTTGTGATTATACAAATTTTGAAGGTCAGGATAATCACTTTAATCATAAGATTGGACAAAAATCTGAACAACTCGAAGCAGATCGCGTAAAACTTATTATTGAATCAGTTTTGAATAAAAAAAGTTTTGTATTGGAAAAATATCATAATCCGATTAAAGATGAAGAGTTAGTTTTTGATTTTTCAAAATGTGAAGGAACAATTGAGGAGTCCATTTTGGCATTGGTTTCTGTAGAAAAAATATTCCGTATTTATAAAACACCAACAGCAAAAGGTGTTGTAATTACAAATGAAAAAGGTGATGTTGTGATACAAGGTGACGGAATTAAGGTTGATAGAAAAATAGACTTGTTCTTAAAAAAGACATTTAATAGATATGATTGTTATTGTTCAGGCTTAGTTGATATGAATGAAATTAATTATGTTTATTATACAGGTGTAAATGAAGATCCTCAGGCTGACGATTTGACTTTATTAGCTGTAAAGAAAAACTAAAAAAAATTGAATTTTAATTACATGTGTAATTATCTTATAGTAAAAATGTTTCTAAAAAGAGAGGTGAAATATGGCATTTAAAGAAGATGTAATGAAATATGTAGAAAAAGGTGTTTCTGTTTCAAAGGAAGCATTAACAAAAGCCGGTTCTGCGGTAAGTAAGTTTAGTGACGAAAGTATAATACGTATAGAAAAAAAACAATTCGAAACACAATATAAAAAGTCTTTACAAGAATTAGGAAAGATGGTTTATGAATGTTTTGATAAGAATAAAGAAATAAAAGTAGATACAAATATGGAAACAATTTGTAATAAAATTAAAGAATTGAAAAAAGAGATTGAAAGGAGAGAAAATACTCTAAAAAATGAATTATAAAAAAATATAAAAAAAGAAAAAAAG
>JAGBBT010000110.1 GCA_017938365.1 Treponema sp.
AAATAACGCAAAAAAGGAAATAAATAATGCATGTGAACATGTAATTAATTATTTTACTAATAATAAACGTATTTCTATTGAAAATCTTTTAGTGATTATAGAGTTTAATTCATATAATGAAAGTTTTAAAAACTATGTAAAGTTTATTATTAGTCTCAAGTATGCTATAAAAGCTGATTTTTTATATGGGGGTGTTTAGATTCGATTACAGGGAAATTAGATGTATGCAGTTAGAGGATAATGGTTGGCCTCTTTAATCATCCATTAAAAATATAATCGTCGAAGATTACGCAATCGCTGCTTAAGTAAAAGCAGCATGCTGAAAGAATGACTCAGATAATTCTGGAAGCATCATTTATCTGATAGTCGCAAATAGCTGAAAGTCGCTGGTTAAGCTGATGAATATTTGGACGAAATGACCGTGACCAGACGTGTTAATCAATTGTTTATGTGTTTACTGATTAACAATGAAATTAAAACACTTAGATTTGACATAAATCTTTAAAAAATGTCTAAAACTGTGAATGAATACATTTTTAATTTGTTTGTAAGACGCGGGTGCAACTCCCGCCACTTCCACCATTAACGCGATATCCGCAGGGTTCGGCAGATCGTTTCATAAGCGAGTCTGTGTGAGTTCGATTCTCACTATCGCGATTTTTTATTGTTTTCTTTTAACAAAAATTATTTTTTTGCTATTTTTATCAAGTAAAAACTATAAAATAATATGCAGAAAGAGGTATATCAATGGCTATCAGCGATGAATATCGTGAAAAAATGAAAGAACATTACACGAGAATTGTTTATCAGATGAGTAAAGATAAACTGTTTGTTGCGGTTGGTCTTGAACTTATTTCTATCGATGTCATTCTTGATGATAATGAATCTTTTAAACTTAAAGACATGACTTTTGCGTATTACAATCCTATCACAAATACAATGCACATTAATATTGAAGATCCGTTTTTCACAAAAGCTACAAGTGAACACGATAGGATTGGAAGATTATTTTTTATTGTATATCATGAAGCCTGCCATAAGCTTTTGATGCATAGTGAACGTCGTAATAACCGTGATTGTAGTTTGTGGAATATTGCTGCTGATTACGAAGTTCATAATATGCTTTATCTTAATGCCGAATTGGTAAAAGAACAAAATGGAAATGCTGTTATGTGCAATTATGTCAATACAGCAAAAAATATTATTACTAGCAACCATAATAAAAAGAAAATCGATCATAAAAATGGTGAAGTCGAAGTTCTTTTTTCTGAAAAGCTTGTAGATAAGATTGCTGAAGAAATTTATCAGCTTATTCAGAATTCAAAGGTAGAAGAATCATCCATTTATTATATGCCTAGTGATAATGATAATGATAATGGTGAGTCACCTTCAAATGAAGAAGGTGAAAACGCTAATGATGGCAATAGTAATAACAATAATAACAGTAAAAATGGTGGGGTAAAAGTTACAAAGACTACTTATACTCTTCCTGATGGTTCTAAACATTCTGTTGTATCAATTGATTGGCCAGATCCACAGAAACTTGATGGAAAAAGCAGTGAAGAACGACAGAATGATGCTAATAACAGAGAACTTAGAAAGCAACTGTGGGAAAATAGCATTTCTTCTATTGCTGAAAAGAGTAAAGGAAGCCTGTCATCTGCAGCAAAAAGTTTTTTGAAAAAGCTGTTTAGAGTTAAACTTGACTGGGAAAAAATTCTTAAAAATAGTCTTAATACTATTTTGCAGAGATCTGATGAATTTTCCTGGGCAAAAACTAGAATGTCAACTTTTGCACTCGATCTTCCTACACTTCCTGGAATTGATGATAGTGAAACGGGTAAAGGAACTCTAATTATTGCACGCGACGAATCAGGTTCTATGTCTGATAATGATATTGCGGCTGCAGCATCTATTATTCTTGATGCAAAAGAACATTACAAAAAAATTATTGTTATCAAACATGATATTGAAATTGCTGAAACAAAAGAATTTGAAGAAGCATCTGATGAAGTTACAAAAATGCTTCTTACACGTTCTGCATGTGGAGGAACATCTCATCAATATGTATTTAGCTTTTTGATTGATTACTATAAAAAGCATCGCTATAGTGATGATGAAAAAATTTCATGTTTCATTTCTATTACTGATGGATGTTCTGATATTCAGTCTTATCAAGATGAAATTCCTGGAGACATTCCAATGGTTTATCTTGCTCCTGCAAACTGTCTAGAATACTTTAAAGGAGTTCGTGGACAAGTTATTCCAATTGAAATTTAATCTTTTTTATATTTTTCTTTACATGGGATAAAGCTTTAAGAAGCTTTATCCCATAATTTCTTTATAAATAAGAAAAAGAAAGTTACAATTATTTTATGTAATTTCTCTAGATATTCTAGTTCTTTATAAGGATTTTCTTTTTAATAATAATAAGAAATCAAATAAATATTGTCAGCAAATGCTATTAAGGAAATTTTATTATGTTTGGTAAATTTGAAGAAGCTTATTTAAAAGTTTTAAAAGAATGTGATGAAACCTCTGATGCTCCAGTTGTAGAATGTGATAAGGCACCAGTTAATGAATGTGGTGATGGCGAACAAGTTACTACTGAAGCAGCAGATGAAAATAAAGTTAAAGTCGTATCATTTCGTACAGCTGATCCAGCATTGATTGATGCTTTGAATTCTGGATTTGAAGAAGTTGTATTTTTTGTAAAGTCAGTTGATGATGATGGCGAAGAAACAATTGAAGAAGCTAAATTCGGTTCTGACTCATTTGACGAATTTTCTATTGAAGATGCCCCAGCTGATCCAGTAGAAGATGGTGATGATGAATTTAATGAAGGTATTGCTGGTGCTGCTGGTGGTGCAATTGCTGGCGGTCTCGTTGGCGGTCCACTTGGTGCGGTTGCCGGCGGTCTCCTTGGTTCTGAGCTTTAATATTTTTCAAATAAATTCATATATTTTTAGGAGAACTACAATTAATTGTAGTTCTCTTTTTCTTTTTAAGTTATTTTAAAATAAGAAATCTAGTGAAATAACTTTTTTATAGAAAAGGAATTAAAAAATGACTTTAAAAGAAACATATGCATATGATGATGTAACTCTTATTCCAGCTTATAGTGAATTAAAATCAAGGTCTGAAGCAAATCCATCTATGCATGGATATAAATTACCAATTATTGCGTCTTGTATGGATGTTTTTGGCAAAGATATGATGAAATGCATTACAAAAAATAATATTCCATTTATTGCGCACAGAGCATTTAAATCAGCTGAAGAACAATTTAAAGCATTTATTCCAAGTACATATGATCCAAATGAAATAAATTATGAAAATATTTGGTTTGCAGTAGGTTCTGTACAAAAATATAAAGATTGGATCAATACACTTATTACATTTGGTGTAAGAAAATTTTGTGTTGATATGGCTCATGGTGATTCTCTTTCATGTATTGATACAATTAAATTTCTTCGTAGACGTTTAGCCGATCAACCTGAAACAATATTTGGTAAACCGCATATTATTGCAGGAAATGTTGCAACTCCAGAAGGATTTAAAAGATTACAAAAAGCAGGAGCAGACGGAATTCGTGTAGGAATCGCGTCAGGACAAATTTGTTTTACACCTAATACAAAGGTATGGTATGTTAGTCCATCTGGAAAAATTTATCAAAAAGAAATTCAACATATTCAAGTCGGTGATAAAGTTGTTACAGCTTCAGGAAAAACTAGAAAAGTTATAAACAAATTTATCAACAATTATTCAGGTGAAATTTATAAAATAGTTGGTGATAATATTGCAGCTACTCCAACACATAAATTTAACACGTTCAATAGCATTACTCATCATAAAGAATTTGTTGAAATTTCAAATATTGATGATCGATTTATGAGTTTCATCAATGCTGAAGGAAAAACTTTAGAAAAACAAATCGACATTGATGAATATACAGGAAAAGTATACAATATTGAAGTAGAAGATGAACATACGTATGCTGTAGGAAATTCAATACTTGGTGTTTCCAATTGTTCAACAAATTTACAAACAGGATTTGGTGTACCTATTCTTACAAATATTATTGACTGCGCAAAAATTAAAAAGAATACCTGGCTCATTGCTGATGGCGGATGTCGTTATTCTGGAGATATTGCTAAAGCAATTTATTTTGGCGCAGATTTTGTAATGATGGGAAAAATGCTAGCTGCCACTGATTTAGCCACAGGAGCCTGTTACAACTCATTATATGAAGAACTTGAGTCTAATATTAGACTTGATCATGATGAACCCAGTTTCTCCCTAATTTATCCAGACGAATTTGAACATGTATACAAATTAGCAGAAGAAATTGATTGGCATAAACATGATCAAAATTGCACAAGAAAAAATATGTGTAAACGAAATGTAGTTGCATATAAAGAATATCATGGTATGGCATCAAGAGCTGCGAGAGCTGGCATACTTAGCTATGCTTCAGTAGAAGGATGTCAAGGTTTAATTAAATATACAGGTAGAACTAAAGATTTTATCCAGGATACATATCTTCATCTACAAGCCTCATTAAGCTATGGCGGAGCAAAAAATTGGAATGAATTTCGTAAAAAAGTAAAAGCAGCAAAACGTTCAGAAGCTGGAATTATTGCAGCAGATGTTCATATGGATAAAGTAACAAATATTTAAATAAAAAATAAAATACGAAATTAAATTTTTTATTTAAAATGTCTAAATATATTATTTAAATGAGGTTAATATGCGTGGAATTATTTTAGCTGGTGGAACTGGTAGTAGATTATATCCGTTAACAAAAGTTATTAATAAACATTTGATTCCTGTTGGAAATGTTCCGATGATTTATCATGCTATTAATAAATTAGTAGAAGCTGATATTACTGATATTTTGATTATAACCGGAATTGAGCATTGTGGAACTATTATTTCTCAATGTGGAGATGGATCAGAATTTAATTGTAAATTAACATATAAAGTACAAGTACATGCTGGAGGAATTGCGCAAGCACTGTTATTAGCTGAAGATTTTGTGCAACATGATAAATGTTGTGTGATTTTAGGTGATAATATCTTTAACAAAAATATTAAAAATGATGTTCAAGAATTTGATAGTCATGGTGAAGGAGCTAAAATTTTTCTTAAAAAGGTAAAGGATCCTTCTCGTTTTGGTGTTGCTTATGGATATAGAAAGATGTCAATGTCATCTAATCAATTACGTGTAGAAAATATTGAAGAAAAGCCAACAAATCCTAAGTCTGATTTAGCAGTTACTGGAATTTATTTTTATGATTCAACTGTTTTTCAGAAAATAAAGAGCATACAGCCAAGTGCTCGAGGCGAATTGGAAATTACTGATGTCAATAATTTATATATTAAAGATAATCAAATGACAGCTATTGTAATGGATGAATCAGAATGGTGGACTGACGCTGGAACATTTGAGTCATTAACTACTGCAAATAATTTAGTAAATAGTTTTAGTGAACTTCGTTAAGCTTATGAATTTTTACGATATACAAAGAATAGCAATACTTGGTAACGGTATGTTAGGAAAGTATTGCTATAAAAGATTAAAAGAATCTACAAAGTTTAAGATCACTATGTACGATCATAACGTATTTGATATTACAAATCAAGATGATGTATATACGATGATATGTGATAATGATTGTATTATTAATTGTGCTGCTTATACAAATGTAGATAAAGCTGAATCTGAAAAGTCAAAATGCAAATTAATTAATGGAAGTGCTTTAGAATATCTTTCTTATGAGATATCTAAACAAAAAAAGTTTTTAATTCACATTTCATCTGACTTTGTATATGGAAGTATTAAAGATTCTTCACTTGAACCTCTTCATGAAGAGGATATATTAACTCCAATTAATGTTTATGGTGAATCAAAATTAGAACGGAGATAACTGTATTTTAATGTGGATGTCATCGAGATATCTTATTTTAAGAGTTTCATGGCTGTTTGGACCTTACGGGAACAATTTTGTTGACAAAATTTATGATCAGTTAATGGATAAAAACGTTGATGAATTACAAGTTGTAAATGATCAATATGGAAGATTGACATCAACAAAATTAGTTACTGATGTTATTATAAACTGGATTACATTTGGGTTTAAAGCAGGATTTTATAATTTATCATGTAATGGAGACGTAACAACTAAATATGATATTGCATGTGAAATTAAAAAAATATTAAATAAAGATAAAAAAATTGTTCCAGTTTCTTCAGATTTATTTAAAACTGCTGCAAAACGTCAAAAAAATTCTATATTATCATGCGATAAATTAGATAAACAATTATTATCTACTAGATCATATTGGCAAAATGATTTAGAAGATTATATTAAAAATAAAGAAATAGAAAAACATGGATCATTTTTGTTAAAAATTTATAACATGTTTACAAATATTAAACATAAATTACAAAGGTATTATTAATATGGATAATTTAATTACAGCATTTTCACAAATTGTTGAAACATCAAACATTTTAACAGATAAAGTTTCATCTGTTAATGTTAAAAGTGAAGCTATTTTAAGTAGACTTCTTACATTAGAAGACCAGGTTGAGTCTTTGAAATATGTTAATGCAGAGGTAATCAGTTCACCTGAAAATCTTGTTCAGCCAGATAAAGATTTAGTTATTAATATTTCTGAACCTGTAAGTGGAACAACAGAAATTTCTGCTAAAGATTTAAGTGTTAAAGAATTTGAAGCCACTGATGGATTAGTAAAATTTACAGCAACAGAAAATGTTACAGTTAAAAACCTTTCTACTTCTGGAGATCTTCCAAAGACAACCGCTAATGCACAAGTTCAGGTTAATGCTTCAGAATATGTTAAAATTACTCAGTCTTCTATTGATCAAACTGGATATAATGCTATTGAAGTTGGTTTAAAAACGATTCCAAAATCAGTTATAATTGATGGAGTTTCATTTAATTCAACATTAACAAATAATGCTATTTCAATTTTTGGAACTCAAGATGGCGGAACAATTACAATTCAAAATTGTAAATTTGCAAAATGTTCTAATCCACTTCGTTTATCAAACAATACAGGCGGAAAAGTAACAGTTAATATTATTGATTGTGAGTTTAATGATTGGGATACTAATCCTACGTGGGCTGGAATGATTATTTGTCAAGATTATACTTCTAAACAGGCAAATTTAGCACAAGAAAATAATTTGTTTAGTCCTGACAAAATGACAATTAATATTATAAATTGTACAAAAAATGGAAATAAAATTACAATGACAACACCAGAAAGTGTTTGTGGTACAAATAATGCAGATACACAGCTTTTATATGTATGGAATGAGTATGAAAATTCTGTTCCATATAGTATAGAACGTTATCCAACACTTGTAATTAAGTAAAATTAAATAAAAATAAATGGGAAGATTTTTAAATCTTCCCATTTTTTATAAATTAAGAAAAAATCAAACGGTTGGAGGAAGATTATCTCTGCCGTCTTCCCATGAATATTTTACTTCAAAATGGCTAACATCAATTAAATCAATAACATCCTGAAGATTATTTGTATATTTTACTTGAAATGATACATCTTTATAACATGACACTCTAGTAAGATATTGAAGATCCGCGGATTTTTCTAAAGAATGATAATAAGCATTATCAAATTCAGAAATTAAATCAAATAATGCGTCTAATGAATGACGTCTGAAAATCATTGCTAATCCTCTTGGTCTTGGACATTGATGTTCAGGAAGTAGTGGAAGAGGAATTTGTGGATTTCCATTATTTAAGTCAAAATTAGGCTGAGATCTAACAACAAGTTTATATACTTGATTAAACTGAGGCTTATTAATTCTTGTAAAATAAATGATTAAACTACTTCCAGATTCGACTGCAATATCTCCTATTGTAATATTATCAACATCTTTTGCAAGAATTGGACAATATAAAAGTGGACGATTTTCATGATCCCACATTTCAACACTTACTGGTAATGGTAAATTATGTCTAACTAAAAGTTTATTAGCATCCAACCATTTTAAATTTGATGTATTAACATCTTCAGTAATGTCAAACATTTTTGTTACAGACTGTGTTGATGGATCAACTGGTTTTTGCGGATAATAATTATCCAAAAATAAAACGGTATAAAAATAACTTTTTCTATGCGCACCATGATTCATTGGTGGTCTGCAAGGAGCTCTCATTCCAAAATTTGGACCAGCTACACCATTTATTCTTTCCCATGGATATGCGGGATATTGTACTTCACATGACATTATTAAAATTCCTAAAAAGTGTTCTTTTTCTTATAATTACTAACGTTATTTATACAAACGCTATCTTAAAACTTAGTTTTTAACTAAGAATTTGTTATCATAATCACAATTTTTTTTAAACTAAACTAATTTTATGAAATTATATATTTTTATATTAAAATTATTTATCAGTGTTTAACGTAGCTTTTAAGTGTTCATTAAGTACTTGTCCACATATATCCATATAAAATGAAAGAAAATATGCCCAATGTTCTGTTGTTGCGTCATTCATTTCAGCATCAGTTACGCTTGATATATGAGTCATAACATGATATAACTCATGTGCAATATTTGAATAACATTTTACTGATCCATCAAATTTATCCAAAATAATAACAATTTTAAATGTTTCATCATTTACAATTGTACAAGGAGCAGATAATGTATCATCTTTTGTAAAATCTACTCCATCTTTCCATCCAAATCCATAATTGTCATTTAATAATGTTACAACATCATAAAATGATTCATCTGAAAGAACAAGATAAATATCACGTTCGTATTGATTAGGAATTAATGTCCATACAGTAGTACTCATACTAAATTTCCATTCATATCAATTTTTTGAATAATAATGTTGTTTTGCTTACAATACTCATCAATTAATGTAGATGGAGAATACCTATCATATTCTTCTGCATAATAAACTTCTTTAATACCTGCAGCACAAATCATTTTTAAACAATGTTTACAAGGATGAAGCGTTACATATAAAACAGAACCCTCAATTGAAATTCCATTTCTTGCAGCAAATAAAATTGCATTTAATTCACCATGAATTTCAGCTTCTTCAGAAAATTTAGCATGCTCTTCTCTAGATGGATTTTTATTATTAAAATATTCATTACAATTTATAAATCCGGGAGGAGTTCCATTATATCCAGTAGAAAGAATTCTTCCATCTTTTACTAAAATCGCACCTACTTTATATTGCAAACAAGATGAAAGTTCTGAAATATTTTTAGCGATATTAATAAATGTTTTTCTTAAAAGAACTTGATTTTTCATTTATTGTTCCATTGCCATGATGCCACGAACATTTGTAATATCATAAGTCATCTGATATACCAATTTTTTAATTTCAGCAACACATCTTAACACTTCTTCTTGATCTTCAATATCTTTCATAATTTGCTGATATTCTGGTGTTTTTCTTGCAATAGTCAACGCTTTAGTCTTCATTAATGTATCATTAGCACTTCCATCTAAAATTGCTTGATTCTTTGCTTCATATAATTTTTTCTTAACAGCTTCAACAAAATCTTCTGCGTCTTGCTTAAGCTTTTTCATATACTTTTCTTCTTCGAGCTCGAAGCGAACCCACTTAGCTCCGAATTGCCGAACGGAGAATGGTTTTATCATGAATATTAGCATCAGTAATTCTTAAATCAGAAGCAGCTTCTTGAAGATATTCTTCAACATGTTTATTTAAAATTCCTGCAACATGCGATCTGTCCATTTTAACTCCTTTTTCTGTTTAAGTTTAAATTAACTTTAAATATATAAAATACAAAAAAGCAAATAATAGATGTGTAAATAAAGCTTTTTCAAATCATTAAAATTCATTCTTTTAAATTATCTTTCTTCACAATTAAACAATCAGTTTGTTTAATGTCTTCTGGTCTAACTTCTACAACATTTCCATCTCTATAAACCATTATAGAATGATCTCCAGTGGTTTGAACAACTTTATCTTTTACTGAAATCTTCCATCTATCTTTAATAACTTTATGTCTAGAAATATTCTTAATATTAGTTGAACCATTTATTGATTCACTTTTTACATCTTTATCATTTAATACTAAAACTTCTGTTCCATTTTCTAATTCATCAATCTGAATAGCTTTCTCAAACATTAACAAATTATACAATTCTTCTACACTTATTTTATCAATCTTATTAATTGTCAAATCTTTAACTGGTATAAACATAACATATCACTCCTTAGCTGTACTTAAACGAATATCATCTTCTTCAATATATAATGATTTTTCCTGAAATAATATTATCTAGCATCACACCCATATCTGATCACTTTCTTGAAGTTCATCTACAGAACAATAACACTCAATACCATTTCTCAATACTCTTAACTTTTCATTCTTATTAACTAACTTAACTGGCTGATTATTATAACATATTTTATATAGATTTTCAACAGATATTAATGAATCTTTAGAAATGGAGTCAGTATCACCGGCCACGACAAAATTTATGATATCAGTATCAGCAAATGATTTTAATTTTTCATTTACATATCGTAACATTTCTTTGATTGCAGTTTGTCCAGATTTCGTAATTGACATTGCATTATCAACATCATAACATGAATAATATTTAGAGCCTAAAGCTCCGATATGCGCTGTTGCGTACATATTATACTTTATAATAAGAGTCATATAATATGCTTCGACTATACCTTTACCGTCAAAAATACAATTTTGATACGGTAGCTACCGCCTAGTCTGTCCACATTCCCAAATTATAAATTTGGTTAGCTCGGCGATTGGATCTAAGTTGTTTAATTCTTAGCCGTCCCCCGAATTCGATAGCTGTTCATCTAAAAATTTCTTTTTAGAGTCCCCATACATCTTATAAAGCCCTCTTGCAATATAAGTTAGGCAAGGAAAATTTTATATGCATGTTGTTGAGTATCTTGAAATTGTTCTATTGTTTCTAATTGTCTTTTCTTTTCTTTTAGTTGTTCTAATTGTTCTAGAAGTTTTTGTTTATTCATATATTTTATTCCTTAGTTATGCTTATTTTTAATAAGTAACCTAAATTTAAAGTAAACTAGATAAGAAAAATAAAGTTTAAAATTGAAATTATGAAAACTGAAATTTTAGATAATTGTTTATAGTTTTTACATTTTACTAATTCAGATTTAATTTGCTCTTAGAGAGATTTAATTTTTTAAAATATCTTTAAGGACATTTTTGTATATGATGAATATAGATTTAACAAAATATGATTTAGTTCCAGTATCATCGCCAGATGTTTTGATAGAAAAATGTCAAGCTGGATTTAATGATGAATACGTGTATGATATTGAAGTTGAAGATGATACGCATACATTTTTTGCTAATGACATTTTATTACATAATTCTATCTATATTAGAATGGATAGTGTTTTGTTGAAATTATTTGGAACTACTGATATTGATTGGAATTCAGATGAAACAATTCAGCATATTAAAGATTATGTAGATCATGAATTTCAAGATGACATTAATAAACATTGTGCAGATTTTCTTTGTGAAAAGTTTTTTACAGATCAACGAAGAGTTGAGTTTAAACGTGAAAAAATTTCAGCTCAAGGCGATTTCTTAGCCAAGAAGCATTATGTATGTCATGTGGTTGATAATGAAGGTTTTAGATGTGATAAGTTTACATATACAGGTGTTGATGTAAAAAAGAATGAATTACCTGAATCTATTAAAACACTTCTTAAAGCTGCAATTGAAGGATTTATGATCGAAGATTGGAGTAATAATCAATTTCAAGTTAAGATTAGAGAAATTTATGATCAATTTTGTCAATTGTCTATTGAAAAGATGTCATATATTAAAAATTATTCAACTAAAAAGAATGCTGAATACTTTGATTTGGAAAAGGGAGCAAACGCACATGCAAAAGCTGCTGAATATTATAATCAAGTATTGAGAGAAACTGGTTTATCATCTAAATATGAATTTATTAATATGGGTGATAGGTTTCATTATTTTTACTGTCATACTGATAATCCGTATGGAATTGCTGAAATTGGTTATAAAGACAAATGGCCAAAAGAATTTAATAAATTATTTAAACCAGACATTAACTTGATGTTTCAGAAAACATGTATGGCGCCTTTGCGTGGTTTTATGGAAAATCATGCATTTGCAAAATTCGAACCTGAATTGGAAATGGACTCAGGAGTTATTCCTCTTTTTGATCTTTAAAAGGATTTTAAACAAATGAAGTATAATTTTATAGAATCTCAGAATAAGAAAATTTTAATATTTACTGATCAACATTTTGGTCATTCAAAAGATAATCCATTTAAATTGA
Organism: Treponema sp.; assembly: GCA_017938365.1. Classification (GTDB taxonomy): domain Bacteria; phylum Spirochaetota; class Spirochaetia; order Treponematales; family Treponemataceae; genus Treponema_D. The sequence continues at coordinate 12,377 of JAGBBT010000110.1, forward strand.
AACAGACTGAAAAATGTATGGAATGGATTATATCTACAGGAAAGAAGAATCATGTAGATTATGTTATTTTTATGGGTGATTTATGGGAACAACGTTTTGCACTTAGTGTAAAAACGATGAATGTTGCTATAAAATGTGTTGAAGAACTCGCAATAAGTTTTGAAAAGGTTTTTCTTATTGTTGGAAATCATGATACTTATTATAAAAATACAAATGAAATTAATTCAATAGATTTTTTGAAAATGATTTCTAGAAATGAAAATATTGAAATCATTAATGTTGATCCATATTATATGACAATTTCTGGTAAGACATTTGGTTTATTTCCTTGGGGATCAAATATTAAAGAAATTTATTCAGATCAAACTTTTAATAAATGTGATTATGCCTTTGGTCATTTTGCTTTGAATGGAATAGAAATGACTGGTGGTTTAAGTGTTGGTGAAAAGTATGAATTTGAAGATATATTTCATTTGTCTAATATTGTATTTTCAGGTCATTATCATAAAAACAAACTCTATAAATCATTGAAAAGCGAAGATGCTCGGATTATTAATGGTAGGTTCTCCAATGCAGTTAAATTGGGGCGAATACAATCAAGATAAGTTCATCTATATTTTGGATCCTGAACAAAATGATATAAAAGAAATACAAAATACCGTTAATTCTAGATATGAAAAAATTTATTATTCGCTTTTGTCAAATAAACGTTATACAGAAAATGAATTAAAAAAACTTTGTAAAGATAATTATGTAAAATTGGTTGTAGATGCAAAATATCAACTTAACCAAATTCTTACGTTAATTGATTTTATAAGAAAGTTCAATCCTGTTACAGTTGAAACAGAATATTTAATTAGCATTACGAGTGACACAATATTAGAATCAGCAAATGAAATCGTTAAATCTGGTTCTAAAGATAATAAAGAATATCTGATGGAATATCTAGAAAGTGTATATAAAGAAATATCAAAAATTGACGAAGATATAGATAAACAACTATTATTTCAATTAGCTGAATCATATTATGAAAAATCACAATCATCTGAAAAAGATATAGAAGAAGATAAATAGTTTCATTATGAAATGAGTTTATTTATTATGTTAACTGTAAAAACATTTAAAGAAGATTTTCCAATACGAAAAAATAAAAAGAAAATTAAGGTTTTAATATGTGCAGGTGGTGGTTTATTTGGTTATGTTATCACATATTTAATGAGTCATTTAAATTTTGATTTATATTCAAAAGTAGATGTTGTTTCTGGTTCATCTATTGGAGGTATTTTAACTCTTGCATATTCTGTTAACTCTGATTATAAATGGATTAATCATTTATTTGAACAAGGTGCATCAAAGATTTTCGATAAACGTTTTTTAGGTGGAATAATTGGTCCTAAGTATGATAATAAAGAATTAGAAAATTTTATTGAAAATATAGTTGGTAATTATAGGTTATCAGATATTAATAAAATTTGTAATAAAGATTTAAAATTAATTGTACCAACATTAGATTATACATTAACACAACCTAGAATTTTTACAAATATTGATCTTGAATATGCAAAAGAATATGATTATCCATTAAAGAAAATAGGAATTGCAACAGCTGCTGCACCAACATATTTTCCTGCTGTAGAATATATTTGGAATGAAATTGAAAAAAATTATGAAAAGATGAAAGAACTTTCAATTCCATCTCAGATTTATTATCTTACTCAACAAGCTATGAAATTTAGAACTGATAAATCCGTTTTAATTGATAGCGGTGTAATAGAAAACATTCCAGTTATTACAACATATACAACATTGAAATCAAGATATGGAATTAATGTTGAAGATATTGATATGTTTATCATTGGAACTGGAGATGACTGCAGTCATCCAATGGAAACAGCTAAGGATGTTACAAATTGGACTGCAGTAGATTGGTTAGTTAAATTTATTATTCCATATGTTACAGAATCTAATGAACTTGCAAGTGTAAATTTTGGTGCACAAATGGGATTTAATTCATTTGAATATTACAATCCACTTACAACATGTGGTGACATGGATGATCCAAAAATTCTTCCTACGCTTAAAAAACAATGTGATACAATTGTAGATGAATTCAAATCTGAAATACAGGCATTTTTAGAAAGATAAATTTACTTTTACTTTATATTTGCTATTTTATCAATATAAAGATTCTAACAGCAACTAAAATTACAAATAAATCTTTTTGGTGATTTAAAAATAGAATCTTGATTTTGATATAAATAAAAACGAATTGGAAAAATTAATTATGAAAAATATTCAACACAGTCTTTTACTTAGCAGCTATTATTACTACTACCTCTTATATAATAAGAGAGGCTGTTGATTGTGTTTAAAGTTTGATTTGAATATAATTTAAAGCTTCTCTTAAACAAAAAAGAGAAGCTTTAATTTTTTATATGGGTCGGTAACGCCAGTTGACTGTAAATCAACCCTCTAACAAATAGGCGTACAGTTGAGTAAGTAGGTGCAAATCCTACCCGTCCCACCAAATTTATAAATGGTGTCGTATACTGCTAAGGAGGCAGTTCGGTCTGTAAAACCGACGTCTTTGACTCGCTGAGATCGTTACTCAGAGGCACCACCAATTTATGTCCATGTGGCTCAATTGGCAGAAGCACTTGATTCAGGGTCAAGTAGATAAGAGTTCGAATCTCTTCATGGATATTTTTTACATGGCTGTGTAGCCGAATTGGCATAGGCGATGCACTCAAAATGCATGTCATCTGTGGGTTCGAGTCCCACCACAGCTACCATTTATGCCTTCGTAGCCGAATTGGCATAGGCACATGGCTAAGGACCATGTTTTTGTGGGTTCGAGTCCCACCGAAGGTACCATTTAATTTATTTTAAATATATATTTTAAATGAAAGAGTATTGCTATGAATAAAATTGTTAAAGACTGCTATAATGCATTAGTAAAAATTTCTGATGCTGACTTAGATAAATTTTCATATGGAATCTGGCCATTTAAAACATATTACACAACATGTTATGTAAATGAAACAAAAAATATTGCTAAAAATGCATTATCATTACCGTTAAATACTGAAGAACTTTCAGTAGAAGATTTAACTCGTTTAAAATATTTGAAACAAGCTCTTGATAAAATTGCTAATGCAGATGTTATAGATTTTCCTTATGGATTATTTGATAATTTTTCTCGTTGTTATGCAAGTGAAACTAAACATATTGCAGAGAAAGCATTAAAACAATATGAAAAACTTATTTTTTGATGTTTCTACAAAAGATTCTATTGAAATCTTTTCAAAATTATATAATAAAAATTCAAATTATTTATGTGTATTTTTTCATTGGAATAAAGATAATATTTTAACTGATAAAAAATATGTAGATCAATTTGAAAACAAATTTAACATTTATGTTAATTGGATTGACATTACTTCTTTATATACGGAATATGATAAAATTAATCAAAAACTCAAAATTAATGATGATATATTAAATACAATTAAAAACTATTTTATTTTACAATTATGTCTAACTTATGAATGTAAATCACATTTATAACTAAGTAAAATAAAGCAAATCACCTAAAAGATGATTTGCTTTTATAATTTTTAAAATTTGCATTTTACATAAATGTAGCAAAAACTTAATAAATAGATAATATAATTAAAATCTTTACAGGTGTATGAAATTATGAATTCTAAATTTGAAGAATTATTTGATAGTATTATTATGGAAGGTCGTAGAGAAGATCTTGAATATGAAGAAAAAAATGATAAAAAAGGAAATCCTGATTCTGTAACTGTAGTTGTATCTGGAAAGTTAGCAGAGCGTGTAACTAAAGTTGTAAATGAGCTTACTGAATATAAGCGTCAGATTGATGAAAATAAGCGTGAATATGATAGACGTTCAGATTTAATTAAAGAAGAGTTTGGTACAACATTTTTTGATGAAGCAGATAAAGTTCGTACAAGAATTATTGAATGTAAAAATTCTGTTGTAAAATTATCAAAAGTAGTTGAAAAAGATGAGGTTACTGTAAAAGCTGACGCAGCTAAAGTTAAAAAATTGTTATCTGATATTATAAACTTATGTGAAGCACAAACAGATGATCTTGGAAAAGCAGTTAAAGCTTTAATTGAAGGTGCAGATGTTATTAAAGAAGAAAAGAAAAAAGCTCCACCAGAAAAAATCTATTTAAATAAGAAAGATAAAGACGGCAAAATCATTAAAGAATCTATTGGTGAAACAATTACAGGATGGTTAAAGAAAGCTGTTCAAAAAGTAAGTGATGTGTTTAAACGAATTCTTAAGAAAACAGAAATTCGTGCTAATGTTATTGACGAAAAAATGACAGAACTTAAAAAACTCACTGCATAAAGGATATTCATATTATGAAATTTGATGAAAAATTTAAACAAATCATTTCTGAGTGGCAAAATGATGATTACTACGATGATTATGATGATTATGATTATGAAGAACGTCCTGATATAGGTTTTGAATATGATTGGGAAGATCTTCAACTTATTCCAGATAAAAATATTTGGGTTACTGTAACAATGACCGCTGAATGGAATTTTACTCCTGGAGATTCTGGTGATTATTGGACTGAAGCTACAGATGATTATTTTGAATTTAAACGTGGTAATGAAATTAAAAACGTAAATGTATACGATGAAGATTTAGATGAAGAATTTGATCTTACTGAAGAAGAATTTAAAGAAAAATATCCAGATCAATATAAAGTCTTCATGGAAAAATACTTTAATGAAGCTCCAGAAACTGCGCCAGTAGGCCGTCATTTTGCACAAAGTTTAGCTGGTAAAGGAGCTGCTGTATTAGGAAGAAATTATTAAGGACAAAAATTATGAAATTTGATGAAGTTTATAATAAAATTATTTTAGAATTCTCAGATATTGATTGGAACGAAGAACGTCGTCGAGAATATGAAATAGATGCAGCTAAAGAAGCAAGTTTTAATAATGACTTAAGCGATGTTCCATATACATGGGAACATTTAAATCTTGGTGATGATCCAAATATGTTTTTTGATGTAACAATGACAGCAGATTGGAAAATTTATCCTGGATTTAAAGGTAATTCTTTTGAGCCATCTGAACCTGCAGAGCCTATTTTTAAAAATGGAAATGAAATTCTATATGTAACTGTTCATAATGGAACAGAATATGTTGATGAATATTCCAAGGATGAATTCAAAGAACAATTTCCTAAAGAATATGAAGAATTTATGGAAGACTATTTTGATACAGAACCAGAAAATTTACCAGAATTTTAATAATCTCATATATTAGCATAATTAATTAAAAGAGACTAAACGAAAGTTTAGCCTCTTTAATTTTTATGATACATGATTCACAGGAACGAGACATGCTAAAAATATTTTACCGTTTAAGTTAAATTAAAAATAAAAAAATGGATAACAAGCTTATTGTTGATACGTCTGAAGATTTATCTGTATTTGTTCCACATATAAGTAAAATATCAAAATTTGATTCTGCGTTCAATCTTATTCAAAAAAGATTATTTAATTAAGGTTATTTTAAAAATAAAACAACTTTAGAAGGATAGTTTTTATGAAAATTTTATTCTATGATCTTGAAACAACTGGTTTACATCCTGAAACTGCGTCAATTATTCAATTAGCTGGAATTATGACTGAGTTTACTGAAGATAATGAAGTAAAACCATTGGGCGGATTTAATTATACAATGAAGCCTCGTGTTGGAAGAGAAGTTGATTCTAGCGCGCTTGATATTAATGGTTATACGATGGAAGAACTTGCAACATTTCAAGATGATAGAGAAGTTTTTGAAAAATTTATGAAATTTCTCAATAAACATATTGATCAATTTAACAAAGTTGATAAAGCTATTCTTGCTGGATATAATAATACACACTTTGACACAGATTTTCTCAGACAATGGTTTGTAGACAATAATAGCACTTATTTTGGATCCTATTTTTGGAGTAACTCTATTGATGTAATGCCAGAAGCTTCTAGATATTTTGTTCATTATAGACCTGCTCTTCTTAATTTTAAACTTGGAACTGTTGCAAAAGCAATGGGAATTGAAACAGATAAATCAAGTTTACATGATGGTTTATATGATATCAAACTTACTCTTCTTATGTTTAAAAAACTTTTAAGTGAACCATACATTAAACCTTTTGATCCAGAAGAAGCTGAAAGAATGTACATGCAAATGCTTAAAGATAAGAAAAATACTCCTTTTAAGAAAAAATCAGAAGGAAAAATCATAAAATGGAGTTAATTTTTGCAATATATTAGCTATTTTATATTAAACAATACATGAAAGGGTTAATATAAAATGCGGACTTTGATCGTTCTTCGTGGAGCTCCTGGAGCTGGAAAATCCACCTGGATTAAAAAGAACCATTTGGAAGAATATACGTTGTGTCTTGATACAATTCGTAATATGATGGTTTCTCCTCGAATGAATCATGAAAAAGGTTTTCTTGATATTTCATTTAAGCAAGATTCAAAAGCATGGCAGCTTCTGTTTGAACTTCTTGAAGAGCGTATGAAAGAAGGAGAATTGACTGTTGTTGATGCAGTTCATTCTCGTCCTGTTGATTTTTCTCGTTATAAAGCTTTGTCAGAAAAATATCGTTATCGTCTTTATTGTGTTGATTTTTCTTCTGTTCCTATTGAAGAGGTTTTTGGAAGAAATATCAATCGTCCGTATTATGGTACAATTGATTCTATTCGTGATTCTCTTGAAAATATCTATGCAAGGTTTAAGGCATTTGATATTCCTAGTTATTTTACTGCGTTGAATCCTGATGATTCTATTTGGGATTTTCTTAATCAAAAGCCGCTTGATGTTTCCAAATATAAGAAAATTGTTTTTATTGGCGACATTCATGGCTGCTTTAATCCTCTTGAAAAATATTTTAATGAACATCCATTTTCTGAAGAAAATTTGTATGTTTTCATGGGAGATTATTTTGACAGAGGACTTCAAAACGATCTTGTGTGCGAATGGCTTCTTAACCATTATGAAATGAAAAATGTAATGCTTCTTACTGGAAATCATGAAAAATGGTTTATTGCTTATGCGCACGATGAATATAAAAATCCTGATGATTGTAAATCTTCAGAATTTATCAATAATACCATGCCTCAACTTGAAAAATTTAAGAAAAAAGATCTTCGTCAGATTTCTCGAAAATTTATTCAGTGTGCATATCTGCAATTTCATGAAAAAACCTTTATTTGCACTCATGCTGGTCTTGGATTTATGCCTACACATCTTCAGTGTATTGCAACACAAGAAATGATTCGTGGCGGAAAATATGATGAAGATGTTGATGCTTGGTTTGAAAAGAACAATTGTGACGAAAATCTTTATCAGATTCATGGACATCGAAATCTTTTCAATCATCCAATTAATAAATTTAAACACAGCTTTAATCTGAATGAAGCTGTTGAATTTGGTGAAAATCTTAGAATTATGGAGGTAGAATAATGCTTATTGTTTTGACTTTGCTTGTTTTAATTATGATTGTACTTGTGTTCGTACCATTTAATTTGAAAAAGCATGATGTTTCTTATTATGTTATTACACATGTATGCGAAAAGAATAATACGATTTATGCTTTAAGCGATCTTCGTTTTTGTAAAGCTCACAATCGTTTTGAAACTCAAGACATACTTGATCAAAATAAATGGGAATCTGTCATTTTTAATGATTCAACTTTATCTAAGTACAAAAATCTTTACTTTGAAGATAAAAAAGTACTAAAAGAGTTTAAAAAGCTTAAAAAGAAATTTAAAATAGATTGCAATGAAATCGAAATTAAATTCTATAGTTAATGATATACAATATTTTGAAATTTATAATCCTTTACTAGAAAAAATAGTAAAGGATTATTCTGCCCAAAGAGCAATATCAAATTTGCTAAAATCAATATCATTTACATATATCAATGATACCATCTATTTAATAGAATTAGAAAATGAATTTTATTTACAAGTAGCATTAGTCACTTTAAATTCCAATGATAAATTTGCTATTATATATAAATTTCATGAATATACAGGAAATGTGGTTTCTATTGTTGACAAAAATGATATTAAAATCATATATACCAATAATGATAAAAGTGTAAAATATATCAGAGCGTAACATGAAAACAAACATTGACAAAATAGAAATTTTAATGAGATATTCTGATGTGTTAGAAAAATGTTTTCATAAACTTATAGAGCGAAATGGATTATATTCTCATTATTACTATATTAATAATAAACGTATTAATAAGATAAAAAATATTGAAGAATTTATATTTATGTTACGTCGTAGCACAAAAAACTATGATATTAAAGCATTTGATACATGTTTAACAGACATATTTACTGGATTTCATTATACCGTAGCTGGTTTATTTAATAATTGTTTCACTGTACGAGATTTTATAAATCATAAACCAAATAGCCATTATACAAAAAGCATTCCATATATGATTTTGATTGATTCAACTAATGAGAACTTTAAAATAAGCTCTTATTCAGATTTAAAGGAATTGTATAAAATAAAATGAAAACAAATATTGACAATGTTTTAAACGATATTCAATTACATAAATTTTATGAAAACGCTTTTAATACACTTATAAAATATTATAATAATGAATTAGACACAATTCAAATATGCGATACAGTTCTTTATAATATTAACTCTATAGAACAATTTAAAAAATTATGTGTCCAAAGCTTATTAGATAATAAAATTCGACATTATAAGTTTAAACCTTCTCAAATATTTTATGTTACAAATATCATTTATGCTGGAAAATTTGTAAACAGTGATAAACTCAACGTGCTATTTACATTATATGATAATCACTCTATTCATTATTTCTATTATGCACAAATTCCATTTTATCTTTATAACACATAATTTTAAATTTATTTTAAACTAAAAAGGAGTTTATATAAAATGATGAATTATAAAATTGAAGAAGAAACTTTTACTGAAGCATATTTATGGCTTGCCAAAAATCTAATAAATCAGGGTGTAACAAAATCTCCAAGAGGACAAGCTATTTCACATATTCAAAATTGTCTATTCTGCGTATATCATCCTGGAGATATGTTTGATCATCCTGCTCGTCCATTTCAAACAAAATACCTAAATAAAGAACTTGAACTCTATACAGCTGGAACACTGAAAGCATCTGACTTCGGCGAAGCTTCAAAATTCTGGCTTAAACTAGCAAATCCAGATGGAACAATCAACTCAAACTATGGTTATAGAGTTTTTCATAAACCAATGCTAGGAATGTTTGGAGGAAATACACAATTTAAAAATCAATGGGATTTTGCAAAACAACAACTTATCAATGATAAAGATACACGCCAAGCACTTATATTTGTATCAGGTCCAGACGTGCAATTTGAAGGAAATAAAGACTTTATCTGCACTCTAAACTACATCTTCAATATCGAAGATAATAAACTTCATTTAACAGTCAACCGAAGATCGCAGGATTTACTTTTTGGAATCCCTTATGATTACGTTTTTGAATTCCTTCTTATGGAAAAAATGTTGAAAGAACTTTCAAGTTATTATCCAGATCTTAAACTTGGTTCTTATACAATGTTTGCAAATAATGTTCATATTTATGAACGAAATTTCGAGATTTTTAAAGAAATTGATAAACATTCAGAACTTACACAAGCACTTAATATTCATGATCTAGTTGATAAAACTGTTTATGATAATTTAATGAATCTATGATTACAAAATTTGATTCTTTTATACTTGAATATTTTAAAAATAAAAGACTTTGTGGCGCAACAACCACAAAGTTTTTGTCTATACATAAAGAAATAGATTCTTATTTAGAAGATTTTTTATTAACTCATCCTGAATATATCAAAAAAACATTTGTAATTAATTGTATTGTACAAAACATAGATTTACAATCAATGAAATGCAAAATTTGTGGTAAACAACAGGATTACTATCATAAAGAATCTGTTTATTGTTCACATAAGTGCATGATTTCTGATCCTGATTACCAAAAGAAAAGAATGGATTCTTATAAGAAAAGTTGTTTAGAAAAGTATGGTGTTGAAAATGTTTATCAGTTAGAAGAAGTTAAAGAAAAGAAAAAGAAATCTTATTTAGAGCATTATGGTGTAGAACACCCTTCTCAATCCACGGAATTTCAAGAAAAAGTAAAAGAAACATGTTTAGAAAAGTATGGTGTTGAACATGTTATGCAATCTGATGAATTTAAAAAGAAAGCACAAGAAACATGTTTAAAGAAATATGGTGTTAAGCATTTCCTTTCTCATTATGTGAATTCAGAAAATTATATCAACCCATTTACTAAAGAAGAAGTTAAAGAAAAGATAAAAGAAACTAATTTACAAAGATATGGTACAGAATATTTTACACAATCTGAAAATTACAAACAATATATGAATGAATTAAAGTGTTCTGATAAATGGAATGATATTGTTTTTAAAAATCAATCAAATTTAAAAAAGACAAGTTTAGAAAAATACGGCAAGGAACACCACAATACAGTAAAATCGTGGAATTTTATTCAAACTTTAACAACAGTAAAACCGTTATTTACATTTGATGAATATCAAGGATCAACAAAAAGTTATTTATGGGAATGTTTAAGGTGTGGAACGCAGTTTAAATCTCGATACAGAGCTGGAAGAACTGTACGTGTTTGTCCAACATGTAAAATATCACATTCACATATATCTAAGAAGGAACAAGATCTTGCGAATTTTTGTCGTCAATTTTATCCTAATTTAATTCAGCATGATTATTCCATTTTAAGCGGGCAAGAATTGGACATTGTAATTCCTGAATTACATCTTGCTTTAGAGTTTAATCGGAAGCTTTTGGCATAATTCTGACGTTAAAGATAAATTTTATCATTATGAAAAAACAAAAAAGTGTTTTAGTAAAGGTTATAGATTAATTCATATATGGGAAGATGAATGGGATAATGAACTTGTTCAAGATAAATTGAAAAATATTTTATTGCAAAAAGAAGAAAATCTAGAAATATACGATGGATTTCTTTTAGATTTATCCTGGTTTTCACCAATACAAACAGATAAATTCTGTGTTTTATTTATAGAACCACAACTTAAATTTAGAAATGGCTATAATGTTTATAATTGCGGATTTTTACATTATAAATATATACATAATAAAAGTGAGAAATAATGTATGAATAATTTTGACATTTTTAAAGATGCTTATATAAAATGTATAACTGAATCGAATAATAAATCATCAGCGATAACTTTAGATGATCTTAATAATCTTAAGCATGGTGATGTTATAACATTAAAAAATTTTTCAGGGAAAACAAAAAAGTATCATTTTGAAGCATTTGCACATCCTGAAGTTATGGATGAAAGATCACGCGAAATTTTTGTAAGTGAAAGTCCTATTTCTATAACTATAAAATTACCAGAATGGCAGGGAAGTGCTGTAGATTTAATTAATATAAAGAAGAATACTGAAGAAAGCTATAATGATAATTATACCTTTTTTATAACAAGTGTTAGTGATACAAGAAATACATATTATGCTGTAGGATGTCGTGTTGGATTTGCAAAACCTAATTATGCAAAAATACAAAAAAGAATGGGTGAAAGATTTTTTGCCTATTATTATACAAATGGAATAAAAAAGTCATTTAAATCATATGATAGTCTTGTAAAGTTTTGCTCTTCACTAAATATAAAATCTGCTATTCCAGCTGAAGCTGATTTAATTGATAACGCCGACAGCGTTTATTATTTGCAATAACATTTACTTTAGTAATCTTTTGTATAATTTATAAATGAGCGTTTTATTTAATAAAATGCTCATTTTTTATTCATATTTTACTAATTTTTAGCATATTTCTTTCATTATAAAGTTATTTTAAAAATAAAAAGTACTTTAATTTTTTCTGCAGAAAGGAAATTTGTAATTATGAAAAAGAATCCAATTATTGTTTTTGAAGGTCTTGACAGAGTTGGTAAAGGAAGTCATATTAGTGCACTTACAAAAATTTTAGAAGAGCTTGACGTTAATTATCTTACATTTCATTGCGAAGGACCAGATTCAAAAATTGCTACATCAACTCAAGAAAGAATTTATTATCAGCTTTTTACATTTTATAATCAGCTAAAATGTATTAATTCAATTCAAAAAACTCCTATTATTTTTGATCGTTCTTTTTTTGGTGAAACTGTCTGGTCAAAATATTATAATAGACAACTTAAAGAAGAACTATGTCAATATGATATTAATACACAATATCTAGGGTATGTAACTGAAAGTATTATGAATACAGATGTGTATAAAGAACTTCAAGATAGAATGATTGTTGTCTTTTTAGATGGTGATGAAAACATCGTTGTGCAGCGTATCAAAGAATCTGAAGAAGATACTAGAGTTTATACAAAATTTTGTTGCTGCAATATTGAAAGAAATGTAGAATTCATAAAAAATGAATTTAATAAACTTTATAATGTTCTTTCTAATAAAGGGTTAAAAACATTAAAGCTTCAGTCAAACACATTGTCTGATATTGACAATAATGTTAATGTTATTATCAATGAAGTTAAAGAGGAATTATTTCGATGACTTACGAAGAATTTAAAAATGTTTATACGTTTAAAGATGTTAGAACAAAAAAATTAAATAAAAGATTTTCTAAGAAGGCTGAAGATGATTTAATTAAACTTTTGTACATGATTAAACCATGGTTAGATGTAGAGGTTCCATCTGATGCTTTATCCACCGACGATTTAACTCTTACAATTCAAGAAGTTTTTAATAAACTTAAAGAAGAGTTTGAACATGATAAAGCTAATAGAATTTTATCTTATGAAGACTTTAAAAAAATGACCATTTACGAATGGGGAAATTATTTTAATATTGATTTATATACTGACGAAGAATTAGCTAATATTTTTAAATGGAGTTTAAGATTTCAAGAAGAACTTTATCAAGCTAGAATGCATGATAGAATTATTGTAGAAGGAATTGAACCTCCAGATGAACTCACTGAAGAAGAGGAACATGTTCCAATGCAACAGCTAATTGATGAGGCTAAATCTAAATGGACAGTATAGAAAAAGCATATCTACAAATTATTCTAGAAGCTCAATATGAAACTGATATTTGGAAAAGATTTGGAAAATATCATGAGATTGAAATCTATTATAATATTGAACATGTCAAACAACGATTAAATGAAAGATATCCCAATGTTACGTTTAATCATATAAGAAATATTGTTAATAAATTTATAAAAATTGCTTTAAAAGATAAAACATTAGATAAAATTAAAGGCAATGAGTTGCCGTTTACTGTTCATTGTACATTATCTAATATTTGGTTTTCAGGAAGATTCAAAAGAAATTCTGAAAAATGGAGAGTATATATTAGTACGTTGCTGCCATCTAGAGATCAAAATGGAAATAAAATTACTCCAAAATATTCTGCAAATGACTACAGAAAAGACATTTATGCTTAAACATAATTATAAAATATGCTATTATGAAAAATAAAAACGAATATATGTCAGGATTAGATAAAAGTATGCATGCTGCTTCACAAAATGGTTGTGGATGTTGTGGATGTTTGATATTTTTCTTTGCATTTCCACTTATTTGTTTTGTAGGTTTACTGCGTTTAATATTCTAAATGAAAGTTTATTTTTATATGATTATGAGATTTGGACTATTTGGTGATATTGAAACTAAAGTAAAGAATCATATTAAACGAGGAAATATTTCGGCTAAATGGATGCTTTTTTATACAACACCTGAAGCGGTAGAAGCAATATGTAACTATTTGATTTATCATTATGCTTATAAAACGTTTAACTTTACTGATTTTTTAAATAATTTTTATTTAAAAACAGAAACATATCATAAAATTTCAAAAAGTAAAATTATAAACAAGCTTTTAGATAAAGGTTATGTTGTTAAAAATTATACAAATGATGTAATTAGATTAGAATTAGATTGGAATTAAAATGAAAATTAATGTTAAAAATGATACTTCAATACAAATTGATAATATACCTAATGAAAAAATTCCATCATTACGTTGGTTAACATTAACTGGAAATGAAGTTCCAAATATTATTGATGAAATTAAAAAGAATATAGAATATTGGTCGAATATAATTGAAAAAGATCGACTAAAATTTATCGTTTCTTGTGATAGTCAACGACATGGAGGAAAAATTGTTTATGTAACAACAATTGTCTTTTTAAGAAAAGGATTAGGTGGACAAGGATATTTTATTAGAGAAGTATCGAGTATTCCTGGATATAAGTTTCGTTTAGAAAATGAAACAAAACAAGATAAAATTAAACGAATTCAAGCAATTATTCAACGTCGTTTATGGAATGAATGTGTAAAAGCAGTAAAATGTGCGCTTTGGCTTGATACCATTATTGAAGAATATGGTCTTCGTGTTGAAGAGATTCATGAAGACATTAATTCAAATAAAAAATATAGATCTAATGATATGCTAAAAGCAATTGTTGGATATATTGAAGCGGTTGGATTTAAACCAATTATTAAGCCAAATGCATGGGTTGCTTCAACAATTGCTGATTCAAAAACAAAATAAAAAGTTTACTTTAAACAAATAATCTTATTAACTTTTAAAAGAAAAGGAAATCAAATGACTAAAGACGAAGTTTTCGGAGTTCTCCTCGGTAAAGAAATGTATGACACAGTAAAAGCCAAGATCAATGCAGACGATTGCTATGATATTGTTCGTTTCATTGTTCTAAATGAACTTGGAATCATTGATGATGATGGAAATTATATTCCATCAGTAATGGATTCAATTAAAGATGAAATTAAAGAAGAAGTTATTGCAGCAATTTGTGAAGACGATGCTGAAGAAGACGATGACACCTCTCCTGAATGCGAAGCAGAAAAACATACTTGTAAACATGGTCATTGCAAAGAAGAAGCAGACGAAGCAGAAGAAATGACCAATGAAGAACAGGTAAACTTTGCAAGTACTGTCATTGAAGCATTTAGTGATCGTAAGCTTAATGATGAAGAAAAAAGAGCAATTAAAGATGCGCTTGTTATTCTTAATAAGGCGTTTGGTCACGATAAGTAAAACATAAAGTAATTTGTTTTATATAATGGGAAGATTAAGTCTTCCCATTTTTTGTTTAGATAAATAAGAAAAAAGAAAGTTGTTTAGAATTTGGAGAATTTTATGGCTACTGATAAAGAATTTGATGATGCAATTCAACAGCCATCTGAGCCAATGATTAGATATAGAATTACTGATGAACCTAATCAAACTGATGGCAGATGGGAATTTAATAATGCGTCTAGTGATGATAAGGAATGGCATCCATTTAGTGCAAGTAAAGAATATGTAAAAGATAATATTGAATTTGGAATTGACGGAACTGGGTATACATGGAATGGAACAATTTTAACTTGTACACATAATTTAAATGTTCAAATTCCATATATTGTTGTATATGTTACACCAAAAACCGGAACAGAAGAAGAATTAAGTAGTATTGAAATGGCAATTGTTCCGCATTCGTATACAAAAGGTGACTTAAACCATGTAAAAATTGACTTTGAAGGATTTGAAAATTATTATATTACAATTAAAATGTTAGCTTAAAATATATTTTTCATTAAATTAAGTTTAATGCGGATATTCATATATTGTTTATCTGCATTTTTTGTAAACACTATCATGTTTTTTGCTATTTTAATATAAAAAGGATTAAATTATGGAACGAAAATATCTTAAATTAATTGATTTTGAAAAGAAATGTAATCAGCTTAGACTCTTTTTTGGTAATGAAAAACCATGGGGAGATGATTGGGATGATGCACCATATCAGCATAATGCAGGTAGAGTTTATGATCGTTTTATAAAAGACACAGCTGTTCTTTCATTTTATTATGATGATATTGTATATGAACCAGCTGATGATTATAGTTTTCCAGATATTTCTAAAGAAGCTATGCTTCGTAAAATAGTTCCAGCTTTTGTTGCATTACCTGTAAAATACAGAGATCCTGATTCTTACTGGAATTCTTATTCATATACGGATCTTATGTTAAACAAATACACAATTCAATTTTTTCTAGGAATGACCGTTAATAAAATTGACAAGCTTTTAAAAGATAATTTTCCAAAAACTTATTTAGATTTTTCTGAAAATTTCAATTATTTTTAACAAGAAATGTATAAGTAAAAGCTCTTCGGATATGGCTCGAACCACCGAAGAGCATAATTTTAAATTAATTTATTCTATTCTGTCACTTACTTCAATATCAGATTCTTTAAGATACTTAACAAGTTCTTCTTCAACATAAGATTGATTAATTAATGGTGAACGATATTGTTCAAACATATTTAAAAATTGTGAAAGAACTTCATTTTCGTTAATCCAACCTTCGCCATGTTCTATCTGTACAGCAAATTGTCTGACATGATACATAAAAATAGTTTCAAGTTTATTATCGCTTCCTAAACCGGATGATTCAGAAATAATTTTATTATAAATTTGATCAAATTTTTTCATTTTCTATTAATTTCCTTCAAGTTCTTCTATTAATTTTTTTATTACTCCTTCATAATTCCAATAATTAGCTGGATTTAACTTTTGTTGAATAAAGATTTTTCTTAATGTTTTTTCATTTTTTGTAAAGAAGTATGATTCTTGAAAATTATATTTTATCTTAAATAAACATTCATTAACTTCATTAAAATTGTCTATTATATTAAGTGCATCAATATAGTCACTTATAGCATAGGCTTCTTTTTCTATTGTAAAATCTCTTATTATTGGTAATTGTAATAAAATAAATTTAGATTTATACACGTATTTATGCTGATAATAATGATATGCTTCATGAATAATGCTGCTAAACATTGTAAGAACTCTAGTTACAGCAAACATATCATATCCATCTTTTTCAATTATAAGTTTAGGGTCGTCACCGCCACAAAAATTACATGCAACATATATTGCTTTATCCATAAGCATATGATAACCAGCCATGGCTTTTGCATTGCTATCATAATACCATAAAATATCAAATGTATTAGTTAAATCAATTTTCTTGAGAAAGTCAAAGAGTGAATCTTTTTCAAGGTATTCTTTAATTAATGCATCAAGAACACTTAATTCTAATGTATTAAATCTTCTTAATTTTTTTGTATAATCAATTATTTGCATATTATTTTACTCAGCAGAGTCTGTTATAACTATTTATATTTTTGCACTTTTTCATAGAAAAGCTATAAACATTCTTATCTAATTTACTATTATTAAATTAACTTAAAATTATGCTAAAACATTATTTTTAACAAATACACCAGCAATTATTCTGAAATCATTTGAGTATTTTAAAAGTCTCAATTTAAAATAATTGAAGTGGATTTTAATGACAAAATTCAAAATTTAATTAAAGAAAGGTATAAAAATGCTTGATACTGCTAAACTTATTGCTTCGGCCATTAAATTTATGCCAAAATCTTTGGAAAAAGATACTACGCTTACCGTTTTGCGAGAAATTAAAACAAAAGAATCATTGTTGAGAGAACCTCTTACAGCTGAAATTCAGTATAACTGGCTTAAGAAGATGGAAAAGGAACGCGAATCTTCATTCAAGACTTATGTTGATGCTAACAGAACTGATCTGGCAAATAAAGAATATTTTGAACTTGCAAGAATTAAAGATCTTATGAAACATCTTGAAAAAGAATTGCCTAAGTCTTTAACCAAAGAAGAAATTATTGCTATTATTAATAAAGAAAAATTTGCTTCCATTAAAGAATGCATGGCATATTTTTCAAAAATGCAGTGCGACAAAAAACTTGTATCTGAAGTATTTAGATCAATGTAAAAAGGATAACAATAATGAAGTTTATTGAAGATCTCAATCTCAAACTTGTTTATGAAAAAGAAATATCTGATGTTATTTCACGTAACAATGTTGATTCAAAAAAATTCTATGAATTGAAAACATTTAAAGATCAAATTGGACCAAAAGGACATACTGAATGGCATTTTGATGAAATTGTATACACTCTTGAACTTTTTGATATCAATCATGAGTTGGTAAAAAGATTTCAAACTTCATATAAAGATAAAGCCGAAAAACAGAAAAAAGAATTTCAAAAACTTGCAGCTAGAGATAATTTAACTCTTGTTGAGCATAATAACACTGTTCATATTGGTGATATTTACGTTATTGGAGAAGTTTGCAATAATAACAATATTGAACATCATTGTACTGATCTTAACAAGCTTTCAGCGCTAAAAATTGCATATGTAATTGATGACCCTACTACGGGTTCAGAATTTCGTTTTGATGAATTCGTTGATTGCACGGCAAATATTATCATGTATAAGCACTTTACAACTGTTATTGGTTAAAACTATTAACACTAGAACTAAACTTATATAAATAACTTTGCCGAGTTTAGTTCTAGAATTGTAAAAGAAAAAGATAAGGAAAATAAGTTATATGATAGAAGAGCACAAGAATCCAGACTATGGAAAAGATTTTGATTCATTAATTTTAGAAAATGAAAAGTTTGCATATTTTACCGTAAATAAAGAATTTCGGAAAGTATTCAACAGCAATTAAAGAAGAATTATATTCTGCAGCAAAAGAGGGTTTGTGTTACGCTGCAACAAAATACGACCCTTATCAAGATAATTGTAAATTTATATCCTACGCAATTAATTGGATACGATATTATATCAATGAAGAACTTAGAAAAATGTATCCAATTCGTCTAAATCAGAATTTTGTATGTAAAAGAAATAAAGTTACTAGAGCCATTGCTAAATATCAAGAAGAAAATGATGGAAAAACACCAACCTGCGACCAATTGTCTGCAATAATTGGAATGTCACCAAAAGTGGTTAAAAACATTCTTGATGTGAATGGTGGAAATAATTTTAATTATATTTCATTCCAATCTATATCTAATTCAAATAAAACAGATGATGGTGATGTTGAAATTGAAACAAAACTCATTAATGAATATCTTCAAGAAGCAGAATCTGATTACGGAATGTCATCATTTGAATTTAAAGATATGATTTCAGCTTTAAAGAAAAAAATAGGTTTAGATGATCTTAATATCTTTTTAGATAAACATATGAATAATTTTAGTATTTCTCAACTTGTAAAAAAATATAATTTAAAGCCATCCGTTATTACTTCCAAAATTAAAACTGCTGAAAAAACATGTAAGATTCTTATAGGAGAAATATAATGACTAATAAAAAGCTCATTGAATTATATAGTGATCGCGATATTGAGCTTTTTATAAAATATAAAAATGATTTTCTTAAATTTAAAGATCAAATTATTTTTGTACATTATGCTCATATTCCATTTTCATTTTTAACTTCATTTGAATCTTATTTTATTGATTTAACTAAGATTTATAGCGAATTTAATGTTTTATGTAAAGAACTTAATATTCCAACATCTGAAAGTAAAACATGTAAATTTACAGATGAAAGATGTGTTTTATTACGAAATATAGCAAAACAACTAAATGCGCGCATCTATCCTATAGAAACGTTTTTAAATTATAATTCTGAAGCATATCGCGAGGATAATCAATGACAAATTTATGGCAAAAATATGTAAATAGATGGTCCGCATTAACAACGGAACAATTACGCCATGATTATTTAAAATACAATCATGGATTTGTTTTAGATGAAGATAATGCTAATAAATTAACATCATATTTTAATATTAGGTTTATTCCTCAACCATATATTGGAAATTATACTGCTCAACATTATATATTAATGACAAATCCTTCATGGCATGAATTTGATATTCAACACATGGGAATTGAAAAGATAGATAAAGAATTTGAATCATCAGCATTTAGACGATTTGAAATTTGTTTAAATCAACTTACATTTTCAAATAATAGAAATAATGAAAATCAATTTCATTTATTAAGTAACGAATTTTCATATATTCCACACGCAATTGGTAGAACAAAATCAGCTTATGGCTGGTGGAAACAACGAATTTTTTGTAAAAACTCTATTGTTAAAAGTGAACACGATTTATTTGTTCTTCAATTTTTTCCATATAGAAGTTATTGTTCATCTCACGTTGAAGCATTTGCTAAACAATATGCGTTAGAAAGTTCAATATACAGAAATGAATTATTAAAGAATGCAATTTCTGAAAATAAACTAATTTATATTATGCGTTCTGTAAAATTGTGGATAAATTCCATTCCAGATTTAAAAGAATATGGGTTAGATACAAATAATGTATTTGTTGCTAAAAACTTTCAAAATGCAACATTATCTAAATCAAATTTAAAATCATTTAAGGAATGGTTAAATGAAAGATAAAATTTTATTTTTAGATATGGATGGTGTTGTAAATTCTAATAATGAAATTGTAAATTATTTAGATGATTTAACAGAAAATCAATGTTATACAAGAGAAGAAGCAAGACATCAATTTAATATAGAATTTTGTCATTATACTGAATTAATTTTTCCAATATTTGCAAAACGTATAACTGATATATGTGAAACATGTGATTGTGATATTGTATGGTCTACAACTTGGAGAACAATCAGAGAATATAGAAATAATATTGAATATGCACAAAAAATGTTAACTAAACGAGGAATTCCGGGTAATCGACTAATTGCATATACACCAATTCTTCCATATAATCCAAGAAAAGACGAAATCAAATTATGGTTGAAAACATACGGTAAAACTATAAAACGATTTGCAATTCTTGATGACAGAATAGATGCATGTTATAACACAAAACGTGGAAGATTCTTTCAAACAAATATAAATGATGGACTAACTGAATCTATTAAACAAAACGTTATTAGATGGTTAAATCATTAAAAAATAAAAAGCTGAAACTTAAGTTTCAGCTTTTCTTTTTACAACTTACTAAATGCTTTTTCAAGTTTTATAGACACATCTTGTACTTTTTTATATTTTAATGCATTATCATGCAATGGATTTATTATTGTTTCAAAAAAATCATTCTTATCACATTTAAATAAATCATAAAAACAATCATCATGATAACATAATAAATTATATGCAAGTTGACTTGGTAATATCGCATAAAAATATGGAGATACCAAATCTGAAAAAATATGTTGTAAAGCAACAGGCGACGTCTCTATATTTTGATAAAAATAATCTTTCAACTTTATTTCTTGCGCACTAATATAATTTGAAATAATAGCTAATGACTTCTTTACCTCATTAATAATATCAGTTTCTTCTAAATTCTTTTTCTGTTTATATTCTATATACCCTCGATAAATCTTTGTTCCCTTTAATGTTCCTAATAAAGAAAGATCAAATTGTCCCTGGGTGACCTCTGCTATTGCCAGAATGTACAATTTCCAATTAACAGTATTTCGATTTCTTTTGATCATATTTTGAAATCTAAGCAGATATTCTTTCTTTTTTGGATCATTTAAAGAATCAAAATTTTTTATTGGTCTTGGATAGATACCATTTTTTTGAAAAAACTTTTGTCTATGATATTCATTATAAATTTCTTCAATTGTTGGAATCGTCCACATTTTTACGTGTATTCCTTTTTATTGTTGAATTACGTTTAACTTTCTTTGGAAGAATTGGATTAAGTTCTAAATAGTTTTTTCTAATAAATTTGATTAAATGAGTGGTAAAGCAATGCGGTACCAAATATACTCCGAATTTTAATAAATTCTTCAATTGTCATTTTTCGTTCAATTAGAATTTTTTTAAATTCTTCTTGATCTTTTACTAAACTTTTAAATGATTCTATAAATTCTTCATCATAAAAATCAGTAAAATTATAATTAGGATTGTTTTTTCTAATATATTTTAAAATAATTTCTGTTAAAATTTCCAAATCAACAGATAACTCCATATTTTTAGCAGCACTACTTCCAATTTGATATACCGATGATAATCCTTCGTGAATCTGTTCACGAGCAATATCAATACTTTTTTCATATGATGTTTTTTCAATCATAATTCTTTAAGACCTCCGATGCATTCATCTAATTCTGTTAAAGCTTTATCTGAAGACGTTTTATCTTCTTGTAATTCATTTAATTTTTGATTAAGTTCTTCTTTCTTTTGTAATTCTTCAGGTGTTTTTGCAGAATCATCTTCATCATCTGGCCAATCAGTAATTCTCAAAGTATCATAATTGACTTGCATTCTAAATATTGCACCAACATAACCGCCTAAACGATTTTTAAGCATTTTTGCATTTAAACATCCATTTATACGGTCTTCCGGACTTTGAAATAATGCTAAAATCCCATCTGCTGTTGCAACAATACCAGATGATTCAGACGCAGAATCAATATCGATATCTTCTCTAGCATATCCGCCATTTCGACGCGCAGTTTGAATTGGAGCAAGAATTGGTTTTTTTAATTCAGAAGATAATGCACGAAGCTCTTCTGATATTAATGTTCCTTTTTCATATAAGGTTACATTAGATGGATTTCCATTTGGCTTCATAATATTTAGGTAATCTACCATAATAATATCTGGAACAAAATCTTTAGATTCTTTTAATTTTCTAATAAATTGACGAAGATGAGCGGCAGTACATGTTCCAGTTGGATATTCTTTAATATAAAGACCACTTTCTGGATATAAATCATGTAATTGAGTGACTACACGCTTTAATCTATCCGTAGAATTTTTAAGAGTGTTAATATTCGTTCCAGCAATAAGAGAACTTAAACGTGCAGAATACATTTGTTCTGACATTTCAAGCGAAATAATAAGAACTTTTTTATTTTGTCTAATCCAATTATATGCAATATTTCCAAGAAGCTGAGATTTACCTAATCCAGGCTGAGCCATGATAATCCATAAACATGTATCATCTTTCGGTAAACCACCATATGTCATTCTATCAAATTCTTTAATCCCAACTGGAATGCGAGAATTTACTTCTTGAAGTTTTTCAATATGTTTATCAATTTTTTTAAAGTAATCTGTACCAAGGTCACTCGACATTTCCATGCGTACAATACTCTCAAACTGTGATAAACATCCGCCAATTTCTCCTTTTTCTTCAATTTCAGAAATATTATCAAAAATTGCAAAATAAATTGCTCTAGCTTTTGTAAATTTGACAATATTATCTTTAATGAATTTATCAGAATATTTTGACTCTTCAAATGCATATAACGAATCTAACATTGGCTTAATATTTGCATATTGAGAAGAATAACATTCATTTTTAAAGACAGATTCTACATCTCCTCTTTTTGGAATTTGCTCATATTTTTTATAATATGCATTAAGAAATTTATAAATTGTTTTTAATGTATCATTCTTAAACCAACCGAGCTTTAAAAAATTCATGAACAAATATTGAATTGTCTAAATTTACTGGGTTTAACAATTGTTTACATATAATTTTTTCTATATCATTCTCGTTTAATTCCAAAAGATTGTCTGTGTTTTCTTTCTGTTCTCTCTTAATCATATTCTAATTTTCCTGAAAAATACTTGAAGATTAACTTTTACTTAAAATTAAAGTAACTCAGTTTATTCAAGATATCTAGCTTTCATTATTTTAAGAACATTATTTTTTTCTAAATTGACACCAAATTCATCAATAATATCATTTTGAATTTTCATTAATTTCCCAACTTCTTTGCATGGCTTTGAAATATTAAATATTTTCATTAATTCATTACCATCAAAATATCTAAATGGCTTTTCAGAAGCTTTTCTAAGTTCTTCTTCAAGATCTTTAACCCTGTTTTGAATAGAAGTCTTTGGTAAAATTGACACAACTTCTTTTTTAGTTTTATCAAAAAACAAAGTTCCAGCACCATCGGCATCTACAAGAATAAATAAATCGTCTTTATATTTTCCAGTATTTCTAATAAATCTTCTTAAGGATTTATCAGAAACATCTTCAAGCTTATGAACATCCATATGATGTTCAATTAAAAACGAAATCTTATTAATTTCATCTGTAGTAAACTTAAGCTGTTCTAAACGTTTTTTTGCTAATTTGCTTCCCAAAAATTCATGACCGATGAATCTTTTCTTTCCATCAAGATTATCAGATGTTTTTTCATTTTTTCCAATATCATGAAGTAATGCAGCAATCTGAAGCTCAAATGACGCTTCATCAGATAATGAATCCAAAACATTTAATGTATGATCAAACACTGTACCACATTTTTCATATTCTAATTCACACTTGCATTTTTCATCATTTTTATATTTGCAATTCTTACAATTTAACATAGATAAATGCCTTTCATTTTTCAATAAATTAAAATAGCAAAAGGTAAGACTTAATTACTAAGTCTTACCTTTAAATTTGAAAATTATAAAATTAATTTTAATCTACTGATTCTGGTAAATATTTGATTAATTTTGGCATATTTTGCCATGCATAATATAATGCATTATTAATATGCAAATATTCTAAGTTTAATACAACGTTATTCCATACAGCTTGTATAGTAAAACCTAATTGAGCTTTCTCAATATCATTTTTTCCATCATCAGCTAATACTGCTGTTGAAATATCAGATGTTGTCGCAGTATATTGTAAAGAATATTGATCTAATAAAGCTTTATATTCTGTAACACAACGAATTAAATCAGGATTTTGTTGATAATATCCTTCAAATAAATTCTTTTCAGCTAATTCATTATCAGCTTGAATATCTTCTTCAGACTTCTCAACAATTTGTCCATCTACAACTTTTAATTGAGAAACTAATTTATCACCAATATATTCAACATAACCATCTTGTTTAAGACGTTCTGTATCTAAATTATAATTAATAATAACAGTTCCATCATCTAATTTTTTATTTTCAGGAGCAATTGATTCAATTATTGTTTTATCTTCATTTAATTTATACCACATAATTTATATTTCTCCTTTTATCCTAATACCAATGGATATTGATATGCTAAATTAAGCAATGCTTTTGGTGAAGTAATTGTACTTGTTGCCATAGCTGCAGGTAATTTTCTAACAACAATACAATATGTTGAAGCTTCAGACATATCAGGAACTTCATTATTTAGCCATGCAACATCTGATGGAAATGTTAATGTTACAGGTGTAGACATACTTACCCATAATTCAAATGTATAACAATTATTTTCATCTAATTGACTAAAATCAAATGTAAATGTTGTTGCATTAGCAACTTCAATTTTATAAACAGAAATATCTTTTTTGAAAACAATATCTTTTGTAACAGCTATTGTTTTCATTTCAGGACCACGAGGAAGCGCATCAACATAATCTTTAACTGCTTTTGTAGATGGTACCGTTTCAGTCGAAGCAGAACCACTAATAACATCTACACATTCAAAAGAAATATTTTGCCATGCACCGTCAAAATATCCTTTAACTTCACTTGTAGCTTTATCAACATATAAACTATTATTTGTTCCAGAAGATGGAAATGAATCTACTTGGAAAATTGATTGACTTCCAGCATCATATAATGAAGAAGGAATCTTACCATCACTACCTAATAAAACTAAACCACCCGCTGTATTTAAAGCATGATTATTAACATATATATTAGAATCAGGTACACCATCATCATAATTTAAATATATATTATTACCTGTTCCCGTACCAATTATAATACTTGAACCGCCAATTTTAAATTCAGGGGATGTTAATGATATTGCAGTTGATTGATGATAATTGCTTAAGTCTACGACTAATGGACTGCTACTTGTACCATTTCCACTCAAACCACTTCCAACAGAAATTGATGTCAAACCACCATTATATAAACTACTAGGTATTTTACCATCATCACCTACTACTACTAAACCATTTGCTGTATTATATTCATTTCCGTTAAATAAAAGCGAATTAGAATTAAAACTAATTGTATTAAATTGTCCATCAGTAGAACCTACGCGGAAACTGTAACCATCTACAATGGAGAAATGTCCGCCACTACCTAATTTAAGGTAGGCGCCAAGATCACTAGTAGGTCCAACACCTGATCCAATAGAAAATGTTATTTCATATCCTTCAACTTGAGCGTCTGCTTTTAATGTAATTGCACTTTCTTTAACTGTTGTAAGATTTATTGCTCCAGTGCTAACATAATTTGTTAAATCAACAGCACTACTTGGAAGATTTGTTAATAATGATCCATCTACTGCTGGCAATTTACCATCAGAACCTAATTGAACTAATCCACCCGCTTGATTTAATCCTTTATCGTTTAATCTTAATAAATCAGCCGAAGGAGCATTACTTGTTAAATTAACACCATTACCAACATTAATATATGTTTGGACATCGCCTAAAATTCTAACATATCCAGTATCATCAAAGGTTATTGACGCTCCGGTTTCAGATGATGTTAACTTAATTAAATCACCTGTCATGCCTGAAGCAGTTATAGAAATAGACTCTTTAGTATAATTTGTTAAATCTATTGTTTCACCTTTATTTGCGTCAACATAATCTTTTACAGCTTTAGATGTTGGAATTGTATCATCTGTTGCAGATGTATCAATAGTAGTTTCAACTTCTTGAGAAATTTCAACCCAGCCACCTGCAAAATATGCTTTAGCTTCACCAGATTCTAAAATATAAATTGAATTTTCTACTAATCCTGATGTTGGAAATTCATTAACCTTAAAAATATGTTGAATATCTCTGTCATACAAACCAGATGGAATTTTTCCATTAGACAACTTAACTAAATGATTTCCACTATTAAATGTATTACCTTGTGTTGTAATATTTTTAGGAATATCTGTTTTCTTTGCATAATCAGTCATGCTTGATACAGGTTGATATGCACTAAGATCAGGATCAGGAATATCAATACCTGCAATCTTTGTATCAACAAATGAACTAATTGCTTGAGTTGTAGCTAATGTATCATTAGAAACTGTTGTAAAATCTTCGACTGTTTCTAATGAAATCGAGGCATACGCTGCTCCATCAAATATTTGAGCTTCTTTTGTACCTTTTTTCACATATAATGAATTTGCAACTGCTACATCAGTAGCAGGAAATTCATCAACATAAAATATATGCTGTTCACCAGAAGCACTTGCTACTGCGCTATCAACATATTCCTTAGTAGCATATGATGATAATACACCAGATGTCCCAGTTGATGCTTCAGCAACGGCGGAGTCAACATATTCCTTAATTGCTTTAGAAGTTGCAACTGTATCATCAGAAACAGCTGAAAAATCGCTTACGACTTGCAAAGAGATGTTTATATATTCAGCATTTTCACCAGTTGCTCTAGCTTCTCCACTAGAGCTTACATAAAGAGCATTTTTAACCAAATTTTCTGTTGGAAATTCACCATCAATATAAAAAATACGCTGAATATCTGCATCTTCTGGAATTTTACCTTTATCATCAAGTAAAACCAATCCGCTTGGAACGTTTACTTGATTTCCTTGCATAGTAATATTATTACTATTAAGAAGTTCAGCAAACTGTGATAATAAAATTGGCTTACTATCAAAGGTTGAAAGATCACTTATACGCATCGAATTACTTAACCTTTAAAATTTATAAACTTATTTAAAATATCTTTTTTATGAAATTAAAAGACCCTTACTAGAATTATAAATCCTAGAAACGATTTGAATAACAATCATTTAACGTTATTTATTAATTTTAATCTTAAAAAAGCCTGAAATTAATTTCAGGCTTTATAATTTTATGGAATCATATTCGTCAATGGCTGTGTTTTAATAGGTTTCCACACCAATTGTTGAACAGCATATTTTGATGAATTTAGTTTTTTACCAGTTTCTTTAATAATAATTTGAAATTCTGGTTTAACCATTTGACCTTCATTATTTTGATATTCTTCTATTTGTACTGTTTCCCAAACTTTTTTATACAAAATACCGTTATCAATTTTAAATTGAATTCCGTCATCCATAAAATATTGAACTTTATTTTGAACAATATTTTGTTGAATAATTGGTGAAGCTTGAGCATGTTGAAATTGCTGTTCTGAAATTACATTAGAAACTTCCTGAGTTTTTTGAACTCCTTTTGCAACATTCATAGCTTCATTGATACTATTTTGTAAAAAATCTTTTCCAGACATATCATCAACAGTATTTTGTGGAATCAGCGGCTGTGTTTGTTGAACCTGCTGTTGAGGCATGCCGGTCTTTCCTCTCAATTTCATTAATACTTGTTGATATTCTGGAACTGTAAATGTTCCTGCGATTGTTTCCGCAGGAACGTCTTGAGCCACGAGATTATATGCTTCATTTTTACTTTTCGCATTAATTTCCATTGGATTTGAATAGTCAGGTTCACCTTCTGTGTTCAATATTACAATAAACAATTGATCTGTCATTTCAAATCCTCCAAAAATTACTTAGAAGTTGTTTGTGGAAGATTTTTCTGAAAGTCATTATAATACACATGTGATAAAATGCCATTGAAATAAAATGGAACAAGAATCTCTGCCTTTTCATTTGAAAGACGAATTGAATAAAATTCTGAAATTTCTGGAGCTGGAGGATTATCATCTTTTCCATATTCAGTTTTCTTAAGCATCTGTACAATATTATGTGCATAATCAACAAGAACATCAGACTTTTTCATATTTTCTACTGGAACAAAAGCATTAAGTGTTCTTGAAAAGAACTTAACATATCCAGGAACAAGAAAATTAAACACCTTATCATTAAAATATTTTACCTTAACATCAAAATATTTAATGTCCGGCTTTACACTTTCTACCTGTTTCTTTGTAATTTTATTGATATAACTTACACCATAATTATAATCAATATTTCGATCTTTTCTAAATGTTGATGCAATAAGAGTTGGCTCTGAAAAAAGTGATCTGATTACAAAAGATCCCTTTGATTCTGCAAAACGATTCATTGCTTCTTCAATTGGAATTTCCAAACGAGTATCGTCAATATCGACAATTGTGTGAACTGATTGGACTGGCAAATTTACTGTTGTAAACATAATTTTTAATTTCCTATTAATTAGGGGTGAATAATAAATACGAATTGTAAGTTTAATTACTTACAAATTTAAAGTAAACCTTTTTGAGTTAAAATCAATCTAAAAGAATCAATAATTTGAGAAGGAATTCCGGGAGAATGTTCATAAACATTATTACCGTCTTGAATAATATTATATGTAACTGGATCAAATGTCAAAGATCCAATATTAGTTAATAAAGTTTTTGCTAAATTATTTGCATCCCATAAATCTATTGTATCAAATGAAAGATAATTTACGTTTGGATTTAATTTTAATACTTCTTTTCCAAGTTCTTGTGTTTCTCTATTAACTTTATTTAAGTCTAATTTTGTAAGTTTCTTAAAAATTGCATCAGCAAATGAATTTAACTTTAACTCATCAATATATATAGATTCATCAGTAATACAATATTTGTTATTTCGTACTGCTGCTTTTCTTACTGTTTGTCTCCAGTTCTTCATTGGTTTACAGGTATTAATAACAATATTTGTTTTTCCATAGTGAAGAGAATTATTGATATTATCAACAATAAAACTAGTTAAAAATTTCTTTGTTTTAGAATTTAAAGTTAAATGAAGTTTTCCATCATCCTGATATAAACATGATCCTTCGATCAAATCAGAATAATCTATAAAATTTAACAACGATAAATCTACCACATGAATAAAGTTAATAAAATTATACGCAAGCATTCCCTTTTACCTTTGAAGTTGTTGGTCAATAATATATTGACAAATTAATAAACTATCCGCATCACCATGATTTTTTATAATTTCTGATATTTCATTATATTGCTTCTTAAAATTTTTATTTAAAACATCAAGTCCTTTCCTCATGCTTTCTAATTTTAAATCAATATTTGTTGTATTCTTACCAAAAAAATAATGTTGCCATTGTTTACTATCAATAACAATATATTTAAGATTTAATTCTTCTAAAACAATTAACGTCGCTTCAAAGGCTCTACATGCAGAAATAGATTGTTCAAATCTAGTAGGATTTTTCATTGGACGCTCTAATATTACTATTATAAACCTATTATCATCTTTCATTAAAGAAATATTAGTTTCAAACCATTTTTTTAATTCAACCACATCAATCCTGTTAATATACTTAATATCTTGTGTATAATCTAATTCTACACGAGAAGGAGTTTTCATAAAAGAAATAGTTCCATCCACTTTATTAATACATGAAATGGTTCCGGTTGACCCGTTATCTAATCCAAATATCAAATTTGCATTTGATATCAAATCATTTCTAATCTTCTTTCTTTCATTTTTAATTGCGGCTATTTTAGAATCTTGTTTCTTTTTTTCTTTAATATGCAAATTTGATTTAGTTCTATCGATTGGTTTATTCATTTAATTCACTAAATACCAGTTCATATGCTATGTTTAGCATTTTTGTTAAATCTTTGTCAGATAGATAATCTATATCACAAAATTCTTCTTTTGACATAATATGACATAAGCAATCTTTTAAATATAAAGCTACATCTAAATCGCTAGGATTTCCTGCAACTTGTTTTTTATCATTAACATAATAACGCGCTTTAAACAAATTTATAGTTTGATTTATTGCACTCATTACTAAAAATATATGTGCTCGTGTTTTCAATACAAAATGAGATTCTTCTATCATTTTAGATAATGCCTCTATTTTCTAATTCATGATCATAATTTTCTAAAATCATTTCTTCTACTTCAGAAGGAATTTCATTCATTGAAATCAATCTTTTATTTCTAGAAAATGATTCTCTAGCAATGGAATCTTCTACAAGTAATTTTTTTAATTTATTTCTGTCAATAACAAGAGAAAGTGCTTTTTTAGCGCCAATACCGGGTTTTATATTTGGAATATTATCAGCTCCATCACCAATAAGTATTTTAAACAAAAGAAAATCTGAAGCTGAAAATGAATCATCTACTTTTACTTTTGTTAATTTTTCAATATCTTTTGTAGGTGTTCTTTCTTGTCCTTGAGCAGTTATAATAGTAACTCTATCTTGATAAAGTTGTAACATATCTCTATCACTAGAAATAATTATAACTTTATTTTTACTATCATCGTTTAATATCTTTTTTGTTAATACTGCAATAACATCATCACCTTCAGCACATTCACAAG
Source organism: Treponema sp. (assembly GCA_017938365.1). Lineage (GTDB taxonomy): Bacteria > Spirochaetota > Spirochaetia > Treponematales > Treponemataceae > Treponema_D. Next base: position 43,616 of record JAGBBT010000110.1, read on the forward strand.
ATACTTTAACACATCCAAATTCTTCACATAAATTTGGAATAGCAACCGTTTTAGCATAATTAAATACTTTTCCAAAATCAAATTCATCTTTTGATGTATCTTTTACATCTCTATTAACTTTATAATCTGGATAAAACTCTCTTCTCCAAATATTCTTTCTAGCACAATCTGTACAAAAAATAACATTAGATAAATTAATAAAAGGATTAATTGATTGTAGTGGTTTTTTAATTGTATATGATAATGTACTTTGAAAAATTTCACAAAATTCTTCATCTAAAGTAGGATCAAATTTTGAATGCAATGATGAGCTTTGAATATCAAAATTTCTTTTATATGTTGTAAATGCAGAATATCCACTAAAGAAAATAATATAAGATAAATCAACAATATAAAACTGATTTCCACCGATTACGACCAAATAAATTCATAATTTTTCCTAACTTTAAATTGTATATTTTTAACTTTTATATATAAAATAAACTAAAAAGGAGTATCAAATTTGATACTCCTTTAAATTATATATTTTAATTTAAGTTACTTAGTAACTGTTTCTGCTTTTTCTGCTACTGCAGTTACAGTATCAGCTGCATACATTTGAGCAGATTGTTCAACTTTATGAGATTCACCAGCTTTAAATGCGTCAGTAATTTTATCAAAATTAATAACACCAGTTGCAGCTGTTGCACCTACAAGAAGATAAACAACAATCTCAACAATCTTTTTTACGACAGTTTTAGTTTTGTCAGTCATAATTTTTATTCCTTATGTTTTATTATTACTTACGTTTTTAAGAGCTCGAAATTAGGTACGTAAGACAAACCTCTTAAACTTGTTTATTAACTTTTTTATTGAACTTTCTTCTTTGGACGGCCTCTTCCAGCTTTTACCGATACATTCTGTGTCATATTTGTTTCTGTATTGGTAAAAGAATTTGTAGGGTCTCCGTTTTCTTTATTTACATCAGTTGACCCAAATCCGTCTGATCCACGTTCAGATTTTGTATTCTCAAATAATGTTTCTTCATTATCATATTCATTCACACTATTCATATTTGGAGAAAAACATGGAAGAAATTGAATAATTTTTTCACCAGCAACAACTTTAGCTGAAGTATTTGTAGGATTAATCAAACAAATATGAATTTCTCCTTGATAATCTTCGTCTACAACAGATGCTCCAAAAATAAGACCTCTCTTAGATGAAATTCCAGATTTATTTTCAGCTTTTAGATAAACTCCATGAGGCAAATTGGCTTTAATACCGGAAGGAATCAAAACTTTTCCTCCGGGAAGAATTTCAATTGCAGCAACTCGTGTTGATGGACTTTCTACCCAAGATGTTACTTCTGCATTACTTTTAAATGGATAACCTGCACTAGATTTACCAAGCTTATAAACAAAAGACTGTTTGTCAGCTGCCAATGCAAATTGAACTTCAATATAAATTGAGTCATCCGTCAAAATAAATTTTGAATTTGAAAACACATAATCCTTTTCCATTTCAGGATTAATAAATTTATTTTCATATATTTCAGCATTTTTTGTAAAATCAGTAATATGCAAATTAGTTGGAATATAAAAATCAAATCCAGCTGCTGCATATGATTTTGTTGGAACGTTAACTTCTCTAACTCTTGCAATGTCCAATGTAAATTCTTGTTCTTTCATCGTGAAATTTCCTTTGCTTCTTCTTCAGTTACTTTCATAAAAATATTTTCAGATTTTGTAATCACATATTCTGGCCCATCTTCAAATACAGAATAATAATCATACATTACGTAATCGTCAACACTAATTCCGTCTTCGTTAGTGATTCTATTACCTAATTTAATTACTTTTGCAACACCTATTGCTGTATTTTTATTTTTAATATATGGAATTACAATGTCTCCATAATGCCTTTCTAAACTTGGTTTGACCTTTTTTAGCAAAACCATTTTTCCAACAGGTGTTACGTCATTATATTCAGAAGTTCCATATTTCACTCTATCACCTCATCCAGTGCTAAAATTGCTTTAGGATCACAAATATAAAAAATTTGTCCATCTAAAATAATTTTCATCTTTGAATCTTTATCTTTCCAGTCAAATACAACTTTAGTATCAACTGGAATCAATTCCTTTTCAGTCATATAAGTTCCATGAGCTGCAATCGTTCCTCTATAATGAACTTCCTCTTCAGATCTCCCAGATGGTACTAAAATACCACCAACATTTTCTTCGGGAGGAGGTGTTTCCACCTTTACAAGATACTTATTACCAATAGGCTGCATTTATTTCTCCTTTTTATATAAATTACATATTCAACACAGTAATATCGCCCGGATTAACCAATGGTGCTACTAATTCTTCTTTTTTCTGGGTTTGCTGTTTATATTTTTCTTTAAATTTTTCAATAAACTCATTCATTGGAAGATACTTATATTCAGTTAAATGATATTTTTTCTTTTCATCATTAAATTTATTAATATCAGCATGAAATCCATCAGTAGTATGTATTTTAAAATATTTCCAAGATTCTGGTATATCTAAATAACAACAATTGCTAAGTGTCATATTATTTTCATAAAATACTTGCATCATATCTTGCAAATAAAACATAACTGGATATTCTGTATTGAATCTAAAATTAATTTTATTCAATTTTTCAATGTTAATTCCTAAAAACCCGTATGCTGGAAAATTTAAAGCATCAGTTGTGTTATTATTAATTGTAATTCTTAAATTAGGATTTGGAATATTATTTGTGCTAGGAAGAATTGAATTCATGTGAATATAATATGGATACATCACAAATGGAATATCCCACATTTTCATAAATTCAGTATAATCATCAAAAATTTTATGCTTATCAATTAAATTTGCAAAAATGTCATTTTGAACAAAAAATGCAAATTTATGACCGATTATTTAAAGATTCTTTATCTATAATATTGTTAATATAATTTGGAACATTTAAAGAATCAGTTATCACGTAAACATTAACAGAATATTCTTTATTTTTTGTCATTTTATTTCTCTTCTAGTTTTTCATTATATGGTCCAACTTTTCGCATAGCAAGATCATGAAATGTATGTGTTAATACTTCACAAAATTCTTTTTGCTTTAAAAATAATGCTAATGACATAGCCAAATCTTCTTCAGCTGTTATTGCTTGATTTTTATCTGTCATTTTTGTTAATACAATTTCAACAACATTACCTGGATGCATAACAAGCGCTACATCATTATCTCCAAGCTTAAGAAAACGATTATTACTTCTGTCATAAAAAACAGCAGACTTAGTCTCTTTCTTAGACTTATGATCAGTATAAGAATTAAGATTCTGTCTTAAATTATTAACGTATTTCTTCTTTTTAAAAAGATTTTTCAATAAATTAAACATACATTGTCTCACTCCTACTAAATATCAAATTAAACTAAAAAGGTGAGATGATATACATAAAAGCTGAAAAGGAGTGAAACAGCTTTAAAGACGGAAGTGAATTAGCTCTATTGAAAGAAGCAAAGTGTATATCATCTCACTAAACTTATTTAAGTAATATCTTTTATGTTATATCAAAAAGATATCTTAAAGAACTAAAAACTTAGAGAAATTAACTAAAATAATCATTAATTTACTTTTAAACTTCACTCTTCAGCTTTTATGTAAGCAAATCTATAATAAATTACAAACTTAAATGAATTGTTTTTGGATTTATAGAATAAAGATTATAATAAAGATTTGCATTATTTTCTAGCCAATATCCTTTTGGAGAATATTTGTCACCTTTTTCAATAACGTTTCTATTATGAAGAATTAAATCTTTATAAACTTTTTCTGAATTATTTGTGAAAAATAATTGATGAACAATATTATCAAGTTGATTTGCATCATTAAATACAACGTCAGTATATTTATTATATGTTAAAATATTTTGACCAGCCATTGGAATTCCTAAAGCACTAAATTCCAAAAACTTAATATTACTTTTACATTTATTAAATGTATTATCGATTAACGGAGCAACCAACAAATCAATATTTCTAAGTTGAAGCTCTCTAGGATAATTTAATAAATCTGAAGGTGGCTGAAATTCAACTTTCTTTTGTTGAACTTCTTCTTTAAGTTGCTGCGGAAATCCACCAACAAATATGAATTTATATTTGTCAATATTTGACTTAATCCAAGGAATTAAATGTGTAAAATCATCAACACCGTTATTGTTATTCTGAACATCAAAATGATTTGTAGAACAACAAAAAGCAATTCTAGGCTGATTTCTAGTACTTCTCCATAAATTCATTTGACGATCAATATTCATTGCTTCTCCAATCCACCATCTAGGCAAATAATTTGGAACAACAATAAATTTTTCTTTTGGAATATTAAACACTTTCTGATAAACTTCACCAAGAAATTCTGTAGAAACTGTAATCAAATCACACATTTCCATAATTTCTTTTACTGAATCACCAACTCTGTCATATGCATAATGAGGCTTTGCAATATTATAAGCCGGAATATCATCATAAATAAGCAAATCATCAATTTCATATACCAACCACATTCCTAACTGATCAGCCAATGGCTTAAGAAAATTTTTCAACATTGCAGCTTTCTCTTTACCATACCATCGCTGCAAACGAACCATCCTAATTCCACCATCAACCATTCTATAAAAGTTAGGATCTGTAATAACAGACAATGTGTCTGTAATTCTAAACTGAATATCACTATTCAACATCGTTTGCAACAACATAGATGGAAACAATTCCCTATACCAACCGACATCCGGAATGAATCTCCACGAAAATGAACTGAATGAATAACTTTTGGCATTTTTAATTAACCTTACTTCTTTTTTATTTTAAAATAACCACAATTTTCAACATGATATCCTCTATCTTCTATTAATGGTGGAAGAACTTCTTCTACACTATCAAAATCTTTTAATGAATACCAGCATCTATCTAATAAAATAATTTTATTATCAATTTCTTCTTTATTTTCAAATATACATTTTAGTTTTTCTTTGATTAATTCTTTGTTATTAATCCATTCATCTTCCCATACATGAATAAGTCTATAATCTTTAGCCTCACACATTTCAGTTTTCATTAGATGATATCCAGGAGGTGTTCCAGCTTCTATTGAATGATACCAAATGCCGTTAAACTCTAAAGCTAGTTTTATCTCAGGTATGACAATATCTAATTCATAAGGTTTAATTAAAGTTCTATCATGTGTTTTTAAGTCATTAAAAAATTGATGACAAAAATCTATTAGTTCTTGTTCAGATGAAGAAGTTCCTAGAGGATAACAGAATGGACATTTTACCATGCCTTTTATTGGATAATGTTTATGAATATGTGAAATTAAATTTGCATTAAAAATATTACCGACATTTCATACATTTCCATTGATAGATGTTACGCTTTCCTATATATTCATTACTAGCAAATAATGGAGTTATATAATTTGACCAGGATAGTAGCTTTTTATATGTTTGATTAAATTTTCCTTGAAGTGTTTTCTGTTCAACTTCTGGAATGTGTAAAGTAGAAGTTACACCGGTATTTCTTTAAACAGGTTTCTTTTGTTGCTTCGTAATTAGAAACTCTGTTTGCAAAGACTAAATTAGTAGAGACACCATATTTTTGTAAATTGGTTAATTTTATTTTATTTTTAATTTCTGTATTTTTAGATTGATGTTCAAATCCATATTTCTTTAAGCATGTTTGTTTTGATGTAATTTTCTTTTTTCTTATAATATCTTTATTTGAATTTTGACAGGAACGATTACAATAGTTAGTTCCTCTTTTACATGCCTTGTATGAAAGAAGTTTACCGACAAGTTAAACAATAACGCAAATTTATTGGATAAATCTGGTTTTTAGCAATATCAAAAATAGACCATCCTGGATATTTTTCCATTTCAGAAAAACATTCAGGATGATCATTTATATATTTTTGTAAAAATTTTCTAGATATGCGAATCACTTTAATTTTTCATCAATATTAAAAAACTTCATGTCATCAAATTTATTATCTTTCTGTTTGTCTTCATACCCATTTTTATAGCCTTCTTTGTAATAATAAACTCTCATTGAAGGCATGTAGCTTGAGAAAAACATATAACATATTACTAGTGCCATTAATACAAATGCAGTTAAAAATCCCCATACAAAAGTAAGAGCACATGTGACAACAATTGATGTTTCTGGAAACACAAGAGCTGCTAACAAAAATAATACAGTCGGAAGCATATATTTACTCAGATTTGACATCAAGTTTCTCCTGATAAATCATTTTAATTTTAATATGGCTTGGAGCATTTATTTCTGATAGTTCCGGCACCTTTTGGTTTATTGTAGTTGATGTAAAGTGTTCACAACATAGAATAGCGCAAGTTGCTAAGAACAGTGACAGAAATATAACAAAAAAGAGTTCAAGTACGTTTTTCATTTTAAAAATCTCGTTCTTTTCCAATGACCATTTTCAACACTGGAAATTGAAGAGAAACAGATCCATCTTGGTTATGACTTTCCTGTTTATATTTAACGTTGATAACTTTTCCGATAATTTCTTCTGGATGTTCAAACCAAAGACGGCGTTGTTCATCAGAAAGACCAGAACCAACTTGACACTGATGACCTTTATATTCAATGGTAAGGGCAGCACATGTATTCATATTTTCCATAACACCCTTATCATTAAGCATAAGTTTTTCGCCGTTAATTGTTCCAGTAACTACAAATTCAGCGTCTTTAAACAGTTTATATTTCAAAAGGTCTGTAGAACGACCGGATTTAAATGGGCAATTTTTTCTAAAGATAAAACCTTCCCATTTTTCATTGTCAACATACATTACTTTGAGACGTTCAAAATTTTCATTTGTATATGGAACAGAAAAAATTACCATAAGATGCTTTGTATCTTTTCCATTTGCCATAAACTTCTTAAGATTTGAATAACGAACAGAATAATTCATACTCTGACGAATACCAAAAAATTCATCTTCAGTAAGAATATCAAACATAATGTAACGAGGATTTTCTACAGTGTAATCCTTACGGCGAGCTTCTGAAACAATTCCATTCCAATCTTCTTTTCCATCTTCATCGATTAGACATACTTCGCCATCAATCACTGTATTAACACCATAAAATGGAGACTTTTTATAAAGATCAACAATTTCATCTACGACCTTTTGAAGTGTCGTATATTCTTTTCCGTTTCTTGACATTGTTTTAACAGAAATTGAATTTGTCTTTTTATCAAATTGAATAAACGTAGTAGAACGAATTCCATCACATTTACGCTGGATAAAATAATCTGTAAGATTATACTTATCATGTTTCTTTTCATCATAAGTTTGTGCAAGAGGCACTTCATATACATGAATCACGTTACCAAACGCTTTATTAAGCTGAGTAACTGCAACTCCAATTTTCATATTTCTGTCAAAGAAATTCAAAAGAAGCTCTTCATAGTCTCTATTACAATCGATAAACGTAATGATTTTTTCAAGGGCAGCATTACCAGTGTACTTGCGAGAATTCAATTCATCACACAATTCAAAAAGATCAAATGCCTGATCAAAATTTGCAATATAATTCGGCGTATAATTCTGCCAATATTTTACAATATTTTTTGATGAAGCGCCATAAAGCCTTGTACTGTCATAACAATACTGAAAAAATTTTACAATATCTTTGTCAGTTTTATATTCACTCAGAATTTTAAGCTTTTCTGTAGCAGAATTATTTCCTTTAAGACGATCAATAACTTCTTTAATTTTTTCAAGCATAAAAATTACCTTTTTTATTTTAAAGATAGCACAAAATTATGAATAATTTTGTGTAGAAAGATTAAAATCACATAAATTTGGATCAATATATGACATATAATTATTTTTCATAAGTTTTTCAGCTTTTTTAAGAATTAAAAATTCCTGAAACATTCCACATGTGCGTGGAATAATATCATTATTAGCAGCACTATGTATTTTATCTTTCTTATCAACTAATGCATAATAACAATTCAAAAAATTTGTGCTATATTTTTCCTTTGCATCTTTAGTTAAGTGAGCATTATGCTTCTTAATAGATGAAGTTAATGAATATCCATATACCACTTTTTTAAAATTCTTTTCTATATCTTCTGCTTCTTTAAAAAAGGAATAATATTTTTCTTTTTCTGATTTATATTTTGAGGAAAAAACTCCATATTGCTCGCCAGTATCAAAAGTAATCACAACTCCTTCAATAGGCGACTCGACATTAACATCACATAAATGAGATTGTAAAGAATCTGTTTTAATCTCAAACAATTTTAACAAATCAATAAAATTTAAAAATTGTTTGGATTTAATATCAGAAAAATCATATGTCAATGACTTGCCATTAATATATTGAACTGCATCTTCATCCTCGGCAGTAAATGAAATATTTAACATATTTTGTTTAAATTCACTATCTGAAATTAAAATAAGTTCATCATCTTCAACTTTATACATATCAAAAATTACAAAATATGATCCAGTAAATGTAATGCTTGGTGTATATTTTGTACAAACTGGTGCAAAAGTATTGCTGTTCTTATTTTCATCAATTCCGTAATTCCAAATAAGTTCACCAGAAAGTTTAATAGGATACTCAAACAAATTTTTAATTTTAGACATTTCATCTAATATATTTGCTATATCTGGAAAAATAAAACTATCCTTTTCAACAAGCCCAGAATAAGATGATTCAAATAACATTTTGTCTTTATTAAAATAAAGACGAAAAGCCATTCCATCAACTTTTTCTGTTACTTTAAATGTATGATTATTAAACAATTCAAGAAAATGAAATTGTTCTTTTTCATTGAGTTGAGTTAGTTTTTTAAGAGGCTTGCGTGGAGTCGTTAATGTTGATGTTATGTTCTTTTGCATATGTTATAACCTCTTCTGGCATTGTAAGTTTTTTATCATCTGTATATTGCCATTTATTTGCTGCATTGAACAACCTTATAAATGTTTTTGTAATTCTATTTTTCAACGTTGAATCTTTAAAATTACAAATCATAATAGAATTCCAAAGATTTTCAAATGTATGACATACATGTTCAACATATGTTTGCTCGAGTTTTATATTATTTGATACAGCGTTGTTAAACAAACCAGAAATAAGAAGATTAACCATACAACCACAGTTTTTAGATTCTTCTTCTATTTTTCTTGGATTAACAAGAAACTTTCCTTTCTTTCCTCGATATGTTTTAACATTATATTGAATTGTATCTGGTCCAAGAGCATAAAATCCATAAGTGATATATGGAGAAATCTCTTTCCCATCTACAACATATGGAATTGCATCTGTGTCTTTGAATTTATCTGGACAAGAAATTGACGTTTCTTTAATAAAAGAATTTACAAGCATAGAACGAATTGCACCGTTATATTTAGATTCACCTTTACCTGGAGCATCATATTTAAATTGTGCATAAGACAAATCTAAAACAAACATTAAATCAAGCTGACAAATTTTATCAGTAGGTCCATTTTTATCGCAAATAGGTAATCCAATATGAACCATCTGAAATCCAGTCTTAATTCTATTATTTGTCTGTAGACCAAGTGAACTTGCTTTATCACAAATAATATCAGCAAGAACATACTTATCTTTTGTAATTTTAGACGCCGTTGGATATTCAATTGCAATATCCATATCACCAGAAATATCTTTTTTTCCAGTAGAACCTAAAAATGAAATACTGTCTAAAGATATATCAAGCGGTTCTAAAATGTTTTTTTGAAAAAAACGAGCTGTATAAAATACATTATCCAGCTCGATAGGTGAAATATTTTTAATTGCTAGCCCAGACATCTTTTCCACCACGCTTAGGCTTATTACGTTTCTTATTATCCTGATGATACATCATTTTCATTTTTGACTGCTGCTTTTTCTGTCTAATCTTTTCAAAGTTCTTGACTTCTTCATTGAAATCGTTGTCCTCATCAAGCAGATCTGCATCATACGGAATCTTCATTTTTCTAATAAATACCTTTCATAATTTTTATTTTTACGGAGATTCTAATTAAAGAATAGCATATCATAAGAAAATGTAAACATATTAAAGGTCATAAAATGGAAATTTAGATGAACATCCTCCACCTGCTCCTTTATGTCCACCACCATTAAAAAATGTCTGACAAATATTTCCAACATCAATATTCTTTTTTGTAGTATATATGCTAAAAGTATATTTCTTTCCATCATATGACCAAACAATCATAAGATCTGCTGGATTTCCATCTTCAGTTTCATACTGGTAAAATTGTTCAGAACCCCTAAATGAAGAATTCAATACAAGACATTTATATCCATTCCATTCAACTTCTTTAATACGTCTAAGAGCTTTAGAATATTGATTGTTAACAAATTTAGCAATATATTGCCCGATTTTAATAATATTATCTGTATTCTTATTATCAGAAAAACATGCAGCAAGTGTTTTAACTAATTCACACTCATTATCATTTAAATCAGAACCAAGAGATTCAAGAAAATAAATCAATGGAAATAACGTCTTTTCCCATGAATAAATAGACGCTTTATTCCAAATATCAAAATCATTCACATATCTAAGAATCATTGGTGACGTTTCATCATTATGAATATATTTCCATGTATTCATACATCCAGATTCTTTAATGTTTCTTAATCCTGTTATAGAATAATGACCTAAATTTTCAATTGCAGTAATATGATGATCAATCCAAACAAATTCATACTCCATTGCCTTACACCAATTCCAAAACTTAATCATTTCATCATTTGGTTGAATTGCATAGTCGACCATATAAATAACAGTTTTTAATCCATCTTGAACATTTTCAGTAACTTTATCTTTAAAAAACTGTAAATTATATTTTTCTCCATAATTACATGAAATACAGGTGACATTTCTATCCCAATCGGAATCACTCAAACTATTATCATATTTCTGTTTTATAATAAATGCAGCACAAATTCCATCTGCATCATCATGATGAAATACAACAACATTTGGAAAATTTCTAACAATATCCATTTCAATTAAACCTTTCAAAATTTTATAATTTTAAAATAACTAATTTTATTTTAATATCTACAAATATTGTACTTAAAAATATAAAATATATAAAATTAAGTTTGTTGTGTAGAGGGACAATACACACCTCTATTTAGAATATTAATAGCAGCATTAGTATCAGCATCTATTAATAGACCGCAAGAGCAAGAATAAAGTTCACCTTGACGATTAGCTTTAATTACTTGACCACAATTAGAACAAGTTTGAGAAGTATATGCTGGTTCAACTTTAATTAGCTTAAAACCTTTAAGTTCACTAAGTGAATTCAGCTTATCTAAAACTTGTTTATAACTCCAATACTGAAGTTTATTATTTGTTGATTTATATAATTTTGAAGCATGTTTAACTCGCTTTAAATCTTCACATACAATATCTGTATCTTTATAAGTTTCAATAAAACGATTAACGACTTCATTAATTTTATTACGTTTATATGTTAATAATTGTTTATAATTTTTGCTTCCTCGTTTCTTTTTAGTAAGTTTAATATAAATTTCTTTTAATTCTTTACCCCAATGAACACCATTTGAATCACTTATAAGTTTATTATAACCTTGATCAATTCCTATTTTTAATTGATTATTAGTTTTAACTAATTCTTTTTCCCAAAATATATTTAAATAATATTTGTTATTTTTTACTTCTAATTGAATTGAGGATTTTCTTAACCAATTATTATTTTTAAAATTAAGTGAATGTTTATGTTGTTTTAATGGAAGATTAATAGTTTCTGCACGTTTTTTACCTTCTTTAAACCATGGTAAAAATACTTTAATAAATTCATCAAAACTATTACCTTCTTGAACATTAAATAAATTTTCATTTAACGTAATTGATAAATTCTTTAAATTTATGTTAATTCTTTTTAAATAATTAATATTTAAATCTTTAAAATGCTTGTCAGTGAATGATTTATGAATATTATTTTTAATACATTTATAATATAATTTTTTATATTTGTTATAAGTTCTTTTTTGAATTTGTATTAAATTAGAACGAATGATTTCTGATGCTTGTTTATAAGCTAATTGTTTATATCGTGAATGTTTAATAATTGAGTCTGGACATAATTTAGTAGATAACATAATTTTAAGAGGTAATTTACCTACTTTAATTTGATTTATATAATCAATTAAAGTAAGTTTATACAATTCAAAAAAATTATCTAATTTTTGAATTTTTTCTTTATTACTAAATTTTAAACTATGTTTACTTACTCTTATCATTTATGTAATTTATTATTTTTATATATTTTATATTACTAACATTATTTATCATTTTTATCAAAAAATTCAAAATCTTTTTTACATTGAGTTAAAATATTTTTACGTTTTCCATAAAACTTCATTGAAAAATGATGAATAATAGCAATTAAATCCGATGTTAATTCTTCTTCAAATGTTTTTTCATCTGTCATATTAACTTCAATTATTTCCACATTATATTTTTCAAATAAATTTTTAAAATATCCAAACCCAAATCTAGTTAATCTATCTCTATTTGAAATAATAACTTTAGATACTCTTTCATTTAAAATTTCATTTAATAATTTATTTAATCCATTTCTATTTTCATTCATGCCTGAAGCAATATCTGAAAAAATAAATTTTTCATTTATAATACTTCCATTAGCAACTACAAATTGTTTTAAACAATTAATCTGATTTTCTAAATCTTTTTTTTGTTTTGGCGTAGAAACTCTTGCATAAATAGCAATATTTTTAACTTCATTTTTACTAAATGATTCAGGTAATTTATAAAGATATTTTTTATCACTTATTTTTTTAAATTCAATTCTGCCTGATTCTTTCATTTCATATAAACATTGTGATGAAATTTGTAAAATTTCTCGTATTTTTTTAGACGAATACCAATCATTATACATATAATTATTCTTTTATTTTCTTTTATATTATTTATAATATTTATTTATTTTATTATTATATTCATATTCTAATATCTGGTTGCCCTATATATGTGTCTAGATTTCTTTACTAGTTTAATATTAGTAAACTTTTTAGTAAACTAATTAAAAAAATATCAGAATTGAATGTTGGAGAAAAGTTATAAGTTAACATTTATTTTTATAAATATTTTTTATATAAGCGGAATAAAATAATGAAAAACTTTGAAAATGTTTATTTAAAACTTATTTCAGAAATGAATGAAAGTATTGATAATAAGAGTTCTCGTATAATTCCAACTGGTCTTACTACTGAAAAAGACTATGAAATTATGAAAAGTATTATGCGGACAACTGTCTGATGGAAAATGGGAAAATTATAAGCCGTTTGAAAAATATTGGTTATTTGCAAATATTATTTTTGAGAACGGTCAAGTTTGCATTAAAATTAAACCAAATCGTTTTATGAGCATTAATAGTAATCCATATTTAGATATGTCTGATGAAAAAATAAAAATTTGGTTTGCTAATAGAATTAAAGATTTAATCAAAGAAGAAGGATTAAGTTGGAAACGTGATAATCAATCTGAAACAGATTATCTTGGTTATAAAGAACATATCACGGTTCAAGATGCATATAAAGCTTATGATAAATTAAAAGGAAGAAAAGATTATTTTAATTAAACCTTTCTAAACTTAAAAATTTTAAACTCATTTTTGATCATATCATCAATCTTATATTGTGGTAAAATATTCTTTACATAAAGATAAATTAAACACATTAACTGTACTTGAATATTATATGTTACTGCTCTTTCACGAGTATTTAAATATATTTCAAGTTGTTTATAATCAAATACTTTATAATTATTAATCTTTAAAAGAAATTCATCTACCCATTTTGATCTAATCTTCTGTTTAATTTTATCTGACATTTGATATTCAATTTGTGAAATTGAGTATTTTTTATGCTCAATTTCATATATAGCATTTGATTTTTCATAAGTTCTTATGAAAAACTTTATCATACTTGTAATTGTTTGATGTTGTTCTATTTTACTTAATTTGTTATTCAAAAATAAGTTTAAATCTATGACAAATTCTTTATTTTTAAAATGTTCTTTAAATGGTTTTAAAATGCTTTGTGCCGTAAATAAATTATCTTTATTCAAAGTCATTATTGTTGGTAAATGTTTATCAAATGAACAGATTCGCTGAATAAAGTGTTTTAATTCATGTTCAAGTGTATCTTTCCAATCGTTGTTTTTAAAATTTAAGTAAATAACACAGTCTTTAAATTGTTCAAATTGTAAATTCTCTCTTAAAATAGTAACACCATTTGCATTTCTATTTTCAAATAGTTTTTTTATCTTAAAGTAAGCATTTTCTTCATTATCTATATTTCTAATTAATTTTGAAACAATTGTTTTTGTTTCCTTTTCATTAGTTATATCTAATAAAATAATATGTAAATTTCCAGAAGAATCATATGCATATCGTCTTAAGCATGATAATAAAACTTGTGCGGTCTGCGAATCAATGTCTGAAATAAGCTGAATAATTTCTAAATATGAAATTTTCATTACTCTTCCCTGTTTAAATAAATTCTCCATAATCTTATTAATTAACTCATCAGGAACTGGAGTAAGCAAATTAGACTGAATAATCTCGTCAATTATTTTAGACGTATCATATTCTTTGTCAAATGGAAATTTCTTTAAAATATTTCCATAAGATTCTTCAATTATTTTATTATAAATTTTTTCAAATTCTGTCATATTTTGTATCAGTTAACCTTTAAGATTTTTATGTCACCACAATCATAACAGTTATTATTCATTAAAATTGGTTCTGAATAAGTTATTGCTGAGTATCTTTTATCATTTAAGTTAAACCAAGTTCTAGGATATATTCCAGGAATTATAACCTCTTTATTCTCAAATATTTGTTTTAGTTTTTCTTTATTGATTTCATTCCATTCATCTTCGAATATATGAATTAATCTATAACCTTTAGACTCGCATAACTCTGTTTTCATCAAATGATAATTTTTATCTTTATAAAAACATGAATGCCAATAAACTCCATTAAATTCTATAGCTAATTTTATTTCAGGAATTACAATATCTAATTCATAAGGAGCAATTAACTCTCTATCATTCTCAGTCAAATTTGGATAAAACTGTTTACAAAAATCTGATAGTTCTTTTTCTTTATTGCTAATTCCAGAATTTAAAAATGGATAGCATTTTAAACATCGTGGCACTTCTTCACATTCTTTTATGTGATTAGTTGATCTTAATTTTTGTGTAAAAACATTACCACATTTTACACATTTCCATTTATACTCTTTAAAAATTCCATCATATTCTTCGGCAGTAAATGCTGGAACAACATAATTTTTAAATTTAGAAAATGACTTTAACATTTTCATTTTATAAGAAATTGAATTTCGATATTTTAATAAAGAAATGTTTTTCTTTTTCTTAATTTCTTCATTTGAAGAAACATTTTCATATCCATATCTTTCCAAATTTGTTTTTCTAATTTTTTCTTTAACATCTTCTCTAGAAAATGGATTATGATCTTTTAATGCTTTTATTCGTTTTTCTTTAGCTTGTTCGACATTAAAATTATTTGGCGCGCATTTTCTATCACAATGATTAATTTCTCTATTATGTCGTTTATACTCTAAAACTTTTTCAAATAAAATATTTTTACCGCAAGTTTTACATTTTCTTAATTCAATTCCATCTACCAAATGAATTAAAACTTCTTTTAAATCTTTAAAACATTTTTCTTTCTCAAATATAAAAACACAATAATTATAACATTCAATATCTGTTTTTAATATTTTTATTAAATTTTCTAATCTATTATATCGAATATTTCTATCTTTAAACAAAAGTTTTAAATGTTCAATCATTTTAACTCACTCTAAATAAAAATGGTTATAGAAAAATACTTCCTATAACCATTTTAAACCAAAATTTAGTTTACAATTATTTAAGAGGTTTTAATTGCATTTTCGGATCTATATAGAACGTTCCCCCTTGGGCGTTGAACGTTTTAAAATGCAATCTAACATTAATTGGTTTTGAAGGATCTTCAATATTGACTATAATTGTAGATTTAAATCTATAATCATAAGTGTTAATGAAGCGGTCTCCTTCCCACTCCCAATCGTAGTCTGGATCACTTGTATTATTTGGATCTGCAATATGATCGTCAAATGTTTTCATTTCATAATAACCATCACTTACACTTGAAAATATTTTTTCATATTTTTCATTTTCATCAAGTGTAGTTGTTACTACAGCTTCCCATGCGAGAAGATTTTTGAAATCATCAAGAATGTATTGATCTACAAATCGAGGATCAGAGTGTTCCATTCCTTCAATATCAACACCACTTAAAAATTCACTTGATAATCTCCAGTTCTTTAGTGCCGTGAATAACTCAAGTTTGTATCTTCCTGGTTGGAGTTGTTCACCATCTTTATTAACACATCTTACTTGAATGCCTTTAAACGGAATTCTACCAATTACACATTCAGTTGTATTAGAATCACCAGATCTGTTAGAAACAAGTAATGAAGCTTGAGAACCAGCTTTTCTACGAATTGAATATGGTTGAATGTAGTAATTCTTTGTACGTTGAACGTATCTACCATTTCCAACTGCGGTATCTTCTGTTGTTAAATCAAATGTTCTGTCATTTTCGTTTAAGCATGTGATTCCGTAGAAATTATCGCCGTATGCGGTAGATTGAAATTCTATATCTGAAAGAACAACTTTATTGCATCTGTCAATAAGAAGATATGCACCGTTTTCAACCATTCCATTATCACCGAGATTTGTTATATATTCCCACTGCCCATGTCTATCACGCCATTGATCATCAGAAATAGCACGATAATTAGGATCATCTGCTTCACCAAAAAATCTGTTATCAGTAGGCCAGTTTTTAATAATTGGTGTAACATCTGTTTTATCAGAAACGTCTACCATAACCTTTTTGACTCTAATAACAGATCCATAACCGGTATTTAAAACATTACCTCTTCTGGCAGATTTAACAAATTCAATTGTTCCAACAGTATTATTTGATTCAAATGTTCCATAAATTCTAACAGAATTTTCTGGCATCTGAATGCCTCTAGCATATAATCCCGGACCCCAATAATTAGAAACAGAAATTCCATTTCCTCTTACAGTTTGTTTTCCATAATTTCTAAAATCAAGATTCATTGCAGTACGATAGGAATCATAATTAGTAGTCATGTTTTTAGGTCCATAACCTTCATTTGCTGTTGAAGATTCACCAGTTCCATTACCCATATATACTGAAAGATCAGAAATTGTTTCAACGCGACCTAAATCTTTTCTTCTATTAATTTCTTCCCATTTAAAAATTCTAAGAGCGTGTGCATTACCTTCATGCTCATTATATCTTTCAAAATTTCTAATATTCCAGCAACGTGGAAGTTTAATATCGATTGTTTTAATATCAAATTGAGAAACACCAACATTAAAAATAGAATCATAAATTATCATTAATGAATTTGGTAAAACTGGTGTATTCATTTCAGCATCGATAATATTTCCGCCTTTATCCTTCTGAAAATCAGCAGTAATATTTTTAATAATTGTTTTATTAAATCCATTAATATAAAATGTTTGAGGAACGTACATTACCTGTGTTGAACATTTATTAAAAATATATTTTACAGCAAGACCATAAACTTCTGCATTAGATCTTTCATAAAATGCGGAATAATTAAAGTTTCCTTGACCTGTTTTATTGTATGCTGAAATCTTTAAACAATATCCTTGAAAAGTTGTAACTGGATAAGATTCACTAGTTTCTGTCGTAGTTCCCGTAGGCGAAGGAGCTGTCATAATGCAAAGTCTGTTATTTAATGCTTGAATTGCAGTTCCATACGGTCCAAGAGTTACACCATCTGAATAAGCGATTCCAGTTACTCCATAATGTCTTGTTCCGTTATCTTGATCACCATAAAAATTATACCATTTTGATGATCTATTAACAAACATAGATGGACTAGATTGAGCATTATAATTTTGTCCAGCATAATTACCTCTATCATTATTGCCGCATCCAGATGCATTTGATGGAAGATAATTAATAACATTGTTATCAAACTTACAATTTCTATAAGATTGAATTAAAAAGTATCTACGTGCTTTCAAAAAGTCGGTTTTGGCTTTTGTCCAATTATCTTCTTCAAAATTCCAGTGTTCTTCGGTCCAATTTGTTACACCATTTATATCTTTTGATGTTAACTCACAAAAACCAAATTTAGAATTTTGAATAACACAATTTGTAGAAGATCTCTGTGAAGAATTAAAAATATCAAAGATTCCTCTCATTCCATAAGTACCAAATGTTGTTTGTTTACATTTTCTATAAATGTAACATCTATTAATAACAATGGACTGAAATTTTGGATCTTGAATATGAACAATACCAAATTCATTATATCCATCATTGCTTACTTTAATTGTAGATGAATTGCTAGATGAGTCTTCAACAATATTTGGATAACCATCTGGAGTAATATCAACATAGATATGTGCACGTTCTGCTTTTGAAGCACCCCATTTTGGATCTGTTTTTAATTCATCTGGAAGAAGATACCATAATTCATCAGTCTCTTTTGGACATCCAAGAAACATAATATTTCTTAATGAATATGGAACGTTTCTATCTTTATTAGCTGAATAAGTGTCATTATGAGGATATAAAGGAACATCATAATTTATAGCAGGAGATGCTTTTCTCTGAGCATTTGTATATGCACCGCCGGTATATGCTTCAGTACGTTTAATTAAATAACAGACACCATATTTATTTCCATCAAAATATGCAGATGTTGGAATTGAAAAAGGTGTTGAAGAGTTATTCATGTTATTTAATAATTCTTTTGTAAGATGACGCGTACGTGGCATAATAGGACAACGCAAATCATCTGGAAGTGATGCTAATGCCTTTTCAGGGGTTGTTCCATCACGCAGTGATTCTTGTGGTCTTTTATCATTTCCTTCTTCATCAAGTTGATCACCAGTTGGAAGTGTATAATCTTGTTTAAGTTCACCTGAAATTATATTTCCATAATCATCAGTAATAGACCCTCCATAGAATAAGTTTTGTGGGTCAATATATACAACATAATATTCTCGACCTTGATAATGTATAGTCGAAAAATCATTATAGGATGTTGCCATAATTTTCTCCTAATATATTAAATATTTTTACGTATAAGTTCCAGTATAGAATGTTTCTATTTCATCTATTCCGGTATAATTATTATCTCGTCCACCTAAAATCGTTATTTTAAATTTACTAAATTCAAATGTTTTATCGAGATTATATTTTAATGTAACTCCGACTGAAGGTGTTGATTCCAATTCTTCTTCATGGATTGTTTCCCAAGTTTTACCATCATTAGATCCTTCAAATTTCCATTTTTTAAATCCATATTTTGTTGTACCATCATACGCCATTTTAATTGTATATGAATTTAATTTTACGGGTTTTTCTAAATTATTTGACCATTCAATCCACTGAGGAAGTTCTTTATTATATTCTAATAACCATCCATTGCCACGTCCAAATGATTTAGTAAATATTTCATAAGGATACCAATCTCTATATGAATTAGATGCAGAAATTGTCCATATTCCATCGTTATTACTCTGAGGATAATATGGTGATGTTCTAATAGTTACTTCTTCATCAAATATACTACTTGGAATATTTGTATCAACATTTTCTGGAGGATTAATTGAAATAACTTGCTCGTCTAGCGTTAATAAATCGTATTCATGAACATTAAGACGATTCCTACCTGCATTTTCTGCCATAAATACTCCACCAATTTCTGCAAGAGGAAATAAATCAGGATATGGACTAAGATGATAATCATTATTCCATCTAGCTTCAGTAAATCCTGTTAATGAAGCAATTTCAACATTTACCCAAGGCATATCCATAGATACTGGATACGTAAATTCTCCAGATGGATTTGGATCAACAGGAGCGCCATAGCCATCTATTGTTTGATATTGATCAGAAAACAGAGCAACAGTCCAAACACCCTGATCAAAATCTGAATTAATATATTCCCATGAAAGAACACCTCCATCTTTTAAATGAAGATACTGATTATTCATTCCAGCAGGAAGCAAAATCAATTGATTATCTTTAACATAGATTATATTATTCTCAAGATTAGATGGACTTAGCATCTCAACTAAATCTGAATTAAAAGATATATTTCTACCAAAATGTATTTTCATGGTTTTCTATGTATTACAATTTTTCCATCTAATGACATTACTAACCCTGGAATAGTGTCCAGATTAGTTCCAAGTACTTTATCGTTGGTTTGGATAATAACCATATTAGAATCAGTATTATATTTTATAGGCATTAACTTACCCCATTGATGCAAATAATCACATCTATGAGAACATTTTCCAATTTTTACTTTCATTAGACTTTTTCATTTTTTTATATTTATTAAGATTTTATGTAATTTTTAGTAAAAAAAAGCTAACATATTGTTTTATATGTTAGCTTTAAAGAATATATTTAAAGAGATAAATTAATTTTTAGTAATTTGTAAATTATCTCCGCTCCATTCTATATTGGTATCCCATGGCCATAATATATTACCCATAGTAAATGTTTGATTAGAATAACTTCCTGGAGTAGTAATTGAGCCATAAGAGTTCCATGCCCATCTAAATGTATTATCGCTGTTACCATAAACAAGATAAAGTGCAAATAACTTACCTTCTGGTCCTGATCCAACAAATTTACAATATGGCATTACTGTTCCAGCTGGATCATTATTATTGCATGTTAATGTATATGTCTGTGAATTTACTGTTACATTAATACTCCAATTATATGGTCCTTTATTAACTTTTTCAATATTATCCATATTTCTAAAATCAAATGTGGACATATCATCCATCCAATATGAACGTTTTACTGGATACCAATCATAATTATCCCAAGGCCAGCCTAACTCTTCAATTGTAGCTTTTGCGTGATAAGTTCTATTTGTAGTGACATCACTATATTTACCTTTATAATACCATCTATATCCATCAGCATCTTTTTGAATAACAAGACGATACTTATTATTATTTGAATAGCGTGCCCACTCTCTTCCTTCAACAAGAGTTTCTTGATTATCCATTGTACCATTTGAATTAGAATAGATATATCCATATTTTGTTTCTGGATAATTGGTTGGGTTATATTCAACAATACCTGTCCATCTTACTTGTTTAAATTCAAATACATCAGAAGAACTTATAGAACCATTAATACTATTCCATGTAATGCCTGATTCCCATGGCCAAAGAGTAGTTTCATCTGACTCAACGTATGGAGACTCGTAATCATTATTAAACATCGCCCAACGATTATTACTTTCATATAAAAAGTATTTTGATGACCCATCTTCTAATGTCATACAAAATTTATCTTGTGGTTGCGGTGTAGTAGTTCTTGGATCAACATTTCTACTGAAAAATAAATAATTTCCATATATTGATGAACTATCAGAACCACTTAATGTAAAACCATATTGAATATGTTCTTGAAATAATTTTTCTACTGGTTTTTTCCAACTCAAAGTATATACCATAATAAATAATCCTATTTTATAAACTAAACGTTTCTAAACGTAAATTGTTTAAATTCAATTTCTAAATTTTTGTCGATATTGACAATATTTACTTCTTTAAAATAAAGATATAAAATACACATAAATTGAAATTTCAATTCAGTTGTTAAAGTTCGATTACCGATCATTTAAATAAGTTTTAATCATTTGATAATCAAACACTTTAAACGAATTTATCTCATTAAGTAATGAATCTAACCACTTCATTCTTATTTTAATTTTTATGTTTTTATCTAAACCTTCAATTTGCTTTATTGTTAGCATTTTATGATTAATTTCAAATTTTTCTGCTGTTGTTTCATATTTTCTGATGAAAAATTTAATCAAGCTTGTAATAGATTGATGTTGTTCAGTTTTACTTGTTTTAAGCATTAGAAAATTCATCAACTGTCTTAATTCATTTGAAGTAAATCCTTTACTTTTAAAATGATTAAAAAACAGAACTGAATTCAAATCATTTAATTCACTTTTAACTATTTTAGGTAAACTTTTATCAAATGAACATACTCTCTGAATAAAATGTTTAAATTCATGTTCTAACGTATCTTTCCAATTATCTTTTTTATTCAAAATTATAAAACAATCTTTATATTTTTCAATTTGAATATCTTTTTTAATAATTGTTAAACCTTGAAGATCCTGTACATTTTGTTTTTGAAGAATACTTAAAACTTGATATAGTCGTTCATCATTGTTAAGTTGATTTTGCAATTCTGATAAAACTAATTTACTTTCTTCAAAATTAGATAAGTTTAGTAAAATTACATAAAGATTTCCTGAGATATCATTTGCATATTTAATTATAGATTTTAAAAACACGTCAGATAAAGCATATTCAGACTTATCTATTATTTCAATTATTTTCTTATATGAGATTTTTAAAACATTTTTATTTCTTTTTAAGTTTTTTAAAATTTCATATAAAACATAATCAGGAACTGGAGTAAGTTCTACTGATTTTACTGTTTCATTTAAAATAAATGAAAAATCATCACTAAATCCCGGTCTTGTAACAGGACATCTAAAATCTGGGTGCGCAGTACAAATATCACCAGATGCAGTCAATCCATTTAAAATTTGTTCATATAGTTCTTGAAATCTTGTCATTTCCAACCAACAGGAATTTCACTATAATTTGTTAATAATCTACAATCTCTAAAACAACCAGTTGACTTAAATTTTTTTCCAGAATTCCATAATTTGTCAGCAGGTACAGTTCCAACAATTTTTGAACAGCCATCAAACATGTAATTTATATTAATTGTTCCAGTATAATTCCAAGTACTTGGCCATATATTACTTATATCAGATGTTAAACTTGTACATCTGGAAAACATATATGTGCAAGTAGTAGCTGAGTTAGGAATTGTTAAAGTTGAAGGAATTGTAGTTAAACTTGAACAACCGTTAAACATGTATGAGCAATTAATAACTGAATTTGGAATTGTTAAAGTTTCTGGAATTGCAGTTAAACTTGAACAACCTTGAAACATGTATGAGCAATTAGTAACTGAATTTGGAATTATTAAAGTTGAAGGAATTGCAGTTAAACTTCTACAACCGGTAAACATGAATGAGCAATTAGTAACTGAGTTAGGAATTGTTAAAGTTGAAGGAATTTCAGTTAAACTTGAACAACCGGTAAACATGAATGAGCAATCAGTAACTGAATTAGGAATTGTTAAAGTTTCTGGAATTGCAGTTATCTTTGAACATACATTAAACATGTATGAGCAATCAGTAACTGAATTTCCAAGTGTAAAAGTTGAAGGAATCGTAGTTAAACGTGAACATCCATTAAATATGTTTGAGCAATTAGTAACTGAATTAGGAATTGTAAAAGTTGAAGGAATTGTAGTTAAACTTGAACAATCATAAAACATGGATGAGCAATTAGTAACTGAATTTGGAATTGTTAAAGTTGAAGGAATTGCAGTTAAACTTGAACAATTTCTAAACATGGATGAGCAATTAGTAACTGAGTTAGGAATTGTTAAAGTTGAAGGAATTGCAGTTAAACTTGAACATTCGTAAAACATGTTTGAGCAATTAGTAACTGAGTTAGGAATTGTTAAAGTTGAAGGAATTGCAGTTAAACTTGAACAATTTTGAAACATGAATGAGTAATTAGTAACTGAATTAGATATTTGGATGATTTCAATTATATTTTGGGATGCTCTAAAGTTTGAGTGGTTGCCATTGATTTTAATTGTATAGATGTTTGATTCTGAATAAGAGTGAGTTACTCGTGTTGATGAATTATTACCTGTAAAAGTTTGTTTAGTTCCATCACCAAAATCTACTACACAATCTTCAACTGGTGTTATATACATTGAAGTTAAAGAATTGCCTTGAATTTTGAATGATGAGATATTATTTGATTTATTATTTGAAACGCCTAATTGATTAAATTTATATGGAATCATAAAATATAAACCCTATAAACAATTATATTTATATAAAGCAATATAAATTTATTTTCTTTTGTTTATAGATTTTACTAAAAGCAGCATTTTGAATAAGTTCAATTAGCTGAAATCTATATTTTAATTTAGATTTTTTTAATTTGATTAAACGCTGATTTCCAATCTTCAATTCCGTTTAATGTTTGCTTCCATTGCTCATTTAAGTTATCTACATTGAAGATTGGATAAAACCAACCTTTACTAAATTTTTTAAAGCCTCTTCTAGCTATTTCAATAGAAGAAGCTATCATATCAGGACAATTCTCAGATCCATAAAGTAAATTTTTTACATTCTACAATAAGTACTCTCTGTTGAATGTTAAAGAAATTAACTCTAACGAGTTAGAGTAATCTTTATAAAAATTTATAAAATTAAAATAAAGATTACAGATCATGTTTACTTAATTTAAATATATGTTATATTTAAATATAATAAATTTTAATTAAGGAGATTATCATATGAAAAATAAATTTAATTATATTGAAATTGTAAAAATCCTTAATGCATTATATCGTGAACAAGCAGAATTAGCATATCAAATGATTCATAATAATAATATTAATCTTAAATCTGATTATGATAATCTAATGTCAGATATTCATTTTTATGAAAATATAAAAAATAACTTATCTATTGAATAAACATATGTATTTCTTAAAAGACTGAAAATTATTTTTCAGTCTTTTTTATTTTTAAAAATTTAGATGACACTACATAAATAGAGAAATATTTTATATACTTAAAATTTTTAAATATAAATATATATAAATTTAAAATAATAATAAGTATATGACTAGATTTAATAAAATATATAATTTAATATTAGAAGAATTAACTGATAAACAAAAAAAAAATTAACAGATAAATATATTGCTAAACATAATAAAAATTTATCATTTGGACCTTTATTTAAAGAAGAAAGAACTTATTTTCCTCTTAAATCAGTTGAAACTACTAATATAGAAATTCCTGATAAAATTAAAACAACGCTTGATAATGCAGGATTTTATATAACTGAAATAAAGGAGATAACATTCCCTTCTGAAGAAATAGACACTCTTAAGAAACAGAATAGGATTGTTACTACTAGAGTAAGTGCTGATTATAACAAGTTTTTTGTTGATGATCTTGTTCAAACACCTTGGAGAGATATCTTTAAGGTGACAAAACGAGAGGAGATTTCTGATGTTAAAGATCACCCATACTTTAATGAGTTGACAGAAGGTCAGAAAAAGTTCCTCAGTAAGTATGACAAAATAGCAGTGCTGACTCTAATGAAAACCAAGGTAGATGATCGTAGTCCTATTTTCAAAATCCGATAAGAAGAAGATAGGAAAGTATATCTACCAACTTCCGATCGCTAAGAAGACGGAAGTGAAAGTCACATGGCATAAGAAATACGATCCAGATATTGTTAATAATAATCTTAATACTGATAATAAAATTGTAAACCTTTTATATTTTATAATTGATTAACGTTAAATTTTATATAAAAATGTTATACGAACGTTATCTTAAAACTTAGTTTTTAACTAAGAATTTGTTATTATAATCACAAATTTTTAATTTTAAATTAAACTATTTTTATGAAATTATACGTTTTTATATGAAAATTGTTTTATTTATAAACACTTAAAAATTTCAAATATTTCGGTGTATCTTCTTTAGTTAAAGGAAAAATTACAATTGCAACTTCAGCAGATCCAAATGCGATTTCACCACATATTCTGAATGGAATTTCATCTTTAATTAATTTTTCTTTAATTTTTTCAAACTCTTTATCTGATGATACTTCTAATACAAGTTTTCTGAATGAGTTAATTCTCCAATTAATAAAATCGTTTTCAGTAAATTTATCAGTAAATACTAAGTTAGGATATTCTGGGTACCAATTCATAACTTTAGTATGTCCATCCCATGCGTTAAACGCAATTCCAGTTGAATGCGCGCAAATTAATCCAAAATGACCAACATCTAACTCAACTGATTCACCATTATCTTTTGTAATATTCTTCTTAACACAAATAATTAATCGTGATTCAGGATCAATTGTATCTGTTATATTAATATGTAATGCTTCTGCAATTTGTTCTTTTGTACTCATAATTTAAAAATATCCTTTTTAACTTTAAATTAACTTAATTTAATGTCAATAGATATTTTGTAAAAAATATTCCAAAATACAGTGAAGATATAAGTAACTTTAAATCGCTAACTAATATTATTTATTTTATTATTGAACAGAGTAGCGGTAGCGATGAATTGTTTGGGTTAACGAATAATTTCAATTTTATTTAACTAAAATAAGAAATGAGAAGCACTTAAAAATGCTTCTCATTTCATTTATATAAACTATGCTTAATAAATTTAGCTTATACCGTTCTAAATGTTAAATAATTTGAATCTAAGTCCCATCCAAATACAACATTTTTTCCTTGAGTTGGATTAAAATTCATTATTTGATTATTTAGTTCTGGATACTGTTCTGCAAAAGCATCTACATCAATTTCTTCACCATCAACCTCAACAGCATGTATACCATCAATTTTGATAAATTTGTATTGATTTACAAAATCAGTCACTTTATGTCTACGGAACATCTTTTCAAATGCATTACGATCTTTAGCATTAAATAAAATTTCTCTATTTTTGCTATTATCAACAACTTTTTCCCAATCAGTATATGCTAAAACATTAATAGATGATCCATCAACTGATGCAGTTACATTAATTTTCATATAATCTGGTTCATCAAAGTTTGCATCAAGAATAATACCTTTATATGAAAATAGCTTATCATGAGCGTCGTAAACTTCACTCTCATCATAAAACTTATCCATATAAGAATAATCAGTACATTCACGATAGCCATCAGAATAATAATCGTTATCTACTAAACCATCAATTTCAATATTCATACCAGCAGATTTATTTGTATCAACTGGATCAACCATATTCATTTCAGAAATGATTCTCATGTAAGCCTTTTCAAATTTTGAAAACATTTTTTATTTCCTTTTTGACTTAAAATTTATAACTATTTACTCAAATATGTCGTAATTGCTTTTTATTCATCAAATTCAATAAGATATTCAGGGCAAACTTGGTTTGGAGGAACAACCATTTCATTATTTTGAACACCGGAAATTCCAGCTTTAGCAAAAATAGAATCATAGCCAAAAGGAATATGAGAGCAGCCACTCCAACCTTTAGGTGTATAGCTTTTACCCATTAATACCTTATTCAAAAACATATAACAATTTGTATCTCTAGTTCCACTCCACCAACCATAAGCATAATTAAGAGATTTAGTCGACTGATCACTCAAATAAAGACCATCAGAGCCGAACATACGGCCGGTGCAATGACTCGCATTTGCGGGAGGAATGATCATTCCATTTTTCATAATAGAAATAATATTTTGCTTTTTAGTTCCATGCCAAAGTTCTTGTTCATTCAGTTCTTTGCCAAGTTTTTCCCACTTAGTTTTGGTATTTTCATATGCAGCTTTCATGCTGTCAATTGTAATTTCATAGACAGTTTTTACTTTAAGATTGCGACAAGCATGAATGCTTTGATGAGTTTCTTTATAAAGCTTTTTAATTTTATCAATTACTTTTTTATCAGTAATCTTTTTGATTTCACAATTGAACATTTTAGGTTCTTCAGAACTATTTGCATCATTTTCAGAATTCTTCATCTGTTCAATTGTTTCAATGGAATCTTTCAACGAATCAAGCACATCATTCTGTTTTTGGACATCTTTAAGATCACGAAAAATTTTAGTGCAAATAAGACGACCATGAACTTTCTGAGGAATAATGGTGCAATATTGTTCAGTATAATGAATAAAATCATAACCAAAATCGCGATCTTTAACAAGATCGTAAATCTTGTTAAGAATATTACGAGCATCATTAATAGCTTCGAGAGTAACAACACCACACGGAGTTTGAAAAACTCCAGTTGTAGAATTGAACGTGATATTTGTCGAAGATGTGATTGTATGAATATTTGCTTGGCAAAAAACTTGAATCATTGTTTTAATCTGATTATCAGCTTTGTCAAACACAATTTCTTTAAGAGCGATATCTTCAAGATTTTTCTTTTGAATATTATTAACAGAAGACGAAGAAGCAGAATCTATCGTACGAAGTTTCGTATATCCTTTTTTAAGCTTTGATTTAACAAGCTTATCATATTCTTTTGAAGAATTAATTCCAAACAGTTTATCCGTAGTACTAAGAGTGTTTCCAACTCTTCCCCAAGTGGTACGGATCAATCCATTATCATGCTCTTCAATATACCAACACTTATTGTGATTATTTCCACTCTCAACCATAATAAACTTTTCTAAACGAACTACTGCCATATTCTCTAATACCCTCTGTTATATCTTGTCTTTTTCTTTCTAATTATAAAATAGCACTTTTCTAAGTTAAAATTACTAATATATCAATTAAATTAACTTTTTTTTCATATAAATATGTGCTCTATTGCCTATTTATAAGGAACAACACAAGAGTGTGACATTTTTAAAAACCAGTTAGAAATGGCATTATTATTGGAACATAAAACGAAGAATTAATTTTAAATTCTTATTAAATTAAAAATGGAAGATATTTAATATCTTCCATTTTCACTATTTATTTTTAAGTAATTTTAGCAATTATCTGTTTCAAAATTAACTGCAATATTGATTGGAGTCTTTCTTTTTGCATAAATTGCTGTCATTTTTTCAAACATTTCAGCATTAACTTTCTTTGATACCTTTTTAGGAATTTCTACACAAAATTCCATACAGGTATTATTGTTAGTAGCTGCAATAGAAAGAAAATCACCATTTTTCTTTTCTTCGGTTTGTTCAAGAAGTGCTTTAATTTCAATTGAATTATTTTCCGTAGTAAAAAACTTTGACTTTACTGCGGCATTAATATAAGCTTTTACTTCCTTACGCAGTACCGCTACAGAATCAATTACATTAATCACTTTATCCATTTTAATCTCCCTTTACGTTTAGATTATTTGTTTTAAAATTTACGGAATTACCCCAGATAATATTCTTCTTCTTATCTTTATAAAATAAATTAACTTTATTTTCACACATTCGCGCAAATTCTTTTACTTCTTTATATGAACGAGAAATATGAGTTTCAAAATATTGTTCAAGATATGGCTGGACATCTTCAGGAAATGCATCTTCAATCGTTGGTGTTGAAAGTTCATTTGCAAATTCAAAATTTTCAAGAGATTTTTCATAACGTTCGGCAGATTTCAACGCTCTATCCATTGCAAGAATTTTTGTATCATGAATAGTGAATTTATCGCTTTCCTGCCACTGTACATAAATTGTAACAAGATCTGGATCTGACTTGGTTGGAGTTTCACATCTTGCAATATATCCAATAACTTCTTTTGGATTAGAATTTGTGGTAAGTTTCGTAATGTAACCGTTTTTGGACATAAAATTATTTGTAATTTGATTTGCAATGTTCTGAGTAAACACACGATAATTTTTCATACGTTTTTTCCTATAATTTATATGTTTAAACATTTATAAAATTAAGTTGTAGCATATTTTAAAGTGCTACAACTTAAAATTATTTGTTACTTATTGTTGATATTTGACAGAATGCAAGAATAGCGAGGAGATTCAACAACCAGCTTGATAAGGTCTTCAGTGGTGTTTGGCTTTTCATCACTCATGATGAACTTGCAAACAGCAGGAGAATAACCAGATACAAGCATGGTTCCATTTTCGTTAAATTTAACAGGAACCGTTTCTCCACGATCAGAAACATTCCAAAATACAATTGTAGGAAGTGTATATCCAGCTGCTTCAAACTTTTCTTTCCACTTTGTATATGTAGATTTGCCAGCGCTCTGACAACACTGATCAAACTGCATATCTGAAATAATGTAAAGCATAGAAGGAAGTTCTTTCTGAGACACATTATTATCAACAGCGGTATTATATACAAGTTCAAACACTGCGTTAAGATCAGTATTCATGTCCCAATGTGCTCTGCTGAGATTTTTAGCTCTTTCACAAAGTGTATTACCCCTAAGAGTCTGAAGTGTAGGACGATGAGAAAAGGTGATAAACTTATCGTGATAAACACCAGTATTGTGTTCAGCAATATAAATTGCCAATCCAAGACATGCGTTAAGAGGATCACCATACATAGAACCAGAAACATCTGCTACAACTAGAGAATTATCTTTCTTACCGTTAAAGAAATCTGGAAGAGATTTCCACTGTGCTTCAACAAGTGGATTTTCACTAAAAAATCCATTATTATATGCCTTAATTACATCAAAAGGATAAAGAGTAGAAGCATTTACTTTTGCTTTATTGTTCTTAAGCAATTCCAAATAATTCGTATAACGAGCATTATCATTACGTGCAAATGCCTTTGTATATTTCATCATTGCATTTGACGGAACGCAAGAATAATTAATTCCTTCATAATTTTTTGAAGAAATGTTTCGTTCAACAACCTTAAGATAAGCACGAAGACCGCTAAGTGTCTTTCGATATTCTTTTGAAGTCATTCCAAGCCAAGTACGAATATATACCGCCTTTTTCTTTGTTTCCGAAGAAGATGCATTCTCAGAAGGAAGCCACTTTGCCAAAAGAGAAATTGACTTATTATTTTTGAGAGCGTTCATATCATCAATAAGAGTGCTCTTAATAAGATTCATAGCAGTTTCGGTTACAACAGCAGAACCAGTATTGATGACACAAAGAAGATCATCCCAACGACCATATTCAGGAATATATTTTACAATTTCTGAACACAGCTTTTCATCAACTTTCTGAAGATACTGCAGTACAATTCGGAAAAATCGGCGTGCTCCCTGACCTCCACGAATGTCTCGATTATAAAAAAGAAGACGAATTGCATACAAGGGATTTTCTTCAAGTGCCTTGTTAAACATGTTTTCAATCTTATGCGTTTTAATCGACGGATCTTTCCCCATTCCTCCAAAAAACATAAGATCTGCACAGCCAGACATTGAAGATTTCAACGCTCTATCGCCATTTTCAGTGAAAGCGATATTATCCTGCTGAACGAGCATTTCCCAAAAAGTCATAATTAATTCTCCTTTACAAAGTTTGTTTTAACATATTCCACATATTTTAATATAGCATTTTCTAAAAATAAATTAACCTAAACTAAGTAAATAATTATTGATTTAAAAGAATTTCACATTATTTTATTGAAATTCTCTAGAAATAATTCTAGTTATTTTAAGAACTTCCTTAAAATTTAATATGCAGGAAGTTAATAAAGTTATGATTTAAAGAAATTCTTAGCATAATTGTTCTAGAAATAGTTCTAGTTCTTTTTAAGTGCTTTCTTATTTTTAATAAAAATCATTTAGAAAGCAATTAAATATTAGCAAATAATGCGTTACGGAGATTTTTTGAATTATGACTAAGTATTCTGAGGACTTTCAACCAATGGATCGTCCACCTCGTCCAGACGTGCCAATGTATCCAGGACGTCCACCACGTCCACCGCGTCCTCCACGCCCATGTCCATGTCCTCCTCCACCACCTCCACCACCTCCACATTTTGGTCATGGATGTGATAATCCTGTATTTGCTGGAAAGAAACCTCTAGCATATCTTGATGACTTGGCAGCATTACATGGGGAAGTGTTAAGATGGTTAATTGGTCCAAATGGCGAATTTACAAATAATGGCTATGCTCCTCTGAATCAAGCTGGTAAAGTTGATGAAAAATATTTTTCACAAATTGGTGTTGATACATATGCAAATAGCCAAATTGTTAAAGATAATGCAACCAAATATAATTTTTATGGTAATCTTGTTCATGTTGAAAAAGAGTTTATTAGCTCTATTGGAGACTGTGCTGATGGTGGAAATATGTTTTCACCAAAAGAAATTGTAAACATTTATATTGGTGAAAATAAAAATGCATCTGATTTAGGAACATCTAATGGAGTTAGTGATGGAAGTATTGAACTTGATTTTGATTTAATTGACATGATTGTTCCAGATGCTTCTATGGCAGATTATCGTAAGAAAATTTATGGTGATTGGATTCCAGGTACTGTAGTAAAAGGATTCAATGCAAAAAACAAAACTGCTTGCATACCATTTGATCCTATTATTATAACAAGTAAAGAATCAATTTGTTTTTCAAATTTAAATAATAAATTTATTCTTACAGTATATGGACCTGATGGTGGTACGTTGGCAATTTCTGAAACAGTTGAAATTAATGGTTCAAATAATAATGTTCCATTGCTTGGCTCAAATCAAAATATGAAATTCGAAGTATCTGATTTCAAAAAACAGGGATTTGCATACGAAGGAAAAATTAAATGGAGTATTAATATTGTAGGAATTTTAGGTTCTTTTGGTGGAAGATTTGGATTGCAAATCACACAAGTAAAAGATAATAAAAATTCAGTTACATGGCGAAGTGATGATTACTTGTATAATACAGGTGTTGCTCCAACAATTGGTGGGTTATATGAAAAAATTGTAGAAACAATTGAAAATGATCCATCATATAAACCAGTTTATAAGTATTCATCTGGATTAAAATTCCTTACAAGAGGAAAAGTTTATGTAGGTGCATATGATATCGATAATTTAAATTCTAATGCAGCTATTGCTGATAAAGCAGCAATTTCGTCTGATTTCTTAGATTTAAGTAATTATACATATAATGATTCTGATATTGGTGATTATAGTTTAAATGTTGATTT
Source organism: Treponema sp. (assembly GCA_017938365.1). Lineage (GTDB taxonomy): Bacteria > Spirochaetota > Spirochaetia > Treponematales > Treponemataceae > Treponema_D. The sequence goes on from JAGBBT010000110.1 coordinate 76,564, forward strand.
AGCAAATGCAAGATTTACACATGCATTTGATGTTAAAGAAGATGCTTTAATATTTGGTCCATCATATTATGAAATAACACTTAAAAATGCAAGTGGAAATACAACATTAAGAAAAGAATCACATATTCTTATTAACACACTTAGAAATCTTGAAGTTCCAACAAAACTTGTAGAAACATTCAGTGATGAAAGTCATAGATGTTCAGTAGATTTTGTAACTGATGAAACGGGTATTCAATTCGAAAAGTGGTATTCTAAGCAATCATTAGTAACTGCTGATGGTGGAAGAGGCTTATTAGTAATTCCAGGATTTGGATTAGTATATCCAACAGTTGTATTTGATTATAGTACATACATTCCAACACCAAATCCAGATTATAGTAAATTAAGTGGAAGAAGATATTTCTGCAGAAAATTCTATAGTGATGAAGCAAATAGAAAATTTGGCGGAACATTTGTATTTGATGGAATTACATCAGAAGAATTTATGCAAGATGGATTAAGCTGTACAATTAGTAAAGACAATGGTGCAACTTGGTTAACATTAAAAGAATATCGTGAAGGTGACATATCAAATGGTGTTTTAACAAATATCGAAGATACAGCAACTGGATGTAATGTTCAATTTGCATTTAATAGTGATGAAAGTGTATGCGGAAATGTTGGTTTACTATTCAAAATCGCCTTTGAACCAAGCGTAAGAAGCGTAATTAAACGTATTGCTTTAAATAATATTAGTAATACTGACGAATGGTAATATAAAGGAGAATAAAATGAATAGAGAAATAGATGCATATATGCATAAATTTAGCAGAGCAATTACTGCAGATGGACAAATATTTACAGATCAAACCACTGTAAAATCTGGTCATAACATTTCATATGTTGAAGTTCGTGCTGAAGAAGTTCCAGTATGCGATAGTATTACAGAACGTGATGCTAACTTACTTACCTCGGGTATTCCAGGAACTCGCTCTGTAAAAGATGTTGAATTACAAAAAATCATTAAATTTTATGACCGTGCTCCACTTACATGTTTAACAAATACAAATGGTGAAGCATGGGTGTTACTTGACGAAAATAATGTTCCAATTAAAGGATTTATCGATCCTACTGATAGACTTGTTGATGGAAGAAGACTTTCTGACGGATACAAAGTTGTCATGTATGCCGAAAATGGAAGAAAAATTTCTCCGCATCAAGGTTGGTCATTTGAAGCATATTCAGGTTTATTTAAATTTGACTCAAATAAAACCCCAGAAAAAATGGGATGGGGAAGACCTAGAGTAGAAGTTTTCAGATACATTGGTAAATCTGTAAAAGAAAAATTTGGAGATATTACACAACTTATTGAATGTGTTTATAACAGCGCTGTTGCAATTTCTAAAGCCGCGCTAGTTGTTCAGCCATTTGATATTAGTACTGAAAAAATGATTCAGCTTTATGAAAAGCCATATATGATTCCAGGAACATTTGATAAATTTGGAAAACAAGTTTATGCAAATTCATTTCAATATAATATTCCTGGATATGTTTTTGAAGCAATTGCTTTAGATAAAGATGAAACAATTGTAGCTGAATGTCAACATTTAGAAAACGGCGATAGCAAAGTTACAGTTGAAGTTGCGGTAGATCCTGAATCAGGATTACCAATTATTGGTTATGAACAAACAACTGATAAAAATGGATTTCCACTTTTAAGTCTCAATGTTGGACATCTTAATTTTAGATTTTCAACATTTATGACCGAAGGCGGAGAAAAAATTAAAATAAAACCAGTTATTACGCTAGGTCAAAATAATACAAATAATGCTGCAACTCCAATTTCTAAAGAAGAAAGAGAAAAATTAGAATCTACACAATTTCGTGTAAATTTTAAACCTAATATTGTAGGATAAAAATACTGAATTAGATATTTTATATATCTAATTCAATAAATAAAAAAAATAAAAGTGATTTACGGAGAATAATATGAGAATTGTAAACCCAAGAAGTTCAGTTAATAATACTCCTCTAGCAACTACTTGGTATGTTGACACTCAGCTTGACATTGCAAAAGACGAGCTCATTGAAAATATAGAAGCTGTTTCTGGCAATTTACAAAATAAAATTGAAGCAGAAGCTACTGAACGAAATCTTCAAGATCGTGCTGTTGCAGCTGTTCTTGCAAAACAACTTACTGGAAAACAAGATATACCATCTAATATTGCGCAAGATGTATTTACTAAAGCAGAAAATGATTATTTAGATTTTTATAGTGATGCATTACATCCAGAAGGTTATGCTTGGTTAAAAGATAGTAAACTTGATCCTTCCTTGCTTCCTGACCTTTCAATTATTACACCAGTTCCTGTTAATAGATCAACAATTTTAACTTGGTTTAATAATAATGGTGGACTTGATAATGGTAGTGAATTGTCAAATGCTCTCAATAGTCTTGCTAGTGACGAAGAACGCGCTAAATATATTGTTCAGCAATTTGTATGTAAAGCCGGTCTTCGTGAAGATGGAACAACTTCATTAGATGACAGTTATACTTCACCTTATATTAAAACAGGTGATATGGTAATTGTAAACCCAGATAACGATGAAGACCCAAGCAGACCATATTTTGGTAAAAGATATATATGTGGAGCATGGTCCGTTATTAATAACGAACCAAAAGTAAATTCATCACTTGTTAAAATTTCATTTAATCAGGGTGAAATTACAAAAGTTAACGAAAAATTTGCAAAACAAGATGGTTCAATTCGTCTTGGTTTAGCTGATATTTATCGTTATTCTGAAGATGAAAGCGGTGCAGTTACAAGCACATTAATCGGTGAAGAACTTGCTCATGATGTTCTCGCTGTCGTATCAATGCCTGCTTCTACATATAATGATTTTACCGATGTTGATTCTATTCCAGGATTACTTCCAGATGGTGTAAGATTTGGTTATAGACAGCGTCATGGAGCAGCTAATGCTGAATTCATTCCATATGCTACATTAAAAGAACTTGCTGATCTTTACAAAGAAGTTAATACCGTTATTAAAGAAGCTATCAGTGGTATTACTGAAGATGTTGATGCAATTTCTGCAGTAATTGGTGATGTCACAAGTAGCACAGTTCTCTCAGCAAATACAGTTGCTGACGCCATTGATGCAATTAGCGGAAAAGTTACAGAAACCGCTGAACATTGTGATACAATTAGCTCTGCTCTTGATGGAAAAGCTGTTCAAGTTATGGCAACCCAGGTTACATGGGCAGCTGATCAGGTTGAAGAAATTGTTCCAGGAGAATTCAGAACAGATCTTTATCCAGAATCAGATAAAATTATCAAACTTACATTTGGTAGTAATAATGAAATTCCTGGTAAGATTTTGGCAGTATATGAAGTTGATAAAAACACTGGACTTGAAACAGTTGTTCAGCCAGAAATTACATATTATCCAGCTTCTATGGGAATTGAACACTCAACTGTAACAACATTTACATATAATGCTGATATTCAAGCTTTATCTGGATTTGAGTCAGTTCTTGATAAAACATGGAAAATTTATTTTACAAAAGAAATTTTATTCTAAAATTAAATTTGTAATAATATAAGCTTAAAAATGGACTTACTAATTTAGTAAGTCCATTTACAAATATAAAATTAAAAGAAATTATGAAAATATTTTATAATAATTTCTCTAGAAACAACTCTAGTTCTTTCTAAGAACTTTCTTATTGTTATAAATCATGTAGAAAGTATTTAAATAAATTTAATCTAATCGTAATCAGGTTTTTTAATAATGAAAATATCTAATCCAAGAGGCTTGAATAATAGTCCGTTAATAACATTAGATATGCTTAAACAACAGCTCGATGCTCTTCAAAAAGCATTTGAAAATATATTAACAGGCGATGAAGCAATTGCTCTTAGCAACAATGGTTATGTTCCATTTAACGATGAACATAAAATTGACACAAATTATTATGATACAGTTCAAATTAATAAATATGAATTTTCTACTTCTTCAATGATTGCTTCTCCAGGCTATACAGATGATTTCTCTGGAAATTCATATATTACATTACAAAAGGAAGTACCAGGATTTGTGTTAAAAATTGAAGATTTTTCAGATGGAAAAACCGTAGTTACTGAGTGTGAATATACAGATGATGGAAAAACAAATGTATATGTAAGTTTAGCTGCCGATAGTATATCTGCAACACAACCTTTATCAACATATACATTTACTGCATATAGTTTATTAGGGGCTGGAAATTCACCAATAATATTTCCAGCATCTTCTATTATTTTAAATTAACAAAAAACAAAATTAAGGAATTTTTAATTTATGAGAATTACTGATCCAAGAACTTTTAACAGTAAACTTGTAACAGAACTTCAGCTTGATGCTTTATCTGGTGTTCTTACTACCAATTATGAAAATTTTGTAAAATCTTCATTAAAAGGTTCATCTAGTCAAACTGCTCCTGTTTCTTATGGATATGCATACTTAAATGCTGATGGCAAAGTTGATCCAGCTCTTATGCCACCACTTGCAATTAACGAAACATATACAGTAGAAGCAACAAATGATAGTACATCATCACTTGATCTTATTAAAAGTGCAGTTACTGCAGCTTCTGTTGAACGTGGTGATGTCGTAATTGTTTATGCCGGTGCAGGTATTACTGCTGAAAATGCTGAAAAACTTTGTGGAACATTTATTTTTGTTAAAGAAGTTGCCAAGGGCGCTATAACTGAAGATTCTTACAAAAAGATTTATACTCCAGCTGGTGGTGTAAAAACAGTTAACGGTATTGCAGCTGTTAATGGTAATGTTACACTTGCTGCAAAGGATATTAAGTATTCTGGTAATACAACAATTGAAACTGCTTTAGATAACAATGGAGAAAGACTTGCCCTAGCAGAAGGTAAAATTACAACAATTACTAGTGACGCTGAAACAGCTGGTTCAATGCAGTATTATGCTAAACAGGCTGAAACTAATGCAAAATCTTACACAGATGGAAAAGTTGCCGCATTAGCTGCTGTAAAGAAATTTGTTAAAGTTGCTTCTCTTGATCCAAAGCCCTCTGATCCAGTTGAAGGAACTCTTTATTACACAGAAGCTGGCCAATGTGCAATTTATGCAGAAAGCGCATGGGTTGATATTTCTGAAGAAATCATTACATCAATAGCTGATGATACCGCTGGTGATGAAAAACTTGCAAGTATTGGTGCAATTAAAGCATATGTTGAAGCTAAAGTAAACCCAATTAATACTGAACTTCCAAAGAAAGCTGATAAAGTTTCTGGTGCAACTGACGGTCATCTTGCTTCACTTGGCTCTGATGGAAATCTTAAAGATTCAGGTTATTCTGTATCAGCAGATACTGCTCTTAGTGGAGAAACTGTTGTTCCTACCTCTAAAACAGTTAAAAGCTATGTTGATGATAAAGTTGCTGAAGCAATTAAAATTACTTCTGTTACACATACATGGGCAGCCAATGAAAAAGTTGGACAAATCTATACATGGACAACTCCTGGACGTGTAATTCAAGTCTGTGATGCAAGTGGATGGGTTTTCCCTGGTGTTCAATTTAGTGGAGAAGGAAAATCATTAAGTTCAACGATTACTGTTGCAATGGAAAATGAAGATGCAGCTGTTACTGGCGAAACATGGACTTATTTCATTGCATCCACATTAGGATAATTTGAGAATATAAAAATTAAAATGGACACTCAATTGAGTGTCCATTTTTTTATTTTATTCAGCTTTTTGTGCAATATTATGTGCATCCTGCCATGGCAAATAATTTGTTTTATGTTCGGCCATAACACCTAAAAATCCTTCAATATAAAAATCAGGTTTTCTAAGTTTTAGATCAACCTTGTCAGAATCATCAGAAATCATGATAGGTTCTCCAAGTTTATCTTCTTTAATTTCAATATAATAAAGACAATTATCAAGAACACTTTCACGTTCGTTTGCATTTAGATCATCCCAAACCTCTTTATTAAGAATAATTTTGACATCCGTATTATCTGTCATTCTATTAAATGAAGATACAATTTTTGTTTGTGCTGGAATTGGAATGCCATTTTTACTTAATGCTGTTGTTTTTAAATTACCTTCTTTATCTCGTTTACCATATTTGTAAAACAAAGCAACTTTTACATCATATGATTTTAAAATTTCATACTTTTCTTTGTTCATTACTTTTTCGAGTAACTGATTGTCAATATCGCTTGCTTGTTCAATATTTGCCATTATTTTCTCCTTTTTAACATTTTGGTATAAAGTCGTCACTAATTCTCACTGCATAAACTGCAACAATCATCTGATTATTATCAGGAGTTGTAAATTGTTCGTTCATTGGAAAAAAATTATTTTTTCTTTTTTCTTCAAATAATTCTGTTATTCCAGTAATATCTTTACAACATGCACATTTACTTGTTCTATACTTTTCAAATTTGTTATTCCAAATATTGGATAAATCACTAGACTTTTCAATAACTCCTTGAACATCTAAAGTTTTTCTCCACGATCTAAATGAAAGGCATGGAATAACTTCACCTTTATATGTGATACTACAAGATTCTTTACCAGCAGAACATGGTAAATCATTAAAATTATCTGCACGAACAATCTGTGTAGTTATATCTGTATCGATATCAAGATAATTAAGAAGATTTTTAATTTTATCTTGATTTAGTTGAAGTTTGTCATCAATTGTAAGCTGAACCTGCCATAAACCAAAATTAGAAGAAAATGTCTTTAAATAAAGAAAATCATTAATATTATGATTACCAAAATTTGTAATCATTGTAATTTTATTTTTAAATTCTTTTGCATTCTTTACAAGATCTTCTAATTCTTTAATATCTTTTTGAGTATTAACACTTACACCAAGACCATTGCTCTCATAATTAAGCAAATTCATGCATTCGTTACTTTCAAGAAATAATCCATTTGTAAGAATTCTTATTCTTAAATCTGGTCTTTCTTCATTAAGTTGATTAACAATAGTAGGAAGTGATTTATCAATTGCTGGTTCTCCACCGGTAATTGTGAGAAATTCAAGATCTTTTTGTTGAATAATTTCTTGAACGATTAAATCAACTTTTTCGTATGAAACATCTTCATTTCCAATAATATCTTTACTTCCACAAAAAGAACAATTTTTATTACATTTAGATGTAAATTCCCATATAATATCTTTAAGAATATAATTCATTTTAAATCCCCTTTATTTTAACATTAGCATTCCTTTTACTCCATAAGCAACTCTCGATTTCAAAAAATCTATATTTGACCATAGCTTAATCATTTTATCAGAATACATAATTGATTCATTTATATCTTTAAATTGTTTAAGTTCTTTTGGCCATATAAAAACTTTTACAAATGGTTCTTCCTTTAATATTTTAATTGTTTTTTCTAATGATGTTTTATCTCTCCATTGATTATCCATTAAGTAAACTAATTCTAAATCTGGTGAATTATCTATGAGTAGTTTTCGCTGATGATTCGAAATTGTCAATGATCCAACAGCAACACCATTTTTTACCCAAATAGAATCAAACACTCCTTCTACAAGAAAAACATATGAAATATTCTTATCTAATTCAGATATTCCAAATACAGGTTTTTCTATATCTGATGGAAATTTATATTTAGCTTCTTTTTCTTGTTCATATGTAATTGCACGTTCTTGATAATAATTTTCATTCCATGGAATAACAAGTCTTTCTTCTTTTTTATCGAAATAAAAATGAAAATCTTTAGGAAGAAATGGAGCCTTTCTTAATTTTCTTTTTTCAATTATTTCTTCTACAAATGATGGAAGCTCATCTGTCCAATCACCATCTAATATATGTTCTTTTATAAGACCTTCTGCAGAAGGAATAAAATTTTGTTTTTTTGGTGTTTCACTTATTTGACAGGCTTGAGCCTCTTCCATTGCTTTTTTCATGGAACCGGCTCGTTTAATAAGTTCTCTTTTTACATCTTGAACAGGAATTGCCATTACTTTAGAAAGAAATACTAATCCGGACATTCCATGTTCATTTGCGTCACAACCACCATTAAAACAATAATATGAATTTGTATCTAAATAAAAATGACCACGCTTTGATTTTCTTTTGTGTCCATCACCACATATCGGACATCTGAAATTTAATTGATTCCCCTGTCTAGAAACACCAGACACGTTTTCATAAATCAAATCAATTATATAAGGTTTTAAATCAAAATACGACATTTAAAATACTTTCTACAGTTTTACTCAAATTTTGAAATTCATTTTTAATTTCAAAATAATTCATATTGTATGTTTTAAGCAAGTTTAAAATAAAATCTTGAATAAAATCAGATTCTTTCTGTGAATGTATTCTTCCGAGATTCCTGGTAGGATGAAATATTTCTTGTTAAAAACACATTTATATTATTGCAGTTCAAAGATTTAATTAATTCAAATGTAAAATCTCTAAAAATTTTATCATCAATTATTTTGTCTATTTTGTTATATTTGAAATAAACATATGATAAAAGAATAGGACTGTCAACCACTAAAATATCATTTGAATCTAACGCATTTTTAATTCTATGATATTGTTTTCCAAGAACATAAACTTGATCATTTAAGGTTTTTATCCTATCTTCATAAACACAATCTTTTGCATATTCTGTGACTAGTTCAGCTTTAAGTCCATTTTCTTTAAGTTTTGCAAAAAGAGATGCAGCAACAGTAGATTTTCCTATTCCGAGGACCGAGCAAATAAATTAATTATTGTTTTCATTTGACACCTTATTACGTATATGAGTTAAAGTAACACTATAATTGACTTCTTTCACTCCAAAATTGTCAAATTCATGTTTTGTGCATGTAAAATAACCTTCAATTTTGTTAGTTAATACTAATTGAAGAGCAGCATAATACAGCTCGCTTCCATATTTCACATAAAGCCAATCGTCATTTTTTAATTTACTTAAATGATACAAAACTTCCTTTTGTTCATTATCATATCTGTTAAACTTATCGTTTTCATAATACGATATTTTGTGTTTTTCCCATTGATGTTTAACTTTAGAACGATGTTTCCAGTTCTTTACTTTAGGAATCCATCTAGTGTGTGTATAACCATTTGGAAGATGTTTTAAACTTCTAGCAGGACGAATATATGGTTTGTGCTCGTCTGACGCAGCAAATTTCTTTTCTCTATGGGAATCATATCCAGAAACCCACGCATCAATTCGTAAAAATAATTTTCCAAGTTTTAATTTCATAATTATTGTATGTAAATCTATAAAATAGATAAACTTTATACGATTTTAATCTGCATTGGTGATACAACGTCACCTCTATTTCTTAAGTTCATTATTTGAACATCAGAAATTTCTTTTGCTTTAATAAGTATTCCTATAGCGCCATTTATATCAGCATTTAAATTTTTACCAATAGAAGATTTAAATAGACCTCTTTTAATGCGTTTTCCTAAATATGATTCTTGATGTTTCATTTCTTCAAATGCCAAGTGATCACATTTTGAAGTATAACTTTCATTAATAATAATTACATCAATGTTATTTTCATTTGCTTTATATGAAAGCATTAAAATTAATTTATTAAATGGAATTTGTATAAAATTTTGTGAGATATTTTTTCTCATTTTACAATTTTGTTTCCAGTTATTGTTATGTCCAATTACAATTTTTCCAATATTTTCATTAATACATAAATTAACTATTTTTCTTGATATATTATGAAATATGACATTAATTTTTTGCTCTCGTCTTTTATTAAAACCTTCTAACTTTCTTGATGTATATCTATTATTTTTTAATTTAAGTTCAGATTTTATCTTTGCAATTTCTTTATTATAGAATTGATTTATACTTTTTAATACCCCACCTTTAATAATCCAAGATTTATTTTGATTATTTGTAGTTATGGCGCATAAATTGTTTAATCCAATATCTATTCCAATCACATTTTGTTTATTTAAACTTAAATTATTTTGTGCTTTTTCATAAATAACTTCAATTTTAAATTTATCATAATAAGATAAAATTCTAAAACAATTAATAGATGCTTTATCAATATACTTTGGAATTTTAACAGAAACATCACTTTTTAAAAATTTTATTTCATATGATTTATCATGACATTTAATTTTCTTTGAAATTCTTCTAATATCATAAGTTAATAAATTTAATTTTCCATTTTTAAAATATCTTGGAATTTTTGGTTTTGCTTTAAATTTATCTTTATTTTTCTTATATGCTAATGTTGATTTAATAAATGACGTCCAATTAGTTGAAGCCTGTTTTATTATACTTTGTTTGGCAACATAATCTAAATTAGATTCTTTAAAACATTTTTCATTCTTAACTAAATTATATAACTCATAATAGTTTGGTGTTTTTATCTTTTGTTCTTTTTTAGTTTTAAAATATGATTGTCTTAAAAAATATAAAGACTGATTATAAATTGATGTTGATTCTTGTAACATCACTCTTAATCGTTTATCATTTAAAATTATTTTTTCAGTTCTAACCATATTTGTTTATATATTTTATATTGTTTATTTTTATTTATAAAACTATTTGTCTTTTTCTGAAAGTTTGATGTCTTTTTTCAAATTATTCAATAAAGATTTTCTTTTTCCATAAAACTTCATTGAAAAATGATGTATGATTGCTATTAAATCATTTGTAAGTTCTTCTTGAAATGATTTTTCTTCAGGTGCATTAACTTCAATAATTTTTACATTAAAATTATTAAAGAAATTTTCAAAATAGCCATATCCAAATCTAGTTAATCTATCTCTATTTGATATAATTATATCTGAAATATTTCCATTAATAACTTCTTTAATTAAATTATTTAAACCATTTCTATTTTCATTCATTCCAGATGCAATATCAGAATAAACATATTTTTCTTTAATAATCTCACCTTTAGCAATTAAATATTTTTTTAATAAGGATATTTGATTTTCTAAATCAATTTTTTGTTTTGGTGTAGAAACTCGTGCATAAATTGCAATATGTTTTTCTTGAAATTGATATTGATTAGGTAATTTATAAAGATATTTTTTATCACCAATTTGTTTAAATTCAATTTTATTTCTTGTCTTTAATTGATACAAATATTGATTAGAAATTTTTAAAATTGAACGTATTTCTTTAGATGTATACCAATGTTCCATAAAATAAATTTCCATTATTTTATAATTAATATAAACATATAATATAAAATTTAATTATTTTACTTAATTATATACATTCAAAACAATACGAATCCTTTATTGGAATATTTGACATATACGCAAGATTTAAAAGCTTTTTACGAATATAGTTAAATCCTTCAACAGAAAATGGTGATAAAACTACAGTATCAAACAAATTATGTTCTTTATATACATTAAAATATTTTTCAATTAATGTAGTTCCTATTCCTTTATTTTTAAATTCATCTGAAATAGAAATATACATAATCGTTCTATCATAAAAAGTACTTAAATGATTTTTATCATAGTCTTTATATTCATATGTTGAAACACAAAGCTGTTTTAAACATCCAATAAGATTGTTTTCATTCCAACATGTGACATACACTTCAGGAATTTCTACATTTTTATAAATCTTAGTAAAATTTTCATGTTTTACATATTTAGGAAGAAACACCTGAGATTTAATAGCATTTTCAAAATCTTCAGTTGAATAAAAAATTTTATAAGTTTTAATCATGTTAAATACATTCATGCCAAATATCAAAAAACTTATTAATCTCAGCGTCAGTAACACTAGTAAGTTTCTTTTTCATCAGCTGAACTTTTTCATCAGGAACACCATGAACATTCTGAAATTCTCCCATACACTGATGAATATAAACTTTATATCCATATTCATTTGCCATTTTAAAATAAATAAAACGCTCTCTGGGAGTCAAAGAAGTGTTAGAAACACAAACAGGAAGTCCTTTACTCATAGCTTCTTTACATTTATACTGACACCAGCTATGAGCATATCCAAGCTTTCTAAAATCAAAGTTATAAACGCCGTTCTTATCATAAAAGAACATATCAGCTTCAAAATGCTGAAGATCTTTAATAAAAGGTTTCAATTCACGCTCAACATACGTAGATTTTCCAGAACCAGGAACGCCATAAACAAGATAAAAGCTCTTATTATCCATTTTTGAAACCTTTCTATTTTTATTTTAATATTAAAATAGCATTGACATTAAAAATGTTTAAATTCCATATGCTTTTTTCATTTTTTCATAAACCCATTGATTTGGATTTAACCAATGAGAATTTAAAAAATGCTTATGTTCTTTAGAATCTTTACCATTAAAATATTCACTTAAAAATGTTCCAACCGCACCAGATCTTGAAATTCCAGCAGTACAGTGTACATAAATCTTATCTTCATTTCCGGTAATAAAATTTTTTATTTTTTGTGCATCTTCATCACTCATTAATATAACATCTTGAAGAGGCTTATAATAATCGTGAAAATATAAAACTAAAAGATTTGGATTATTCAATAATGTAAATGGAGGTTCTTCTCTGTGAATTTTCTTTGGTTCATAAACTGGAGTATTAATTGATATTACTTTATAAGATTCTAACAACTTCTTTTCTTTATCTGTTCCTTTAATATTTTCAAAATAAATTCTTGGACGAACGTATACAATCATATTAAATAATCCTTTTTACTTTTAAATTAAACAAAAAAGGTGCTTAAACCTTATCACTTCCGTTTAAGCACTTTGCAGTTGTATAATACACTACGGGGACTGCTGCTCCACTTTTCTATAAACAAGACACTTAAAACAATTTAACCATATTGTCATGGGTGAGTTATCACAGGAGTCTCACAAACTGGATCTTCAGTATATTGCGACTGAATCGCATGCTAAGACACGTCAACTAACTCGTCTTAACAAGATTAATGTTTGCATTATTAATATATAATAATTTGCAGTATGTGTCTTTAAATCTATTTTAATCTAAACAACTGCCGCGATTTTTCCCACCGAAAGCGCTTTATCTCAAAGATACCCTCTACAACGAAAATGAGCACCACTTTGTAGCTTTTATTCACATTCCCGCAGATAAACTACTCCAGCTCATTCATAGATATTCTTCAATAAGAATTAAAAGAATGTGAAACCCTCTTCTTTGAAAGCAATCATTTAGTAAATTTTTCAATCAGCATCATCAATTTTATTTTTGATATGTTATAATAGCAATTATATTTTAATTGTAAACTATCGTGTACACTTTTGTCGTGTAATCTTTTTTATTTATAACATAAACAGCAATCCAGTAATTTTTGTAATTAAATGCATATTTTACATTTGATCTTGAACTTGTAAGAGGAATAGACTCTGCAACTTCTTTCAATTCAGGTAAAACTTTATTTGGATTATCTAGATCTCTTCGTAGTTTAGGATCAATTCCTTCCATAATTGCAAATCGTTTACCTGGAAATAACTTAGTTAAAGATCTATAAAATTCATTATTAGGAAGTACTGGTTTATATAACGAATCTGATCCGGCTTCCTGTCTAGCTTGTTTTAACATAAGAGCTTGAATATATTCAGACATTTTCTTTAACGTATCAGGTCTCATATTTGCTGCACATATATTTGCAAAGTTTGGAAAATATTTTTCAATTTCCTCATCTGATAACATATTGATAATATAGATTTTATTATTACCAGCTTGCAAATGTCTTTTAAGTTTATCATTACCGGTATCCTGTACAATTTTATCTATTGTTGAATAAAAAACTTCCTCAGCCTTTTTAGGAAATCTTACCATAGGACGACTAGCATAGTATAAAATCAAACCATCCTTAGCATCACTGCCTAATGGTGATGGAGCAAATAAACGAGCTAATGCATTAGCGTTAGCTCTGCTACAACCTAACCACCTATATTTGTTATTAGCATAAGCAGTTAATAACCCATCATATACATTATTACCAGAAACATCAATAGCTTCTAAAACTAATTTATATGCTTCAATAAACTTATCCATACTTTATCATTTTTAATTATATAAAGCTATAATATACTAACATAAAATAATATAAAATTTTGATTAATTTACATCAAAATTTTATATGTATGTTAGCTTAAACTAAGAAATCTATTATTACATTCATAGATTTTTTATTTAAATTAAATCGATTTTTATATATTTATAAAAGTTTAATTTAATAAGTTTTATTCGCAAATTATATATTTTTATATGTAATTAAACAAAACATAATTTATTTATTTGAATTCCTGATTCTCAAATGCAGAAATCACATGCGGATAAATTGGTCGAATTAGTTCTTTAATTGCATTTGCATATTCTCTAATTTCAACTTGAGCATGTTCATCACAACGAAGCTTCAAAAATCCAAGAAGATTTCTAAGATCAACGGTTGCCCAGAAAGTTGTCATCATATTTTGAGGAAGAATGCCACGAGCTTGTTCACGACATACTCCAGCATCAAGAAGTTTCTTATAAAGTTGAAAAGCATGAATCTGTTGAATATCCATATCACAAATTAGTGATTTTTCATCTTTAATATGTGATCCTTCAATTGAAGCCTGCTTATTGTTTTCAGATTGAACTCTAAGTGATTTTGGAAGGTAAAATGTAATTTCTTCATCTGTATATCTGCGAGAAATTTCATTATAAGACCAGCTTCTATGACGGTGCCACTGTGAGCGAACAAATAGAGGACAATGAACTGAAAACGTCATCGTGATGTGTTCAAATGGAGTCATATGTTTATTCTTAATAAGATAATTCATTAGTTTCAAATCAGCATCATCAAATTTTTCTTTCTTTTTGCCAAATGAAACGCGAGCTGCATTAGTAATATCTACTTCAGCTCCCATAGTATTTAATAGTCCTATCCATCCTTGACCATCAAGTACCGTAATATGATTAGTTGGTGGAACATTAACATCCATAATAATTTATCTCCTTTTTATTTTTTAATTTTCTGAAAACCATTTGTCCATTATAATTTTAAATTGTTCTGTAAAAAGAATATCATTACACATACCACCATGAGCATATGTATTTGGACAAAAATTCGATAATTCACATAATCTATCTTTTTTAGCAGATTCTGCTAACGAATAAAAAAATGTTTGATTTCCAATAACAAGTTTTGCTGAACCAATTAAATTTGCTGCTTCTAATGCATCATTTACTTTAATATGTTCACAATCAACGAGTTTCTTAAATTCGTCATATTCATCATCTAAACCGAGAAAAACAAATTTATCTTTATGTTCATTTAAAAAGCTATAATCAACAAATTTATTCTGATATCTAGATGATCTAAAAACGACAATTTTATCTTTTGTTCTATTATCTGAACCTAAAGTAATCCACGGTTCATTAAATGACATATCTCTAACAAAACAAGGTACTACATAATAATACCATCTAGGAATATAGATAGACCTAAAATCAATTGGAAGACGACGAAAAAGATTTAAATCAAATTTCTTTTCGGAATCTGGAATTTCATATTTTCCATATTCAACAATTTCTACAGATGATACATAGTCCTGTGTTTCTAAAAATGGCTTAAACCATTCAGCAGCTTTTTGAGTCATCAATACATTTCCAAATGGATGTTCATGATGAAAATTTCCAGGTGCTCCATATTCTAAATAAAACTTTGCATTCTGCTGTCCAACAGTTTTTAAATATGTTTTTACAAAATGTAATGAATATACAATATCACCAAGTCCGTCCAGCATGAGAAAAAACGTGAACCTGCTGCATAAATAAACTCCTTTTATAGTTCTCTATTTTAAATTAACCAAAAAAGGTCATATGAATGAAGCATAACAAAAATTTTACACTTCAAATATAAATTTTTCAATTGTTTGAGTTTTATAGACATAATCATTTCCTATATTTACACAATTAATATTATGAATAACTTTATTCATCCTTCTGTGAGTATGACCACAAATAGCCCATTCTACATTAGAAAGATCTTTCAAAAAATCAGCACATCCAGAATATATATTATACTTACTAAATGGTTCATCAATAGAAAATCTATTCAAATCTTTATGAGGAACACAATGAGTAAGCAAAATATTTTTAGCATCATTTTTGACATTATTTTTAATTTGCTTCTTACAACGAGCACAATTAATAGACGGAGTAAAATTGAAAATAGTTGAATCAAGCCACTCATCAACAATAAAATCATCTTTCTGAGTAGAAATACCTTTTAGAGTATTGTCATACCAAAGAACATTACCAATAATTCTAATATCAGAACTAATGTCATAATGCCCAATAATATCAAGACAATGACAATCATATGTATCATCAGAAAAGAAATTCATTCTATTAAAAACCGCTTCAATAGAATTATAAGCAAATTCATGATTGCCAAGACAAAATACAATAGGAATATCAATATTTGAAAAAATATTCTTTCTAATAATTCGATATGGATTATCGTTCTTAATAAAACTAGATTCTACGACATCACCAGCAATCAACACACAATCAATTTGATTATTTTTAATAAAATCTTTCAACAAAGATTGAAAATATCCATCTTTCCAGACAGAGTTATTATAGTGAAGATCTGCTAAAGCAAGAAATTTCATATTGTGTTACCCTTTCTATAAGTAAAATAGCAAATTTAAAGATCAAATAAACTCATTGTACTTAATTTTATAAAATGTATAAAATTAAGTTTTTTGTGTAGAGGGACAATAGGCTCCTCTATGTAGAATATTAATTGCTGCATTTGTATCTGCATCAATAATTAATCCACAAGAACAATTATAAAATTCACCGTTGACGGTTGTTCTTTAAAATTGTTCCACATTTAGAGCAAGTTTGACTTGTGTAAGCTGGATCTACTTTAATAAGTTTGAAACCTTCAAGCTCACTTAAAGCTTCCAACTTGTCTAAAACTTGTCTATAACTCCAATATTGAAGTTTATTATTAACTTTTTTATAAAAGCTACTTGCAT
>JAGBBT010000111.1 GCA_017938365.1 Treponema sp.
TTAAATTTAATTTCATTTTAAAAATCGTTTCAGAGCGTTTTGGAAAATTTTTGGAATCAATGAAATGGAAAATAAAGTTATCCAAACATTTCATAAAAGATTTGAAGGATAAATGTTTGTAATCAAACAAAATTCAATTTGAAATTGGATTTATTTAAATTTCATTCAAAAACAAAAATTAATTCAAATAACAAATGGATTAGAAGCTTTAAGTGATGAATGTACATCAATAATATATTTACTACAGAAATATATAGAACGAACAAGTGAAACTTCATCTTCTTATGAAAAACTACTTCCTTATATGAATCAAGTTCGTAATTTCTTTGACTATGTAAGTCACCATCTTGTAATAGGTTTAACGACTGAAGAAAAGTCTATTTCTGCAGAAATGGAAGAAAAAGTTGACGAAACACAAAAAGAATTAAGAATACTTGCTAGACATAGAATTGAAGAAGGAAAGAATGTAAAAACTGAATTACAATACATGGATATCGTCAGAAAAATAGAAAAAGCAGGTGATTATATTTACGGAATAGCTAAAAGTCTGTAAACCAATATTCTTGAAAAAACTTTCAAAGAAATATTTCTTTGAAAGTTTTTTTTATAAAATAATCATTTTTTATTATTTTGTTGATACGTAGATGTTCTAATATTTTAGTTAATATGTTATTGTGGTGAACAATTATGAATTTACGCAAAACAAAAATTGTCTGTTCTATGGGACCGACTACATCTGATGATAAAATTGTAGAAAAGCTTATAAAAGCAGGTATGAATGTCGCGAGATTTAATTTTTCTCATGGAAGTCACCAATCCCATAAAGAAGCGATGGATAGAGTAAAACGAGTTTCTGAAAAGTTAAATGTTCCAGTTGCGTTATTATTGGATACAAAAGGACCAGAAATTAGAACAGGAAATGTTGAAGGTGATGGTTTAATAACATTTAATTCTGGTGATAAAGTTGAAATTACAGTTGATGGTTCTGTATGTAAAAAAGACAATGATAAAATACATCTTTCTTTATCATGGAAAGAACTACCTATAAAGGCAAAAAAAGGTATAAAAATCTTAATTGCAGATGGGTTAATAGAATTAGAAGTTGATAAAGTAGAGAATAACAAAGTTTTTTGTACTGCAAAAAATTCTGGTTCGATTGGTAGCAAAAAAAATGTAAATATTATTGGTTTACATGCTGGATTACCAATAATGACAGAACAAGATAAAGCTGACATAGCCTTTGGTGTATCTCAAGATGTTGATTTTATTGCAGCAAGTTTTGTTAGTTTTCCATCTGAGATTGTTGAAATTAGAAATTATTTAAATAGTCTTAAAAGTAAGGCTTTAATTATTGCAAAAATTGAAAATGAAGAAGGGTTAAATAATATCGACGGAATAATAGCTGAAGCCGATGGAGTCATGGTTGCAAGAGGTGACTTAGGAGTTCAGTTACCAACAGAAAAAATTCCATTAGCTCAAAAGTATATTATTAGTCGATGTAGACAAGCCGGAAAACCTGTTATTACAGCAACTCAGATGCTTGATAGTATGATATCAAATCCTCGTCCAACTCGTGCAGAATTAACAGATGTTGCAAATGCCATATTTGACGGTACTGATGCAACAATGCTTTCTGGAGAAACTGCTAATGGAAAATATCCTGTAGAATCAGTAGAAACAATGGCAACAATCGCTCGATCTGTAGAAGATAGCGAAGAATATACTTCTAGAATGTTTGAGTTAGATAAAGATATTCCAAATAGTAAAAGAATTGAGAATATAGTTGCAAAAAATGCCTTTTTTATGGCAAAAGAATTAAAAGCAATAGCTATTGTAACACCTACATTATTAGGAAATACAGCTAGGATGATAAGTCAATTTAGACCAGAACAATCAATTATTGCTGTAACTCCAATACCAAAGGTTCAGAGACAACTTATGTTATGTTGGGGTGTTTATCCTATGTTAACAGAAATTGTTGATGATAGTGAGCAAATGGTTCAGAATGCAATAAAAAAAGGATTGGATTCTGGTATTATAAAGTTAAGTGATAGAATTATCATGATGGCTGGAATTCCTATAAATAATCCCATAAAAGTTAATACAGTAAAAGTTCTTTTTGTTGGAAATGTAGTTGCATCTGGTGTGGGAGGATATTCAAATCCAAATAGTAAAAAATCAAGTGGAAGAGTATTTAAAATTTCTGAGCCAAATGATTTCCGTTCATATATGCGAAAAACAAAAAGTGGATTAATTCTTGTGTGCAAAAAAATAACCGAAGATTTTATTCCGATTCTTAGATTTGTTAATGGTGTAATAGCAGAAGAAGATAGTGAAATTTCTCTAGAATTATTATCTATGATAAATCCAAATTTGGTTTGGTTGTTAGATTGTAAGGATGCTACAAAAAACTTAGAAATGGATCTTACAGTAACAATCGATGGTAGTCAAAATTTAGCATACGAAGGTCTTTGTTAAGTCATTAGGAGTATTTAAATGCATATCAGAAAGTCTACACACAAAGATTTAGATTCAATAATGTATACATATGAATTTGCAAGACAATTTATGCGTTCTAATGGAAATACTTTTCAATGGATTAACGGTTATCCACAAATTGATGTTATAAAAAATGACATCAATGCTCAAAAAAGTTATGTTGTTGTTAATGATGATAATGATATATTAGGAACTTTTTATTTTGCGATAGAAGAAGATATTACTTATAAAAAGATTTATCAAGGAGAATGGTTAAATAATAATTCTTATGGAGTAATACATCGAATAGCAAGTAATGGAAAAGAAAAAGGCATTGGAAAATTTGTTTTTGATTGGTGTTTTAATCAGATTCCGAATATAAAAATTGATACCCACAAAAAAAATATTCCGATGCAAAATTTATTAGAAAAAAATGGATTTAAATATTGTGGTATAATTTATCTGCTTGATGGAGATGAACGAGTAGCATTTCAAAAAACTAAATAGTTATGAGTGAAGTCAAAAAAAGATTTACAGATGATGTAAGG
Organism: Treponema sp.; assembly: GCA_017938365.1. GTDB lineage: Bacteria > Spirochaetota > Spirochaetia > Treponematales > Treponemataceae > Treponema_D. Next base: position 3,027 of record JAGBBT010000111.1, read on the forward strand.
TTAGAAATAAAAACTCAAATTAAGAATGCTGATGGAAATGAAGTTTTTTTTATAGGCTTTATAAATGAAGAAGGTGTTGTTGTTTCTATAATTACAGCAGCAAGAGGAAACGAAAATAGTGTTCCTATAAATTATCACGAAAGCCGAAAAGGAGAGGTTTTAATTCATAATCATCCTTCAGGATATTTAGTTCCCTCAGAGGCAGATTTAGGAATAGCTTCTGATTGTTCAGAAAAAGCTCAAGGTTTTTATATTATAAACAATGATTGTTCAGAGGTTTATGTTGTAATGGAGCCTATTTTACCAGTTACAATAAAGCCTTTAAGTATTGATGATACAGCATATTATCTTTCAAAAGATGGACCTTTTGCAAAAAAGAATAAAAATTATGAAGAACGAGCTGTTCAAATTGAGTTGTTAAAAAACATTGTTCAATCATTTAATAATAATTCTATAGGTGTTTTTGAAGCAGGGACAGGTGTTGGAAAGTCATTTTCATACTTAATACCTTCAATTCTTTGGGCAATAAATAATAAAGAACGAGTTGTAATTTCTACAGGTACGATTAATCTTCAGCAACAACTTATGGAAAAAGATATTCCAGAAGCAGAAAAGATTGTAGAAAAAAAAATAAAAGCTGTTCTTGTAAAAGGTCGTCAAAATTATTTATGTTTGCGACGATTAGAAGAATCTGGTAAAGAAAGAGATTTATTTAATGAAGAACAAGAAATATTTGACAAAATATCAGATTGGTCTAAAGAAACAAAAACAGGAAGTAAAAGCGATTTAGCTTTTATGCCTCCAGAAAGTGTATGGCAAAAAGTTAATTCCGAAGCCGATGCTTGTATGGGAATGCGATGTCCTTTTCGTGAAAAATGTTTTGTCATGAAAGTAAGAAAAGAGGCCGCTGATGCAAATTTATTAGTTGTAAATCATCACATTTTATTTGCTGATATAGAATCAAGACTAGAAGGTATTGGATTTGATGATACAGCCGTTTTACCACCTTATAAAAGAGTTGTTTTTGATGAAGCTCATGGAATAGAAAGCGCTGCAACAAGTTTTTTTAGTTTAACAATAAATAGATTTAAAATCCAAAAGCAACTTAATTTAATGTATAGACAACGTAAAGGTGCAGCTGGAGGGTTTATTTTTACATTATCAACATTGTCATCATCAGAAGATAATGTTGATGAATTATTAAGTAATATAAATAAAATTAGACTTTCATTACAAAATTTAGAAGATTCTGCATTGGAATTAATGGAAAATGATTATTCCTTTAGATTTTATGAAAATGAAAGAAGTCGAATTTCTGTCATATTAAATAATATGTCTATTTTGCAAAAAGATATTGCAGAATTTGTAGGCAATGTTAGAACTGTCATAGAAGGAATTAATGATGATGATAAAGACAGTCCAGTTTTATATGAATCTAAAGCTGTATTAAGAAGATTAGATGATGTTGTTTCTGTTTTGAATAATTTTTCTCAGTGGGATGAAAAAACTGATTCTGTTTTTTGGCTTCAAAAGACAAAATTAAGTTCGTCATTGGCAAAGGGAATTGAAAATCCTTTTTATATGCAGTTTATTCAAACTCCATTAGATATTGCACCATTAATGAACAAGGGTGTTTTTGAACCAATGGATAGTGTTGTTTGTACTTCGGCAACATTAGGTATTGGCGGAAAATTTTCTTTTTGGAAAAAGAGAACAGGTGTTTCTTTTGTCGAAAAAGATAGGGTAAGAGAAGGTAATTTTTTATCACCTTTTCCGTATAAAACAAACTTATTATTTGCTGTAGCAAAAGATATTCCATTACCATCTTCCTATGATTATCAGAATTATATAGAGAATTCGATTGTAAAATTAATAAAGGCTGCTTCTGGAAGAACTTTAGTTCTATTTACAGCTTATGATTCTTTAAGACATGCCTGTGATTTTGTAAGAGCGGAATTAAAGGGTAGTGGAATAAATATTTTAAAACAGGGTGACGATGATAGGTTTAGATTGTTATCAACTTTTAAAAATGATAATTCCAGTGTTTTATTTGCCACTGATTCATTTTGGGAAGGTGTAGATGTTCCTGGTACATCTTTATCTCAGGTCATTATTGTAAAATTGCCTTTTGGAGTACCTTCAGATCCTGTGTTTGCTGCTCGTTCAGATTTAATCGAAAAAAAAGGTGGAAATTCATTTATGGATTTATCAGTTCCTGAGGCTGTAATTAAATTTAGACAAGGTTTTGGACGATTAATAAGACGATCAGATGATAAAGGAGCAGTGGTTGTTTTTGATAAAAGAATTGTAGAAAAATTTTATGGAAAAATGTTTACAACAAGTGTTCCTGAAACTCAAAAATTATATGATTCCGTTGATGTAATTGCTCGTGCAGTTGCAAACTTCCTTGATTAACTATACAATTTATTTATGCTTAGTTTTTTGTCTAATTTTTTAACACTTTCATGCTTATTAGTTATTGTAATACCACCTGCAATATTAAATATTATTGCTTACCCTATATCAAAAAAATGGAATTTAGCAATATCAAAATACATTAGAAATGTATGTGCTAGACAGGTTTTTGCTTGTTTAGATTTATATAAAAACTTTAGATTAGAGCGATACAAAGAAAATCAAGATAAATTACCATCTCAATTTATTGTAATGTCTAATCATCAAAGTTTACTAGATATACCTGTTTATATGCTTTTTTTTATGAATAAAGCTATTAGATTTGTTGCTAAAGACGAACTTAGTAGACATATACCACTTGTTTCTGAAATGTTACGAGGTGAAGAACATTGTATGGTTCCAAGAAAGGGTAGTCCTTCTGTTGCAATGAAGACTATAGATTCTTTTGGTAAAAGGGTAATCGAAAGAAATCAAATACCAGTAATTTTTCCAGAAGGAACAAGAAGTAAGAATGGTGATTTAGGAACTTTTTATGCAGCAGGTTTTAGAAGACTTTGTGATGCAACAAATCTTCCTGTTGTGGTTTGTGCTTTAGAAGGTGGATATAAAATTAATAACTTAGGAACAATATTTAAAAATCTACATAATGGAAGTTACAAAGTTAAAATTGTTGGAATATTTTCAGCTCCACACGGAAAAGATGAACAAGCAAATTTACTTGCAAAAGGCAAAGAACTTATCCAAGAACAGTTAGATATTTGGCGTTCTGGTAAATAAAATAAGCTATTTAAAATAAAAAAAAACTGCTAATGTTCTAGTGCACTGGAACTTAAGCAGTTTTTTTATTATCGATAAAGATTATTTTTTAAAATCTTTAGGACGGCGCTCTGTGCGTTTACATTTTGCGCATTCAGCAATGTTTTTGAGTCTACCGTTTTCGTACATAGTTTTCATTACAATTTCGCCACCACAATCAGGGCATTCAAATTTCTGTGTTGCAACTGTAGTACGAGAGTTCTTACTAGCTCCAGCCATGACTATCCTCCAAAAATATATTCGAATATGTTCAAATATGATAATGAATTAAAGGGAGGGTGTCAATTATCTAAAAGAATTAACTGGTAAATTAAGACTTAAATAATCTATTGACTATAAATAAACCCTTTGGTAATATTAATGAAGTTTTTTAATTGGGGGTGCCTCCTTTGGCTGGAAAAAAAACATCTGCAGAAAAAAAACACGCACAGAGCGAAGTTCGCCGTTTGCACAATAAAGCAATCAAAAGTGAATGTCGCACTTATGTTAGACAGTTTGTAGAAGCTGTACAGAGCAAAGATTCAAAACTTGCACAGGAAAAACTTACAACTCTAGTTTCTAAGCTTGATTCTGCACGTAGCAAGGGTGTTCTTACACGCAATGCTGTTTCACGCAAAAAGTCACGTATGATGAAACTTTACAATGTTTCATTTGGTGCTGCGTCTGCAAAATAATTAAAGACACTTAGTCTAAAAAACCTGATACTACAATTTTATATTGTTTGTATCAGGGATTTTTTTTCTTTTTTTTAGGTGAGGTAAAGTTATGGGCGAAAAAAAAGTTACCAAGTATGATTTAGTTGAGTCTATTTACCAAAACACAAAATTTGAAAAAAAGACAGTTCAGGAAGTTGTAGAAAAACTCCTTGACGAATTAAAAATTGCCTTAAAAGATGGCAATACAATTGAGTTACGTGGATTCGGCACTTTTGAACCAAGATTAAGAAAAGGTCGTTCAAAGGCTAGAAATCCAAAGACTGGGGAACAGTTGTCTGTAGCTCCGCACTATGTTGCTGCTTTCCGTTCTGGACAAGAATTAAGAAAAGCACTTTGGGATCTTCCTGTAAAAACAGAAAAATAGGTTTTTTCGTTATGAAAAACTTTTTTTCAAAGTTATTTCCTTTTTTTTTAATAATCATATCTTGTTTTTTATTTTCGATTTCACATCCGAGTTTTATTCATGAAGAAGGAATTTCTTATTTTGCTTGGATATGTTTAGTTCCATTTCTTTTTGTTATAAAACAAAGTTCATTAAAAAAATCATTCTGTTTTGGTTTTTTATTTGGGCGGATTTTTTGATAAATTTTTGGAA
>JAGBBT010000112.1 GCA_017938365.1 Treponema sp.
AGAAGGATAATAAATACATTAAATAATCATGATAAAAAATATTATTAGAGTTTATTTTTTTTAATTCGTCTAAAAAAGGTGTGTTAATTAATATAGTGAATCCAGCAGCTCTGCAATCAGTAAGAGCTTCGTAAAATGAAGGAGTCTTTTTGCTTGTATTTCTTGTAGAAATAAATTTTAGATTTGAAGAATAAAAATCATAATCAGAAAAATATAATTGAGGATTATTCAAATCTTTTTCAGATAACATACCAACAGCTCTTTCTATTTTATCTTCAAACCATACATCATCTTGATCACAAAAAGAATAAAAATCTGCTTTTGGGGCATTATTTAGCAACCAAAAAAAACTTTTTACAAAACCTATGTTTTCTCCACAATTAAGAATTAATTTTTTTTCTTTTTCATATTTTTTTAAAATATCAATAGTACCATCTTTTGAGCCATCATCCCTAACAAACAATGTACAGTTTTCCCAATATGTTTGTTTAAAAAGAGATTGTAATTGTTCTTCTAGATATTTTTCACCATTATAGGTTGAAAGAAGTATTGTAACTGTTTTTTTCATTTCTGTTTTATCATATCACTTTTTTTTAGAATGTTAAAGTATATAAAATCAAATCTAAATATGATTGTAAAATAAACAAAAATATCTTAATCTGTAAAAAGAACAGTGGAGGAAAGAATGGCGATATTTGGTTTTGGTTCAACTTGGAGCGATAGTGAAGAAAAGAAAGAAACTTTTTTTAGTGAATCTAAAGCAATAATTGGATGGAATAAAAAATCGGCTGATGATTTGTATTCACTTGTAGCTTCCATAAAAGTTGGAGATATAATTTATTTAAAAAGTAATCAACCAGGATCCAGAACCATAACTGTAAAAGGAATTGGAATTGTAACTAAAAATCTTTTTGATTGCTTAATGGACGAAACCGTAAAAAATCCAAAAATTGTAAAAAATTGGAAACAATTATATGTCAATGTACGTTGGATTTTTAAAGAAAGTTTTGAGATTGAAATACCAAAAAACGAAGGGCGTCTTACAAACATACGTGCTGCTACAATGTATGAGGAATGTTTACCATTGGTACAAACTAGGATTTTAGAGAAAATGTTTGAAAGTCTTAGATGAAAGGGAAATGGCTGCTAATGGGGAGGAAACATATTTTATTAATATTGAATATTCAAAGATATAGATTCTTGAGTTTATTTATATGAAATGGTAGTATGATTTTAAGAAGAATATAAATAAGGAATAGGGTACTAAAAATATCATGAACTACAAACTTATAGATATGACAGTTCACGGTGACAATCGTGGAAAACTTGTTTCTCTTGAAGGAAATAAAAATATTCCTTTTGAAATCAAACGAATGTATTATATGTTTGATACTCTTCCAAATGAATCCCGGGGTTTTCATGCACATACAAAGCTAGAGCAAATCATAATTGCAATGGATGGAGCTTGTAGATTTGTTTTAGATGATGGAACAAATCGTGAAGAAGTGTTACTTAATCGTCCAGATGTAGGTTTATATATTGGTCCTGGAATGTGGCGTGAAATGCACGATTTTAGCTATGGTTGTAAATTAGTTGTTTTAGCTTCTGAATATTATGATGAAAAAGAATACATTAGAAGTTATGATGAATTTTTAAAGAGTTTAAAAAAATAATCTATGATACACCCAACATCTGATGTAAAATCCACAAATATCGGTGAAAATACAAATATTTGGCAATTTTGTGTTGTTTTTCCTCAGGCAAAAATAGGTTCAAATTGTAATATTTGTGCGCAAGTTTTAATTGAAAATGAAGTTGAAATTGGAAATAATGTTACAATAAAAAGTGGTGTTCAAATTTGGGACGGAATTACAATAGAAGATGATGTTTTTATTGGACCAAATGCTACATTTACAAATGATTTGTTTCCTCGTTCAAAAAATCCTGATTGGAAGCTTTCTAAAACAATAATAAAAAAAGGTGCAAGTATTGGGGCTAATGCAACAATATTAGCAGGAATTACTATTGGAGAAAATGCATTAATAGGGGCAGGAAGTGTTGTAACAAAAGATGTTCCTGCAAATACTGTTTGGTATGGAAATCCTGCTAGATTTGTTAGAGAGGTATAAAGTGGATAAAACTATCAGAAATTCAAATATAGAGTTGTTAAGAATTGTATTAATGTTTATGGTTATTCTTCTTCATTTCAACAATGGTTCTATGGGTGGAGCATTTAATTATGTGAAAAATATTCCTGTAAACAATTTTATATTATATCTTTTTGAATCGTTAAGTATTTGTGCCGTAAATTGTTTTATGATAATAAGTGGATATTTTCTAGCTTATAATAAAACTGTGAAATTATCTAAAATTGTTGATTTACTATTTATTGTAATTTTATATAATCTATTTGACTTGATGCTCTCTATAGTGCTAAATGAAAATGTTTTTTCTCTAAAAGCATTAGTAGGTTGTTTTATTCCTGCGAATTATTTTGCAATATTTTATATTATAACATATATATTTTCACCTTTTGTTGCTTTGATTTTTGATAATACTACAAAAAAAATACAAAACTTACTCTTGTTCTTTACATTAGTAATATTTGTTTTATTACCTACTTTTATAGATATTGTTAATAATTTAGGATTAAATTTAAATGGAATATCTCCTATTTCAATAAATGGTAATGGTGCAGGTTATACAATTGTTCAATTCGTTGTTTGCTTGATTATAGGTTTTTATTTGCGAAGAAATAATATAAATGGGAATACTTTTTTATTAATAATAATTTATGTTCTTTCTTCAATAATAATGACCTTATTTATTCATAAACTTCCGTCTCTTTATAACTATTGTTCTGTATTTACTGTAGTAAATGCTATTTGTTTATTTCTTTTATTTAATAAACTTAATTTTAATAATAAAATTGTGAATTATATTTCGAAATCAGTATTTGCTATTTACTGTATACATACTCATTACTCAATAAATTTACTCTGGAAAAAATATCTTATTCTTCCAAAATTTGTGGGGGGAGGTATAAGTGAAATGCTGATTTGTATGATCATTTCTGTTGTTGTAATGTTTGTATTTTGTTTGGTTATTGATATTATTGTTAGATATACAATAAATCTAATAAAAGATAAGTTGCTAACAAAAATGCCTGTTCTATTTAGTTTGAAGGAGCAAAATAAATGAAAATTCCATTTTTAAGTTTAAAAGATGTAACAGACAAATATTCAAATGAAATTCATCAAGCTGTTAGTCGTGTTGTTGATTCTGGTTGGTATCTTCAAGGTAAAGAGAACGAAACTTTTGAAGCAAATTATTCAAAATATATAGGAACAAAATATACAATTGGATGTGCAAACGGTCTTGATGCTTTAATTTGGATTTTACGTGGATATATTGAACTTGGTATAATGAAAGAAGGAGACGAAGTTATTGTTCCTGCAAATACTTATATTGCATCAATTTTAGCAATTACAGAAAATAATCTTGTTCCTGTTCTTGTTGAACCTTCTTTAGAAACTTTACAGATTGATGATTCTTTGATTGAATCAAAAATTACAAAAAAAACAAAGGCAATTATGATTGTTCATTTATACGGACAATGTGCTTATTCAGAGAAAGTTGCAGAACTTTGTAAAAAATATAACTTAAAACTTATAGAAGACAACGCTCAAGCTCATGGCTGTTTGTACAAAGGCAGAAAAACAGGTAGTCTTGGAGAT
>JAGBBT010000113.1 GCA_017938365.1 Treponema sp.
TACAGATTCCCTGTGTAAGTTTTACAGCCTCTCTGTGTAAACTCTACAGACTCCCTGTATAAGCTCTACAGACTTCGTGTGTAAGCTCTACAGACTCTCTGTATAAGCTCTACAGACTCTCTGTGTAAGTTCTACAGACTTCATGTATAAGCTCTACAGACTCCCTGTGTAAGCTCTACAGCCTCTCTGTGTAAGCTCTACAGACTCCCTGTGTAAGCTCTACAGACTCTCTGTATAAGCTCTACAGACTTCCTGTATAAGTTATACAGACTTCCTGTGTAAGCTATAAACGGAGTTTTTTATAAAAACAAATCATATATGTAGTATTAATACATTTTTATTTACTTTCTGTGTTAATACTACATATTTTGGAAAAGATTTTTCAAAGACACCGTTCTACACTGTCTTATAGGTAATTCTTTTAAGTATTTTGCCTTTATCATTATAGGTGTATTCTATCCAAAACTCGATGCCGTCAGTATCTTTGGAATGAATTTCATTACCCATTGAGTCAAAGTCTATCCATCGCTCAAATCCTGTTGAATATTTTGTATGAAGACTTTTTTCAAAAACTTCTTTCCACCATTCATTTCCTTGGGAATCTTTAAAGTGGATTTTGTTTCCGTCTGAATCATATTCGTACCATCTTTCAACAGCAAAAGAATCTTTAGAGTAAATTTCCTTTCCGCTAAAATCATAGGTTCGCCAAATTTCATAGCCTTCAGAATCGTAAAAATGGATTTCTTTTCCGAAAGAATCGTATTCATGCCAACTTTCATGTCCTGTTGAAGATTTTTCGTGAATAAGATTTCCCTTTGTGTCGTACTCATACCATTTTTCAGTTCCGTCTGAAAACTTTGTATGAATTTCATTTCCTTTAGCATCAAAGTCCGTCCAATATTCATCTCCAGTTGAATGCTTAGCGTAAATCTGATTACCTTTTGAATCATAGGTATACCACCATTCATCACCCTGAGAATGTTTTTCGTGAATTAGATATAAAGAAAAGTCATACTGGTAAGACACCACACTTTTTTTTAACAACCCATGCCCCAACAGTTTTTCCATTAATTTTAAATTCTTTGAAAATTTTCTTTTTCATAACGAATTCTCCTTAGTCGCTTATTCTTTATATATAAGAAATTATGATTAATGGATTTTTTCCTTATGAAAAATTAAGGCAGTAGGTTTGTTGTGTGTGGGTGTGGAAGGAGAATGATTGAGAAAGAAAATTAAAGTTAAATTAAAAGGACTGCTCCTTTACAATCTAGGAATCAGTCCTTAAAATCAACTTAACTAAAGTGCAAATAATAAAGATTATCTTTTGCATGCTTGGTCACATATCTCAAATATAAGTCCATACTCCCTTGAACCAAGAGAATCTGCATTGTTAATAATTGCGCATAGATCCTCGTAGTCATCAGAAGATAATAGGCCTCTGTTTTCGGTAATTTCTCTCAAAATGTCATCTTTATAAAGACCGGACTTAGCACTTATTGCTTTAACTACATCGTATATTTCATAAATTTCTCCTTATTACACATCGTTAATAAAATAGTGCAAAACCTTGTTAGAATTTTGCACTATTTTGTTCAACAAAAATGAAACTTAAAGCTCTGTTTCAATCCCGTCTTTGTCAGTAAAATAAACATGATCCGCACCAATACTATCACGTAGATGAAGTGCCTCATGTTTCGCAGCAGATACATGTGGAATATGATCCAACTGAAGCTTTTTTCTGCCATCAACATAAATTGCAAAATCGTCACTATCATGTTCATAAAATACATGTACATTTGTTTCTGCCATATAGTTTTCCTCCTTACTTTCTTCGATAGTCCGTTGTATTTCAGTCCACATTTTAGAATGTAGACTGAAATCTTGTCCTAAAATAAAAACTCGAATTTAGAACTAATGTTGTGTTTCTGTAAAACCACATCTATCACAAGTACCATTAAAAATAGTCCAAGTTTTGCAGAATGGACATTTTTTACCTCTTCCAGGCTTTGGTCCATCCGGATTAGGAAGTACACCTGTATAGCAACAATTACTACATTCAAAAACACCATATTCGCTGCATAATGTTAATTTGTGACAGTTTGGACACTCTACTTCTTTTGCCATTTCTTTTACTCCTTTTCTACATTTTATACAAAGTCATAGTCTTTTTTCTTACAACGTAAGATTTTTAAATAACTACTTTGTTCAACAAAAATGAAACTTAAAGCTCTGTTTCAATCCCGTCTTTGTCAGTAAAATAAACATGATCCGCACCAATACTATCACGTAGACGAAGTGCCTCATGTTTCGCAACAGATACCTGTGGAATATTATCCAAATGAAGCATTTCTCTGCCATCAACACGAATTGCAAAATCGCCACTGTCCTGTTGATAAAATACATGTACATTTGTTTCTGCTATATAGTTTTCCGCCTTACTTTCTTCGATAGTCCGTTGTATTTCAGTCCACATTTTAGAATGTAGACTGAAATCTTGTCCTAAAATAAAAACTCGAATTTAGAACTAATGTTGTGTTTCTGTAAAACCACATTTAGTACAAGTACCACTAAAAATAGTCCAAGTTTTGCAGTATGGACATTTATAACCTTTTCCAGGCCTTGCACCATCAAAATTAGGAAGTACAGCTGTATAGCCACAACTACTACATTCTAAATCCCCATCTTTGTTGTGTAATGTTAATTTGTGACAGTTTGGACACTCTAATCCTTTTGCCATTTCTTTTACCCCTTTTATACATTTTATACAAAGTCATAATCTTTTTTCTTACAACGTAAGATTTTTAAATAACTTCTTTGTTCAACAAAAATGAAACTTAAATCTTTGTTTCATTTCCGTCTTTGTCAGTAAAATAAACATGATCCGCACCAATACTATCATGTAAACTTTTTGCATCGCGTTATGTTAAGTATTATTTTCTATTATTAACATAAGAGTTTTAATTTTTATATATCATGATAGTGGACAGGATACTGATCACCCTGAACACGATCAGTTTTAACCTTCTCATGAATATTGTTTATAACTGATGAAGATGTTTCTTCTTTCAACCCCTTAAAAGCTGCTCTACCTCCAGCATCTTTGTTTGATACCCCATCAAATGTATATACTTTTCCAGTATTCTCATCTAATAGATAATCAGCCTTCTCCGCTCTTTCAGGATCCATCCTCCATCTTCCTGCAATATCTCCTGAGTCTGCTTTAATTGAGACAACTGTCATTCTTCTTTTTCCTCCTAAGAATAGTTTTTTATCATTCGACGAATGCCTTAGAAATAAATCTTCTCGAAAACGCAAACTATAAATTCACTATTTCTCGGTATATTCGATTATAACACCTCCAATTCTCGGTGTCAAAATAAAACAAAATATACTTTCTCGATTAAATTGAAGACATGAACAAATATCTTGATACATTTAGAATGAACATGAAATATTACCGAGAACAAGCTGGAATATCTCAAATCTATTTATCAGTATTGTGTGATTGTGGGACAGGTACCATTGGAGGAATCGAGTCTGGCAAGGCAAAGCCTTCCTTTGATATGATGGTGAGAATTGCAGAAGCTTTAAAGGTTAATCCTGCCGATTTTTTTATTAGAGATGCTTCTCGCTCAAAAGCGGAATTAAAAGCCACATTAAAAGAAAATTTTGATACTATCTTAAGTAATTTTTAATTATCTGTGCAATTACAAAACTTTACATTAATCAATAAACTTGTTTTTCTTTTTTTATAAACTTTCTTCTATATAATACATCTTTTTTAAGTTTATTCTGCAAATTATTTAAGTTTTAATTAATCATCAGAATTTTATAATTGTCTCTAATGCCAATTTTATCATATTGGTAAATGTTAGTTGGCGTTCTTCTGCTGTGGTTTGTCCACCTAGCACAATATGGTCACTAACAGTCATTATTGCCAAAGCTTTTCGGTTAAATTCTGCGGCAAGTGTAAATAGTTCTGCACTTTCCATTTCCATTCCTAAAACGCCATATTTTGCCCAAGTCTTCCATGATTCTTTAGGGTCATAAAACATATCGCAAGATGTAACTGAGCCTACTGTGTAATCTATTCCCATTTCTTGGGCTATACTATCTGCTGTTTTTACAAGGTTAAAATTGGCTGTTGGAGCATAGTGCATGTCTCCAAATCTTGTTTTTTGCATTGCAGAATCTGTACACGCTGAATTTACAATAATTGTGTCTCTTAATTTTATATCTTTCTGAATTGCACCTGTTGTTCCTACTCTAATTGCTGTTTGTACTTCGTAATCTTTAAAAAGTTCTGTAGCGTAAATTGATATAGATGGTTGTCCCATTCCTGTTCCCTGTACAGAAACTGGAATTCCTTTGTATGTTCCTGTAAATCCTAACATTCCTCTAACTTGGTTATAGCATTTTGCATCTTCCAAAAAAGTTTCTGCTATAAATTTTGCTCTTAAAGGGTCACCTGGTAATAATATTCTTTCTGCTATAGCACCTTTTGGTGCATTAATATGTGTACTCATGTTTATATTTTATCACGGTTAAACAAAACTTTAAAATAAATTTTATATTAATCGTTAGATTAGAATTTTCTTATCTTTAGTATATAACTTTCTTTTTTAGTAGAAATCCCCCTATATCTCATGTTATAATTAAAGATATAAAAAACTATAATTAAATATGGGAGGTTTTATGGCTGAAAGTGACATTTTTGGAAAAAAAGTTTTTTTTCTATATCCTAGCCACACCTTCCAAAGCGATGTTTTAGAGCGTCTCAGAACTCTTGAATATGAAAGTTATATTATTAACGACTACAAGAATGTAAAAAATATTTTACGCAAACATCCAAAATCAATTTTGTTTATAAATCCTGACAATTATTATACTCCTGGTTCGTGGATTAAATTTATTAATACTATTGAGCAAGAATCTGAATTTAGTGATTGTGAAGTTGGTGTAATTACGGAGCGTCACGAAACAGAAACTGTAAGACGATTCATGAGAGAAACTAAGCATACTGCTGGTGTTTTTAAAATGAATGAGAATCCTGATATAACTTTACGAGAAATTGTAAAATCTTTGGATTCTTTTAATGCTAAGGGAAGACGACAATATGTTCGTGCTAGTTGTATAGAAGATCCTTCTTCAGAAATATTTTGGATAAAAAACAATATTATGTTTAAGTTCAAAATTATTGATATTAGTGCAGCTGGGATTGCTGTACAAATTCCTGTTAGGCAAATTAGAACTATTAGAGAAAATCAAATTATTACAAATATAAGTCTTATGTTAAATGCAAAACAGATGCTTATTAATGTAAAAGTTTTTGCATTAAAACCTGGTACTGAATTTTATACTGGAATTTTGATGATTCAGGTTGATACTAACAAAAAATCTCTTGAGTCAATACGATCTTATGTTTCTGAAACTCTACACAGAAAAATCGAAGATTCTATATTTGGTATGCCTCCCGACAAAGAAGATTATACTGTTATAGAAAGGCGAATAAAAACAGAATCTAGCAAATAATTAGTTTTTATCTTTTTTACAAAATACCCAGGTAATTGGGTTTTTATCATTTTCTCTTGATAAGTATTTTTTATAGGCTTCTAGAACTTGTTTTGCAGTAACATTCTGAACTTCTTTCGTTCTTTCTAAATATTTTGTAGGGTTATTTGCATATTCTAATGATATAACAATGTTTGAAGCAACACCTGTAATATTTTGTGAAGAGCTAAATAGTGTTGTTATATACTTATTTTTGTATTGATCTAATTTTGTTTCAATTTCTTTTTGGTTTGGAAACATTTCTATGCTTTCATTTATAAGTTTTATTATGTTTTCTTTATCGCTTACTTTAAATGCACTTATGGCTCCTAACATTTCTTTTCCGCCAAGAATTCCTGAGCCTATAGAATACACTGCTCCTTTATTTTCTCTTACATAAGAAAATAAAATATCATCAAGATACATTGTCGCTATTGCATATGGAACATAATCTAAATCATATCGATTTGGGCAATTAAAAAATCCAATTAAATATCCCACATCTCCAGCTTGTTCACTTGTAATATTAACAACTTCGTTTTTAACTGAAACTTTATTTATAATTGGAACATTAAAATCTTCTGTTTTTATATTACCAAAATATTCATCTAATCTGTTCTTTAAAATTTCTGTTCTGTCAGTATTAAAGTTTCCTACTACAACAAACTTTATTCTATTGGAATTTAATATTTTATTGTAACATTCTATAACATCTTTGTATGAAATTGAGTTTATTGATTCTTCTGTTACAGATACTAATGCTGCATAATTATGGTTTTTATAAGCTATTTTATGAACTTCTCTTCCTAATAATGACGAGGGGTTACTTAAAACTTGTTGTACAGATTCTTTTTTTTCATTCATAATTTGTTCAAAATCTTCTTTTTGCATTAAAGGATTTAAAACTGAATCGGCAAATAATGAAAATACGGTATCAAAATCTTTATCAATACATTTTAATCTAACAACTGAGTAATCTTTGGAACTAGACATAGTAAGTGAATAACTAATTTCGTACTCTAATTTTTTTATTTCTTCGTAAGAATATAAATCACATCCATGAAGCATTAATTCTAAAGTTACATTTTCGAGTCCACTTTTATCAGTAGAAAGAAGTGGAGTTCCACCTTCAATAATCATTTGTATAACTGTAATTTTTGAAGTTGGTACATTTTTTAATATTACAGGAATTCCATTTTGTAATTTGATTTGAGAAAAGTCTTTTATATTTTCTTTGTAATAAGCACTATCCTTTGGAACTGATGTACAAGAAATTAATGTAAAACTAAAAACTAATAATAAAAACAACTTTTTAAACATACAAACTCCAATTTTCTATCTATTATATATTATTTTTTCATCCACCAAAATGCATTTGAAGAATTTAATTCCTTCCATCCAGCAGAATCAAATTCTGTTTTATTTTTTTTATAATATTCTGGATTAACAGAAACAACACATACGCCAGATTTATTAACTAAGTATTTTTTGACAAATTCCTTTATGTCTTCAGAGTCAACTTTTAAAATATTTTCATCATAATGAAAAAAATAATCAGAATTACAAGAGCTCCAGGCATAAGATAATCCAGAAAGAAATCCTTCTGCTGTTTCTAGTGAGTAAATTCTGCTATCTTCAATTTTATTTTTTACAGAAACAATATTTTTATTTTCAAAGCCTGAATCAGAATTTAACATATTAGGAATTGATTTTGTTTTTATAAAAGTTAAAAAATTGTCAGTTTTTTCCCATACTGGCAACTGAGAAGTATTTAACATTGCTGCACTAAATCCTATTATTCCGCTTAATCGTTGTGTTGAATAAAATGCTCCAACATAGTCTTCATCAGGAATTTCAAATGATTTTTCTTTTAGAATGTCCTTAAAAAAATTGCCATTTGGATTATCAACAAGATAACTCCAAACATCTGCCGCATATGTATCATTTTCATCTGTTTGCCCATTTGGACCTTGTAGGTAATATGCAAACTGAATTATATTTCCAGAATTTCTAGGGTCTGAATAAACTAACTTTATATCTTCTTTTTTATCTGTTATTTTATCTGAAAAATTGTTAACTTGTTCTTCTGTTAAATCATTTATATTTAACTTCCAATCACCATAAATTTTATTTACAAGTTTATAAACTTCTTCATGCTGAACATCACCTCCAACAAAAAGAGCTGAATTATTTGGCACATAAAATTTTTGCTGAATTTCTTTTAACTGTTGCACAGTACAATTTTTTATATTTTCAGGATTTCCTCCAGAATCAAGTTTCCATGGAGATTCTGAAAATAAATTCTTAAATAATCCTGAAGAAAATATTCTGCTAGAATCACTTTGATTTCCTATTATTTCTGATAAAACAACATTTTTTTCATTTTCTAGTTCTTTTGTGTCTAAAAGAGGAGTTCTAATTGCATAAGACCAAAACTCTAATCCTTTTTCGAGCATTGATGATGGTATTGTAAAGTAATAATTAACTCTATCTACTCCTGTTGTTCCGTTCCAATCTGATACACCTAATTTATTTAATTCTTCTGTTACTTCTTTTTGATTTTTGAATTTTGAATTTCCTTTAAACATCATATGTTCGTATAAATGAAACAAACCTGCTGTTTTTGGGGTTTGGGTTACGGCTCCGGCTCTAACGGCAATTTCTATGTAAACGAGTGGTGCTGAATCATTTTCTGCTATAAATAATTCTAATCCATTTTTAAGAGTGTATTTGTATACATTAGGAATATTTGTTTTTTGTGCATAAGCTATAAAACACAAAAATAAAAATAAAGTATAAAAGAACTTCTTTTTCATATAAAAAAAATAATAATAATTTGGTTTTGTTACAATAAATATAATATTTTATAAAAAAAATAACTTACAAATGATAAATAGAAATCCCCTAAAGTATGACATAATCACAACTTTAGGGGATTGTTTTTATTGATTTAATGCAGAAACTACAGCGTCTATACCGGCTCTACCAACATTTGAAGATTTTCCAACTCCCCATTTTTGAATTCCGTCGTCTGTTGTAATTTGAACATAAGCAACTGCATAAGTTCCACTTCCTTGACCAACAGAATGTTCATGGAAAGCTGTAATATTGAATTTTTTTACAGGTGTTTGAGCCAATGCATTTACAAAAGAATCCAATGGTCCGTTACCTTTTCCTCCAATACTTATTTGTTCTCCATTAAGTTTTATAACACCTCTTGTAGCAACATTTTCTTCTGAATTTCCTTCTACATGTGTTGATGCTAAATCAAGAATTTCCAATGGAGATTTAACTTCAATCCACTGTTTTTCGAAAATTTCTTTTATTTCTTCTGGTTGTAATTCTCTTTGAGCTTTATCACTTTCTGATTTTATTAAATCACCAACAGAAGGTTGCATTGCCTTTGGAATTGAATAACCAAAATTGTGTTCCAATATAAATGAAGATCCGCCTTTACCACTTTGGCTATTAATTCTAATAATTCCTTCATATTTACGACCAATATCATGAGGGTCAATAAGTAAATATGGAACATCCCAAACTGCATCTTCAGACATTTTTGCACGAGCAGCAAGACCTTTTGCAATGGCGTCTTGATGTCCTCCAGATAAAGCTGTGTAAGCTAATCCTCCAGCATAAGGTGATCTTGGATTAATTTCCATTTTTGTATATTCCATATATGCATCTGCAATTTCTGGAAGATTTTCAAAATTTAATTTTGGATCAACACCCTGACTCAACATATTAAGTGCAACTGTTACAATATCAAGATTTCCTGTGCGTTCTCCATTTCCAAAAAGACAACCTTCTACCCTATCTGCACCTGCCAAAAGACCTAATTCACAAGACGCAACACCTGTTCCTCTATCATTGTGACAATGTGTTGATATGATTACATTTTCGCGATTTGAAATTTTTGAAGCAAAATATTCAATAGAATCTGCGTAAACATTTGGTGTATAACACTCAACTGTTGTAGGAAGATTAAAAATAATTTTGTTATCGGCTGAATATCCCCATTCACGACCAACTGCTTCACAAATTTCTATAGCATAATCAATTTCTGTCATTGAGTAACTTTCTGGAGAATATTCCAATCTTATTCGGCGTTTTTCATCTTCTGTTAAATCTTTCATACAGTTTTTTATGCATTTTACGCCTTCAATTGCAATCTGAATAATTTCTTCTTTTGTTTTGTTAAATGTATATTTTCGTTGTGCAGGAGATGTTGAATTATATATATGGAATATAACTTGTGGTGCACCTTTTATACATTCCATTGTACGCTTTACAAGTTTTTCTCTGGCCTGACAAAGAACTTGAATTGTAACATCTTCTGGAATTCTATTTTCTTCTATAAGTCTGCGGATAAATTCAAATTCTGTATCGCTAGCAGAAGGAAATCCAACTTCTATTTCTTTAAAACCTAATTTTACCAACAAATCAAAAAAAGCAAGTTTTGTTTCTATTCCCATAGGATCAATAAGGGCTTGATTTCCATCGCGTAAATCCACAGAACACCAAATAGGAGCTTGCTTAATTTCATTAGAAGGCCATTTTCTGTTAACAACAGGAATTGCTGGCATTGGTTGATACTTTTTTACGTTCATATTTTTCTCCAAAAAAAAAGACCTATTGCCAAAGCAACAGGTCGCTGTGTACATAATTATAATTACACCACTTACCTTAGCATTGGCCCGATACGAGAACATTACATAGTAGTAGTAGTGAATTCAATTTCATAGTTTTAGTATGGTATTTTATAAACTTTAAGTCAAGATATATTTTTAATATGTTTAGAATTAAAGTCCACAAATATCCTTAAATAATAATTTTAATGATGTTGCAAACATTTTTGTTTCGGCTTCCATTTCGGCAAAAAACTCATTGTCAGTTATTGTTCCTAAAACAGCTTCCATTTCTCTTGCATTTCTGAATGTAATCATTCTGAACTCATCATCATAATCTTTCATTCTTGAACTTAGTGCAGCATGGTACATTTCTTCATTAACAGCCAAAACATCAACTTCTATATCTTTATATATTTCAGTTGTAAAATCGTCTATAGGTCGAGAATATAAGTTTTCTAAAATTGAAATAGCATAAGTTGCCTTGTATAAAACATAATTCTTCTCGCATTCGTCATAAAATTTATGAACTTCTTGCCATGTATTTATTGTTTTATTTTTTATGTTGTCAAATAATTCTACGATTTTTGCTTTTGGAATAATTTGTCCGCCTACATTAAGCCAACTTTCAAAAAGGTTTTGACTTCTTATAAATTCAAAATCTTCCATAGTAAAGGCTTCTTTATCATTCTGCTTACAATAATCAATTAATGCCAACACAGAAAAATATTTTGCAATCTTTCTGTATTCTTTATAACTTTGAATTGGTTTATAAATTAAAGCTCCGTATTTTTTTTGGCAACTAGGATCTTCTAAAACAATTTTTTTATCTGGATTTTTATGCATGTAATCTTTGGCTTTTTGTCTGATTTCTGCATAACTTAAATCCTTTACATTCTCAAAACCTTCAACCTTATTTTCTACAAGGTAATCTGCTGTTAAATCGATTAATCGTTTTATCGCTATCACAATTTCTTGTATTGAGTCTGGAGCAATTGGATTTGTTTCGATATGTTGAATTTTATTAATTCGTTTATCTCGTTTTAAAAATTTAGATTTATTTCTTGCAACAGCATACATATTATATAAGAACCAATATGCAGGGATAATATGTATAGGTTTACAAGGACCATCAGAAGCTACTAATGAAAATGGATAAGAAATATTTAATTCATTTTGATAGCTTCCTTTAGAAACTAAAGTAAAACATGCAAAACGAGAATTATGTTTAAAATCTGAACATAAACCTGGCCAAAAACCGCGACCTGCAAACATCTCGCCATCTGGAGAGCGAGAATTATGATTTGAACCAATAGTTGCCCCGGAAGCAATATTTGTTTGTCCGCAAAGTGTAGAAGCAATTAAGAATGAAGAATTATGATGTTGTTCATGGAATGGGAAAATAAGGTTGTTAAGAATTTCACAACAAGAAACAGTAGAGTTATCACCCAAAACAGAATTTAATAATCTTGCACCGTACTTTAATTGACAATTTCTACCAATGACAAATCTTACAGCAACAGCTTGATAAAAAACTTTACTACCGTATCCTAATATTCCGTTAACAAGTTCAACACCCTCACCTATTTGGCTTGGTTCTTCTTTGCTCGAAAGAATGGTTATATTTTTTAGCTTAAAAGCCCCTTTTATGTAAGAATTCGCACCAACTTTTACATCTTTTAACAAAGTTGTATTTTTTATGATAGCATCATCTTCAACAATACCAACAGTATTAAGTTCTTTGGTATTTCCGACTTCTGTCATTTCTATAAAGCGTTGCTGAAGTTCTTTATCTTCTCTAAATCTTGACCATATAAAAGCATCAGCTGGAATCATTTCTTCAAAAGGCAAAACAGCTCTTTTGTCGTTTTCATTACCAACTCCAATCCAAATACGATTACTTTCTGGTTCACCATCTTTTAAAATTCCATTACCGAATTTTGAGTGATTTGTACAACTCATTTCTTGAATATTAAAAAGCATTACTCTATTTCCAATAGAATAATTAGATAAGAAACGAACATTACGAATTACAACATTGTCACCAAGAACAACATTTTCTAAATATGAATTATATAAACCTACATTTAATACTAAATCATGAAACTTAAGTGCAGAATTTGTTAGTTTACCAATGATAACATATCCTAAAAATTCACATTTTCTGATAAGAGTTGGATCAAATTCTCCTTCAATATCAGAAACAAAAATGTTCTTCCAAGAAGAATCATTATTAATATTTGAATTTGCTTTTAAGATATTAATTTCTTTTTCTGTAAGATTACGCTTACCTTTTATTAATTGTTTTGGAACATCAATTAAACAAGATTGATTTAATTCAATAACTTCTGGCATTTTTTAACTCTTAAAAAATATATTAATTTCTCTAATAATTTGAGTCAATAAAAAAATTTAAATCCCTTAATAAAAAAAAGAATAATATAGCTGATACAAACTTACATAGAATCATATAAAACAAAATGATATAATGCTTATGATGAAACGACTTATTTCCTTGTTAAACTTTTTACTATTTTTTGCAATACGCTTATTTGCCTTTACAGAAGAAGACATAAAAAATTACACACTTGAAAATGGATTAAAAATATTTTTTTTAAAAGATACAACAACAGCAACAATTAGAACTGAATTAAATATCTTAGCAGGGTTATCTCAACAAGAAAAAGACTCTGTCGGGTTTATTCAATTATACGCAAGACTTGCTGAATTAGAATTAACTCCTGATTGTGTAAAGACTGAAGATATTACAAGTCCTAATCAATTAGAAAATACATTAATCAAATATACTAATTATTTTAAAGAACTAAGTGTTTCAGATACAAAACTAAACAAAGAAGTTAGTTCCTTAAAAAAATACGCTTCTGATTTTACAACCTCAATAACCGGTTTTATAAACGCAGCTATTGATTCTAGAATATTTAGCGAATCACCATGGAAACAAGAATCTGGAATAAATCCATTGTCTATATCCACAAAATCGACTTCTGAAATTCGTTCCATATTAAATTCCATTACAAAAAAATATTATACTCCGCAAAACGCTTTACTATATGTGTCTGGAAACATTACAGAAAAAGAATTATTAACACTTGTACAAAAATATTTTGGTAATATAAAAAATACAAGTGAAAAACAGAATAATTCTAACATTATTACAAACACAAATGCTAACGAACAAAAAATTCAGAAATTTGTATTAACTCACGATGACTTATCTACGGACTTAACACAAATTGTTATTCAATACAAAGATTTTTCTTCAATAGAAACAGAACTTCTTTCTAAAATTTTTAATAATAATAAGTCTGAATATAAAAGGCTTTTACTAAAACAAAGAAACTTAGCAATAAGAGATGCTGAATATATAAATATTTCCGCCGCAAATAATCGTAACTCTAATAGGTTAATAATTCAGTCAATTTTAGAAAAAACAAAAGTATCTCCTGTAATTCAAGGAGACTTATTTTTGCAAATGGCAACAGAAACAAACAGAATTACATCTCAAGAATTAGAACTTGTAAAAAAAATATATGAATCAAATTACATTGCTACTTTTGATAACTCTCAAGAACTAATAAAGCTATATGCAAACTTTAATATAAAAAATCAAAATGCAAATAGTTCACTACAAAAACAAATTGATGAAATTAAAAATCTAACTGTTGAATCCCTTAATTCTGTTTATAATGCAAAAACACCCTATGTTTTTTTGCTTGTAAATACAAAGAATTACATAAAATACGAAAAAGAATTTAAAAAATCTGGGTACATTAGACTTACAGAAAAAAATAGTTTTTGGTTTAAACAAGAAAATCAAAAAAACAAAAAGCACCCATCACAAACAACTACTAAAACTCACTCTTCTACTAATAAATATTCAGAAGCTGCTGACAGATTTATTACAGAAAATAAAAATCAATTCAGTAGTTTTTATCTAACAAATTCTATTCCCGTAGTAATTAAAGAAGTTAAAAATTCAACTACAGTTGCAATTAATCTTTCCATAGACGGTGGAGATTTGCTTTTTGCTACAAAAAATATTGGTCTAACTTCTGTTTTAACAAATTCTTTAGCTCTAAATATACAAAAACAATTGGATATAAAAGCATCGCAAGGTATTTTAAGAAGAAATACAAATGTTACAGCACAAACATTTGCTTCTAGCTCATTAATAACAATAACTTGCAATACAAACGAATTATATGATTGTTTAAATGCTGCAGCAGAAGCTATAATTTTTGGAGATATAACACCTGCTATGGCAGATGGAATTATGTACGACTTGAGAACACAATGGAGAATTCAGACAGGTGCTCCGGATTTTCAATTACTTTGCGAGGCTGTAAGAACAATTTACTCAAAACCGTATACAAACTTATTTGAAAATAACAAAGATAAACCTAATAAAATGGATTATACAGACATTATTGCGGCTTATCCAATAATATTAGACTCATCAAGATTTTCAATATCACTTGTTGGAGGTATTGATAATAATGAAGAGTTAAAAAATGTATTAAATAAGAACTTTGGAGAATTGAATTCCATAAAGGAAACAGAATCAATAAAAAGTACTGTTCCACAAAATAAAATAAAAGATAAAACAAAGAGAATTCAAATTAAACATCAATTTTTTACAGATATTTCTGCTGATAAAGCAGGCCCTAGACCTGCAGTTTTGATTCCAACTACAGATTTTTCAGATCCATTACTATATATAATTGGAACTCCAGAAATTTCATCTACAGATTGTGCTTTATTTAATGCTTTATTGTACCGTTTAGAAGAAAAGCTTCAAGAAAAAGTAAGCTCTGAACAAAAAGTAATTGTAAAAGCACCTACTAGCGATTTACCTTTTGCTCAAATCATAGTAACAAAAATTAAACATATAAACCAAACTGATTCACTGTATAAAAATGTTATTTCTGATTTAATAGAAGAATTAAAATTAATAATCGATAACAAACTAGAATTTGTTAAAGATTTAGAAAAAAACTATGTTCTTAATGAATTAGAAAACAAATGGGTTTTAAAGGAACTTACAAAAACAAATAACCTAATTGGAACTTCGGAATTAATTCATAACGGAATAATTCATAATAATCCTACATTATATATTGATATGTATAAAGCAATAACAAACGCAACTGCAGAAGATTATTATATTATTGCAAAATCCTTTTTTGAAGATGCTCAAACTTTAAGACTTTATTCTGCAGATTCAAAAAAATAACTAATAAAAAACTTTATCCATTTTAAAATCTAATGAATTTATTGGTACGGTTTTTAAAATTTGTTCTGGATAGCATATTCCTACAATAATTAGATTATCACATATTTTTTTTAACTTAGGAATGTATCTATCATAAAAACCTTTTCCCTTGCCTAATCTATGTCCTGTTTTTGTAAAAGCAACACCAGGTACTATCATTAAAACCTTCTTTTTATCAAAAAAAGATTCGATATTCAAATTAACTTTTTTTAATGAATTCAGAGGTTCTAAGATTCCGAATGAACCTTCTTCTAATTGTTCTCTGAAAGATAGATTAGGATTTAATTCATAAAAATCCATATTATAAGTTCCGTATTCTACTTTTGGAACAAAAAGTTTTTTTTCTGTTAATGCAATAACATTAATTTTAGTGCAATCTAATTCTGGGAACTTTGGAATATACGAAAAAACAAAATCAGCACTTTTATATTCTTCGCAACACAATAAAGTCTTACATATATTGTCAGAAATATTTTCTCTTAACTCAAGATTCGCATACAATGTATTAATATTACTTTTTATTGTTTTACGCAAACTTTTTTTTTCTTCAACTATAGTCATCTGCAAAATTATATCATAAAATCAACATATGGAATTAGATATTTTTTTAGTTATATTATCAGGATTATTATTCTTTTTAGGATTATTAGGAACTTTTGCACCTATTCTACCAGGAATTCCGCTTGCATGGATAGGACTTTTATTGTCTCATTTCTGTTCTTATACACAAACAAAAATATGGATTTTGGTGGTTACAGGTATTTTATCAATTGCAGTAATGGTTTTAGACACAATACTACAACCTTGGTTAACAAAAAAATCTGGTGGCAGTAAAGCAGGAATTTGGGGTTCTACAATAGGTTTATTCATATCATTATTTTTGGGACCTATATTTGTTATTATTGCACCATTTTTAGGAGCTTTTATTGGAGAACTTTTAAACGATTCCTCAGATATACCAAAAGCTTTAAAAGCTGCTTTTGGAACTTTTAAGGGTTTTCTTTTAGGAACAGGTATAAAAATGATTACCATATTTATTTTTATTTGGATTTTCGTTTTTAATTTATTATTTTAAAAAAAATATAAAAAACCTATAAAAAAATATTGACAGTTTTTTGATAATTTTATATTATCAATATACATTCTTTGAATGAATGGTTCCTTAGCTCAGTCGGTAGAGCAACGGACTGTTAATCCGTGTGTCGCTGGTTCAAGCCCAGCAGGAGCCGAAGACCTAAAACTTTTGTTTTAGGTCTTTTTTTTTGCAAATATATTTTCCTTATGATAAAATGGCTTATGATTTACAGTAAGCCCTTTATTTCATTAATTGTAATATTAGTTTTAATTGCTTTTTTCCGTAAACGACAACTATTACCTTTAAAATCAACTCATATTTTCACTTCTTTTTTACTGCTTTGTTTTTTTAATGTAATTTTTGAAATGTTTACATATTTCACAATAGAACGAATTTCTGACTTTCCAAAGTTAAATAGATTTTCACATCAATTATTTATTGCTTCCCTGAATTGTATAATATACAGTTTGTTTTTATACATTTGTACAAAAGCTAATTATCACTTTAAGAAAAATGTTTTACTTCAAATTCTTAATATAATTCCCTTGTTAGTAAGTTTTTTTGTCATAATATTTGGAAAATTAGAATTTAATACGAATTCTTCTGTAAGATATTCTTATGGTCCAATGGTTGTCACAGTATACTTATGTAGTCTTATTTACATAATACTTATTGATTTTATTTTAATTTTTAGAAAAAAAGAGTTTCCTAAAAGTACAAACACAATGATCATAATAGGACTTTTAATTTGGTCAATAGCTATTATCCTACAATTCATACATCCTACTATGTTACTCTCTAGCCAAGCAATAATGATATTAGTTATATTCTTGTTCTTATCTTCTGAAAACCCAAGAGAATATACAGATTATTCAATAAAAAAACTACTGAACACAAGAGCCTTTAACTTAGTTTTACAAGATTATTTTAATTCAGGAAAAAACTTTTTTATAATCAACTTTACTATAAAGGAATCTAATTGTTTTGAGTATACATTAGGATATAATAATATAGAGGCGACATTAAGATTATTAATTGATGAAATTCTAAAAGTACAAAAAGTCGAAATTTATAAAACTAAAGAAAACACTTTATCTATATTCCTAAAAAACAAAAATGACATATCCTTGTTCAAAAATAATTTTAATAGAAACATAAAACTAAAAGACGAAAACTCAATTACGATAATTCCAGAAATTTTAATAAGTGTTTTTGAATATCCTAAAAATATAAAAAATCAAAACGATATTATATCCTTATTAAATTTTATAAATACTGATGGTCTATCTTATCAAACAAATGAAATCATAGAAATTAATGATAATTTTCTTACTGAAATGAATAAGATAGCCACAATAGAACAATTAGTTCATAGTGCCATTGAACAAGACGGATTTGATGTTGTTTACCAACCAATTTATTCTACTACAGAAAAGAAATTTATATCTGCGGAAGCTTTAGTTAGATTAAAAGATACAACAACAGTTGGATTTGTTTCTCCAGAAGTATTTATTCCTATTGCAGAAAAACACGGTCTTATAAAAGAGTTAGGTATAATTGTGTTTGATAAAGTTTGTGAATTTGCTAAAAAAGAAAATTTAGTCAGCAAAGGAATAAAATACATAGAAGTTAATTTATCAGCAATACAAGTTGTAGACGAAGAATTACCAGATTTATTAATTAAAACTGTAGAAAAATATGATCTAAATCCTAATTTTATAAATCTAGAAATAACAGAAACAGCCTCAGTAAGTGCTGGAAATATGCTCAAAAAAAATGTAAAAAAACTACATAACTTAGGATTCAGTTTTTCTATGGATGACTTTGGTACAGGTTATTCAAATCTTGCTCAAATTATAGAAGCAAATTTTGATTTAATAAAAATTGATAAATCTCTGATTTGGCCATGCTTTGATAACTCAAAAGATAATAAAGAAGCAACAACACTTTTAGTAAAATGTATTGAATTAATACAAGCTCTTAATTTTGAGATTGTCGCAGAAGGTATTGAAACAAAAGAAATGGTAGATTTTTTGGAACAAAATAAAATTACATATCTTCAAGGTTATTATTATTCAAAACCGTTATCACAAAAAGATTTTATTGATTTTTTAGATAATAATTCTGCAAAATAAAAAAAACGGAGTTTTAATAGAAATCTATCAAAACTCCGCCATTGTTTAATCTTGACTCACTGCAATTGCTAGTTGATCAGCACATGATGTCGAACGAAAACCACAGGTATTTCCTTTTAGTTTTGCAACAATATCTTCTGCTTTCCAACCATCTACAAGTTTTGCAATAGCTTTTAAATTTCCATTACACCCACCTGTAAAACTTATATTCGTAATAATACCGTTCTCATCTTTATCAAATTCTATTAATGTTGAACATGTATTTTTTGTTTTATAAGTAACTCTCATTATACAACCCTATTCTTCTTGTTCTTCAATGTTATTAAGCTTATTTACATTAACAACCTGAATAACTTTTTCATCTAATTCTTTAATTTCAAATTCAAGAAACTTATAAACAAATTTCTGTCCTTTTTCTGGGAAATCACCTATTTTTTCTATGAGCCAACCATTTACTGTATTAGACTCAGCCTCATCATCTTCATCAAGATTAAAGTATTTTACTAATTTACTAATAGGAGTTTCACCTTGGACAATATAAGAATTTTCCGAAGTTTGTTTTATATAATCAACTTGCTCATCATGCTCGTCATAAATTTCACCAACAAGTTCTTCAAGAATATCTTCCATAGTAATAATACCAAAAGTTCCACCATATTCATCAAGAACAATAACCATGTGAACCTTTTCTATCTGCATTTGCTTTAACAATTTTGAAATTTTTGTATGACTTGTAACAAATACAGACGGTTGTATTATTTTTTCAATAGATTTTTCT
This sequence comes from Treponema sp., assembly GCA_017938365.1. Taxonomy (GTDB): domain Bacteria; phylum Spirochaetota; class Spirochaetia; order Treponematales; family Treponemataceae; genus Treponema_D. Next base: position 19,460 of record JAGBBT010000113.1, read on the forward strand.
CCATTAGAGTATAATCGATAAAAATCCTTTTCATGAATTGTTCCTACTATTGAGTCAATTTCATTCTCGTATATAGGAAGTCTTGAAAATCCTGAAGATTCAAATTTTTCTCTAAGTTCATCCATTGACGATTTTTTATCCGCTGCAACAACATTTACACGAGGAACAAGAATATCACTTACTTCTAAGTCATCAAATTCAATAACAGAACGAATAAGTTTTGTTTCATCCTGTTTTAATGTTCCGTCCTCTTGTGCTTCTTCAACCATTGTAATTATTTCTTCTTCAGTGATTACTTCAGCATTTTTAAATCTAAATATTTTTGTTAACAGCCATTGCCAACCAGAAAATATCAAATTTAGTGGATAAAACACAATAATAAAAAATGTAATTATAGGATAAACAATCATTGTAATTTTTTCTGCACAAGACTTTGCAATTAATTTTGGAGTAATTTCACCAAAAATTAAGACAACAATCGTTATAAAAACTGTTGATACAACAGAAGGGTTTAGATCAGAATTAACAAGAAGTTTTGCAAAAAGGATTCCAGCTACGGAAGAAGCTGAAAGGTTAACAATATTATTTCCAATTAAAATTGTACTGATTAATTTGTCATATTTTTTTTCTGCAAGTAATAAAACTTTTCCTGCTAGTTTATTACCTCCAGAAAATAGTGACTTTAGTTTTATTCTACTAACACAAGAATAAGCTGTTTCTGTACATGAAAAAAATGCAGAAAAGAAAGTTAAAATTATTAACGAAATAAACAAGGGCGCCGACCCATCTGGCATAACGCACTCCAAAATAATTAAGATATGAGGACATGCATCCTCAGTTTTAAATATACAAAATAAACTTGTTTATGTCATTAGATAATAGCTTTAATATGGAAACTTAATGCATATATCTTTTAATCATTAGATTTATTGGATATATGCATTAATTATTTTTGTTATTTATTCATTAAGTATTCAGCAACTGCCTCATAAGCTGGCAACGAAGTTGGATCTAAGTATCTATTTGAAGCATATGGAGATGATGCAAATCTGACTATTACCATCTCTGCAACAGGATCAATATAAATTGCTTGTCCATGAACGCCTCTAGCCATATATGCGTTATGTGAATTATTTGAAATCCACCACATATTGTGATAACTCCAGTTTTTTAATTTTGGATAATCTCCTTTTGCAAATACAGCTTTTGCAGAATCAGATGAACCTTTTGTTGAAATGTCTAAAACAGCCTCTTTTGGTATAATTTGAGTTCCATTAAGTTTTCCTTGATTTCTCATCATTTCGCCAAACATAGCCATGTCACGCAAATTCAAATTAAACCCACCACCAGCAAATGCAATACCTGAAGGATCCAATTGATAATATCCGTCATAATGAGCTCCCAATGGTTTCCAGATTTTTTCTGAAAGTAAATCAGTTAGTCCTTTTCCAGTTACACGGGAATTTATCCATCCTAATAGTTCAGTATTTACAGTTCTATATCCAAATGCATCACCGTGATTTTGACCATCAATCTTCTTTATTGTTTTTAAGTATTCGTAATAGTTTTCTGGTCCATTATAATCTGGTCCCCTAAAAACATTTCCAGCTGCGGAATATTTCCATACTTCAGAATTTGGATTATCGTAATCTTCGCTATATTGAATTGCTGTAGTCATATCCATAACTTGTTCAACTGTAGCATCTGCAAATCCACTATCTTTTAATTCTGGGATATAATCGATTACTTTTTTAGAAGGATCTAATAAACCTTCAGCAACAAGAATCGATGCTAAAGTTCCTGTAAAAGATTTACTTACAGACATTGCAGAATGAAGAGTATCAGGTTTTAATCCACCAAAATATCTTTCGTAAATAATTTTACCTTTATGCATAATTATTATGCCATCAGTGTAATTAGCATACAAAGACTCTTCAAATGTGGTTTCTTTTTGTGAATCCCAGTACTTAAATTTTATTGAATCGATGTTTTTATCTAATTTAACTTTTACTGTATATTTTTTATCTTCAGAAGATTTTACAGCTCTAGTCGGAAAAAACTCTCGCATATGATTTACGCTATAGCGAAGTTGCGGAAACTCAAAAAAAGACCCGTCAGACGCTTTTAGTGTTTTCTCTTTTTTAGGAGGAAAACCTTTCATCCATCCGAGTTTGTTTGGATCTGATTCTGTAGCATTTAAGTAACTTTCTGAAAAAACAGTTACTAAACTAAAGAACATTAATGTACCCATAATTACTTTTTTCATTCTAACCTCCAGATTAAGTATTAATCTATACAAGAAAATTATTTACACACATAAGAAAAAGCAAGAAAATTATTTACACACATAAGAAAAAGCAAGAAAATTAAATTTATATAAAACATTTTTTTTGATAAACTAAAGGTATGAAAATTTCCAGAGGTAAAAGATGATTCAAATATTCGGAATAAGTAAAAATTTTGATACAAAAAAAGCACAAATGTGGTTTAAAGAGCGTAGAATTCCATTTCAGTTTATTGACTTAAAAGAAAAAGAAATGAGTAAAGGTGAATTTGAAAGTGTTATAAATACTATTTCAAAAAAAATAGGCTCAAAATTTGATGCTATAGAAAAAATCATCGACAAAAAAAATAAAAATTATAGTTCCATAGCATATTTAGATGATTCTGAAAAAGAAAATAAACTATTTGAAAATCAAGAATTATTAATATTGCCAATTTGCAGAAACGGAAAAGATAAAGCAACTTTTGGATTAGATACTAAAGAATGGGAATCTTGGAAAAACTAAATATAATTTTCTTTTATATTCTTGCATTATTATAAATATATAGTATCATTAAATTGTGGTTAGGAAAGAGATGAGGACTTACACCAATCACAACGAGAGGAGGCGTTATGCAATTTCCGACAAAAATAGAAAACCTGGTCGAGGTTAAACGTAAGACTTTTTAATGCTAACTGCAGCTAAGCAGATATATATTATGAATGTCTTTCATCATAGGATTGAAACGACATATAAAAGGCCGGCGAACAAGCCGGCTTCTTCTTTTTAAATACTCAAACTAATTAGATTTAAAATCTTTTCTTAAAACAAAAAAAATCTTAAAAATTTCATACAACCTTTTTGAGATTGTATGAAATTTTATTTGTATTCCTTTGCAACAATCTCTTTATTTAAATTCTCAAGTCTATCTGCCGCCGACTTTAACCTAGCTGTTGCAGTATTAACAGTATTTGTAGAAGCTGAAAAATTCTCTATTCCAGCAGAAATTTGTCTGATTGTAGTTACAATCTGATCAAATGCAGATGACTGTTGTTGAATAATATTTTGAATTTCAATAGCAGAATCAGAAGTAATTTCAGAGGAAGTTTTGATATCAGTAAATTTTGTTTCTAAATTTGCAGTAAGCTCACAACCTTCTCGAATTTTCTCTGTTCCACTTTCAGAAGTAATAATTAAATTATCAGATGAATGCTGAATTTCTGTAATTCTTTCTCTAATCTGAACAACAGAATCTGTAATTCCTGCTGCAAGACGACGAACTTCATTTGCAATAATATGGAATTTTTTTCCTGCATCACCTGCTCCCGAAGCCTCTAATTCTGCATTAAATGCAATAATCCTTGTTTGATCTGAGATATCTTTAATTATATTTACTATCTCCCAAATACTTTCTATTTTTTCACTAAGAATTTTTATTCCTGTTATTGTAGAAACATTTGCTTCTGTAATTTCGTTCATTTTTTCAAGATTTGCGCGCAATGTTTCAAATCCAATTTCTACATTATTTGTAGTTTGACTAGCAATTCCTGTTACATCTGAAATTCTTTCAACAATTTCTCTTGTCTGCGTATCATTTTCTTCCATTGTTGCTAAGATTTCTTTAACACCTGTCGCTTGTTCATAAGATGTTGATGCTGTTTCATTTGCAATTTCTGTAAGATTCTGAACTGGTTTTATTATATTTGCACCAATTCCTTTTACATCGTTAAGAACAGATCTAAACATTTTTATAATTTTATTTATTAAATACATATTACAAGATACTTCATTTGATAAATCTGTAGATATTAAATTTACAGTGAAAATATCATTTTCTATAATATGTTCCATTGATGATTGAATAGCTTTTAAAGCATCTGATATGGTCTTAAAAAAAGAAAGTGTTAGTATAATTGATACAATTATATTTACGATAGAAATTACAACTAATCTAAAGAGTTGAGAATTTGTAAGCAAACTCTTTGTTTGCATATAATTTAATATATAAGTTGAAATAAAAAGTACTGTTGTACATATAATAGGAATTATAATAAATAAAACAAAAGATCTAGTGAATGTTAATCCAAAAGTTCTTTTTAACATAACTTGTTTATCATCAATTCCCTGAGCAACAATTTTTTCAGCATATTTTGAACAAATTTTTACTGAGAATAATAGACCTAATATTCCTGCGATATAAGTACCAAATGTACAAGACAAAACTGAAACAATAATTGAAACTACATCAACCTTAAATACAAAAAAATACAAAACATTTATTAAAATTGAACACAAGAAAAAATATATTAAGGTTTCTTTTTGTTTTATTTTTGGAAAATTTTGAATATCTTTAAATAACTTTAATCTTGATTCTGCATCACTTTCGCCTTTTTCCCAGGCAGCAATTCTATTAGATAAACTTCTAGCAACAAGATTATTAGTAATCGGAGCAATCAATACTTGTGCAATAAAAACTGTTACTGCCAATAGAAAAAAAGTTCCTACCATCTTTTCTGCATTTATACCCATAATAAAGGCTGAATATAAATAAATAAAAGCCGCTGATAAAAGATTTGGAATTATTCCTCCAAATAAAATCTTTCGTTCAAAAGATACTGATTTATTTTCCATAATAAATTATTCTCCTCTTGATTCTGATTTTTCATTGTCAACAATGATTTCTGGTTGAATTGATTCTAATTTAGATGCTTCTTGGCATAACTTTTCAGCAGAAATATTAATAGTCTGTGTTGATTCAGAAAAACTTTCTGCTCCAGTAGATATTTGACGAAGTGTAACTACAATCTGCTCAAATGCAGCTGTTTGTTGTTGTATAATCTCTCTAATATCTTCAGAAGCAATATCTGTTGACTCGGAAGAAGATTTTATTCCTTCAAAGTTTACTTTTAATTCATCAGCAATTCTTCCACCCTGTGATATTTTCATACTTCCAGTACTAGATGTTGCAAGCAACTCTTCTGATGAATGTTGTATTTCGATAATTTTTTCTCGAATTTCTTTAGTTGATTCTATAGTGCTATTTGTAAGCCGTCTAATTTCATTGGCAACTATATAAAAGTTTTTTCCTGCTTCTCCTGCATTTGAAGCTTCGATTTCTGCATTAAAAGCAATTATATTTGTTTGGTCTGCAATAGAGTTTATAATAAATGCAATATCTGATATTCCAGAAATTTTTTCGCCTAATTTTTTTATTCCATTAAGTGTAGTTTCATTTGCAGCCCGAATTTCATCTAATTTTTGCATATTAAGTTTTAACAATTCAAAACCATCTGAAACATCTTTAACTGTTTTTCTTGCAACACTTGCTACTTCTTTGATTTTTACAGCAATTTCTCTAGAAAATGTATCAGATTCTTCCATGGCAGAAAGTAATTCTTTTATTCCTGTTGATTGTTCTAAAGATGTAACTGCTGTTTCTTTTGATACAACAGAAAGTTCACTTCCAGCTTCTACAATTTGTTTACTAATTTCTGCACTTAAATTTAATATATTCTGAAGTAATTCAATTATTGAATTTACAAGATAAATGTTATACATAAAATCATTTGATAAATCTGTTGGGGCAGATTTAATCAGATGCATATTACCTGTATCCATAGATTCAAGCATTTTTCTCATACCATTTATTGATATCATCATTCTTTTAAAAATCATTATGGCCAAAGAAATTGCAACTACGACACTAAATATACATACAACAAAAAATCTTATTAATTCAGTACGGCTAGAAAAATTGCAATAAACAGAAGCTCTCCAGGCTAAAAGCATAAAAATTCCATTTATTAATATAATTGGAATTATAATATGATACAAAACCATATAAACAGACGAAAGTCCGAAAGAGTGTCGCCTGTATACTTCTTCTTTATCAACTCCTTGTGCAACAATTCTACAACCATAAGAAGAACACAACTTTTGAGAATAATTCATTGACAAAACAGTAGCCATAAATGACCCTAAAAATGTGGATACAAAAGATAAAATTACTGTTTCTTTATCAAAATGGAACAACCAATAAAATGAAGATGTCCAAAAAAAAGCTCCAGATAAAAAAACTATAAAAACCTGTAATGCAACTTTTTGAGGACAAGACATAACTCTTTTTAATAACTTTGTTCTTTCCCTTTCTGTTGTTTCGTAACGTTCCCAGTCTTCTAAATCATCTGAAAGACTTTTTGTAATGAGCTTATTTGTTATTGGTGCAATAATAAATTGTAAAACAATTGATACAATTATAGCTAAAATTACAACAGGTACTAAAACTTGATTTGAGATACCTGCTAAAGCAGAAACATAAACAGTTAATACAAATGCTGCAACCAAATTTGGAACAAGACCTGCTGCCATCATTTCTTTTTCAAATGACTTTTTTTCGTTTTTTAATTTCATCTATTTCCTCTTATGTTTATGGTTTATTTTGTTGTTATTGTAAAAGCTCCATCCCAATTTATCGGTGGATTATGTATAAATTCTTTACATCTATCAATTAACATTTTAGATGAATTATCATTTGGCATTTCTTGTAATGCTTTTTCAAAATAAGAAAGTGCTAAATTCCAAGCACCACTCACATACAACCCAACAGCCTTTGTATAAAAATCAAAATATTTTTCTGGAAGGGGCTCATTATCAACTCGGTAAATTTCTATTCCAACAGTTTTTCCTTTAACTTTTACAGTATCTAAATGTAACAAATTTAAATCTTTACCTAACTCTTCTTTTAATGCACCAGAGATTATTATATCTGCATTATATAACTTTGTAAGACCTTCCAATCTAGAAGCTATATTCACAGTATCTCCAATTACAGTGTAATCCAATTTTACATCACAACCAATACTACCTGCAATTACTTCTCCATAATGAATTCCAATTCCAACTGCTAATTTTATATTTTTTGGAAATTTTAAACTTTCACAAGCTAAGGACGGAATTAAAGACTTCATTTCAAGAGCTGCATCTACTGCTCTACGAGCATTATCTTCATAACTAATAGGAGCGCCAAAAACAGCCATAATTGCATCTCCAATAAATTTATCGATTGTTCCTCCATGTTTTTTTATTACATTAACCATTCTTGTAAAGTAATCATTTAAAAAAGAAACAACATTTTCTGGCTGGTTTATTTCACTAATTGATGTAAATCTTCGAATATCACAAATAAGAATTGCAACTTTTCTTTTATCGTTTATTGAGGCAACTTCGGAAGTATCTACAACTGCAAGTTCATCAATAATTTCGTTTGGAACGAATCTTGAAAACGCTTTTCTGAGTCTAGACTCTGTTTTTGATGTTTTTTTATAATAAATCGCCTGTTCAACAAAAAGAACAACTTTTTCAGAGAAAAATTGAATTGCAGAATCAATTTTATCACTAAAATTAAGTTTTTCCTTAGAGGCTAGATGAATTGTTCCACAAAAAAGTTCACCAAAAATCGGGATACATTTATATGAGCTAAATTCTGATAATTGATTCTCTATAAAATTTTCATAAAACTGAATTTCATATGTAGTATTTTCTCGTTTTTCTCTTAATTCTTCAAAATCAGAAGTACATATTTTAATAAATTCATCACTTACTTCATTATTAGGTATCAATCCTTTGCACAATACTTGAATTGGATTAACATTAACAATAAAAACAATAGCATCTGCCGAAAAAACATCCAATGCTAAATCCATAATCTTTTCTGAAAAAACTGTAAAATTATTTGTATAAGAGCCAGCCTGAAAAAGTTTTTCCATAATGTATGAATGTAAGATATTATCTTCCATAGCTTTATTAACATACGCAGAAGCAGGTAATTGTGGTAATTTAGAATTGTCATTAATTTCAAAGGAATTAGATTCTAAGAAATTATTAACAGTATTAACAATTTCTTCAATTTCATTATCAGAAGGATAAATTTCTTTATCTACATATGAAAAATCATAAATAGGTTTATATTGCTTATCTACGGAATAAACAATACAAGGTAATTTATCTAATCCCATTCCAACTTTTATTATACGACAAACATTACAACTATTTATAACAGGAAGATCATAGTTTAAAACAACGCAAAGAGGTGTTTCTTTTACTATTTCTTCAAGAACAGAATTTCCGTCCTTTAAAACTTGTACACCGTATCCTTCTTTTTCAAATTCGGCTTTAAGCATATTTGATACAAGAGGAGAGGATTCTGCTAAAATAATTTTTTTATTAAAGAAGTTTTTTGTTTTTTTCATCAAGCAACTCCTTTACTGCTGCAACCAAATTTCCGCGTTCAAAATCGGATTTTACGATATAAGCTTGAGCCCCAACTTCCTTTATTTTTTCAGCTGTATTCTCTTCAAAAACTGAGGAAATAACAATTATTGGAATATCTTTTGTCATTTCCGTTCGCCTAATATTTTCAATTAGACCAAATCCATCCATTCGAGGCATTTTTATATCAGATATTACTATATCAAACTTTTGTTTTTTTAACATTTCTAAAGCATCAATTCCATCACAAGCAACAGAAACTTTATACCCTTCTGCCTCAAGAATCATTTTTTCAATTTGTCTTGTTGTATGAGAATCATCAGCAACCAATACATAGTATTCAGGAGTTTTATTGTTAACTTCAAAACTTTTTACTTCATATTCTTTTAAGGCATTTAATCTCTTCATTAAATCTGGAACATGTATTAGCGGAATAATATTATAATCTTCATCAAAAACAACACCTTGAACTGCTTTAAAATTTTTTAAAACCATTGGCAGAGGTTTTACAACAACAGTCATATAATTTACAATTTGGTCAACTATGATACCGATTTTCTTTTCTAGATATTCGAGTATAACAATTGACTTTTTCTTTTTTTTCTTAGAACTATAATTGTTTATTCCAAAAATCAAAGAACAATCATATATTGGAAGTAATTCATTTCTGAGAGGCAAAAATAACCCATGTTGAAGCTGAATTAAATCAGATTCAGCTTCCGTTACAATTTCAGAAACATAATGAGATAAAACTAAAAATTTGGTTTCATTTGAAGAAAGAAATAAACCTTCTTGAGTAGCAAGAGACATTGGTAAAGAAAGTTCAAAAACAGTTCCTTGATTTTTTTGACTTCTAACACTTATTTTACCTTTTAATTTGTCCATACTATCTCGAACACTATCTAATCCTACTCCTCGGCCAGATATTAGACTTTCTTTTGAAGCAGTAGAAAAACCAGACATAAACAAAAATTGCTGAAGATACTTTTCATTCATCTCCAAAATTTCATCTTTTCTATCTGGAAATAACTCTATTGCTTTATTTCTAATTTTTTCAGAATCAATACCTCTTCCATCATCAGAAATTGTTATTATAATTCGATTTGATATTTGTTTTGCAGAAACAGAAATTTCTCCAACTTCAGGTTTTCCTAATTTTATTCGTTCGTCTTTTGTTTCAATTCCGTGATCAATTGAATTTCTAACTATATGAATAAGAATTCCTGGCAAATTTTCAAGAATAACTTTATCAAGACTAATTTCAGATGGTGGAATATTGAATATAATATTCTTTTCTAATTTTACAGACTCTTCTTCAGCAGACCGCTTCAGTGGTTTTAATATCATATTAAAAGGCAACATTCGTAAAGCAATTATTTGTTCTTGAACAGAAAATGTTTGCTGTTCAAGCATATTTATATCTTCTTTTATTGTTCTACACTGTTGCCCAACATCTTCATTTCTATTAATTAAATCTTCTAAAATATTTAAATTATTTTTTAATCTAAATTCACTAGTAATTAATTTATCATAAGAACGAATTATATTATCAACAGAAGCTAAACCAATTCTAATAGATTTTACTTCTGAAAAATCCGACTTATTTGTATCAAAATTAGTTTCTGAGAATTGTTCACTTTCAACAACAAAATCACATGAAAAATCATTACCATCAATGGCATTTTTTATATTTTTGATTATTTCTTCATATAAGCTAAACTCTGTTTCTTTATTTCTTTCAAGAGATACTACATATTCATATATTTTTTTTGCGACAGATTTAGTTAATTCAACAATTTTTTTTGTTAATATAATCCGCTTTGTTTGTATTTTCTTAAAAATATCTTCTAAACCATGAGTTAGTTCTTCAACTTTATGATATCCCATCATTCTTGATGTACCTTTTAAAGTATGAAGTGTTCTAAGTAACAATTCTAAAACTTCATTATTATCATGATTTTTTTCATATTCACCGACTGAGTCCAATAATGCATCGAGATTTTCTTTTGTTTCTTCTATATATTCGTTAAGAAAGACATTTTTATCAATCTTCATTTTGTTCACCCATTAAAACTAATTTTTTACATAAGTTATAAAAATATGATGGATTAAATGATTCTGTTAAAAAATCAAAATCTGTTTTTTCATCATTAATATATGATTCTAAATATTTAATGCAATTTTCAAAATATTTTATAGCAGAAGAACCCTTGCCATTATCCTTTAACATTATACCATGATAAAAATAAGAAGGCCAAAAAAAAGGCTTTAAGGTTTCTGCAAGAACAAAATGTCTTTCGGCAACTTCAATTTCATTTTTAGACTTATAAATAAGTGCAAAAAAATATTCTTTATAAAATTGTTCAGAAAATGAAGGTTCATATGAATTAATGAGTTTTTCTGCTGCTGAATAATTTTTTATACTCAATAGCTCATTTAACTTTGAAAAAACATCTTTAACATTTCTTTTTTCTGTAGTTTTTTCATCTTTAGTTATTAATAAGTTTTGAGTATTAAGATTTCTTTTTATTTTCAGTTTGTTGATTCTTTTATCAATACTAAAACTATTGCTACTTTTAGTTGCCGCTAATTTATTTTCATTTGAAATTTTTATAAACGGATTATCGCCATCTTTCTTTACAAAAAAATAAACTTTTCCATAATTTATTTTTATTAATGACGGAGGAATTAATTCTGGACCTACACAACAAATTTCACTAACTGAAAGAAAAATATATCCGCCTGGAGAAAGTTTTTTTGCAGCAGAATATAGTATTTTTTTTCTTAAATTATTATCAAAATAAATAAAAACATTTCTTATAAAAATCATATCTGCTAATTCAAAAAAATCTGGCAAATTTTCCCCTGCAAGATTAAATCGATTGATTTTTATATGGTCAAAAATCTCTTTATTTAAGGAAAATCCCTCATTCTTAAAAGTTCCACATTTTGAAGATTCCAATAAATGATGAAATTCTTCACCTTCCGCATTAAATGAAAATTTTGAATAATCACCTTCTTTAAATAGTTTTAATTCATTACTATCAATATCAGATGCATAAATTTCTGGACAAACTCCACAATGTGTCGCCAATGCGTACAAAGAAATAGGTTCTTCACCGGAAGCACAAGCCCCACTCCATATTACGAGTTTTTTTCCTTTATATAACGGAAAGACTTTATCTTTTAAAAAATCAAATTGACTTTTTTCTCTAAAAAAACAAGTTTCATTTGTAGTTGCAGCATTAATCAATTTTTCAAATTCAACAGAATTTGGAATCAATAAATTACAATATTCCTCAAAAGAAATTTTGTTTTCATTTGCTTTACATTCTATATAATGTTCAATATTTTTTTTGTGAATTGGGTTAATAATTATTCCTGTTACTTCTGTAATACGGGGAATAATAACATTCGAAACTAATTCAGAATTCATTTATCACTCCTTACAGAAAATAATTGGTTAATTTTATTTCCTATCTCATACAAAGGAATCATTTCGTCAATTACGCCAGCATCATAAGCAGCTTTTGGCATGCCGTAAATTACACAAGTTTCTTCTGATTCAGCAATTGTATAACCATCAAAAGATTTTATTTTTTTACATCCATCTGTACCATCGTTTCCCATTCCTGTTAAAAGAACAGAAACGCATTTTTCTTTATAAATTTCAGCTGCACTTGTAAACATTTTATCTACAGCGGGACGAAGAAAATTTATTGGAGGTCCCTTATCTAAGACAATTACAATATTATCATCTTTTTTTTCTAGGGTTAAATGACAATCAGCAGGAGATAAATAGGCATGTCCATTCTGTGGAATAAGACCGTCCATTGCAAGGGAAACAGGAATAGAAACTTCGCTATCAAGCCAAGCAACCATATTTTTATCAAAATTATAATCTATATGCTGAGTTATTAAAATTGGAACAGGGAAATCTTTATCAAAAGATTCTAGTAAAGTTTTTAAACTTTTAGGTCCACCTGTAGAAACACCAATTAATAAAATCTTGAAATCATTTTTCTTAGGTAATATTACATTATCATTTTTATAAAAAGAACACTTAGATTTATCAATTAGATTTTTACAAATCAAACAAAACTCTGTTAAAAAATCATTAATTTTTTTTGAAGACATAGAAACAAAATCAGGCTTATCAATTTCTGTAACAGAATTCCAGCCTTGAGAAGAATAATTTTCTGACTTAAAAATAACGACAGGAATATTTAATTCTGTTGTAAGAGTCTTAACAGATTTTTTTAAATCATCTATATCTGAAGATATTATAACAATATCAGGGATGTTTTTTTTACAGTCAGAAATAAGAGATTCATAATCAGATACTGAAGACAAAAAATTAAAATCTTTACACGAAGAGAAAATTTGCTTTTCTATAGAGCGAATAATAGCGGAAGCGTCTACGGTAATTATTTTAATCATTTTTTATTGTATCCACTCCCATTTTATTTTTTATCTTTTCGAAAAAAATATTAGGATTTAGCACCAAACCTAAACGACCTTCATAAAAGCAAATTTCAGTAATTCCATAAAATAAAAAATAATCAACTAAAATACTTTTATTTTTCGAAAAATCATCCTGAGTTAATTCTAACACACGACAATCAGCAGAAGTAATTATTTCAAAGTTGTTTTTTCCTTTTATAGCAATAGAAGTCTTTATTTTTGACTGAATTAAATCATCGCAAATTCCATAACTTTCTTGTGAAAACAACTTCACTATGGAATCTAAAAAAAAATAACAGATTTTGTCATCCAATGAATATACTTTATTATCACTTACAAATGAATTATCAGTGAAACAAGAATTAGTAGATAAAACAAATTCTTTTGAAATAAAAAAATCTATATTTTTATATGGAATTGAAACAAAATTTTCATGACTTCTCAATATCGTTCTCCACAACTTCTATAAAAGATTCAGAATTTAAAATTAAAACTTCAGAATCTTCAAAATCAAAAGAACCAATATAGTATTTTCCAGAATCCGAATTTGAAAAAGATTTTATTTCCGCATTTGATACAGTATGAAATTCTATTATTTCAGAAATTTTTAAACAAACGTGTGCTTCTCCTTGTAAAACAATAAAAAGACAAGAATCCTGAATTTTATTTTCTAACAAAGGTAATGGATCTATAACAGCATAAGGTTCGCCATAACGATTTAATATTCCATTTATATAACTTGGAACAAATGGCAACGGAAAAACAGTAACATCCCTAATAATTTCTTTTACATCGGAAGACAATAACGCATATTTACTATCACCAACAGAAAAAACAAGCCACGTCTTTTTTAATTCAATATCTTCTGACATAAAACACCTTTGTTCATAATATATAACAAATTATTTTATCATAAAAAAACTACAACAAGCAACTTTAAAAAAAATATAGCCATCATAAAAAATTACGATGGCTATAAAACTTTATAAAAAAATTAAGACTTTGCTGCTAAAGATATATAAAATAAATTAGCCGTATCAGCCTTTGTAATGGTATGAGCACCAGCTGGTAATTCTACAGTAATAATACCACTTTCATCTGACAATTTATTTCCATCAACCTTAATGTTTGTACCATTAGCACTATTTAAAACTAATGTTAATGTCATATCTACAGTTGTAGTAAATGAGATTTTAGTTGAGCTTTCTAGTTTTAAGCATTGAGTTAAAGTTTCACCATTATAAATAACAGAACCTTTTGATGTTGAAAGATTTCCCTCAATAGTAAATACAGAGCTAGTTGTTCCACTTTCGGTAAAATTGTGAACAATTGCACCTTCAATTACAGAACCACCAGTTGTGCCACTTTCAGTATTACCTGAATCTGTTGAACCTCCAGTGTTTCCTGAATCGGTTGAATCTGTTTCACCTAAAACTTTAACTAAGGTAGTTTTATAGTTAACTAATGCCTCTTTTAATTGAGTATCAACATCGGAAGAAGTATCAGCTTGTTCATCATCAAAATCCCATTTAAAGTCGCCACCATTTACTCGTCCAGCATATTTTTCTACTGTGGTTTTTGCTTGCTCTGGAGTAGTAGGAAGATTTTTTAAACCTAAGCCTACATCACCCATAACTGTATCAAAATTGCTGTATGTATCTGCTCCATTAAAAGCAACAACAGAAGAAGGTACACTATCACTTCGTTTTGCTACTTCATAAGCATCAAAATGAACCGTTGTGTCAATTTCAGAAGGAATAGATTTGTTTCCTTTTGTCCATGCTGTTCCTGTATTTTTATAAGGCCAGTATGATGTAGAAGTTCCTTCTATGTAGTTGTTATAAGCTTTTATCGAACCACCACTTTCACCAGAAAAAGTTCCATAATCACCAGGTTTATATGTATCAGTTCCTGCATAAACATCGTTTCCTTGCAAAGATGACATCATAGGGAATTTACAATTTCTAAAATAATTTCCTTCTGCAAAAATATCGGCTCCTGTAGTAGCACCAATACCATACTTAGAATTACCATCATAATAGTTATTATAAACATGCACTGTCATTGTTCTAACACGTGGATGACGTGAATCAGAATGATCAAACCAGTTATGATGATACGTAATATAATTTGGGCCTGCTTCTGATTTCATTCCACATAAAGAGGCCTTTCCACTATCCCAAAAGTGATTATAAGAATAAGTTTGGTATTGAGAATTACCTTTTACATCTAATGAACCATCACCCTTTGCTTGATCAGCATCGCTTCCTGGTTCTCCATAGAAAATGTCCATATTATGAACCCAAGTATACTTATTATTTGTATCCAAAGATATTCCATCATCCATAAAGTACATTACAGCAAGATTTTTTAATTCAACATACTGGGAATTTCGAGCCATTAACCCAAAGCCCCAAACAGAAGCATCTTCTCCAATTCCTTCTACCGTTATAGGAGATTGATTTCCCTTAATCTGCAAACCTTCAGATGAACTCCAACCTTTAGAAGAAGAATCAACATCATTTATAGTTATAGTACCTAGTATACGAACACAAATCGGGTCGGTATATTTTTTGCAATTAGATTCTCCTAAAATTCCTTGTAAACCAACCCCAGTTACACCGCCATTGGTGAAACTTACCGTTTTTGCATTATTCTTTGTAACATAAATTACTTTTGCATTTTCCTTTAATGTTCCATCACTGTTATAAGCACCAGGAGTTTGAGTACCTGTAAAAGCAAAACCACTTCTATCATGGGCAGCAACGGTAACATTATCTGTAGCTTTAGCTATATCTGTACTTTCTCCACTTGCAAATACGGGAACTATCTTTAAAGTGTAACTTCCAGCCTTTAAGCCAACTGCATCTGCTCGCAAATAGGTTGGATACAATCTAACAAGCATATCATCAATTTTTGTAAATTCTGATGCTGATTGTTCTTTATAATAAACCTTATAACCAACAGCATCTTTAACACCTGTCCACTTAATATAGGCAGACTCTAAATGACCTTGTGCCTCTAAAATTGTAATCGAGTTAGAGGAATTAACCGAATCCCAAGCAGGAGTATCAGTTACATTATAATCTGGAGAATCATTTTCTGACTCAGGATTACTTTTTGAGTTTCCGTCATTAGATGACATACTGCAACTTAATAGTATAAATACTAAAGTAAAAAAACATAATTTAATAAAAGTCTTCATGAGGTAATTTTATTAGACTTTTTCTATAATAAACAAACTGATGTTATAAAAATTCCGTTATTCTTTTATTACAAGTAATGAATTTTCTTGATATTTTGGTAAAAACTTTTTTCTAGAATTATTTTCAAACTGAATAGTAATAACAACTTCATTTTCTTCTGAATAAACAGAATTAACAACAACTCCAGAACCATATTCATCATGAAACACATTTGTTCCGACTTTATACTTTTCTTTTATTGGGTCATCGAAAGTCGGATGAGACAAACCATTTTTTCCATAATCACCACCATGAAATTCTGTATTGCTTTTAAATGATGATGGAATATGTCCTAAAATCCTTAAATTATCCTTATTAATTTCTTTTAAAAAAGTACTTGGCAAAACAAATTCTGTTCGTCCATACATTCTTCTAGAAGCACAACTTGTCATGTACAATTCATTTTGAGCTCGCGTTACACCTACATAACACAACCTGCGCTCTTCTTCTAAATCTTCGCCAGTTTTATCTTGTCTCGGAAAAATACCAAGTTCCATTCCTGTTATAACAACTCTCTTAAACTCCAATCCTTTTGTGTTATGTAATGTTATTAATGTAACTTTGTCTATATTTTCTTCTTCTGGTTTTTCTAAAGTTCTATCAAGTTCTATATGATCTAAAAAAGCTAATAATCCCTCTGTAGTACAATCATAAAGTGAAGCACTGTTACTTAACTCTTGCATATTAAGAACTCTTTGTGTCCCAGAAATTTCGTCATCTGCTGCGTGATATTCTTTTAAACCTGAATTTTCACATATTTCGTCAATTAAGACTGAAAGTTTTTTTGGAGTTTCTAAAGGTTTTAATTCTTCTGTAATTGTTTTATAAAAATTCTCCATCATCAAAACAAATGATTTTATACTTTCAGAAGTTTTTTTTGAAAAAGATTCACAATGTTCTTTTGCGTATTTTACAAAATCATAAATACCTTCATTACGAGCTGAATTAATTATTTTTTCTTGAGTTGTTGCTCCAATTCCTCTTGTTGGTTTATTTATAATTCGTCTAAAAGCAATTTCATCTTTTGAATTAACAATCAATGCTAAAAAAGCAAGAAGATCTTTTATTTCTTCTCTTTCATAAAATTTTAATGAGCCAACAACTGTGTACGGAATACGTCTTTTCAAAAATTCCGATTCAAAAGATAATGACTGTGCATTTGTTCTATACAAAATTGCCCATTCATTATAAGGAATTCCCATTTCATGGGTTTGTTCAATTAAATCTGCACAAAACTTTGCTTCTTCATCTTGATTTGGTAAAAATGCTAATACAGGTAATTTTCCATTTCCTCTTTCTGCAGAAAGTTTTTTTCCTAACCTGTCATTATTATTTTTTACTATATCGTCGGCAACAGCTAATATTTCTGATTTTGAACGATAATTTTTCTCTAATCGAATAATTTTTGTATTAGGAAAAATACTTTTAAAGTTCAATATATTCTTAACTTCAGCCCCTCGAAACTTATATATAGACTGATCATCATCTCCTACAACACAAACATAGGCTGGGTTTTCTGATAAATTAGAGCCATAACCACTTAAAGATTCCAACAATTTAAATTGTGCAACATTGGAGTCCTGATACTCGTCAACCATAATAACTCTAAATCGTTGCAACAATCTTTGTCGAATTAAATTATTTTCTGTTAAAATTTTTACAGGGAGCATAATTAAATCACCAAAATCTACATTACCTGTAGAACGCAACCTTTTTTCATAAGCCCTATAAACTAATCTAAAATTTTGATCACTATCAATTTCATCTAGCATTAAATCATCTGGACCATAACAGTAATCTTTTGCCAATGAAATTTTATGAGCATAATGACTTGCTTGCTGTCTTGTTAAGCCTACAGTGGATTTTGTTATCAAAGTAACCATATCATCATCGTCATAAACTGTAAAATTAGACGGAATATCGATAACATCTCCATACATTCGCAAAAACCATGCACCAAAGGAATGAAAGGTTTTTATTTGCGAATATTTAGCTTTTTCTTCTATTTGAATAGCTCTTTCATACATTTCGTTTGCTGCTTTTTTTGTAAAAGTTACAGCAAGAATGGAATATGGATCCACATTTTTTTCTTTAATTAAATATGCAATTTTTGTTGTAATTACTCGAGTTTTTCCGGAACCAGCACCAGCTAAAATCAATAAAGGCGACCCCTCATGAGTAACAGCATCATATTGTTCCGAATTTAAAACAGAAAGAAAATCACGCATTTTGTTGTGCAAAAGAATATTTATTTGGTTTTATTGAACTATTTAATGGACTATCACAAATAAAATCACCATTCAAATCCACATCACCAGAAGAAATAATTTTAACTTTAACAAGCCTTCCTGGTTTTACAGCTTCAACTTGATTTTTTTCACTTCTATCAAACCTGACAACAACACTTCCATCAACTTCTGGAGCCTGAAACCATGCACGACCAATTGCGAAACCTTCGTCAGGGAAATCTGCATTTTCTGCCAAAACTTCTTCGATTAAGACATCATATTCTTTGCCACATCTAGAAGACAATTTATCTTTTGTAATTTCAGCCTGAATAGAAACCAAATTATCAGCTCTTTGTTGTGCAATTTTTTTATTAACTCTAGGTTTTAAATCATAGGCAGGTGTATCTTCTTCTCGGGAATAAGGAAAACATCCAGACCAATCAGTTTTTATATCTTTTAGCAAGTTTAAAGTATTTTCTGCGGCTTCTTCTGTTTCTCCAGGAAATCCTGCAAGGAAAGTAGTTCTAATAGCAGCATCAGGAAATACAACACGAATCGATTCTATTAATTCTGAATATTTTTTCTTCGTACCAACTCTATGCATATCCTTTATAATTTTATCATCACCACTTTGAAACGGAATATCAAAATAAGGTAAAAACCTTGAATCTGCTTTCATTACAGGTAATATATCCTCATTAAAATGATCAGGATGAATATAAAGTAATCTAACTACAAAGGTTCCTTCTAATTCAGAAATCCTTTTTAATAGAGTGCATAATCCAGATTCTTTTTTTTCTATCTTTATTGAGTTTTCAATAATTCCTGGTGTGCCATTAGGTAAATAAGTTCTACCTGTACCAAAAACATTATCTTCAGCCCCTGTACCATAGGCAGCTAAATCTTGACCAATTAAATTAATTTCGTAGATACCATTACTTACAAGTTCTTTTATTTCTTTTATAATTTCATCAGAATTTCTACTTCTTAATTCACCACGAATAATAGGAATTGCGCAAAAAGAACAACGATTATTGCAGCCTTCAGTAATTTTTACAAAAGCAGAACCAGGGAAAGCAAGAAACATCTTTCTATCACCACAGCAAACACCTTTTTGTGGTGGAATAACAACTGTTTTTTTATCATTAAAAATAGAAGTTACCACATTTGAAATTTCAGAAATATTTCCATTTCCAAAAAAGCCATCAACTTCTGGCAAAGACTCATTTAAGTCATTTCCGTATCGTTCAGCCAAACAGCCTGCTAATAAAATTTTTGCTTTAGGATACTGTTGTCGAGCTGAAAATACAGCCTCTAAACATTCCTGTTTTGCAGATTCAATAAAACCACAAGAATTAATAATTATTAGCTGAGCCTCATCTGAATTAAAAGTCTGCTTATAACCTGCTTTTTCTAAATTTGCAATTATTAGTTCACCATCAACTTGATTCTTTGCACAACCATGTTGATCTATAAAAAACTTAATCAAGTTCATTAACAACCAACTTATATTTTCCGTCTGTATCTCTTATCCAACGAATATCTTCAACAACAACTTGACCAGCTTTTGTAATAGGTAAGTTATACGTCTGAGAATTAGCTATAATTTGAAGTTTTAAAGCATTTCCATTAGAAAACCACAATCTCACGCCATTACTTGCAGTCATATTAACTATATCACCGTTTGTAAAATAATCTTCAATAAGTTCTTTTCTATCAACCTTATAACGAGATACACAACCAGCTCTAAATGTTGCAGTTATTGTAAATGGATAAGCTCTTGTATCTTCAAGAATAACAGTACGATTTTGATCTTGAGGTAAATCCTGAACATTAGGGATTTCATTTTCTTTTGTTTCATTTACCAGAATGTTCAATCCACTCTTTAATAAAATTTTTGCTTCTACACCACGATCAACGGCTTCATTAGAAACATCTGAAACATATATTATTAATTCAGGAACAGAATTTCCATCAACATCTAATTCAATTTCTTCACTTAACTCCACATATTGAATTCCAACAGGAGTTTCTAAACCAAAGGAACCAACTGTATTAGCAACAGTTAAAATTATTTCACCATTAATAGTATTTAATACAATCTGATCATTTTTATAAAAACGAGCTTTTAAAGGTTTTTCGGACATTTCATATTTTTTTGAATCCGAATTTTTAGATATTTCTAAGGAATTCTGCTTTGCTATTGAACTTTTTTTTGCAAAAAATATACCTAAAAAAACACCTAACAAAACAATAAAAACTGATATTCCTATAATTATCGGTAAAAAATATTTTGACTTTTCTCTAACAATTAACCCTTCTGGAATCGGTGCTTCCTGAACAACTTTAGCATGGTACAATGACAAAACACGCTCTACATCAACACCTAAATAATTTGCATAATTTCTTAAAAAACCTACGATGTAAGGCTCTCCAGGAAACGCAGAAGTTTCCTCTTTTTCTAGAGCCTCTAAATAATAACTAGTAATCGCAATATCTCTAGAAATAGTCTCTAATTCAAGATTTTTCTCTTCTCTAGCTTTTTTTAAAATTGCACCGTAGCTTTCCATTTTTAATCCTCTCTACTACTCCGAAAATAAGAAATTATTATAATTATTAGCTGATGAAGGAGGATCATATATAAAACGTTGATCCGAAATTCCTTGATTTATCACATAATTTGTAAAATCAAATTGAAAAACTTCTCCTTGAGGAGTAACAGCTTTAATTCTGCGAATAAGTTTTGAATCAGGCATAATATCAACATTAATATACCTAAAAGCTTCTGATGTATTTCTTCGGCTTAGCACAAGTTTCACAACCATTTCATTACTACCTTCTTCCAGTGGCAATGGATCCTGTCCTGTTTCATAGGCAACAGAATAATATCTACTCAAAAGCGATAATCCTTGTGGAGTCGCCAAATTTGCCGCATTTGAAGAACCTGAAGATTCCACAGACTGATTTAAAACAGCAGAAGAATTAGGAAGATAAATCGTCAACATATCTCCATTAAAACAAATAACTTGATCTTCTGGCTCAGAAAAATCAATCCGTAATAAATCTGGACGCTTAAAAGATACCTTACCTTCCATTGTAGATTTTACAGCTTTTATCGATAAATTTGCTTCATAATCTGAAATTTTACCATACTCTTCAGAAACATTTTTAAAAAAAGCTGCGGCAGTTAAAATCCCTTGTGCATACATAGAAAGAGAACAAACAAAAACAAGTCCAAAAAAAACTGTAATTTTTTTCATGTGGTACATATTCCTCTGCATAGCTTTTATTTATCATCATCAAAACGCTGAACTTCTTTAACTTCATTTATAAGTTCTTCGCAATGACTTTGACCTTTTATAATTTCATTAAACTCTTTGGCATCCATTGTTTCAATCTCAAGTAAACGCTTAGCAATATACTCAAGAAGTTCATTTTTACTCTTCAATAAATCCAAAACATGATTATATCGTTCATTAATAACACGAGCAATTTCATCATCAATATATTTTTGTGTATCTTCAGAATATTCACGGACTAGCTGAGGTTCATCACCACCATAACCTTTTCCGCTTTTACCAAGTGTCATATTCTTAAATCGTTCACTCATTCCGTATGTTGTTATCATGGAACGAATTGTATCTGTTGCTCTCTGAATATCATTTCCAGCGCCTGTTGATATTTCGTTAAATATAATTTGCTCTGCAGCACGACCACCTAACATTACATCAACTTCATTCAAAAGTTTTTTCTGACTTTTTAAATACACATCATCTTCTGGTAATTGAACAGTATACCCTAAAGCCCCAACGCCTCTTGGTATAATAGTAATCTTATGAACAGGATCGCTACCTTCTGTAAAAGCAGCTACAAGTGCATGTCCAGTTTCGTGATAAGCAACAATTTTTCTTTCATCTTCTCGTACAACACGACTTTTCTTTTTTAATCCCACCATTGTTTTTTCAATAGCTTCATCAAAATCTATCATCGAGACCTTCTTTCTGCCACTACGAACAGCTAAAAGGGCTGCTTCATTTACGATATTAGCTAAATCAGCACCAGCAAATCCTGCTGTTTCATGAGCTAGAGACTGAAAATTAACATCACTATCAAGTTTTACATTTTTTGCATGAATTCTAATAATCGCTTCACGACCTTTTACATCTGGTCGATCAACTACAACTTGTCTATCAAAACGCCCTGGTCTTAATAATGCAGGATCCAAAATATCAGGTCGGTTTGTTGCCGCCAAAATAATAAGACCTTTTTCGTTATCAAATCCATCCATTTCAACTAAAAGTTGATTTAAAGTTTGTTCGCGTTCATCGTTTCCACCAAGATTATTCATTCGGCTTTTACCGATAGCATCTAACTCATCAATAAAAATAATACAAGGTGCTTTTTCTCTTGCTTGACGGAATAAATCACGAACTCTACTAGCTCCAACACCAACAAACATTTCAACAAAATCAGAACCACTTATACGGAAAAATGGTACACCTGCCTCACCAGCTACAGCTCTTGCTAATAAAGTTTTACCAGTTCCTGGAGGTCCAACTAATAAAACTCCCTTTGGAATTTTTCCACCAATATCTGTATATTTCTTTGGAGACTTCAAAAAATCTACAACTTCTACAAGTTCTTCTTTTGCTTCATCAACACCAGCTACATCTGCAAAACGAGTTTTTACTTTTCCTTCTTCAACAGCTTTAGCTTTACTTCCACCAGCACTAAATATAGAGCCCATACCTCCTGCTCCACCACCCATTTTGCGGAACAGTAAAAAATACATTAAGAAAATAATACCAAAAGGTAAAAGTAAGTTTAACAACAACTGAATAAACCAATTACTCTGTTTAATTATGAATTTGTATTCAACATTTTTTTCGTTTAACAACTGGATAAAATCCTGCATCAGCACACCAGTAGTTTTGTAAACCTTACGAGTTTCTTGTCGTGATTGCTTTTTTAATTGTAATAATAAATCTGGAAGTTTTTCTGAATCATTTGGATTTTCTTCAGCAACATCAACAGGTCCATATCCAATATAGAGATTTTCACTCATTTCTACATAAACGATACTACCGTCTTGTACTTTATTTCTAAATTCAGAAAAAAGAATAGAATCATCTGGCTTACGAACAAGCAACATATTCATAAACAACAAAGTTGCAATTACTATTAACAACATTGTAAAAAACGAAAAATGTCTTGGCTTCTTTTCACGCTTATCACTATCTAAAGAAGGTTCATCTATTGACAATTTGAAAAAACTATAAGGGTCTTGCTCGACATTCTTTTTGTTTTTTTGTTCTGTAGTTTTTTTCTCATTTTCAGGGAGTTCTTTTAATTTATCTTCATTATTTTGATTATCGCTCATTTATTCCTCAACATAAAAAACTTCTCTCATAAATATAAACAAAATCATTATATTAAACAATAAATACATTGCGTATTTTTTACCATAATATAAAAGAAAAATAAAAATACATTAGATTTGTAGATAATTAATATTTTTCTTAAGCAATAGTTACAATATTCCGAAAATAAACAAGACTAATTTTCATTGAACACGGATTTAAGGGGGATAGAATGAACTACAACAATGCATATGCTGCTTACAGAGATACAAATGTAAAAACTGCCAGTCAAGGAAAATTAATTGTACTCTTATATGAAGGAGCAATAAAAAATTTACGAGCAGCACAAAGTTGTTTTAATTCTGAAAATAAAGTCGAACCAAAGGATATAGAAAAATTTGGAAACTTTATTATGAAAACCCAAGACATTATTAATGAATTACAAGTAAGTTTAGACATGGATAAAGGTGGTCAAATCTCTCAAAATCTTATGTCATTATATGTGTATTTTAATCAAGAACTTATGACAGCAAATATAAATAAAGACAAACAAAAAATAGAATTTGTACTAAACATGTTAACACAACTAAACGAAGCTTGGGTAACAGCATCAAATAGTCAGGCAAACGCACCAGCCCAACCTGTTCAGCGTACTTTAAATATTCAGGGGTAAGTAAATGGCTATACAATTAACTCAAACACAAATAGATGAAAGAGTTGCTATATTAAAAAGATTCAGAAGTTTACTCGAAGAACAACGCAATAAATTCCGTGAATATTTAATGGTACTAGAAAGCCAACAAGGAAAAATTGAAAATGAAGATGCAGATTCTCTTGTTGCACACACAGAACTTGAACAGCAAATTGTAAAAAACATCTCTAGTCTTCATAAAGTAATACGCCCTATGCAAAGTATGTATAATGCAATTTCAAAGAACGATATAACAGAATCAGAAAATGCCTCTGTTTTAAAAATACAAGCTGATTTAACAGATTTACAAAATAAAGTTTTAGCACAAAACAAAAAAAACAGAGATTTATTAAAAGTACATATTTCGCAAATAAGAGAACAATTAACAACATTAAACAACAAGAATCCTTACAGAGGAACACGCTCCATATATGCAGAAAAAGCAGAAATCGGAAATTTAATTACCGTAGAAGTCTAAACATCACTTTTACCAAAACACAAATTGTCTGTATAATGTGGATATGGAAAACAATTTTTTTACAGACGATACGATTTTTATTCTAGATTCTTATGGATTAATTTACAGAGAATATTTTGCATTTATTAACAGACCCTTAACAAATAGTAAAAAAGAAAATATTTCTGCGGTATTTGGTTTT
This sequence comes from Treponema sp., assembly GCA_017938365.1. GTDB lineage: Bacteria > Spirochaetota > Spirochaetia > Treponematales > Treponemataceae > Treponema_D. The sequence goes on from JAGBBT010000113.1 coordinate 44,638, forward strand.
TTCAGAAACCTAAATCTGATCATAAAAAACTATAAACCAAATTATATGATTGCAGCTATGGATTCAAAAACACCAACATTCAGACATGAATTATATTCTGAATACAAAGCTACAAGACAGAAAACACCAGATGATTTAAAAGCACAATTTCCATGGATAGAAGAATTACTTGAAAAACTTGGAATTCCTGTTGTTAGATGCAACGGATACGAAGCAGACGATATAGTTGCAACAATAGCCAAAGAATGTGAAAAAACCGAAAGACATTGCTGTATTTTAAGTGCCGACAAAGATTTAATGCAATTAACAAGCGACAATGTTCACATTTTAAAACCTGATAAAACAAAAACTTGGGCCGAGCTAGACAAAACAAAAGTGGAAGAAGAATGGGGAGTTCCTCCTGAAAAGTTATTAGACCTTTTAAGTTTAATTGGAGATACAGCAGACAATGTACCTGGCGTAAAAGGTATTGGACCAAAAACAGCTGTAAAATTATTAACCGAATACAAAACACTTGAAGGCATTTACGAACATTCTTCAGAAATAAAAGGTTCTATTGGAGAAAAAATTAGAACCGATAAAGAAAATGCTTTCTTCTCAAAAAAACTAATTACTCTAAATTCAGAAGTTCCTTGTATAAAAGATTTAAATAAATTTTCAATAAAAGAGCTCAACATTAATTCATTTTCACAAGAAATGATAAAATGGGAATTACCAGCCATTGCAAAACTATACAAAGAACTTACAAATTCAGATAAAGACATATCTCAACAAAATCCAAATATTGCATTAACAGAAGATATCAATACAAACACACCACAAATTAAAAAGAACAAAGGAAATTATATAGGCTGCACAACAATAGAAGAATTAAAAAGCTATATAGACAAAGCATTGTTAAAAGAAAATTTAATCATTGCATTTGACACAGAAACCGATTCACTTATTACAACAGAAGCAAATTTAGTAGGCTTTAGTTTAAGTTATGAAGCAGGAACAGGTTTATATGTTCCATTAATTTTAACAGAATCTCTTTTTGCACCCACAATTCAAAAAAAAGATGCCTTAGACCAATTAAAAAGACTCTTTGAAGATAAAAACACCACAATTGTAATGCACAACGCAAAATTTGATTTACAAGTATTAGCTTGCAATGGTTTTGCACAATCAGAAAAAAGTAAAAATCAAATTTTCAATTTAAAAGAAAGATTATTTGATACAATGATTGCAGCTTGGTTATTAGAGCCAGACAAATTAGGCAGAACACCCTACTCTTTAGAATTTTTAGCAGAAAGAAAACTTGGACTAAAAGGTATAGAATACAGTGAGATAGTTTCTAAAGACAAAACTTTTGCTGACATTCCATTAGAACAAGCTGTTGAATACGGAGCAGAAGATGCAGATTTTACCCTTCAGCTATACAATTATTTTTCAAAAAAATTAAATGAAGAGAACTTACTTAATCTTTATAGGAATATGGAAATCCAAATTCTTCCAATATTGGCACAAATGGAATTAGACGGAATCCACCTAAATCCTTCATATCTAGAACAATATTCTCTTGAATTAAAATGCAAACTTAATTCCCTAGAAAAAGAAATTTATAACGTTGTAGGACATGAGTTTAACATTTCCTCTCCAAAACAATTAAGCCAAGTTTTATTTGAAGAAAGAGGATTAAAAGGAACAAAAAAAACAAAAACTGGATTTTCAACAGATACTGATGTTCTAGAAAGCTTAAAAGCATATGATATCGTTCCAGAAATGATACTCAACTACAGAGCAGTTTCAAAATTATTATCAACATATGTAGAAACTCTACCCAAAATAATAGACGAAGAATGCAGAATACACACAACATTCATGCAAACAGGAACTTCGACAGGTAGATTATCATCAAAAGATCCAAATTTACAAAATATTCCTATTAGAACAGAAGAAGGCCGAAAAATCAGAAAAGCATTCACTGCTTCACAAGGAAATGTATTAATTTCAGCCGATTACGCACAAATTGAACTTGTAATACTAGCCCATCTTAGTGGCGACAAAAATCTCTGTGACGCATTTAACAGTTCTGTAGATGTTCATAAAGCGACAGCTGCCTTAATTTATAAAACAACACCAGAAAATGTTACTCCTGATATGAGACGAAATGCAAAAACATTAAATTTTGGTTTAATGTACGGAATGAGTGCATTTAGACTTGCAAATGAATTAAAAATAAGCAGAACACAAGCACAACAATTCATTGAAGAATACTTTAATATCTATTCTGGTGTAAAACAGTTCTTTGATGACAGCATAAAACAAGCTGAAGAAAAAGGATTTATTCAAACAATAAATGGCAGAAAAAGATATATTCCTTCAATAAACTCAAAAAATAAAATGGAAAAAGAAGCTGCCATAAGAATTGCAAAAAACAGCCCAATACAAGGAAGTGCTGCCGATATTGTAAAACAAGCAATGATTGATATTGATTCAGCTTTAAAAACTATTAACAACGGAACTAAATTAATATTGCAAGTACATGATGAATTAATTTTTGAGTGTCCAAACAATGAAAAAACAATAACAGAAACCATTTCTCTAATAAAAGAAAAAATGGAAAACACAATAAAACTAAAGGTTCCTTTAAGAGTTTCTATTGAATATGGTGAAAACTGGGGAGAATTCCACTAAAAAATGAAAATTAAAAAACTTTTAAGCACCATAAAAACAAAGAAAGAATCAACTTTTATACCAGAAATCATTTGCCTTACAGGAAAAATGGCTTCTGGTAAAAATTATATTTCAAAACTACTTTTAGACGAAAACTCAGTTTCTGTAGATTTAGATAATTTTGGTCACATGGCTATTAATTCCTGTAAAGACCAGATTTACAACGCTTTTAATGAAATTGCAGAAAAAAAAGGTATAAATCTAAAGAAAGTTGATGGTTCTATAGACAGAAGAGCTTTAGGTTCTCTTATTTTTTCTGACAAAGCTCTTATAAAAAAACAAGAATCTATTGTTTATCCAGAAATTATAAAACTTACAAAGGATTTTATAAAACAAAATAAAGAAAAAACAATATACATAAATGCAACTCTTCTATTCAAAACACCAGAACTTATGAAGTTATGTAGCAAAATCTATTTTGTAAAATCTAATTTTTTTGTTCGTCTCTATAGAGCAAAAAAAAGAGACAATTTACCTCTAGGACAAATATTAAAAAGATTTTTAGCACAAAAAGATTTACTTAAAAATTACAAACTTACAGGAAAACCTATTATTTTTATAAAAAACTAAACCTTTTTTTCTAAATTCCGATATTTACGGTATGGGTATGAAGAATGTTTTTAAAATATGACATTTTTCAGAGAGGTTTAATTTATGGAACAAAAAAGAACATTATGGATAGTTGCAGCAGTTGGAGTATTTTTACTTGTAGTTGTAGGAGCAGCATTAATTCTTTATTCTCCTGCTCTTAATCAAGAACAATACCAAGGTAATTATAATCCTGCAGAAGGTTGGGTAAATGCCAATAAAAATAATTCTGTAGCTCCAATTATTAATTCTACACAAGATCAAGTATCTACATTGAAGTCAGAAGAGTTCGATTCTCAAACAACACCATTATCACCATTTGAATCAAAACAAGAAGAAACTCTTATTACAACTGAAAAAGTTGAACAAGAAAAATACGCACAAAATTCAACAATTAAAGCAGAAAATATAACTGTATACACAGACAATACAATGGTATACGGAACACCAGAAACAACAACTATTGATTTAAATACATTAAAATCAAATCCTCAATTACCACAAACTTCTGTAGTTGTACCTAAAAATGACTACACAGCAAGTCAAATGACAACAACTCAGAATGTAGTAAAAAAAGAAGTTCCTACAACAAATGATAGCTACTACGCACCTGTAAAAAAAGTAGAAACACAAAATACAAGTGTAAAAAAGACAGAAACAAAAGTTACAAGCAAAAAAGTTTCTAAACCTAAAAAGACAGTTGAAAAAGTTACAGTTCAAGATAGTTTCTGGATTCAAGTAGGTTCATACGAACAAAAAAAATCAGCTGATAATGCACGTTCCGTTTTAGAAGCTAACAAAATTCCTAACGAAGTATTTACTTACAAAAACTCTTTAGGAAAGTTATTTTACAGAGTAAGAGTTGGACCTTACACAACAAAAAGTGAAGCTGAATATTGGCTTTCTAGAATTTTATTGATAAATGAGTTTGCAGAAACAAATAGCTATGTTGTAAATGCAAACGGAAAAAAACAATAATTTTTTTTAGTTTTATGTAAAATTTAATTTTTAATATCGAATAAGACAGTATGAAATATTTACTGTCTTATTTTTTTATCACTTTTATATTATTAAAAGCAAATTGTTTAGAAACTAAATTTAATTATTTAGACCTAAAAACCTCAGAAAAAATAGTATTAAACAATTCAAAAGAAACAACTATATCTAGTAACAACGGAATTATAATTCAACTCACAAATTCAGAATTCCGGGGATTCTTTGAATTAGAAAAAAGCTCCCTCAAAAACATTCAAAATATCAATTCCATTAATAATTTTTTTAATCTATTTGCACCTCCTCAATGGGGAAGTAATTTCAAAATCACAAATAAAAAAACAGTTATAATACTAAAAGTTGGAACTTTATCCTTTTCTAACTCCATTTCAAATTTAAAAAATCCATCTCCTTCAACAAACATCTCACCATTTACAAAACAAATAAGCTTTAACACAGGTTTTGGAAGTAAACTCCCTTACCTTACTTCTTCAGAGCAACCATTAGGAACAACTTTACAATTTAAATTTAAGGAATCAGCATTTTCACAATTTGAACTTTTATACACAAATGACAATATTATTGCGCTTTCTGCAAATTCAAAATTAATCAAAAACAAATATCATTCTATGGAACAAACTTTTACTTGCTGCTTAACAGAATTAAAAAATAACACAGCTTATTTAAAAAAACACAATTTAACCTTTTCACCTATTAAAAGTTTTGCAGGTATATATGAACTTGCAATAAAAACTCCAAATCTTAAAAGCAATTTTTTTATTTCCTTTCATCAAAGCCCCTACGGAAATATAAATATATCAACAGAATCAAAAACAAGAATAATATTTAATTTTTTCCTCTTTGATTTTTTATATTTTACAATACCAAGTATAAATTACTCACCAGAAGCAGTTCCATTAATGGGAATAAATTCCTCTATATGTAAAACTATTCATCAGTTAGCATTTAATCCTCAATTTATCTTACCTTTTGATAATTTCAACTTACAATTTGGATTTAATTTTATTGAAACAAAAAAAATTGTCGGTTATTCACATATTGATAAAATTGACATTTTAAAAATTAGAAATGGTTTATTAATAAAATCAGATTTTTTTAGTATTAGAGGAATTTTCTCTGTTGTAAATATACCACTATCAGAACTACCAAAAGAAAAATCTTACATGCCAAAAAAATATTATGATTTAGCACTAACCACAACCTTTATTCAACAAAAACTAAATTTAGACTTTAATACTGACATAAAATATTATCCAACAACGACAACAAACAAAAAGGAAGAAACAAAGGTTAATTCTTCAATATCAATGATTTTAGGAAAACAAAAAAAATTATCATTAACTACAAAAGGAGAAATATCATTCAAAAACAATGAAAAAAACAATTCTTCATTAGAAACTTCTGTTAACTACAAAATAAAAGGCAAAAAGTTTAATTCGTCAATAAAATGTACAATAGTTTTATCACTTTGAATAAAAAAGGAATTGAATAAGACTGAGTTTTCCTATATATTTGATGAAATCTACTGTTAGAATGAAATAACTATAACTGTCTTCTTTTCTTTCGGTAATTAATTTTGGAAACTTTTTTTTGAGAGGTAACAATATGGCTTTTGATATTACTAAAGTACGTAATATCGGTATCAGTGCCCACATTGACTCAGGTAAAACAACAACTTCAGAACGCATCTTGTTCTACTGTAACAAGATTCATGCAATCCATGAAGTTCGTGGTAAAGACGGTGTCGGTGCTGTAATGGATAACATGGAATTGGAACGTGAACGTGGTATTACAATCCAGTCTGCTGCTACTCAAGTTCAGTGGAAAGACACAACAATTAACTTGATTGACACTCCAGGTCACGTAGACTTTACAGTTGAAGTAGAACGTTCACTTCGCGTTCTTGATGGTGCTATCATGATTCTTTGTGCTGTTGCTGGTGTTCAGTCACAGTCAATCACTGTAGACCGTCAGCTCAAACGTTACCATGTACCTCGTATTGCATTTGTAAACAAATGTGACCGTCAAGGTGCTAATCCTATTCGTGTTTGTGGTCAGCTTCGTGATAAACTTGGCTTAAATGCACACATGGTAGAACTTCCTATTGGTCTTGAAGATAAACTTGAAGGTGTTGTAGACCTCGTAGGAATGAAAGCAATTTATTTTGATGGAGACAACGGAGAAGAACTTCGTATTGCAGAAATCCCAGCACACTTAAAAGCAGATGCTGACAGATATCGTAGTGAACTCCTTGAAGAAGCTGCAAACTTTGATGATAGCTTAATGGAACTCGTTCTTGATGGACAGGATGTTTCAGAAGATCAGCTTATCGCTGCTATCCGTAAGGGAACATTAGCAGAACAATTTGTTGGTGTATTCTGTGGATCAGCACATGTAAACAAAGGTATTCAGCCACTTCTTGATGGTGTACTTCGTTACTTACCTAACCCAACAGAAGTTCACAACTACGGTCTTGATATTGATAAAAACGAAGAACAGATTGAACTTTTCAATGTTCCAGATAAACCAACAGTTGCACTTGCATTCAAACTTGATGATGGACAGTTCGGACAGCTTACTTATATTCGCGTTTACCAAGGTCGTGTTACAAAGGGTATGGAACTTTACAACACACGTTCAAAGAAACGCTTTAAGGTTGGTCGCTTAGTTCGTATGAACTCTGCTGCAATGGAAGATATCAGTGTAGGAGAACCAGGTGATATTTGTGCACTCTTTGGTGTAGACTGTGCTTCTGGTGATACATTCTGTGCTGAAGGAATTAACATTGCAATGACATCTATGTATGTTCCAGAACCAGTTATTTCTGAAGCAATTGAACCTGTAAACAAATCAGATGCAGCTAATATGTCTAAAGCTCTTAACCGCTTTACTAAAGAAGACCCAACATTCCAGACTTATGTTGATCCTGAATCAAATCAGACAATCATCAAAGGTATGGGTGAATTACACTTAGCTGTATATGTTGAACGCATGAAGCGTGAATACAAATGTGAAGTTAAAGTTTCACAGCCAGAAGTTGCATACCGTGAATCAATTACACAACGCGCAGACTTCAACTACACACACAAAAAACAGACTGGTGGATCTGGTCAGTATGGTCGTGTAGGCGGATTTATGGAACCAGTTACAGAAAAAGACTACGAATTTGTTGACTCAATCAAGGGTGGTGCTATTCCTAACGAATATATTCCATCTTGTGACAAAGGTTTCAAACGTGCTATGGAAAAAGGATCTCTTATTGGAGCTCCAGTTGTTGGTGTTCGCTGTACAATTAACGATGGTCAGTATCACCCAGTAGACTCTTCTGATATTGCTTTCCAAACAGCTGCTATTGGTGCATTCCGTGAAGGATACGAAAAAGCAAAACCTGTAATTTTGGAACCAATCATGAAAGTTTCTATCGAAGGTCCAACAGAATTCCAAGGAAACATGTTTGGTCTTATTAACCAACGTCGTGGTGTAATTCTTGAATCAACAGATGAAAATAACATTTCTACAGTAAACGCAGAAGTTCCACTTTCAGAAATGTTTGGTTTCTCTACAATTCTTCGTTCTTCAACACAAGGTAAAGCAGAATTCACAATGGAATTCTTAAAATACGGACGCGTTCCAAACAATGTTGCTGAAGAATTAATGAAAGAATATCAAGCTTCTAAGAAGAACGGCTAATCTAAACTGAATTGAAGGAGGCAGCATATGCTTAAACAGGATCTTTATGAAAAAAGCCCAATTCGTCTTTTTGACGAAGCAACAGACGGTGGAATCAAAGCTGGAGAAATTGCTCTCGTAACTTCTAAAAAAGGTTTGGGAAAAACTTCAGTATTAGTTCAGTTTGGTATGGATACACTTTTGAAGGATGAACAGCTTGTTCATGTAACATTCGATCTTCACTCTTCAAATGTTATTTCTTGGTATGATGGTATTTTTACAGAAATATCAAAAAAGAAGAATCTTGGAAATGCAACAGAATTAAAAAATTCAGTTGTATCAAAAAGAACTATTCTTAACTTCAGTCTTGATAACTTTACAGTTACAAAAGTTGTAAACACACTCAAGGCTCTTTCTTCAGCTGGAATTTCAGTAAAAGGTGTTGTAATGGATGGCATCGATTTTACAAAAGTTTCAGAAGAAGATGTAAAAGCTGTTGCTGATTATGCAGCTTCAGAAAAAATTACAATTTGGACAAGTACAACTGTAGAAGGTGAAAAACTTTCTGATGTTGTTCCTGCTAATCTTGAAAAATACTTTGCTGCAGTTGTTAATCTTAATCAGAAAAACGACGGAGTTTTAGTAGATGTACTCAAGATTCGCGACAAAAAAGATGTTGATACAGGTCTAAAACTTGATACAAAAACTCTTCTCATGACAAAATAATTAATTTTGTTTTGAGACATTTAGAATAAAGAATATTTGTTCTAAAAAAGGTGTTCATTGGAGATTTTTCTTCAGGAACACCTTTTTTTTGCTATATGCTTTTAAACACCCCCATAACAGATGATTTACTGCGGAAATATTTCGCTTCGCTTTATATTTTCATGACTCCACAAGCCCATAAAAAAACGGTTAATCAAACATAATTAACCGTTTACAAAAAATCTTTTATATTAATTATTTCCAAGGGAAAATAAAGGAACTAAATTTACGAGGTCCCAAAGACTCTACATCATCAGCAATTAATTCATTCCAAGGCACTTCGTTTCTTTTATCTCTGTCATTAAGATATTCTTCATGTTCTTCAAGCCAATCATATTTATATAATCTTAATCTAAGTGCATTAGTACAAGAAAGTGTTATTCCATTAACTCCAGGAATTAATCCAAAAGTTACAATTGTTAGTACTAAAAGAACAATATTATGTAAAAAAATAAAAAAGCTAAATCCAGGATTATCAAAAAATATTATGAAAGACTTTTTTAAACATTTAAACATATTGTTTTCTTCTTGTAAAAAATAAAAAGGAACAAACCACTGCATAGAAATACAAACAATAATCACAAACCAACCAATTACAGCGGCTAAAAACAAAGATAAATAAGAAAATGAAGAACTTTCTGAATTATTAAAAAAGTTATTAAGATAATACAAAATTGCTACTCTTGATATTAAAACCAAAACAGCAAGTAAAGAACCGAATATAAATCCTTTAAAAAACAAACTTACTAAAGAGCGAAAAAACAAACCAAATGTAGGAGAATTAAAATCAGCTAACTTTCGAGCATTAGCACCCCATGCAAAAATTACTGCCATTAATATTCCAGAAAAAACAACAAAAGCAATATTTGGAGCATAAGAGTTAATAGAACCTATATAAGAAATTCCAAAATAAGCACCCACAACAACAGCAACAGGAATAATATTTGATAGTATTAAAAAAAATAAATTATCCCAAATATCACAAAAATTCTTTTTTAGAAAAAACTTTATCATACACACATCCTTATAAAATTAAAATAATCCAGAAATTACACCATCATCATCAACATCAATATTCAATGCTGCCGGTTGCTTTGGTAAACCAGGCATAGTCATAATATCACCTGACAAAACAACAACAAAACCTGCACCGCTGTACAACTGAACATCTCTTACAGGAAAAGTGTAATCTTTAGGAGCACAAACTAATTTTGGATCATGACTAATCGAATTTTGAGTTTTTGCTATACAAACAGGAAGATTTCCAAATCCTTCTTCTGTAAACTGAGCAAGTTTTTTTAATGCAGTAGAAGAAAAATCCACATTCTTTGCTCTATAAATTTCTTTGGCAATAGTTTCAATTTTTTCTTTTAACGGAAGTTCATCAGGATATAAATATTTAAATTCTGATTTTGAAGATTCGCAAAGTTCAACTACTTTTTGAGCTAATTCCTTTGAGCCTTCTCCACCTTTTCCCCAAGATTCAGCTAAAACAACACTACAATTAAGATTAGCACACAATTTTTCTACTAATTTAATTTCTGCCTCAGAATCTGATTCAAAACGATTAATTGCCACAACGATAGGAAGATTATATTTCTTTATATTTTCAATATGAACAGAAAGATTCTCAAAACCCTTTTCTAAAGCATTTAGATTTTCTTCTGAAAGATTATTCTTTAATACGCCTCCATGCATTTTTAACGCACGAATTGTAGCAACTAAAACAACTGCACTTGGATTTAATCCAGCAACTCTACACTTTATATCAAAGAACTTTTCTGCACCTAAGTCAGCTGCAAAACCTGCTTCTGTTACAACATAATCACTACAAGCTAAAGCAGAAATTGTTGCATTAACAGAATTACAACCATGGGCAATATTTGCAAAAGGTCCTCCATGAACAAAGGCTGGAGTTTTTTCTAAAGTTTGAACTAAATTCGGTCTAATAGCATCTTTTAACAAAGCAGCAATTGCACCAGTACAATTAAATTCTGCAAACTTAACAGACCTTCCATCAAAAGATTTTCCAATAATAATATTATCAATTCTATTTTTTAATTCTGCTATAGATCTTGAAAGACAAACAATAGCCATTATTTCACTAGCAACTGATATACAAAAATGATCTTCTCTAGGAACTCCATTAACTTTTCCACCAAGACCAATATTAATATTTCTTAAAGCTCTATCATTTATATCAACACAACGCTTCCATGAAATTGTTCTTGAATCAATATTTAAGGGATTCCCTTGTTGTAAAGAATTATCAATAATAGCCGCAATCATGTTATTTGCAATGGAAATTCCATGAATATCCCCTGTAAAATGCAAATTAATATCTTCCATAGGAACTATTTGTGCATAACCACCACCGCATGCACCACCTTTTACACCAAAACAAGGACCTAAGGAAGGCTCACGCAAAGCAATAATTGTTTTCTTACCAATTTTTGAAAGCCCATCCCCTAAACCAATAGAAACTGTAGATTTTCCTTCACCAGCAGGAGTTGGCGTACAAGCAGTTACAAGAATAAGCTTACCTTTTTTATTATTTTTAAAATCATTATGAAGTTCTCTTAGCTTCTTCATTGAAATTTTTGCTTTATATTGTCCATACAAATCCAAATCAGATTCACAAAGCCCAACAGTATTTGCAATAGAAACAATTGGTTCCATTTTATTTTTTTGAGCAATTTCGATATCAGAAATCATACAAAAACCTCAAACAAAAGTGATACCTAATTCTATAAGAAAAACAAAGAATTGTCAGCAGAATAAAAGCATATTACAGTTTTAAGGAAGTTCTTATTTTTAATAAAAAATCAGTAAACTTGAACAAAAATTTGCCTGAAATTTGATTTACATTTGCCTGAAACGCAAGTTGAATTTGCCTGAAATTTGATTTGCATTTGCCTGAAACTCAAGTTGAATTTGCCTGAAATTTGATTTGCATTTGCCTGAAATTTAAACTGAAAATCAGGCAAATTTGAATCAAAAATCAGTAATATTTTTTTATCAGTACTAAGTAATTACAACTTTAACTTTTCGTTTAATTTTTCTCGTGTGGAATTCATATTGTAATCAAATAATGAATAACCTAATTCATTTATTTTTCGAATGAATGCAATGTAGCGCGTATTTGGTAAAACTTTTTCTGCTTCATCTAAATACTTTTGGCATTGGGTTTTATTTTTTTCTTCAAAGCAAATCTGCGAAACATTTATATTTCCATAGTATAATTCATAATCATTAGTTGCTTTTTCAAGAGATAATAAAAAGTATTCCTTAGCTGTATTTTTGCTTCCGCCGCCAATTGCTGGTGCATAATAATACCAATAAGCTGAAAGCATATACGCAAAAGCCATATCGGGATAGTTTTCTAAAACCATTGCAAAGTCTTTTTTTTCTTTTAAGCCATATTTTATTGAATTTGAGCGTGGCAAAAATTGTAGCATAGAGTTTATTATGTCTGCTGATGAAAGGATATACCAAGGATTAAGTCCGTTTTTTTCATTTTCATTTGTATATGCAGAAATCTTTTCAAATTGTGGTCGTAATATTTTTTCCATTTCTGGAGAATACATATCTTTCTCGTAAACAAAATTATAATGTGCTGTTGTAAGCATATTCTCTACAGAAAGTTTAGCTTCTTCTCCTAAGGCTAATATTTGAGTTTCATTTGATTGTCTAAAATCTATAACTGCCTGAATTGCTTCTTCTGGTGTTTGATAAGAACGCAATGATAATCTGAACATTAAAACTTTTTGAATAAAATCATTTTCTGCTTCATTAAAATCAACAGAAAATCCATAAGAAAAACAGCATAATAATAATAAAATAAAAAACTTCTTAATTCTCATAAGCATCAGATTATAAAAAAAAGTTAGGACTGTAAATCCATTTATGCTACTTATAAATCTTAAATATATAACTATCTTGTAAATTGCGATAATAAGTGATAAACTCGAAAAATCATGAATTTAAGTACAGAAAAAAAGATAATTCCTTTGTTCTTTGCAACGGATGATAACTACACACCATTTCTTGCAGTTGCTTTACAATCTTTACTAGAAAATGCTTCAAAAGACTATTTTTACAAAATATACATATTAACTACAAATCTTAAAAAAGAATATCAAGAACAATTAATAATATTAGTAAATGATGCGGCACCTAACTTCGCATCTATTGAGTTTTGTTCTTTAAAAGAAGAAATGGAAAAGACTTCAGGAACATTCCATTTAAGAGACTATTATTCTAAAGAAACTTATTGTCGAATATTTATTCCAAGAGTTTTTCCTCAATACGATAAAGTTTTGTATTTAGATTGTGATATTACTGTAACTGGTGATATTTCAGAATTATATAATACAGACTTAGAAGATAATCTTGTTGCGGCTTCTGTTGAAGAAGTAATGGGTTCTTATGATGTTTTTGGTACTTATGTAGAAAAAGCTTTAGGTGTAAAAAGAGAAAAATACTTTAGTGCAGGAATTCTTCTCATTAATGCTGAACTTTACAGAAAACAAGACATTGAAATTAAGTTTATTGAATTAATGAATAAGTTTAAGTTCCGCGTAACACAAGATGAAGATTATTTAAATGTTCTTTGTAAGGATAAAGTAAAGTACTTAAGTCTTGGATGGAATAAGTCTTCATATAAAAACGAAAATTTTAATGATAAAGATTTAAAATTGATTCACTATAAAATCAATTGGAAGCCATGGCATTACGACAATGTCTTGTATGAAGATTTCTTTTGGAACTATGCGAAAAAAACATATTTCTACGATACTATTTTGAAAATAAAGGCTTCTTACACAGAGGATTTAAAAGAAAGAGATTCTCTAGCTTTTGAAAATCTTGTAAAAATGGCTATTGAAGATACAAACGATCCTAATAATTACAATAACTCTATAAACAAATAGGAATATAAGTATGTCAGCTGAAGTTACTATTGAAAAAGATAAAGGACGCTTGGAGATTCTAAAAAAAATTGAAGAATACGAAAAATCTGGTCGTTTCACAGAAGATGTGGAAGATGATCCTCCTACAATTCCTTTAACTCCTGACAAAGTTGACTATCTTAACAAAAAACTTTCTAGTAAGTTTTGGATGAAATTTGCTAATACTTTGGCTCGTCGCCACATAAACAAACTAATAAAAAATAAGCAATTAATAATAAAAGAAGTTATTGGTCTTGAAAATTATATAAATTTAAAAAGAACTGGTGCTATTATTACTTGTAACCACTTTAACGCTTTTGATAATTTTGCCGTTTATAAAGCTATAGAAAAGCATGTATATCATAAAGAATTAGTTAAAGTATGTAGAGAAGGTAATTTTACAAATTTCCCAGGTTTTTATGGATTTTTATTTAGACATTGTAACACACTGCCTCTTAGTAGCAATGTTTCTACAATGAAGAATTTTGTTCATGCTGTAAAAACATATTTATCACAAGGAAGACAAATTCTTATTTATGCTGAACAAGCTATGTGGTGGAATTATAAAAAACCTCGTCCTTTGACAAACGGTGCATTTAAGTTAGCAGCTGAAAATAACGCACCAATTCTTCCTTTTTTTATAACTTTTGAAGATTCTCAAATTATGGGAGCAGATGGTTTTCCTGTTCAAGAATATACAATTCATATTCTGGAACCTATATATCCTAAGAAAGAACTTTCTGCACGACAGAATGCTGAATACATGAAAAATACAAATTATCAAATGTGGAAAGATGTATACGAAAAAACATACAATATTCCTCTTCAATATTAACAAATGTCTAAAGAAAGAAAAATAATCTATTATAAAGATGAATTAAATGAAGAATTTTCCACTGCTGTAATAAAGGCTAAGCCCATTGATGAAAATTACGATTATGGTGGTAAGACTTTATCTTGGAAAATAGCTCACTTTTTTTGGTATAAAGTTATAGCTATTCCTATTGCCTTTTTGTTTTTAAAATTAAAATACAAGCATAAAATATTCAACAAAAAGCTATTAAAAGAATACAGAAATTCCTCTATTTTTTTATACGCAAATCATACAAATCCTGCGGCAGATGCTTTAATTCCAACATTTGTAAGTTTGCCTCACAGTGCCTATGTAATTGTTCACCCAAACAATGTTTCTATGCCTTTTTTAGGTAGAATTACGCCATATTTAGGTGCTTTGCCCTTACCTGATAATTTGGCAGCAGGTAAAAACTTTATGGAAGCCTTAAAACTTCATATCCAAGAAAATAATAATATAATGATTTATCCAGAAGCACACATTTGGCCTTTTTATACTAAAATAAGACCATTTCCTGATGCCTCTTTTAAATATCCTGTTCAATACAAAACTCCTGTTTTTTGTTTTACAAATATTTATCAAAAAAGACGATTTTCTAAAAATCCTAGAATGTTAACTTATATTGATGGACCTTTTTTTCCTGATGAATCTTTATCACTAAAAGAACAAAGAAAAGATTTAAGGGATAGAGTTTACAATACTATGGTTGAGCGAAGTAAATTAAACAATATAGAAATAATTAAATACATAAAAAAGGTAGATTAAAATGAAGAATATATTATTTTGCGGAAACGATAAAGTTTTTGATGGAGCATTAACTACAATTCTGTCTATTCTAAAAAGAACAGAATCCACTGAGCCTTTTAATTTTATAATTTTTACGATGGATGTTTCTGAATTAAATCCAAATTTTACTCCTATGACTGACTCTCAAATATTGTTTTTGGATAAATTAACAAAGGAATATAATTCAAATAACTCTGTAAAAAAAATAGATGTAACAGATTTATACAAGAAAGAATTTTCTGGATGTCCAAACGAAGGCTGTTATTGTTCCCCATACACATTAATTAGACTCTTTGCTGATATAGTACTTCCGGAGTACGACAAGTTACTTTATTTAGATATAGATTTACTTTTTAATAAAGATATTTCTCTTTTGTATGATATAGATGTAGAAGGTTACGAATACGCTGCGGCAAGAGATCATTATGGAAAATTCCTTGTTAACCCTAATTTTGTTAATGCAGGGGTTTTATTATTCAACATGAAAGAATGTAAAAAAACAAAGTTATTTGATAAAAGTAGAAATTGGATAAAAACAAAAAAACTAATATTTGCAGATGAAAGTGCTATAATCAGAAGTACAACTAAAAAGAAAATGATTTCTCAAAGGTTTAACGATCAAAAGTTTTTATACAAGAATACAGTAATTAGACATTTTTCAAAAAGACTTTTCTGGCTCCCATATCCACACACCGCAAACATCAAACAATGGAAAATAACTCAAATACACAAAATATTTGGTTATGAAAATTTTGATGATATTCTGTACGAATATGTTTACCAGAAATCATTTTTTGAAAGGAATTTTTCTTCTACTCCTCTGGAGCAAGTTTAGCACTAAAATATGCCATTGCCATTCCAGAAACTAAGGAAATAAAACTTGTAATTCCTATTAGAAAGCCATTAATAACTGAGAAATCAGGAATTAATGTTATTGCAGAACCACATAAAAGACCAAAAATAACTGCATAAGTATGATTTGGAGCAATTCTTAACAAAACTTTTACAATTTGGGCACCAATAAGTAATCCTAATAAAACTCCAATTCCATTTGGTAAAAGTAGGAAAAATGCATGAAACATTGTTTCTGAATCAAATAATGCAGGAATGCTAGACATAACAATAGGATAAACACCAAGAATTAACATCAATAAAGAACCAGAGATTCCTGGAATAATCATAGCAATTGCACCAATCAAACCTGCAAAAAAGATTTTTGCAGAAAGCCCTACAGAAATAGGAGGAAGAACACTTATCATTTGTGATTTATCAACATTACTTTCTAAACTTGAAAAAAATAGAAGTGCAACAAGACCTGCTAAAACACAAACAAAAATTATTATCTTTTTTGCTACGCTTAATTTTTCTTCTGTTTCAGTTTTTAACATGAACTTAAAAATAAGTGGCATACTTCCTAAAATTAAACCTGTAAAAAAGAAATTTGTTTGAATTGGAAATCTTCCGTACAAAACAGTAATTAATTTGCTAAAAAGAAGAACACCTATTGCCATACCTATAAGCAAAGGGAAAACAAACTTTCTATTAGCTATAATTCTTTTTACATTCAATGTTATTGCATTTATAAATTTATCATAAATATTGAATACAACAGCTAAAGTTCCTCCTGAAACTCCAGGAATAACATTTGCCATACCAATTACAATTCCAATTAAAATTAATCTTAGGATTTCCATAACTACCTCTGAAAATAATCAATTAAACTTTTGAACTAATTTATTTTTTCTTTTTATAAAAATAAGTACCTTTCATAAATACTTCAAGTAGAATAGTAACAAAATAAAACCTATTTTACAATGTCCTAAGATTTTTAAAATCAAACAATGGGATAGGAAAAACTACCCCATTGTTTGATTTAACTTATTTCTTTTTAACAGGAATCCAAATTGCACTATGGTAATCTGCATCAGTTTTTTCACCATTTACGCAATCATACCATTCAATATTAGCATTTCCAGAAATTTCATATTCAGGATTTCCTGGAAGCCATTCTTTAAATATTTTTGTATTTAGTGATTGTAAAGCATCTGGCATTGGACCAATACAATCAAAAACAGCCCATTCACTTTGAGGGAATTCATACAACTTCATTCCTTCTGGAACTTCGCCACCAGTGTATTTTCCTGCAATCATATAGGTAAATTTTCGTCCATCACAAGAACCATTTCCTTCATCAATACAAATTCCGTATTCACCAATACAATTGTCTATTAAAGCTTTTTCTTGTGGGGTTTTAGGTGGATTGCCAGCATAAACATTTGCTGCATATTTTTGACAAATCTCATCCCAGTATTTTGGAATCTCCTCATACGCATTGTCAAAAGAAAACTCTTTTGCAAATCCAATTACTTTAAAACCAAACATCTTTGTAATTTTGTAGTCCATTTTATTTCCTCCATGAACAGTAATTTTGATATTCAGCGGAAGAAAAGTTTTTATATGACCTCCTTGTTTTATTTTTATGGGAGTAGTTCCGTGAAACCTTGTAAAAGCCTTTGAAAAACTTTCTGGAGTTTCGTATCCGTAATCATAAGCTATATCAATTATTTTTTTGCTTGTTTGTTTTAATTCAATAGCAGAAAGATATAGTCTACGATTACGAATATACTCCGAAACTGAATAACCAGTCACAATTAGAAAACCTCGTTGAAAATGTAACGAAGACAAAAACACTTGATTTGCAATATCTTGCACGGTTATATCTTCTTTCAAGTGAGTTTCGATATAATCAATCGACTTTCTAATTGCGGTCAGCCATTCCATATAACTTAATTCCTTTCTTCAGCATATAAAAAATATTACTGTCATGAAGAACATAAATCTTGTCATTTTTAAGTCAATTTTGTCCGGTTTTATTTTGTTACTTCAAATATTCTTCGCCAGTTCCGTAGTTGTTTACA
The DNA here is from genome assembly GCA_017938365.1 of Treponema sp. Taxonomy (GTDB): domain Bacteria; phylum Spirochaetota; class Spirochaetia; order Treponematales; family Treponemataceae; genus Treponema_D. Next base: position 62,898 of record JAGBBT010000113.1, read on the forward strand.
ATAAAGTCGATGTCTTTGTCGCCACGGCCAGAAAGACAAACTAAAATTGATTTTTCAGGGCGTTCTTGTGCGGCTTTTGTTGCGTAAGCTACGGCGTGAGCACTTTCGAGGGCTGGAATAATTCCTTCTAAGCGACTAAGTGTATAGAAAGCTTCCAAACATTCTTGGTCGCTAGCAACAGTGTATTGAATGCGGCCTGTATCTTTGAGCATACAATGTTCTGGGCCACTTCCTGGGTAATCTAATCCACTAGAAATTGAATATACTGGAGCTGGATTTCCCTCTTCGTCTTGAAGCAAATATGTTTTGAATCCGTGGAGAACGCCAGGTTTTCCGTAAGAAAGACTTGCTGCGTGGTCACCAAGTTTTAGTGAACGACCTGCTGGTTCTACACCTGTAAGACGAACTCCGTCATCATCTAAGAATCCACTGAACA
>JAGBBT010000114.1 GCA_017938365.1 Treponema sp.
GAATGATGACCGTTCTTTGTCACAGTATATCAATATTGTATTGAAGCAATATATTGAGAAGGGAAATAAATAATTTGTTCTCTTTTAGTAAAATTTATCGACAGCATTATAATGTTCGGAAGCGATGCTTCCCCTTAATTTATAATTTTAAATTTTAAATTTATAATTGAAAAAACCTCTCACACCAATGCGGAGGGTTGCTAAGGACAGTTTCTAAAAACAGTTATTAGATACCGTGCATTGCAGAAGGAAAAGAATTAACCAAGAGAGAGTAAAATCTTTCTTGGTTTTCTTTTTATTAAAATTTGCACATTCGACAAATCCTTCTTTAATTTGTACAATGAAAGTACAAAATTTAAAGGAGGACTTTTTATGTCAAACAAAAATCCTATCAGTTATCGCAATGTTGGAGATTATCTCATTCCTAACCTTATTTTACCGCTCAAAGAATCAAATATCAGGCTCGGGAAATGGGGAATGATGCACAAGGATTATCTTGAAAAGCATAAGAAGGTGCTGTTTAACTCTTTGCTTATACAAGGCAAATTGTATCAGCACTGTGCTGAGATTGAAGTTCAGGCTCGTGAGATGTTTGATACTCTTGTAGATCAGATGAAAGAAGCCGAAGGTGTAACCGAGCAAATTAAAGAGGAAAATCAGTTGGTGTGGGTATGTAGTATGCAAAACATTGAGGCAAGAGCAACTGAGATAGTATGTAAGGAGCTGATATATGTATGAGTGTAAACTATAATATTGAAGTGGCTAATGAATACTCCGCTGACTTTTGGAGGCTTTTAACTGATAATTTCAATATTATTCTTACAAAAAGGAAACACTCTCCTGATGGTGAGAATTTATATGTAGAGTTGCAGATTGTCAAATCAAAATAAAAGCTTAAACTTAATTTAAAATCATATTGTCACGAAATGTTTTCAATGAAATATTTCGTGACTTTTTATTTTAATTTTGTGTAACCAACAAGAGCTTGAAATATCTATATTTTTCAGTTTGATAAGTAAAACTGCAAAAAAGTAGAAAATTAAGTCAAAATTGCATAACAAATAGTACAAATAATATGTTATAATTATATAAATACCGTCAGGATAAGGATGATTTTAATTTTTCTTGTCACATTATGACAATTAAAACGATTACCATTATATGGGAATAATTTGAAAAGAGGAAAAAGAGTAAATGGATTATAATAAAAAAACGGTAAACGAGTTATGGCAAGAGCATGAGCCATATATTCGTAAGCTATGTACATATAAACTTAAAAGTTTACCTAATTATGTTGATGATTGCGTTCAGGATGTTTTTCTTGATTTATCTGATGCCATAAACAAAGGAAAGGTAATAGAATATCCAAAAGCTTGGTTGACAAAGGTAGCAAATAATAAAATTAAAGATATTTATGCACAAGCAAAAAATGAAGCAGAAAAGATAGTCTCTTTTGAATCTGAAAATCTTGATAGCTCATATTATGGTGTAGTTAATGACGAATATTTCACAATTGAAGAAGAGCAAATTCCGGTTCTTAAAGAAAAAGTTATTAATATGCTTGATGATAAAGAACAGCAATTACTATATGACAGATATACATTAAACAAATCCATTTCCGTAATTGCTAAAGAACATAATACTACAGAGAATAACATTTATCAGAAACTATTTAGATTAAAACAGAAAACAAAAATGTTAATTGAAAAAGTATTAAACGAATAAAAATTTATAAATTTTTGTAAGAAATCTAAATATGTCAGACTATATAGTTGGAGGTAGAATAAATAATGCTTACAGATAAAGAGTTTTTATCCTTCATCAACGACAAATCACTTAACGGTTCATTAGAAGAAAACCTTAACAAAATAATTGATGAAGAGATGGAGAAGTCCGAAGAAGAAATGGATACAGAGCTTATTGAGTATTGTTTAGACAAATTAAGCAATCTCGAAGTTGAAACACCTGCTACAGAAGAAAAGAAAGGTAATGGTGATCCCCATGGTAAACACATAAAACTCAAATTCAAAAAGTTTATCGCTATTGCTGCAGCAATTTCAGTATTACTCGTTGGCACATTATCTGTATCTGCAGTTGTGTTTGATGGTAATTTGTTTGATGGTATTGTTGAACTTTATAATGATTATATTCGTATTAATTTTGACAAAACCGATGACAAAGCTGATGAATACCAGCTTCTCGGCACAGAACTTGCCAAGGAACTTGCTGATAATGGATTTAGTGAAGTTTTATTACCAGAAGCATTTTTCTCTGATAAATATAATATTACAAAGATGGAGTATGAAACATTTGAATATATTAACTCTGTTAATATTATGTTTGAGTACAAAAACAAACTTGGCAATATTCAAATAAGTGAATATGCAATAGAAGAAATAGTGCCTGATGTAGAATTTCTTAATGTTACAAGTAATATTGAAGAAATAGAAATCGGAAATATAACTGTATATTGTTTTATGCAAAACAAATCAGCGGCGATTACATATAGAGATGGTTTATCTATTTATTTTATTCAGATTCCAATGAACTTAGATGAAGCTATAGAGTTTGCAAAAACCATAAAATAAGGAGCGTTTATAATGAAAAAAATTATATCAATATGTTTAGCTTTATTATCAATTCTCAGTATGATATCAATTAATGCTTTTGCATTAGATTCAGTTGGTGAGGATACACTTATAATTAAAGATGATATTATCGAAGAAGTATATGGACTATACAATACGAATAACAACGCCGATGTTAGTTTGTTGGCAACAGGTCTAATAACAAGTAAATCTTTGAAATTAGCCAAAACCACAGATAAGTTAATAATTACTGCAAAAACTTCGGGTTCAACTGATATAACAAAATGTGGCTTTACTTATATCAAATTGCAGAGATTGATTAACGGCACATGGACAGATTATTCTTCCTATTGCTATTACGACCAATATAATGAATCTAATTCAAAAACTTTTGAAAAATCCATATCCGCACCAAAAGGTTATACATATCGTGTTATTTGTGAACACTATGCTGAAAAACCCAAACTTTTAGTTTTTAAGGATACAGAAACGAGTTATAATGTTACATCATCATTGGCCTTTTAATTAATTTAAAAAACAATTATTATATTATTGAATAAATAATATTAATGAAAAAGTCTCGTACTCTTCTTTTTAGAATTGCACGGGACTTTTTTGATATGATGTATAGCAATGTCAACAAAGAAAAGATGAAATATTTAGTAAATTTGACTTTGTAAGATTTTCAAATTTTTAAGACTATATTATTGAAAAGCAAATTCTAATATATATTGTACCATGTAAAGGATACGGTGATACCAATGTGGTTAAATTGATTTTTAAACAAATATTATAAAGATGTGATGAGTAATGATATTTAAAAAAATAGCCTGTACATTTCTAGTAATATTTTGGAACCTGCAAAGGAACTGTTAGACAACGGCACATCCCTCTATGTTACTGATGATAATCCCGAGGAAATACTAGAAATTTTTGATGGAAATACATCAAATTTTGAAGATGCAGATGTTTATCTTGGAACATATATTCAATCATATGGTGATGATTATATGATTACTCCTGTTGTAGCAGATATTATAGATTTAGAAGATGTTGAGATTGAACCAACGGTGCTTAACGAAAATCTTGATATGCATGATATGTATAACGATATCCAGAATGATATTTCGGATTTAGAATTTCTTGGTAGCATTTCTGATGAACAGAAAATAAAGTTGCAAACATCAACCGCAATTGGTTCATCTTTTAAAGATGCAAGTCTTTTTACATACTTTTATAAAAAAGGAATTGCTGGCGGAACGGGAATAACTTATAAATATAGCAGTTCAAATGGTCTCACAGATTGGTCAAAACTAGGTTCAATTAAAATATTAGGCTATGCAATTAAGGTTAAAACAGTAGGAACCAAAACATATGATAATGTATATTCCATAGTTACAGCGAGTGGATTAAACAATAAATATGTTAAATACTATACATATAATATGGAAGTAACAAGCGGCAATACAGATATTCTTGATGAAACATTTCTAACAGGAGATTCTAATAGCACAGTGACCACATCTATAGGAACTGGTATTTCTTCTGACGGAAAGAGCACGATTACTACAACCACATCATATTCGTATAATCCAAAAGGTCAGACAATTAATAATCAATTTGGTGAAAGATATATTAAAACATGGAAATCCACTCCCAATTCTTCTATAGAAAACGAATCATGGAAAATACATCCATCTATTTTGGTTGTTAATAGTTCAGGAACAACTACTAACACGACTGTTAAGTTATATGTTAGTTCATTTAGAGTAAGTGGCGGAGCAAGAATTTACACTATCAATAATGAAGCAGCTGTAACTTTAAGTTTTAAAAATCACAGTTGATTTTTAGGAGGGGAATTATGTTGAATGATATAATGAGAAAAGTTTTGCAAATGCTTTCTATATCTGTTAGTATTGTCGCATCACTTGTTTCCTATTATATTGGTATAGAAAAAGAACGAAGTTTACAAGCATTTTTTCTTGGCATCGCATTATGGCTTGTTTCTATATCTATTTTCACAATCGCAAAAACATATAATGAAGAGAATTCAAAAAGATGTTCATTGCAGAAGAAATGTACTTTTTTGATAAATTTAGTGTCTTTAGCACTTATTCTTCCGTTTGGTGTTGTTCTTCCTTTTTTAGGTAATATTAGATGCGTTGATGGAATTTGGTTAAATCGCATTGATATTCAAAGTTGGATAATTTATTCATCAATTTTTGCTGCATTGTTAATTATAACTTACTTATTATCAGACATTTATAAAAAAAGAAAATTTTAATTTCAAGAAATATAATAAAAAGCTAAGGTGATTCCAATGTGGAATTAAGATTCCTACAAGTTAAAATTTCTAATTGAAAATATCAAAAGGAGGTCCATAATATGAAAAAAATAGTTAGTGTTCTTTTAGTTGTTATTATGTTGTTGAGCCTTCCGTTAAGCGTATATGCTGAAGAGACGGCACTCAACAATGAAATTATGTCTGTAAATCAGTCTGTATCATCAATCGAAAGTGAACTTGTTGCTAATGGAACAAACGTTATTGCTGAACTCAACGAAATGAAATTGCGTTTGGTTAGACTTTTGGCAGAGACATCAAATTTAGTGGAAAGAGAACAGATTATAAATCAGATATCTTCCGTGGAGGATATGATAGAAGAGTATCAAAGTTATCAGAACGGAACATTATTGATTCCATATGATAATTTTCATTTGCTTTATTCTCCTGCAGTTTCCGCAGTAATTGCCTATTTTAATTCCAAAGACTATTATTTGTCAGCAGAATTGTTAACTCACGCTAAAGAAAATGAAGTACTGGATTCATTTTATAATCCGGTATATAAAACTCTTATTTCTAAAACGACAGAATATAAAAGGTTGTATGAGAGTGGTAGCAGAAGTGGCAGTTCAAGCTTCGAGAAAACAGGAAAAACGGTAGATGATGATTTTTACTATGCAATTCACTGTTTTACTTATTATCGCGATACAAACCATCATATGTTCTTGATATATGACAGATATGATTATGCAGTAGCTGATTACTCAAGCATTCAGGGAGTTGCCGTGAATACAATGTACAAGGCACAAGAAGCAGGAGTTATTGTTCCTTTTAAAATTGAAATGGGAGTTTACATTTAAGTTTTAATGCAAAATGTCGGTAAATAATATGAGAATAAATTATAAAAAGTTGATAGTAATATTACTTGGTTTTCTTATAGTAGTTGTGTTGATTTTTGTCGGTACTTCCAGAGTAAACTCAAATACTTATGTTTATGAAAAAATGTGGAAAATAGATATTCCAAATGGTTTTAAAGAAATCTATTCTGCTAAAAGTGATATAGGTTTTACAGGTGATGGCATTAGGTACAGCATTTATGAGTATAACGGAGAACCTATTGAAAATGTTGAGTTTGTTTTGAAAAACAAATCAGAAGTTAAAGAGAAAATAGACTCATTACTAACCAAAATTGAAGTAGAAGAGTCTATGAAAATTGATACTGCCGAAGATTTCCAGTTGTGTGTTTTAGAGAAAAACAATGATACAATTATTTTTTGTAAGTCAAGCGAAAAATTGTATGTTGTTCAAGAAACACAATAATAAAAAGCGAGATGCCAATGCTAAGATAAAAAGCAAAAGATAATTGATATCATAAAAATTCAAACTAATAAATTAAAGCAAATAAAATTAGTTAGATTTAGACCTATGATTCATTTTTTTGAGGTGGTACGATTATGTATCACCTCGTTTTTTACTGACAACTAAAGATATATAAAAACACACAAAATTTAAATGAATTTTTTATGTAACATTTTTTGTAAGAATCATAAAATTTCAAGACTATATTTTTAGAAGCAACATTGAATATTATTGTAGGAAGAAAAGGAGCCTAATAATGTTACAAAAAAATAATGAAAATCCTAAAAAATTCAAGTTTCATCTATCTAAAAATCGGAAGAATATAATATTTATAATGATATTTGTACTTTCTTTTCTCTCATATATCGATTTGGTTTTTGATGTAACCTTGTTTAAATATGTTCCATTATCTGATATTTTTTTACAAGATCGTTTTCGCTCCCAAGCAATTAATTATATCCCCTTTTCTGATTGGTATGTTGATCGAAGCGGAATGTTTCGTGATGTTATATTAAACGCAATCTTATTTTTTCCTTTTGGTTTTTTATTACAAATGATATCTAAAAAAAATAAAATATGTGTTTATTCATTTGTGATTCCATTGTTTGTTAGTATTTTTATTGAAGTTATGCAATATGTGTTTTATTTAGGTGTTACCGATATAACCGATGTAATAAGTGATACCTTAGGAGCTGTTTTAGGATGTTTATCGTACCTGTTATTTAATACATTTTTTCAAAAAAAGAAAGAAAAAGCAAACAAAATACTTTTATGTATTATTGGCATAATTGCCATAATTAATTTTTCTTTATCATTATAATATAAGGAGCTGAAAAACAAATGAAATTAAAAAGAATAATAACTTTATTGTTAGCAACCATTTTTCTTATGGCGAATACTACAAATTTAGCTTTTGCAAGTGATACCATACAAGAAGATGAACAAGTGTTTGAGTTGGTATGGTTTGATGATGAAGGCAACATTGTTCAACCTAGAATCAATGCAGATGGCTCTTTTACATATTCATTTTCAACCAGATTGCATTCAGACCATTTTACCGCGACATCTGATACAATATCTCTAAGTTTCATTACAAGCACAAATACAAAAGCGTATTATTATATTGCTTTATATGATGTTACGGATGATCCTACAGATCCAACTTTCAAAACAATGACACAATCAAAAGATGATTCCAATAAGGCAGATAGTAAAACTTTTAATGTAACAAAAGGAAGAAAATATCGTCTTACATTCTCAAAATTGAATCCAAGAAATACTGACACAATTAAAGGTAAAGGAACAATTTACGGAATCAAAAAATAATTCATATAATAAATAACGGGTACGATAAATAGTTTTATATTATAAAATTATAAATTAAATATATCATATTTAATAGAATAGGTTAATCAATATATTGTCAACCCAAGCACCGTATGAAGATAAGAACAGAGGCAATCTGTACTTATTTCTGCGGTGTTTTTTTGTTTCCTTTTATGCGATACCGACGGTAAAAGTCCTTTCCTCTATTCATCGGAGGTGAGGACTTTTTTTACTTTTATGCACCTTGAAAATTTAATGACCGACTGAAAGTGATAGACTTTGCGATGATACGAGCAAGACAACGCTGCGGTGAGATTCCGGGGCAGGAACTATTTCAGATAAAACGGCAAGAAGTTTGTAGAAAAATATTGACAAAAGAACAAATGTTCTTTATAATGTTAAATTGGTAAATAATGTATTTGCCATAAAACTTAATACTAACTGAAACACATATTTTTTTACTTATTGGCTTTATGCCACACATATTATCTGACCGAAAAAGTATAGTCCGATACTCGGTCAGTAACATACGGACAATCAGTGCTTAAAATTTAAGCCGTTACATAGTTTCAGTGCAAACTGTGCGAGAGGATGAAATGTCCTCCCGCTATTTGTGCTGTCTATGTGACGGCTTTTTTGC
>JAGBBT010000115.1 GCA_017938365.1 Treponema sp.
CTGTAGTTTTCACCGATGGATTTAATCCAGTTCCAAGACTAGAACTTGCAACAACACTTTCTCTTGGAATTGATAGTGTAGACGAGATTGCATCTTGTTTATTGCGCTATGAAACTTCCGAAGAAGAGTTTGTTTCAAAAATGAACGAAAGTTTACCACAGGGATTAAAAATAAACAGTGCCTATATTTTCCCAGTTTCAAACAAACGTAAACGAGAATCTTTAAGCTCAGCCTTGTACGGTGCTGTTTATCAATATAAATTCTTAGTTTCTGAAGAAAAATTGAATCAATTTGTGAACTCAGAAAAACTACAAGATTTTATGGAAAATCATCCAGAGTTTAAGTTTTCTAAAACAGATAATCCTTTGGTTTATAATGTTTACATGCCATTTAGAGCAGACAGACCTTTTAGAAATTTGCTAGAAGAATTTTTTGAAGCTAAACTACATAAAATCCTACATATTAGCAAATTGAAAACCCTTGCAAAAGAAGGCGATCAAGTTGGCTCTTTCTATGACATTTTCAAGATTTATGCTGATATTCATAGTAAATTGATTTTAAGCTAAATTTTACAGAATACCACCTAATATTTTGAAATATAAGATATTAGGTGTTTGATTTAATATTTTGGTAGACAGAATATGTATTATAGATAGCAAAAAATAAATACAAAAATTACGAAACATATCTGTAATTTAACTTTTTACACCCTATTTGGCTGAAATCCTAGAAAACTATAGAAACAAAATTTTGATTTTTTTAACATATTAACCTCTAAAAAGTTTCTAGCTTTTTATTTAATTTTGAGTTTCGTATCTTTGAATATCTCTTACCCAGGATTTTTCTAAGTTACTTAATTTATCTTCTGAAAACTGTGAATCAATTTTGTACCAACTAAAGTCAGAAAATACTTTTTGTAAATCTTCAGACTTAAAACTGTATCCATGTTTTGCATAAATTAAATTTCGTAAAAGTCTTAAAGACTCATTATTATCTTTACATTTATAAATTGAAGAACTAAAATTATCATAATTCCAATAAAATAAAGGGATTGTTTGTATTATTTTATCTGTGCGTTAATCCAGTTCTAAGTAATAGATTTTTGAGGTTCTTCGTTCGCCTTTTATCGAATAAATCAATTTTAAAATTGTAAAACAGAAAACGCTTCAGGTTGAACTTTCAGCTTGAGGCGTTTTTTTTCTGTTTTTATCAAGTTTTGTTTAAATATATGTTACTTTGTGATATAATGTTTCTAAATTGATACATCAATTTATTCCAAAAAAAAAGTAGGTACAAAATGAAAAAAGTATTTATTGTGATTTGTTTGTTTTTATCATTAAGTTTATATGCTGAAAGTGAGCACAAACTATATAATGTTCCAAAAGATTTTATGGGAACTTATATTCCAGTTCAATTAGAACTTTTAGTAAAAGAATATATGTCTTATGAAAAGGCATTAAATATAATTGCAAACTCTCATTATGATATTTTACAATTGCGAGAGGATATTTGTTATTCACAAGTACGATTTTCAGATGGCTATGCAGTCAAAAGAAAAGATTTTGAAACTTGGGCTTTTGTTGAAAAAGCAGGGGAAAAATACATTCTAGACGAAAATGGAGCATCATACAGAAAAATTACTTCTGACTATGATTCTGAAGGATATGAAGTTTATGCTGAGACTATATTAAAAATTATTTTTTCTGATGTTCTAGAAAATAATAATATCGTAATAAATGGTTCCAATGTAAAGATTTACGACGAAACATATAAATTCAATCTGTGGCCAAGTTATGTTGATGATTTTGGTGCAATTTGTTTATCTGGATGTATATTAAAAATTGAAGGAATTTCTGCAAATATTTATGCAACCGAGCCTATTGGAATATGGGAAAGTAAACCGAAGAAGATATGATTAACTGTTTAAAAATTTAGAAATATCTCCATTTACTTCATATCGTCCTGAGTTAGAATCCCATTTGACACTATATGTTTTGTTTTCGCTAGAAAATTCAAGATAATTAGGAGGTTCGCCTAAAGAATCATTAAAAATTGGTTCTACACCTTTTTTTTCTAGTTTTTTACGTAAAAATAATAGGCACGGATCAAAGCAATGGCTGTCTTTTGTCTTGTTTTTTCCGAGGAAAACGTGATTATGTTCTTTGACAAAAATTGTTTTCCAAGATGAATTATCTAGAATAGAAGGATCTAATAGAATAAATTTTTTCCAACCAGTTTCGGTTTTTAATTTAACTTGAATAATGTATTTAAAATAGTCTTCTACTGTTTTATTGTTATTCTCAGAGGTTAACCATTTATCTACCAATTCTTTTATTGCGTTACCATAATATCCATTTTCTTTTCCTGTTTCTTCGTCCCTTAGATAACGCTTAATACTATAATCACGATTATTATTAAATATGTACATTCTATTGTTTTTCTTCCAATAATCACTTACTGAAATTATTGCAGCATAAAATAAGTTGGCATTTCCGTTATTACTTTTTACGAAATCAAAAAGTTCTGTTAATTTACACTCATAAGATTTGAATTTTTCCAAATCGTATTCGTTATTGTATTTACTCCAACTTAAAATACATCTAATTTGTCCCCAAAGATAATAATTGTTTTCGGCTTTTTTAATTGCACTAGCCCATTCTTCTCCATTTTTACCAGTAATTAACTTTGCCTTGTTAATTTCTTCTTTTAGCGAACTATTATCCAATCCTCCATACATTTTGGTTAATTGAGCAAAGAAGTTTATAACAAAAGCACTGTTTTGATTTTTTGTAAAGAAATCATTTAAATCATCAAAAATTGAATCAATACCCTTTATTACATCAATTAATTTTTGTATTTTATCAATTTGATTGTTGTTATTGTCATTTTTAATGATATTTCTCATTATACGAATCCAATCACAAAGATTACGCATATCTTGTTCAGAAGCTGTATTCTTAAAGTCAGAAATTAAAGGAATATTATTTATATATTTAACAAAACAATAAAATATAGCTATTAAATCTTTAGGAACTTTTTCATTTAAAAATAAATCCAGATATGAATCATCTTTATCCAGAGCATCTTTTACTTCGATTAGCGAGATTAAATCTCTGATTATCGTTTTGTTATCGTTTTCTTCTTTTTCTTCGTAAATAAAATTGTTAATGGTTTTAATTATTTCTTCAAAATCAATACGATATTTTTTATCTGAATCTGTTCTCAACCAATAGTCATTATAAGAGTTTAAGATATTATCTAGTTTATGTTCATCTTTAGGTTCATCAAAATTGTCATAACAATCCTTGATTAGAGATAGATCTTTTTCTGAACAATCTGCCAAATCCACTGGTGCTTTTTGAAGTATTTGTAATGCAACTAGGCGTAATAATAATTTCTTAAACTGGTTTTCTGCCTTTTCTACTGCTTCAAGTTTTTCTTTTTTAAATTTTTCATCATTTTCATCATTTTTTTCATTTGATATTACCTTTTTGTTTAACACTGGGGAAGCATACTTTTGCCAAAAGAAATCTATCCATTTTCCATCCATAAGACTTCGCCAATTTTCTTCTGTTTTCTCGGACAAAATTTTCTTTTTTTTCTGGATTTGAATTTCTTCTTCAAGAGAGGATTTTAAAATATCAAAGTCAGATAGTTGTTTTCCTCTGTCGTTCATTTTTACAAATAATTCATCTGACATATTAAAATCATTTAAATTTAAAAAATTAAAGGTGATATTACGTAAATTTTTTCTATAAACCTCAAGGGTGGTACTATCGATATTATTTGGATAAAAATTTAATTCTTGATATAAGGAATCAAGCATTACAAGCATTGATTGTATTGAAGAATCAAATTTCCATAGCCACTGAAACCAATCATGACCAGTTATAACTTTTGAGAATACATTTTTGATTTTTTCTTTTTTTTCTCTATCCTTGATGTCATCATCCTTTTCAATATCGTCCTGATCTTCTATGGCTTTTTCTATATATTTATCAGGTGTATGTTTTACTAGTTCACTACAAAAATCTTTTGATGTAGTTCTTGTTTCATAAGTGAATTTTGAATTTGACTTATCATCTTTTAGATTTTCACCTAAAATCCAATGCAATAAAAATAAAGTTGTTAATCTTTGTTGACCATCTAAAGGTTCAAAAGAATTGTTTCTTTTACTTCCATAAACAAAATCCAATTCTAAACTTTCGTATTCCCCTTTTACAGTTTTTATTAGAGAATGAACAAAATTCTTTCGGATTTCATTTACCTTTGGGGATTTTCGACCTTGAGCATAATCTCTCTGTATTTTAGGTATTCGAATATTATTGTCATTTATTATGTCCCAAAAAGTATAATTTTTCATTTTGCAATTCCTTTATCTTCTGTTGTAATAATTGGATCTAAAACTTTATGCAATGCAGCTAAATAATTATCTTTATCTGTTTTATTCCATCTCATAGCGTCTAATTGAGAAATATCATTTTCTGAATCTGTATAATATTTTAAGAAACAATTTCTTGTACAAATTGGAAGAAAACATTTTCCCTCTTTGTCTTTTTCAATAATTGTTTGGCGTTTAAACATAAAAGGAGCATCTTTATATTCTCTATTTGTTGAGCTGTTAAGTAAAGTAAGATTATTTATACTATCTTTATTTACATCTTTATTGTTATCAGAAGAAAAGTGTTTATTTACCTTTTTGTAAAAGTCAGAATATTTATCTTTCACTACACTCTGATTTTCCTCAAATTCTTTTATTAAGTTTGAACATTCTTCTTTTAGTGATTCATCTTTCCTAGAATTATTTGCTTTAATCTCAATTTCCAAACATTTTTCAATATTCTTCATCCAAGTTATGCGTTCATCAAATTGTTGAAGAGAAGAATCATTTCTAGAATCAATATGTTCAACATCCCAACTTTCATTTTTAAATTTTTCAAAATCAAATCGTTGATTTTCAGTTTTTATACAAGTTTCAATATTGAATAAAAGTAATAATTTCTTTGTCAAAGCATCTTTATACTCAAGTTCATCAATATCAATTTTTTTGCCATTGTTTGGAAGTTTTTCTCTTATTAGTTTATGTAAAATTCGTTTTGTATCTTCCTCGGTCCATTCCTTGTTAGTTTTCTCTTGTTCTTTCTCTTGCTCGATATAAATGTGAATGTCAAGAAGTCGTTCATTTTGAGTAACAAGAAATCCAACATAATGAAAATAAATATTGCTTTCATACCAAGATAAAAGTTTATTGAAAGTTGCTTTTACCTTTTCCCAAGCTTTTTCCATAGAAGTAATATTTTTGTTATCTTTGTTTTTCCAAATACCTTCTAATTCTGTACTATTAGGATTTAAACTATAATCAAAAAGATTTTGGAACATTCGGTATGAATAATCAGAATCAGCTTCGGGTTTCTTTTCAGTTACAAAATCGAATAAAAGATCAAGACGAGTTTGTTTTTCCTCATTACTAAGAAAGTTCCAAAATTTATCATCTTGAAATTTACGATCCATTTCAGCCCATTCCATAATAAATTGTTCTTCTTGTTGTATTACATCAATTTCGGTTTTATTTTCTTTGTTATGATTGCAGTACATTATAAATAAGGCTTTTATAAGTTCAGAACTAGTTAAAGGGATTTTTCCCTTATTTAAACGGTTAAAAACCTTTATACTACTTTCATCATCACTAGTTTCTGGTACTTGATACCAAATAAAATAGGCTTTTTTCTCGTTTTCTTCTGCAAAAAGACAATCTTTGATTTTAGCAATTTTATTAAATTTCTTTTCTTTTCGCTTATTTTCCATCCAATCTTCAATTGTTTGTTTTGCATTTGCCAAATAATAACTGTCAATATTATCGGTGGGATTTGGAGCATCAAAGTTTAATTCAGGTCTACTTCGATATTTCATTGTATACAATAAGGAGCTAAATAAGGAAGCTTCTGCATTCACCATATATCCACCATTAATAAATTCTTTCAATATCAAAAGCATTGTTGTAAGACGTTGTTGACCATCGAGAACTTCCCAGCCATCATCATTCTTTTTTACAACGATTGGCTGAAGAAAATATTTTTTATTTTCAGGATTTTCATCATTTGCAAATTGATAAAGATCTTCAAGTAAGTCTTCTACTTGTTTTGAATCCCATCTGTATCCTCTTTGATATGAAGGAATCCAAAAATGATGATTATTATCTAAAAAATCAGAAACTGGCTTTTCCTTAGGTTCATTATTATTTTCTTGTTCAGTAGTCATTTATTAACTCCAAAAGATGAATCTGCTTAAACATTGTATCACAAAGTAACATATATTTAAACAAAACTTGATAAAAACGAAAAAAAACGCCTCAAGCTGAAAGTTCAACCTGAAGCGTTTTTAGGAATATACATAGTTTTACATTGGTAATTCAATTAATTTCGCCTTAGGATTTGCCCTTTTTATTTTTCGCCACATTTTCATAAACTCTTTTGATGAACAACTAATATCAAATTCTATTTTTTTACCATTTATTAATGTAAAAAATCCTTTTTGGTACAGATGTGGTTTTCTACCATGCTTTAGATTTCCCGGATTCCAACATGTTTCATTTTTAAAATATTCAATATCTTTATAGTAAACAATTTTATTGATAAATACTCTTCGTTTTATAAATTTTTCATCATCATATTTCCAGCATTTTGTGTAGGAAGAAATAAAAACACATAATATTAATCCCATAACAAATGCAAATATAGGAAAAAGAATTAATGCTAACTTAGGTTCAAATATAAACATAGGTACAACTGTAATTAGTAATACCAAAAATATAAAAAGTGATAAGATACGTTCATATACAATGTTTTTACTTTTGAAATCTATACTTCGCATAAACTTTATTTACCATCAAAAAAAACGCTTCAGATTAACTAAAACCTGAAGCGCTTTCCTTTTGTCTATATTCTTAAAATTAATTTAAGACTGATAACTTATTTTTTTTCTGCGATTGCAGCTTGTGCTGCTGCTAATCTTGCGATTGGCACACGGAAAGGAGAACATGAAACGTATGTTAATCCTAGTTTGTGACAGAATTCTACAGAAGAAGGATCTCCACCGTGTTCACCACAGATACCAATGTGTAGGTCTGGGCGTGTTTCTTTTCCTAGTTTAATTGCCATATCCATTAGACGGCCAACACCTGTTTGGTCAAGTTTTGCAAATGGGTCGTTTTCAAAGATTTTTGCATCGTAGTAAGCATCTAAGAATTTACCAGCGTCATCACGA
>JAGBBT010000116.1 GCA_017938365.1 Treponema sp.
TAACTCATCAATGTTAAAATGTATTTCATCTTTGCTTGGGTGCAATAACTTATTTCTACATATTCTTAATGTATGTAATAAACTTGCTTCGTTTGGTTTTATTAATTTGTTATTTTCTGCTAATACTATTTTATCATAAAAATCCATTTCATTACTATCATTTAATGACAATTCCTTTGTTAGGTCATAATCCACTTTTATGACCATATCTGCAACTGCCGATTTAAAATCACCTCTTTTAATTTTATTATCAATAAAATCAAATGTAATTTTCTCTGGTTTATATGATGATTGTTGCTCAATAATTGCATACTCATATATAGGTTTGATAATGTTTTTATAGTTTTCAATTTCATTAAATTTATCAATTGAAAACTCTTTGTATTTAGCTAAATAGTTATAAGATTTTTCAAATTCAACATAGTTATTTATTAAATCTATCATATTATAACTACCGTCAATTACATAATCAGTAGTAGATTTTATACCTAATAATTTTTTAAGATGTTCCAATCTATTCCTTGTTTTTTCAAATTCCAATGCTAGTTCATTATCAGCATTTATTTTCTCATCATTTATGATATTATCCAAATATTTATCATATAAATTGATTACTGACAATGCTTCTATCATCTTATAATTACCATTTAATATGCTCTTAAATAATTTTTCATCTTTGTCAATATTTTGAGTTACTTTCATTAAGAATTCATGTGAAGATAATCCCAATATTTTTTGAATTGGTTTTATAAAGTCAATATATGTAGCAAAATTTGATACATTGATTTCCTTTATTGTCTTTTCCAAAATTTGTTCAGCAATCAGTTGAACTACATTATCACTTTCTGTTAAAATTTTGCTCAATACATTCAAGTTTAATATTTGCTGTGATAACTCATTCTTTTCAAGAATATGTTTCTTTAAATACTGTGATAAATAATTATTATCATCACTAGAAATTAATTTTGCAATTAATATATTTCTATCTGTAAAGTCTAAACTTATTTCATTATATACTTCTTTATAGAAATATTCTTTTTCATTAGAGTTTAATTCTTTTTCAAGAATTAAATTAAGTGATATTGTTTTATCAATACTCTCAACATAAAAGTCAACACAAGCTGGAATATATGCTTTCATTACACCATTATTTAAAGTTAAATAATCTGCCCCATAATCCTCTTTTTTTAATGTTAAACCGGTTTTATACTTTCTTTTAAAAACATAGTATTTCCCTGTTTGAATTAATAATTCTGGTGCTTCTTGTGGTGCTGTTTGGATTTGAGATGGCAAGAAAATTGATGTTAAATTTGATATATCACTTAAATTTTTCACTTTAACAATTTTCATACCATTTGCAAACTTAAATTTTTCTTTATAAGCGAATATGGCTGTAATATTTTCACTTGTATAGTATTTCTTTACAAAATTCTCTAATCTATCATCAGTAAATGTCAAAGTTAATTTATCATCTTCTAATTTCAAAATGACACAATCTTCGTATTTAGCACTTTGCATTTTCATTTCTTCATTTTGAACAGAAATAATTTCTTCTTGTTCTTTAAAATTAAAGTTCTTTTTGTTTTCTTGAACAATATCTAAAAGTGATGAGAAATCATATTTATAATCTTTAAACATCTCTTCTGAAATTTTGTTTTCATTATCGTTTGGTTTCATTTTTAAACCAACAGATGTAAGAATTTTGTTGTTTAGCAAATCATAGTATAATGGCACGATTTTTACCAATTCTTTACCGGTTGGAACAGCTCCATTTTTAAAAATCTTGTTTCCTTTTTCTGTAAATTCAAAATCATCAACCAAATATTCTTTAAAATAGTCAGCATTGAATTTCAATCTTCCAAGTTTAATAATATCTAGTTGTATCATATTTTCAATTTCATCAATAAACATAAATATTAAATCATTTGGAACACCAAATTTTCTCAATACATCATATAGTTTTTCATCATTTTTAGAATTATTATTTATTAATGCTAATAAAATATATTGTATGCCAGACGCTTGTTTGACTTCTGTATAATTTACTCTTGAACGCATAACTTGAATTGGTATAGAAAATGATGTTTTAAATTTTAAAAATTCCATATTATCTATCCTCCTTTATTATGTCGTCTGATTGCAATATCTTTCCATAAACATCAATAGTATTGATTATCTCTTTGTAGACCGGATACGCTTGTCTATCCAAAGCTTTATTACCATCAATATCTGGTAAATTAATTACTCCACAATTAGATAAGAAATCTTTATTACCAACAACAATCAATAACTTTCTTGCTCTACTTAAAGCGACATTAATTCTCTCAAATTTTTTGATAAACTCATAATTACCTGTTCGTTTAATAGGGTTTCTAACCATTGATAAGATAATAATATCTCTCTCATCACCTTGGAAATCATCAACTGTGCTTATTACTAATTTATTGTCATTATTCTGACTAAATCCTTCGTATGATTTAAACTTACCTTTTAGTTTTCTTTTTATTAGTCCTGCTTGGTCTCCATAAGTGCAAATAACGCCAATACTTGGTCTTGTATCAATATTCCTTTCATTGTCAATTTCAACCTTGATTTTGTTTGATTTAATCATACTTGCATATTCATTGTTAATTCTATTAAGCAACTCGCAAACAACATCTGCCTCTTGTGGATTTTGAACAGATGTGCTTCCATTATCGTTAAAGTCATGTTTATCACAATTAACAAAGTAAATATGTTTGTCTTGTTCAATTACATTTTTACCATTTATAACGACATTAAGGAAATGTTGCTTCTCATCATTTTGTTTTTTGTATCCGAGCATTAAACCCTTATTATCTTTTCCACCGTAAAAATGATTAAATACTCTCATAATATCTTCATGACACCTATATTGTTGATTTAACATGATTTTATTACTTTGTGGGACTTGCTCATATAATGTTTTAAAGAAACATTCTTCATACAATTCTGTGTATGCTTTATTGGTATCTAAATCAATAAAATCAAGTCCTTCAATATCTGATTGTTTTAAATTTCTCAAATCATACATTGGTGGTAATTGTCTATGGTCACCAACTAAAATAATAGTTTTGCCATACAAAATTGGAATTAATAAATCAAGGAAACTTGATTTACTTACCTCATCAATAATAACAACATCTATTCCTTGTGTTCTTACATCAAGGTCGCCAAGATTATATTTGGATAGTTCTTCCAAATCTTTTTCTTTAAATCTATCTCTACTTGTGCATGTTATTCCAAAAACATTAGCATTGTCATACAATTGTTTTGTGTAGAATACCCTATCTTCTTCTATGACATCTTTCTGTCTTAAAAACTTACATATCTTTTTATACATCGGAATAAGTGTCTTATTCTCTTTTTCCTTTTTATCAAAGTTATTTTCAAGTTCTTTCCACTCTTTTTTTATAATTTCCAAAGCTTCCGAAATATCATGATAATCTTTAACAATATTGAAATCTTTAAAGAATTTATTAATTCTTTGTTTTAGATTAGATTGCAAATCGTTAAAATTAACAAATTCGCTTTTTTCTCTCAATGCTGAAATATTTTCATCAATCTGCATTATATCAAGTTTTATATTGTTTATTTTAGATGTTACTTCGTTGATTTGGTTTTGTATTGGTGTTAACTCGTTATTTAACTTGATAGTAGTATTGCTTACTAAACTACCAATTTCACTTCTAATATTAGAAATAATTGTTGGCAAATCTTTTATTTCATTTTCATTTAGCAATTTAACATCTATTATTCTTGATACTTGCAAATCGGAATAATCATAATCAATGCCATTTTTTGTTTGTGTAATTTTTTCTTTTATCTCATTAAGTTTCTTTCTTAATTCCTTAACAACAGTTTCCTTTCCGGAAATAATCTCACCAGAATCCTCATCAAGATTTTCTCTTATTTGTTTAGATATTTCTTTCTTCTCATTTTCAAGTTCTATAAGTTCTGGATTAAACTGAATTTGGTTTAATTCATCAATAATATTTCCCAAATCCATTCTCATAATTCCATTAATGTTTGATGTTTTGAAATATGTTTTCTTTCTAATTATGTCATTAATATCACTACTTAATTTTTCTAAAACATCTTTCTTAAACTCATTCTCATCAATAGTAAAATTATAGTTTCCAATCTTTTTAATCAAAAACTCATAATCATTTTTATTATTCTCTATTATAGAAATTTCTTTTCTGTAATTACTGATTTGTTCATTCAATAATTTCTTATTATTTTCATGAGACGATATCTGATTTTTTACACTATCAATTTGAACTTGCTCTTTCAATAGTTTTTGATAATCCAATTTTAACTTTTGGAATTCTTCATCAAAGTTTTCTTTTGTCGCTGTGAAATTTTCAAATGATATTATTTGCTTATCAATTTTCTGTGAAATATTTATGTAAAAATTATCCACAAGTCTTTCTGGATTATAATCTGTATTTTTACCATTGATATTAGGTATTAATCTCAACGGCCTTATTTCTGGGATTTTTGGCAATCTATCAAAGACATTATCAATGGCTTTATGAGTTTCGCTTGATACCAATATTTTTTTGCCTTTTTTTGTTAATTGAGCAATTATTTCAGCAATAACTTGTGTCTTACCCGTTCCCGGTGGACCTTGCAATAAGAAAATACTTTCACTAGCAACTGCTTTTTTAACAGCTTCCTTTTGTCTATCATTTAAACTTTGCAAATTCCATTCAATATCATCTTCTATATTGTGGTTAAGATTTTGTAATGACTTTGGCTCAAACAAATACCTTGACAAATAAGGATTTTTAACAAAACCTTTGAAGAATGCGTCCAAAGATTTTTCTTGTCTTTCAATCTTCATTTTTTCTGCTATATTGTTATAAATCATAAAACAAGGTTTAATGTTTTCAAGTGATTTTCTTACTTCTTCAACACTATCTTTTTCAATTTTGAACAATATATTAAATCTTCTAATCGTTTCATTTTCTATTGCATTATTTACTTTTTCATTTTTAACATTTAACAGATATTCTTTTGTTTTATACAGCTCTAAATTGATTTGATTGCTATACTTATTTTTGAGTTCTTGTGTCTTTAATATTCTTGCTTTATTGATATTTTCATTTTTTTCTTTTTCCAACTTTTCTGCAAATTTTTTGGATTTTTCTTCATTTTTCTTGTCAAAAATATCATTTTTTTTATTAAATTCTTTAATTTTATTATTAATTTCTAAATCTAATTGCAAATATAACTCATCTAAATACTCATTGACTTCATCATTAATAATGTTGTTATATTGAGTTTCAACTTTGGCTTTTTCATTCAAGTAATCGTTTTCATATTCTTTTTCATATTTATCTGTGCTTGGTAAAATATCTTCTGCAAAAATTTTATATCTTTCATCTAATTGAATTGATTTTATTCTTGTTTGATTATTACTTGGTTCTTGTGCTGTTAAAGAAATATCTTGTCTTGTAAATCTATTTAATAGTAATTCTTCCTTTGGCTTTCTGTCTTTTTCTGTCATTGCTGAATAGATTTCTTTTTTATTGAAATCAACTTCAACTCTTACAAGTGGAAAACTTTCTGCACCATCAGTATTTTCAGTTATAACAATTTGGTCATCTCTAATAAGTTCTTTATTTAATAAAAGTCCGCTATACTTTTCTTCATTAAGTCTATAAACATTTCTAGGTATAATAAATGTATCTAAAATTTCACATTTGTTAAATCTGATACATTTTTCAGATTGGGCTTCTAAATATTGTTTTCTAAATGATATATAATCCTTCCATGCCTCATAAGTTTGCAAAACCTTTTTATATTGTTTTACATAGAAAGGACCATTGACTAATCTATAAATAAAATCATTTGTTAAAACATTGCTTGCTGAATATTCATCAATGTTAACACCAAAATTGGGAACCTTAATTCCATTTGGAAGAACTTTTAATTCATAAGCAACTGAACAATTACATTGAACACTTATCTCACTAACTTTATCTTCAATTTCATCTATAAGTTCAATACCTTTAACGACAAACAAATAGTTTTTAAGACATTTTATATCTCCAATGATAATAATATCTTGACCTTCTGGTAAGAACCTTTTTAATAAGGTATCCTTTTCTGGTCTTATTACAACATTCCTGTATATGTATTTTCCATTTTTGTCAAGTTCCGGTTCTCTATCAAAAGCTGGCATTGAAAAATAATATGTGTTTGTTTTTAATGAGTTAAAACACACATTCATAAAATTTTTAAAATCATCAATTGTTGCTTTTTGTGTATTACCATTCTTTTTGTGAATGTTTGAATATTGGTCAAGCAATGATGTTGAAAAATAATCGTCCCAATTCTTACTTCCACTATTAATATTAAAAGTGCAATCAAGAAATAAAAAGTTCATTCTATCCTCCCTATTGCTATAACATAACAAAAGTTACTACTATTATAGCATATAAATACAACTTTTTTATCAAAAAAAAATAAAATAATAAAAAAGTCATCAATTTGTGTTGATGACTTGGAATTACTATTAATCATGCAACACAAAAATATGGATTTGCTCCATGTTTTGAGTTACATACTTATAATTTTATCTATCTGGACTGTAGACCCGAACTTATCATACTCTCAAGGAAAACGAATACAATAAGATTTATAAAATGTAATTATATTAAAT
Source organism: Treponema sp. (assembly GCA_017938365.1). Taxonomy (GTDB): domain Bacteria; phylum Spirochaetota; class Spirochaetia; order Treponematales; family Treponemataceae; genus Treponema_D. Next base: position 6,692 of record JAGBBT010000116.1, read on the forward strand.
TGTCCCGCATTAGTTGACCTCTTACCTGATATCCCTTGAAATATCTCATCACAACTCTTAAACGCTTATTGTTAGTATATCACATATTTATCTTAAAATCAAATGTTATTAATATTTTTATTGAAAATATTTGAAAGTAAATTAATGGCATTTAAACGTGTACTTGTCTTAATACAAGTCGGTGTCGCTTCGCTCCACCGAAGACAAGCACACTTCTAAACAAATCTTTCCGAACTCAAACTGCTTGAATGGAAAATAACATGAGCAAAAAAAGGCGTCCACATGCTAAAGCGATTGTGGTACGCCTTCTTTTTTTTTGCTCATGTATATATTTTCACGGGAACATTCAAGCAGCATGTTTGAATTCAATCCTAACAAACTACCCAAACATTATACTTTTGTTTGCATTAAGTTTGGGTAAAGTATATGTTTGTTTGGATTTTGTATAGGTAAAGTATAGGTTTACTTTCTTGTTTTTTCAAAATTTTCGTGATACTCTCAAATTGCCTTTAGTTGAAAGTTGACTAACTAAAGGTTAAGTAATATCAAATGAAATCAAAAAGAAATCATATAAACATCAAGAAGATGTCAAGTTATGTCATTCACTTTTTGAATTTCAAATGGTATTACTAAATTGTGTTTTTAATTGGTGCACAAGTTAGAAACACAAAACAACTGAATTAAAAGGACAACGCAAATGTTGAACAATTAGAAAAATTACAGATGTATAGTTTAGATAAGAATAAGTTAGTTAGGTTTTAAGTAACCATTAAAAATAAAAAAGTACCGACCTTAGTCTTAAGGGGAAATATAAGGCAGTAAACATTTTGGCGTAGAAAAACAATCTTTTTCTATGTCTTTTTTAATTCCAAAAATTTAAAAAAAGGAGTTAAAAAAATGCAAAAAACAAATAACGAAATCAAAAATGTGCTAGATTTATCGCTTATCGACCATGAGTTTATTATTGCCATGCTTAATTTAATCCTTGAAGAAAAGGAGAAACAAAATGGACTACAAAGAAACTAAAGTATATTTTGATGGTAGCCATTACATAGGCATTCCACATACAACTCAAGGTTGGAAAAAACATAAATCAGCAAAACCTACTGAAACAGAATCGAAAGTTAAAGAAATGTTAAATGAATGTACTGATGAAACTAAACAGGAAAAGAAAGAACGAATTGTAAATGAACTAAACGAAAAAATAAAAGATGTTGAAAAAACTAAAGAAATTGTAAACAAAGTAATTGAAAAAGAAAAACGAAACAGAATTGTACGACTTACAAGATTATTCCGAAAAGCTAATTTGCAACAATGGAACTACTTCTGCACTTTCACTTATGATTCTTCAAAACTCACTGAAGAAGAATTTAGAGTTAAATTTCTAAATTGCTTAAGACATCTTTCCACTCGCAAAGGTTGGAAATATATAGGAGTTTTTGAAAGAAGCCCTGAACAAAAAAGATTACATTTTCATGGAATATTTGTAATAGCCGAAATGGTTGGTAAACTCATTGAAACTAAAGATTATTCAACCAAAACTCATCAAATGCAAATTACACACCAAAACATATTCTTTTTGGAGAGATTTGGAAGAAATGACTTTAGTAAAATAGAAAATGACAACCATACTCAAGAAGCCATTATGTATATGCTTAAATATATACGAAAAACTGGTGAAAAAGTAATCTATTCAAAACACTTACAGACATTTTTTATAACAGATATACTCGAAGATGATGTTGTTTGCACTATCGGGCAAGAAGATAGAAAGATACTACTATTTGACAACTTTAGATGTTTGGACTTTTCTACTGGAGAGGTTTTAGGAACTGTTAGCAAAGAGTTAATAGATAAGCTACCAAAGGGTTATTAATCTTTCGCCCGCGAATTGTGCACAAAAACTCTAAGTTGTCAAGGGTAAATTGTATTGCTTTTCTCAACCCTTGACAA
>JAGBBT010000117.1 GCA_017938365.1 Treponema sp.
AATAAAACCTATATCAATCCTAGAATTTTAATGCCTCGCATAGGAAATGAACCCATAATATCACTAAAAAATATCACACTTGAAAACAAAAAAGGAAAATCTTTTGATATAAATGTACAAAAAAACATACCAAGTGGAATATATAAAATCTATAGAGACATATCAAAAGATACAATGATTTATAAATCAACAATTCTAATAAATGGAGCTTCTGTTGATACAATTACATATAATACTCTAAAAGAGAATAACAACAAACTTTCAACAAATGGAAAGCAAAAATATTCAACAAATATTATTTATCCAAATAAGCAAAAACAAATGTTAGGTGAAATTTCTTTACCAAAAGGAAAAAACAGAATTACAATTGTAATCGCCGATATTTTAGGCAAAGAAAAATCATTAACTTATTCAATAGATGCTTATTGATTTTATTAAAAAAGATTTAATTGAATCATACAATTTTGCATGATATTATATAAGAATGAAACACGATATGATTACCTCAGCCTCTGGATGGCGTAAAGTTTTTACAATTTCAAAAGACGAAAATGATGACTCAGGAGAAATAGGTCCTGAAAACATGGCAATAGTAGCATTAGCAGCTGAAACTTTTGCAGACTATATATTATCCAAAAAAAAATGTCCTTTAGTAGTTTTAGGAAACGATACTAGACCAACAGGACCTCAAATCGCAAACACAATGATAAAAGTTCTGTTGGCAAAAAAAATAGCTGTAACATACGCAGGAATAATTGCTGCACCAGAAATTATGGCATATTCACAAACTGTCGATGCTTTTATTTATATTACAGCAAGCCATAATCCAATCGGTCACAACGGAATTAAATTTGGATTAAACGATGGTGGAGTATTAAACGGAACAGAAAATGCAAAACTTGTAAAAGAGTTTGAAAAAAAATGTGCAAAATCTGATGCCATAGATTATTCAAAGAAATTGGCAAATAATTGTTCTGATGTAGATTTAGATTGGGTATATGCCGAAAGTATTGCTATAAAAAGAGATGCCTTAGGAGCTTACAGACAATTTTCAAAACAAGTTATTTCTGGAACCACAAATATAACTCAACAAAACTTTTTATTTTCTAAAATCAGAAAAAATTTGCTAGAACAACCTCTTGGCATAGTTTGTGATATGAACGGTTCCGCAAGAACACTGTCTATTGATTCAACATTTCTTAATGAATGTGGATTTTCATTTTATGGAATAAATAATATTCCTGGTCAAATTGTACATGAAATAATTCCAGAAGGAGAAAATCTTAATTATTGTGCTAAGGAAATAGAAAATAGACAAAACTTAGGAGATAAAAAAGTAGTATTAGGATATATGCCTGATTGCGATGGAGACAGAGGCAATATTGTTTATTGGGACGAAAAAGAAAAAAAAGCAAAAATCTTAAAGGCTCAAGATGTATTTGCGCTATCAGTACTTTCAGAATTAACATACCAAATATATTCAGATGAAAGTAACGAGAACAAAGGTTTAGTAAAGAAAGCAGAGCAATTTATTCAGGCACAAAATGGAATAGAATCCAAATGGGATGAAAATCTAACTAATAAAAAATTTGCAGTTGTTGTTAATGGTCCAACATCCATGAGAATCGACGAAATAGCAAATACATTAAAAACAAAAGTTTTTAGAGCTGAAGTAGGAGAAGCAAATGTTGTCAACTTAGCTCGAATAAAACGCACTGAAGGCTATGAAGTTAGAATCTTAGGAGAAGGATCTAACGGAGGAAACATTACACATCCATCAGCAGTCAGAGATCCTATAAATACAATTTTTGCAATTATAAAATTATTAGTTTTGAAAGATGAGCGAATTTCAGGCATAACAAAAAAAGGTTTATTTCATATATGGTGCGAAGCAAGTAACCAAATGGATAAATACAAAGAATTATTTACACTTAGAGATGTAATTGAAACATTACCAAAATACACAACCACAGGTGTAAGTGAAAACCGAGCAATATTAAAAATAAAAACAGAGAATCATTCTGCATTAAAATCAAAATTCCAAAAAATCTTTACAGAACAATGGGAAATACATAAAGACGAACTAAAAAAATTATATAATTTTTCTTCATACGAAGCTGTAAGAACAAACGGAACAGAAGAAATAAAAGGTATAACCGATTATTCAGAAAGTGCAAAAGGTGGTCTTAAAATTATTTTTAAAGACGAAAATAAAAACCCATTGGCATATATTTGGATGAGAGGAAGCGGAACAGAACCTGTATTCAGAATAATGTGTGACATAAAAGGTGATAAAGAAAAAGAAGAAAAAAAACTTCTCGAATGGGAAACTCAGATGCTTAGAAAAGCTGATGAGTAGATATAAACAAAAAAACAAAGGAGAAATACTATGGAAAAAGAAGAAATTCTAAAAAGAGCAAAAAAATACATTAACGATGAAAAAGATCTAAGATTCAGAAAAGAAATCGAAGATTTAATTGCAAACGAGAATTATAAAGAGCTTGAAGATAGATTTTACCAAACTCTAGAATTTGGAACAGGTGGACTGAGAGGTGTTATGGGCGGTGGAACAAATCGCATGAACACCTTGGAAATTAATTTAGCAACACAAGGTTTAGCTAACTATGTTATAAAAGCCTTTCCTGAAAAAACAAAAGAAGGTACATTAAGTGCTGTTGTTGCTTATGATAGTAGATTAAATTCAGATGTATTTGCAGAAGCTACAGCATTAATCCTAGCAGCAAACGGAATTAAAGCATATTTATTCACAAGTTTACGCCCTACTCCAGAATTATCTTACGCAATTAAAGAATTAAAAGCACAAACTGGTGTTGTCGTAACAGCAAGTCATAATCCACCACAATATAACGGATATAAGGCTTATTGGGATAATGGTGCTCAAGTAATAGAACCTCATGATGTTGGAATCATAGACGAAGTAAATTCAGTTACTGAAATAAAAACAATTTCTAAGGAAGATGCATTAAAATCAGGAAAATTAGTTTTAATAGATAAAGAAATTGACGAAAAATTCTGGAAAATGTGTAAAGACCAGTTATTCAGACCAGAATTAATAAAGGAAAAAGCATCTTCTGTAAAAATTGTATACACACCATTACATGGAACTGGTGCAATGCATGTTGAAAAAGTATTAAAAGACTTAGGATTAGAAGTAATTACCGTCCCAGAACAAAAAGAACCTGATGGACATTTCCCAACTGTAGAAAAGCCAAATCCAGAAGAAGCACCAGCATTAAAATTAGCTCTTGAACTTGGAAAAAAAGAAAACGCAGATTGTGTAATGGCAACAGACCCTGATGCAGATAGATTTGGAACAGCATTTCCTGATAAAGATGGAAATTTTACATTAGTATCTGGAAACCAAATGGGTGCACTTCTTTGTGAATATATCCTTCTAAGTAGAAAAGAATTAGGAAAACTACCTACAAATCCAGCTGTAATCCGCTCTATAGTAACATCACCATTCTGTGATTATATATGTAAAAAATATAATACAAAAATGCTTGAATGTTTAACAGGATTCAAATGGATTGCAGCAGTAGAAGATGAATTTGAAAAAAATAATACATATTCATATGTGTTTGGATTAGAAGAAAGTTATGGTTATAAAATCGAAAAAGAAGTTATGGATAAAGACGGAATTTCTGCAAGTGCAATGTGTGCAGAGATGACTTTGTATTGGGCTAGCAAAGGAAAATCCATTTTAGAACACCTTAACGATTTATGGAAAGAATTCGGTTTCTTCGAGGATAGAGCCATTTCTCAGAATTTCCCTGGAAGTGCCGGAAAAGAAACAATGGCAAAGATTATGCAGAACCTTCGTACAAACGGTTTAACAACATTAGGAGGAAAAAAAGTCTTAGAAATAAAAGATATTGAAAATTCAGTTTCTTATAATCCTTCAGAACCAAGTAAAAAGAATAAAATTGACTTGCCAAAAAGTAATGTACTTCAATTCATATTAGAGGGAGGTACAATCGTAAGTGCAAGACCTTCTGGAACAGAACCAAAAATCAAATTTTATATAAATGCAAGAACAGAAGTAACTGAAAAATCAGAGGAAGGTTTGGAAATTGCTAAAAAAACATCAGAAGAAGTTTGTGATGCAATTACAAAAGATATAAAACAACTTTTAGAAAACGCATAAAACAAAACGACAGTAACTAAGAATATATTATTCTTAGTTACTGTTTAATTACAAATGATACAAAATTTACATCTAATACAATCAATTAATAAAATAAAGGAATTCTACGACTCAGAAAAAACTTTTTGTGCAATAGATACAGAAACAACAGGTTTAAATTGCTCAAAAGAAAAAGTAATTGAAATCGGAGCAGTAAAATTCAATAACAAAGGAATTATCGACACATTTTCTACATTATTAAATCCACAAATTGACATTCCTTTATACTGTACTGAATTAACAGGAATCACAAATGAATTATTAAAAGATGCACCATATGCAAATGAAATTATTCCTAAGTTCAGACAATTTTGTAATGATTCAATTTTAATAGCTCATAATGCACAATTTGATTTACGATTTATTAACGCAGAATTAGAAAGACTAAAACTAACTCCACTTACAAACCAAGCAGTTGACACCCTTAGACTTTCAAGAATATTGCTTCCATTAAACCAATCATGGAAGCAGACAAATTTAGCAAATCAATTTAGCATCGAAGTTAAATCTGCACATAGAGCCTTTGACGATGCTAGAGTTTGTATGGAATTGTTCAAAATACTTATTTCTCTACCAATTCCAAAAAAACAGAAAAAAAAGCAGCCTATTCCTATTACCCACGAGGAGCCTTAGCAGGATCAATTGGTAATCCGTTCTGAAAAACCATTAAAGAAATTTGAGGTTTAGAAGAATAACCATTTATACCAACAGTACCTATTTGTGATTTAAAATCAATATAATCACCTTTACTTACCAAAACTTTACCAAGTCCAGTATATGCATAAATATGGCCTGTTTTACTTTGTATAAAAACAACATTACCAAACCCTCTATAGGATCCACTGAACATAACAGTACCAGCCATTATAGCATTCACTTTTTCATCAGATTTTGCACTTAAATTCACACCACTCACTTTGCCATTTACATAAGTTACATCAGGATTCTCTACAGGCCAAACAAGAGATGAATCCCCCTTCTTCCCTACGCTCTTCGGATTTAAGTTTGCCAAATCATTTTTTATTTTATTATCAGAATCATTTTTTTTATCATTAGTAACAAGGTCTTTTTGTTCTGGAATTTTTATCTTTTGACCAATTTTTAATGCTGAAGATGGATCGGCATTATTTAATGAATATAACTCATTTAACGGAACTAAATACTTTCGTGCAATTCCATACCAAGTATCACCTTTTTTAACAGTATAAGCAAAAGTTGACACACCTTGTTTAATAACAGAATTATTCTTTTTTTCTCCTAAATTAGTCTCAGGAATTACTAATTTTTGTCCAACCTTTATATCAGTACCAGAAATATTATTTCTTTTTGCAATTTCTTGAACTGTTGTTTTATATTTTTTGCTAATTGAATATAAAGTTTCACCTTTTTCAACAACATGTTCCGAGTCAGAATACAAAAAAACACTACCGAACAGAGATAATAGCGAGAATAAAAAAAATTTTTTCAATTTATTAAGGAATAACGATTTCATACCGATTATATTTTCGGCAAAAATTCAAACAAAAATAACCGATTTTTTTACTAATTTTTTATAATATTTTCAAAAATATCACGAATATTTATTCCATTAATTAACTTTGCTTTTTCATAAGAGTTAAGTAAATTTTCTTTACCACTTTGTAAATGTTCACTTGTGATACCATGCTTAATAGAACTGTGTGCTTCGATAAAAGCACTTAAATGGTCACTAAGTCTAACAGTTTTTCCATCAATTGGATTATAAGAATCTTTATTATATTTTGAATTTAACTCATCCCAATCAACAAAAATAGTTTTTCCATTAATCTCTATACGATTTGCAAATTCCTCATTAATAAAATATAAAATTTCATTTACATAAGATTCGTCCATTAAAGGTACCAATTCACTTCTAACAATTTCATCCTCAATCTTCTTAACAATAAAAGGAAGCTCATCAGTAGCTTGTTTTACTGGTGAAATAATATCCCTTGTAACAGCTTCTGGTAAATCGTGAAAAAGACCACTAAAAAAATCATTATATAATCTGCGAGGACATATTTGAACTGAAGTTTCTCTCATTAATAATATAGTCATGGCTGCAACAAAGTAACAATGACCTAAAACGCTTGTATGCGGAACTCTAGGAGTTTGATTCCAACGAGTTTGAAAACGTAATTGTTCAATCTTCATTATAAAATCAAAAGGGCGTTGTCTTGTTACGAGTAATTGCAAACCTTTTAAATCTAAATATTTCTGCAAATCAGAATTTAATTCTTTTTTTATATTTGATAATCGTTCTTCTTCATTAACACACTCAATCATTTCCAATTCACGAAGAGAAGCAAACTTATGAGCAGCCTTAAGAACTCTAGCAGCCAACTTACTTTCTTCATTCATTTTGAATGTACCTGAAATTTGACCAATATACATAGTAAAATCAGAAAAAAACTCTTTATCATGTATAAGATCTTTATATTGAGCAAGAACCCACTCATTTAATCTAGTATATTCATCAGGAAATTGATTCTTTATCATATGAAGAACAGGACTTTTTATATCACATAAAGCAATTTTTTTTAATAACTCAAAGAGAGAAGCATAAATCATCCAATTCCAATCGATTTTTTTACCAGCAGCCTCTTCATATTTACCAATAATATAGGCAACGACCATTTTTTCTGCAGCCTTATCCATCTCAACAAGCTCAAAAGGTCGTATTAAGTCCGTCCATCTTTGAATTGAAAATCCTTCATATAACTTTAGAATAAGTCGAGTATCTAACATATTTTAATTTGCTAATCCTGATTTGTGATCCGCTTCCATCTTTTCTTTCCAAACCACTGCTTTTTTCTTTAAATCTTCTGCTTCATCTTTTAAATTTATTAAATTACACAGGCGTCTATTTGCCAAAAGATAATTTATGGCATTTCTCATATCATCAAGACGATGTGTAGAAAGTTCATATCTATCTCGATATTGATTAGCAGCCTGATCAAGTAACTTTTTTACAAGACGAATATAATGAACTGTATTATCATAATCTGGAGAACGAGGGTCAAAATAATCCTTACAAGCTTGTTTCATTTCTATCATATTTTTTACAACAGTTGCATAACGCCCTTGTAATTCAACAAAAGACCACTTCCATTTTGTATTTTCACCAAAAGCTTCTATTAACAAAGTTATAGCTAAGCCAAGTTTTCGAACTAAATAAAATCTTTTTTCTAAAGGAGTATTTGCAATTTCTGCAACTTTATCTTCAATTTCAGAATACTGACAATTTATAAAACTAGTAACAATATCTTCCAAATAAATAATAGCCTTGTATAATGCTTTTCGAGCATCATTAAGAGCATCATTATTTTTAGTTTCCAAAATCTCAACAGAAAGATTATTAATTGTTATCCAAGTTGTAGCAATAAAGATTTGCTCTTCACAAAGTAAAAGTTTTTTATAACCTATCCCAGAACTATCTTTTTGAATAAGATTAAGCATATTTTTTTCTTTTTGAACATACTCTGCAATCTTATCCTTATAAGGTTTTATTTTAATGTTTAATAATTCTCTGTTTTCTGCAGAAATTTTTGCCATTAAATACCTCCTGTTTTACCGAATTTCAAAAGCATAGATTCAGCGTGATCCAAAGATGCCTGACTTACAGAATCTCCAGACAACATTCTTGCAACTTCTTCAATACGTTGTTTTCCTGTAATAGAAAATACCTTCGTATTTGTAATATTTGAAGTTACAGATTTCTCTATCTTCATTTGATTATCGGCATAAACAGCGATACTCGCTAGATGTGTAATGCATAAAACTTGACATTTTTTAGCTAAATTTCTTAAATGTGCACCAACACTAACGGCAATTTCACCACCAATACCTGTATCTATTTCATCAAAAACAAGAGTTTCAATAGTATCGCTAGATGCCAACACAGTTTTTAGAGCCAACATCACACGACTTAATTCTCCACCAGAAGCAATTTTAGCAAGACTTTGAAGTGGATTACCTGGATTTGCAGCAATTAAAAATTCAATATCATCCATTCCATATGGACCACATTTTTGTTCTAAAGCATTCCCAGTTTTTTCAACAACATTTACCGAAAAAACAGTTTGCTTCATTCCAAGTTCACTCAATATTTTTATAACAGAATCAGACATTTCTACAGCAGCTTTTTTTCTTAAAGTTGAAATATCCTTAGCTTCTGCATAAACTTTTTTTTCTAAAACACTTATATCTGATAATAAATTCTCTTTATTTTTTTCACCATTAGAAAGTTCTTCAAGTCTTTTTATTGCATCATTATAAAATTGAAAAACTTCGTCAAGCGATGCATTCACAGAAGAAGCATATTTTTTTTTCAAATTGTATATTAATGAAATTCTCTCTTGAACATAATTTAATCTTTCAGGATCAAAAACAAGATTACTCAAATAGTTCTTATATTCCTCTGAAATATCATTCAATTCGTAAAAGGCACTTTCTAACCTATCATTTAACGATTCAAGAGACTTATCTAAATTCGCAACATGTTGTGCAACACCACGAATTTTTTTTACTATAGAAACAGCCCCACCATTTCCAGAATTATCTAATGCAGAATTAATTAAATCCAAGTCAGAATACAATTTTTCATAAGAAGATAATTTTATTTCTTCTTCTTCCAAATCCTTATCTTCATTCTTTTTTAATTTAGCTTCTGAAATCTCTTTTACAGCAAAATTTAACAATTCAATTTTTTGAGAACGACTTTTTTCATCTGTTTCTAAATCTGCTAAAATTTTTCTTTTATTAACCAATAATGAATATAAATTCGTAAATTCAGAAACTTTATCCGTAATTCCTGCATAAGAATCTAAAAATTTTCTATGTTCTGGAACACGCATTAAAGACTGATGCTCATGCTGACCATGAATATCTACTAAATATGAACTAAAGGCAACTAAATCTCCTCTAGTTACAGGAGTATCACCTATCCATGCAGAAGACTTACCATTATCGCGTATAATTCTTCGAAGTAAAACTCTATCATCCTCACATTCTATACCATGTAACGAAAGCCACTGAGATGCATTTTTAGGTTCATCATCTTCATTAATATTTTCACTTTTAGAAAGTCCTTTTATATAAAAAGTACCACTTACTTGAGCCGACTGACATCCAGTTCGAATTTGTTCTACTCCAGATTTTCCACCTAATAAAAAACTCAAAGCTCCAATAAGTAAAGACTTACCAGCTCCAGTTTCTCCAGAAAGAACTGTAAAACCATTCGAGAACTCTACAAAAACATTATCTATTAATGCAAAATCTTTAATTCTTAAATCTTCAAGCATTTGTAGGACCTCCAGACCAATTCAATTTAGAACGAAGTGCAGTATAAAATTTTTCTTGCGTACAACCAACAAGAAGAGCTTTATCCTTAGCTTGATTGATTTTTATAATATCTCCAACATGTAAATCAACAGGAATTTGTCCATCAACTGTTATAACAACATCACTTACACGAGAAGGAAGGATTTCAATTTCCAAAAGTCCATCAGAATTTAGCACAACAGGTCTACTAGAAAGACTAAAGGCATTAATCAATGTTAGACACACAACATCAAGAGAAGGATCTAATATGGGACCTCCTGCACTTGCAGAATAAGCAGTAGAACCTGTAGATGTTGATAAAATAATTCCATCGGCCTTAAATTGACCTAATGAAATTTCATTATATTTAACACCAAAAGATATAGTATGAGCAGAAGCCTTTGCACTTATTACAACATCATTTAATCCTGTAGCAGAAAAACGTTTGTTATTACCACGAAATAAATCTGCTTGCAACATAGATCGCTTTACAATTAGAGAATTACCATTTAGAAAACTATCTATTTGGGTCTTCCATTCATTTTTTTGAACACTAGCAATAAATCCAAAAGTACCAAAATTTATAGGAATAATTGGAATTTTTAAAGATGCGCATCCCCTAGCAGCAAATAAAACAGTACCATCACCACCCAAAGTTATAACAAAATCATAACCACTAAAAGGATATTGTTCAGAAAACCCATTAAATAAAAATATATCAGAAGAAATTCCAACACCATCGAGATATATTTTTATTTCATCTCCCATTAATTTTGATTCATCTTTATATGTATTTACAACAATTAAACATCTAACCATTACGGCAAAGTTCCCAACACTTTCGCAATTTTAGTAGCAGTTTCAGAACCTAATCGAGGATAAAGAGGAAATAAAACTGTTCTTAAATACAAAGATTTTGCACATTTAAAATTAGAAGACTGCTCATCACTTAGAATTGAAATAACAGATTCCGAATAAGCTTGCCTTATTTCAACATCTTTTTTATTTGCATATTGTTTTGCATCTTTATAATTTCCATTCAAGACAACAGGAAAAGACCATATTGTAGAACCTTCATCTGGCTCTCTAACAAAAGTTTTATTTTTACCAGAAAGTATTGAACGCTGAAAAACTGAAAAAAACTTTTTTCTAGCCTCTTCATTTCTTAAAAATTCTTTTAACTGAATCCAAGCTAAAGCACTATTTATATCAGGCAAAATATCAGTTTTTGGTGCTAAATCAGTATATTTTTTTAATACAATCCATTCTTTTCGAAGAGGAGCTATCAAAACAGCACCTCCACCACCAGTAATTGTATCAAATTCTTCTAATCCCATAATACTGAAAAAACCAAAGGAACCTGCTTTTCTTAAGTTATTTTTTACATCAGTCGCAGAAGTTTCACTAATAGATGATTCTTTAAAAACAGCACCGTAAGATTGTGAAATATCTTCAATTAAAGGAACTCCTAATTCTACTATTTTATCAAGTTCTGGAAGAATACCATTTGTCTCATGTAATAATAATAAACGACCACCTTTCACCATACCATCGCGTACAATATCAGCAGTTACTAAACCAGTTTCTTCGCAAACATCAAGAACCAAAACTTCATAACCAAGGTCTTCAATTGCTTTATATTGCCAAGCAGGAGCTAATGCACTAACCATAATTTGAGAACCTTTTTCTAAATTAAGTGCACGCAAAGCATAAGAAAGTGCAATTGTAGGACTTCTAAAGGCAACAGCACCGTCACAACCAATTTGCTCTTTTAAAGTTTGAATAAAACGCGTATTCAACTCTCCAGGACCAATTTTCTCATCAACCATGCAAGTCAAAACTGCATCCATTTCTTTTCTGCGAATAGTAGAACTAAATGTCTGTATCATTTTTTTCCTAAATTAAACTAATTTTTTGAAATAATCTTTTGAAGTTCTTTTGCATTAAATATTTTTCTTATATCCAAAACAATAAGATAACTATCATCTTGTCTAATTACACCCTGAATATACTCAGTACCGATTCCACTTAGCATCTGAGGAGGAGCCTTTATATCATCTAAATTTATAGCAACAACACGAGCAATCTTATCAATGATAATTCCAAACTTGTTATTATCAATATTTAGAATAATAAAACCACCTTCAAATTCCTCATCTTCAAGTTTCTCAAGTTTCTTTATTTGAAATCGTTTATGAAGATTAATAACAGGAATAATTTCACTACGTAAATTAAAAATTCCTTCAACATAATATGGTGCATTTGGAATTGGCCTTACTTGACAAACCTTAACAATTTCCTTTACATCCATAATATTTACACCGTAAATTTCTTCTCCTAATTGGAATGTAACAAGTTGCATCTGAGTATTCTCTGCCATAAGATCTCCCATAAAAACGTTTCATCAAAAATTCTACAATTGAATTTTAACACAAATAACATAATTTGAAAGAAAAAAATTATGATATTTCTAAAAGTTATAAGAAAAAGAAAGTTATAAACTTTCTTTTTCTAAACAAAATCATACACCTAGAAGTTTTTTTGCTTCGAGATAATCAGCTATACCTTGAGCAACCTTTTTAGCTTCTTTCATTGCCAAAACTACAGTTGCAGGTTTATGAACAATATCACCACCAGCAAAAACACCTTTTTTAGTAGTCATACCATAAGGCTTTTCCTTGGTAATTACATAACCAGATTCATCTGCATCAATGCCTTCTGTAGAAGTAATTACTTGAGCAGCAGGTTTTGAACCAACAGCTAACAACACTTTTGTTGCAGGAATTACTTTTTCACCTTCTGGAGTAGAAACTCTAAGACCTGTAACTTTTCCGTCTTTGCCTTCAAAAGCAATTGGAGCGTGTTCCCATTTAAATTCAACACCATCTTTTACAGCACCATCATATTCAGCCTTAGCTGCACGCATAAACTCTATTGTTTTACGATAACAAACAGTAACTTTCTTTGCTTTCATCATCACAGCAGTTCTACAAGCATCCATAGCAACGTTTCCAGCCCCAATTACAATTACTTCATCACCTTCTTCAATAGGAACTTCATCTCTACCAACATTTCCATCTTTAAACAAACGAGTCATTCTTAAGAGATAATTAGACTGAACAATACCTTTTAAATCTTCACCAGGAAGCCCTAACCCTTTTGCAAGAGCTGTACCAGTTCCAATAAATACTGCTTCAAAACCTTGTTCAAACATTTGATCAATAGTTATATCTTTACCAACCATTGTATTAGTAACAAATGTAACACCTAAATCTTCAATATTTTTTGTTTCTCTGCGCACAACTTCTTTTGGAAGTCTAAAATCAGGAATACCATAAAGAAGAACTCCACCAGGTTCACTTTCACCTTCATATACAACTACGTTAAATCCCTTTCGAGCTAAATCACCTGCAACAGATAAACCTGCAGGTCCCGAACCTATTACAGCAACTTTACTTTCTGTTTTAGGAACAATTTTTTCACTAGAAAGATGATTTTCAGAATAGAAATCAGCAATAAAACGTTCAATACGACCGATTTTTATTCCTTTACCTGCTTTTGTTAGAACACAATGACCTTCACATTGATTTTCATGAGGACATACACGACTACAAATTGCTGGTAAATTACTTTTCTGAGAAATTATTCTATAAGCTTCACCCATATTTCCCTGAGCGAGAGCATGATTAAACTGTGGAATATCATTTTCAATTGGACATCCAGTTTTACAAAGTGGTTTTGGACAATTTAAACATCGTCTTGCTTCTGTAACAGCTTCAAATATTGTATAACATGGGATTTCTTCTTCCATAGTAAAAATACCTCTTATCATAAAAATTAAATAATATAAAACTATACCACTACAGTATATCGACAAGTAAAGATAAAATCAAATCTAATCGACAATAAAGATAGAAATGTCATAAACTTTTTTTATACCAATCCCCTTTAATAATGCGGCACAAGAATTTATTGTACTTCCGGTTGTTATTACATCATCAATTAAAAAAACTTGCTCAGGAATATTTTTTAAATATTTTTTTAAGATATTTTTATTTTCCAATGTATATGATTTTATGATTTGATTTAATCGTTGTTTTCTATCCAATTTTTTTTGTTGTGTTTTTGTTAATCTACGCAAAATTGGAAGAACTTTTAAACCATACATTTTTTTTAAGTAATAACATAATTCATCAATTTGATCCCATCCTTTATTTTTAATTTTATTTGGTCTAGGAGGAATTGGAACTATTGGAATATTATTATCCAAACCTAAAGTTTTAACTACAGAAATAAAATGGTTATAAACGAATTCCGCAAACAAAGGCGACAAAACTCTTTTATTTTCACTTTTCCATGCAAATAATAAATTCTTTTTCCAAAGACGATAGCTAAACATAGGAAAAGATTTTTCTATATTAGTTAAAACAGGAACAAATCTACAGTTATAACAAATATTAATTTCACTTATTAACACCTTTCCACAAACAGAACATCTTTTTGTATCAATTTTTGACTCTAAAAAAAGATTTTGCTTGCAAGTCTTACATAAAGGAATAGCACCTGATAATCTACTACAGCATACACATTCTTCCTCTCCTAAAAGAATTGCTAACAAATGTTGAACAAGCGAAATTATTTTCTGAAAAATAAAAAATACAAAAATATTAATTTTCATAACTACCTACACATATTATTAATAGTTATTAAAAATCAAATTTTACATATTTTTTTTATTTAAAAGAGTTTCTTTCCAACGAGATAATAGTTGTAATGCTTGAATTGGAGTAAGATTTTCAGGATCTGAGGAAGTAATCTCATTCAATATAATTTCCTCATTAGAAAATAAAGTAAGATTTAATGACTCTTTACTAGATTTTGTTACAGTCTCTAATTCCTCAACAATAATAGGTTTATCACCAGCAATTTTTTGGATATGCAATAAGATTTCTGAGGCACGATTTATTACACTCTGAGGTATACCAGCTAATTTGGCAACATGAATTCCATAAGAATTCTCACTTGCACCTTCTTTTACTTTTCTTAAAAATACAACACTTCCAGAATTTTCAGAAACTTCCATACACAAAAGTCGCAAAGCAGAATGATTTATTCTTGTTAATTCATGATAATGTGTAGCAAATAAAGTCTTAGATTTTATTGAATTAAGTAAATATTCGCTTATTGCCCAAGCAATAGAAAGACCATCTTCAGTAGAAGTACCTCTACCAACTTCATCCATAATAACTAAAGACTTTTCTGTTGCAGTACGCAAAATATTTGCTGTTTCCGTCATTTCTACAAGAAATGTTGATTCACCTTTTGCTAAATTATCGCTTGCTCCAACACGACAAAAGATTCTATCAATTACACCAATTTTAGCATACGAAGCAGGAACATAAGAACCAATTTGAGCTAGCAATGCAATTAAAGCATTTTGTCGTAAATATGTACTTTTTCCAGCCATATTAGGTCCAGTAATTAATGCAAATGTTGAAAAATTCTCTATATTCGCATCAATATCTCCGCCGAATATTTCAGTATTATTTGGAACAAATTCTCCTTTAGGAATATGACTTTCGACAACAGGATGTCTACCATCTTTTATAACAAACTCAAAACTATCATCAATAATAGGTTTTACCCAATTATGAACAATAGATGCTTGAGCCAATGAGCAACTCACATCCGTGTAAGCAATTTCTTTAGAAATTTGTAATAAATATGAAATATGTTGAGCAATTTTATTTCTAATTTCAATATACAAATCTCTTTCTGTTTCTATTATCTTAGATTCAGCAGTATTTAAATCCCGTTCCAACTCTTGCAACTGAACAGTAGTATACCGATCTGCATTTATTAAAGAACGACGTAATATAAAATGTTCTGGAACCTGAAGTAGTTTTCCTTTTGTAACTTCTAAATAATATCCAAAACTATTGCTACATTTTATTCTTAAATTAGAGATTCCTGTTTTTCTTTTTTCTTCTTCTACATAATCCGAAAGAACTTTATCAAAATTATTTTTTAAATCACGATAACGATCCAATTCTGCCGACCAACCATCTTTTATTAATCGACCTTCAGTTATAGATGTAGCAGGATCGTCTAAAATTGAACTATTTATTAAACTTATTATATCTTCAGCAATATCAGTAGGCGTTACAGCAAAATTATATTCTGAAATTAGTTTTCTCACTTCTAACCACTTTTCTAAACTGCAACGCAATGCTTGCAAATCTTTTGCATGAGCACGTTCCATCGCAACACGGCCAACTAATCGTTCAACATCTAATATTGAACTTAATACTTGTCGAGAAACATCTAACAGTCGCCTATTATTAACAAATAATTCAATATGGTTTTGGCGAGAAATTATCATTTTACTGTTTGTAAGAGGATAATTTAACCATAATCTAAGCAACCTATTTCCCATTGCAGTTTGAGTAAAAGAAAGACATTCAAGAAGAGAATAATTTATAGTTCCGTCTCTTAAATTACAATTTATTTCCAAATTGCGACGAGAAGAATCATCCATTATAAGATATTCATAATCTTTATAAACCTTAATTTCACTTACATGAGGAACTTTTACAAATGAATTTTTCTGAATATAATCAATTAAGAAACCAGCAGGACAAACTTCAGGAGAATCTTCTGTTAAAGAAAAAGATTTTAAATTTACAGTTTGAAATTGATTAATCAACCTTTTATAAGACAAAGAAATATCAAAGTTCCAGTCTTGATAATAAGACACAGAAATATTTGAATACAAAGATAAAATATCATTTATAAAAGAATTAGATCTCAAACTTTCTGGTAATAAAAGTTCTTTAGGAAAAGCTCTTCCTAACTCCTTAGGAAAGTTTTCTTCCATTTCTTTTTCATCCCAACTTGTAGCAAAAAAATCTCCAGTAGTTATATCAAGATAAGCAAAACCTACTTTCCCTTTTCTTACAAAAAGTGATGATAAAAAATTATTTGAAAATCCATCTAAATATTCACTTTCTAAAGCAGTTCCTGGTGTAATAACCTCGACAACTTTACGTTCAGCAATTCCTTTTCCGCTAGGAGGCTCCCCAACTTGCTCACAAATAGCAATTTTTTTACCATAACGCAACAAACGAGCAATATAACCTTTTGCAGAATGAAAAGGAATTCCACACATTGGTTGTGTACCACGATGAGTTAATGTAAGATTTAACAACCTAGAAATATCTAACGCATCCTCATCAAACATTTCATAAAAATCGCCCAATCTAAAGAATAAAACTTCATCACGATATTCATCTTTTATGGTTCGGTATTGCACCATTAAAGGAGTTGCATCAGTACTTTCTGAACGAGTTTGCTTTTTTCCAGCTACAACTCTATCTTTGTTAATTGCCATGGATTAATTACAACCCAAGTTCAGCAATAATTTTATCTGTAATATCAACTGAAGGACTATACCAAAGAACAGCATTTGCTTGCTGAAGACTCATAATCATACTATAACCTTCATTTTCAGCAACTTTTTCTAATACGGAGTAAAGCTTTTTATAAAAAGAATCAGAATTCTGTAAAGAACGCTTCAATGATTCCAATTCAACATTTTTAGCATTAGTATATTCTGTGAGAAGATCAGTTTTTTTTGTAATCTCTGCTTCAATTCTAATAACAGAAGATTCATTTCCATTATTCTGATGATCAACTTTTTGATTTTTTAAATTCTGTATTTCTTCAGTTTTTTTATTTATTTCATTCTGAAATTCAGCTTTTTTTGATTCGTAATTACGAACAGGTGCAGAATTTCTAAAATATGCTTGATAAACACGAGCCGTATCAACTACACCAAAACGAGTAATTTGCTGTGCAAAAGAAGAAAAACAAAGAATTAATCCAAAAAAAACTGAAAGAACCAACTTTTTCATTTTATATAACCTCAAAACTATTTATTTGTAATATTGAATGAAAGAACGAATTTCCAATTATCATACCATTCAACACTATTATTTTCAGTAACTTTAAATGTATTAGCAAAAAGCATTCGTAGTGGGAACTGAGGAATTGAGAAACGAATTCCGGGACCTGTACTAAAGAAGAAATCTTGTATAGTAAGATCAGAGAACAAATCATCTACAGTATCTTTTATAGCAACAGCATCTCCAAACCAATCTAATGCAATTACACCAGGAACAACAGGCATTCTTAATTCAACAATACTACTCCACATTGCATTACCACGAGAACTTCTTCCATTGAAAGTATTGTAAATATCTGTCCATCCACGACCGTTGAACATTCCGTCGATATAAAGTCTACTAGAATTACCAATACCAGAGTTTGGAGCAGGAACTAACATACTTAATCCAGAATATGCAGAAAGTACCAACTTCCAATTCCAAGTTTCAGTAACAGGTAAATTAATCAATGTAAAATATTTTTCAAGTTTTGTATCAGATCTAAGGAAGAATTCTGTTTCAGCTGGAGTAAGTCCGTACCAACTTAAACGCTGACTAGCAAACCAACCTTTAGATGGATCATAATTAATATCACGATCATCAATAGAGAATGCTGCCCATAAAGAATTCTGGAATCCCCAAGTATTTGCATATTCACTAATTGTAGAATCAACAGGAACATAAAGATCTGTATCATATTCATTATTTATTAAACTTCCAGTAATTCCACCACTAAGAGAAATAATAGCCCAATCAGGAGTCCATCTATGGCCAAGAGAAACACCTAAACTCCATCTCCACTGCTCATAATCCATATAATAAGAATCATCATTAACAGTTCCATCTTGATTTACTTTTAATCTCAAAGAACTTAACTCAGAATGAGAAAAACTTGTATTAAAAGAAGTACTTATAGGCAGACCCCACAACCAATTTTCTCCATAACCAAGACTAATAGATTGTTCATCAGTTGCAATAGTAGAACCTACACTTATTGATTTTCCAAGTCCTTTAAAATTACTATCCTGCCATTTTACAAAAAGAGCAAATGGCAAATCTTCTGGATCAGAAACACCACTAAAAGTTACACCAAATTCAATAGAAGTAGTCGACTGTTCATCAACATTAATAATTAAATTAACAAGGTTTTCTTCTGAACCTCCAACAATATCAGGAACGACAGCACTAAAATATTGTAGATTATAAAGATTTCTTAAACCTGTAGTAACCTTTGCTTTTGAAAAAATATCACCAGCTTCAATTGGAATTTCACGTAAAATTACATTATCCCTTGTTTTTGTATTTCCTTTTATTACAACACTTTCTACATGACTTCTAACACTTTCTACAATATGAAAAGTATAAGAAATAACTCTATTATCAATATCTTTAGAAGGAATTGGCTGAAAACGATTTGAAGTATAACCATTTTCATAATACAAATCGGCAATTGCCATTACACTTTCTTGATATTTAGTTTGATTAAAAACAGAACCTACTTTTAGTCCTATTAAAGACTTCAATTCTTCTGTAGAGAAAATAATATTTCCTTTAAAGTCAACACCACCAAAAGTATACTGAGCACCTTCCTGAATAACAAAAGTTATTGTAAGCTCATCTCTATTTTTTTCTTTATTAACATTTATTTCTTTTGTAACATCAAGAACAGATGCATCCACATATCCATTATCACGATAATACGCAAGAATAGCTTGTTTATCAGCTTCTAAACCTGATTCCTGAAAAGCACCTTTACTAATTAAACCAACTTCTTTTAATTTTAATTTACTTTTAAGAGTTTTAGACGAAATAACTTTATTTCCTTTAAATTGTAATTTAGAAATTACAGTTGGTCGTCCCTCATCAATAATAAAAGTAACTTCAACACCTTTAGCTGTAGATTTTGTTTTTGAAGATACTTTTATGTTTGTATAACCTTTTTCTAAATATACATCTCTAATAGAACGCTCATCGACAAGCATTTTATCTTCTATAAAGACATCTTTTTCTTTTACACTAACAGTTTCTTTTAACTCTGCCGTGCGAACTTGTCTATTACCAGAAAAAAATATTCTTGTAACAATAGGTCTTTCTGTAACAGTAAAGACAATAGACACAGTGTTTTTCTTTGGATCCCCCGGAATTGCTTCTGTACTTACATCATCAAACAAATCAAGAGAATAAATACGATCTATCATCTGTTCATAAAGTTCATAAGAAAACTTTCTACCAATGTAACTCGCCGTTACACCATCAATTTCCTTGCTATCTACATTTTTAAGATTTTTAAAAGAAACCGATTTTATTAATTTCCCATAATACCAATCAGAATCTTCTTGATTTTCTTCTGTTTGACTAGTTTCTTGAGAAAAAACAGGCACAGTAATAGTTGAAATCAAAACAAAACTAAGTAACAATCCAAAAAAGAATCGTTTAGAAAACATATAAACCCCTATTATAGAAACTTTCTAAAGCTAGAAAGAATATTTCCAAGATAATGTAACAGATGTAGATGGTATCCACATACTTTTTTGAAGAGCTTCCAAATCAGGAGCAACTCCAAGACGAATATTCACATAAGGAGAATCCATCTCTAAACCAAATTCAGGCTGAAACACAAGCCCATTCACAGATGTATCCTTATCTAATTTTGATTCGTCATAAGTCCAATGCATAAGAGCATCAACATATAAAGCACTTCCAAAATACTTACCTACATAAACAGTCGAATTATCAAAAAAGTTACCAAAAGTCATATTCTTGTTGGCAGAATTTTTATCCAAACTTTGTTTTACAGCATTTTGTAAAATATTAGTGCGTATTGAGAATATATCAAAATTACACAGTTCACGCAACGCATTTTCAATACCACGCATTACAGTTGCCTGTACAATATAATCACCACCAGCCATCGCAAATACAGCCATACTATCAGAATCTGCCGTAATAACCTGTCCCATCAATTCCATAATTTCACGCTCAGATTTTGCAGGACTAGCAGATAGTATAGGATTAAAAGCACTTAATAACTGATTTGTCGAACTAAGAATAATTGTTACTTGATTACCACTGCTATCACGTTCACGAGTTTCAGCTCTAACTGTCAAACGAGGATCCATATTATCCTGAGTTTCATTAAATAAAATTCTACCTTCTTTCATGTAAAAGTTTCTATTTAACCAAACAATCTCTCCACCTCTTAAACTAACATCTCCCTTAAGAGAAAAATCCCCCGTCTTTGTGTCCATATAAAATTTCAACCTTGTATCAGGAACAACAACACCTCGCAATAAAGGATTAAACAGAATTTGAACTCGTTGCCCTGCAATAATGTCTAAATCAACAAGAGCATTCATACTTGATTCTTTTTTTTCAGACTTATTAACTTCAAAATATTCATCACTAAATAAAGAAGCTTGCAAAGATGAGGTAACAAAAGAAACATCAGAATTATCACCTAGTATAGAACCAGAAACCTTAATCAAATCCGAAGAAAAACTCAAATCCAAATCAATTCCCATGGAACCATTAACATTTACATACGGGAATCCCATATCAAGAGGAACATATTTATTATTTATAGTATCAAGAGTTAAATCTACAGAATCTATTTTCCATCTGTCAAATATAATTCTAGTCCCAACATTAATTCTTCCCTTATCTAATTGAAATTCAGTGGGTTTTATATTTAATTCATTCTGACCAGCCATAGCCCTTAACTTTTCAGTTTTAAAAACTTTTTTAGATACAAAAGGAATTACAAATTCAGGTTCATCAATATCAATGACACCTGTATATTCAGGATCTGTAGTTAACCCAGTAATTTTTACAGCACCTTTTAATAAACCATTGTTAAACTTTACAAAAGGAATATTAATACTTGAACTAATAGTTTTTAAATTTGCATTAAGATTTGTAATATTTATATCAATATTGTTACTTTTTAATGAACCTAAAAGGTCAAATTTTACAGGAGTAGCTGCTCCAGAATGAGCCTCCAAGATTCCATTTTGAGAATAAGAAGCTCTAATACCATTCCCATTTCCAAAGACAATATCAAGATTTTTAGAAATATAAGTAGCCGTTAACATAAAACCTGTAGATTTAGGAAACAAAGAACCTTTAATTCCTTCAGATTTTAACACAGCCACAAAACTATCCTTAGAATTATCAGTACTCAAACCAGACATTTCAATATTTAAAGGAATAGAAAAACTTTTTCCTGCAATATTTCCATTTAATGTAGTAGAAACTAAACCATTAAATTTCTGAGGATTAAAATTAATAACACCATCTAAAAGATTAAAATTAGACCAAGATACATTTAATGAATTAGCATTTAATCCCGTATCATCTAAAGAAGCTATACCAGAAGCAGTAAGAGGATAACCTGCAAAATTTATACTAGACTCTGATAAATTCACAGAAATAAATGGATTGTTTATAGTACCACTTGCCGTCAAATTAGCAGAAATCAAATTATCAACGCTTTGGTCAGAAAATAATCGTGCACAAGGAAAATCATTTATACCTACTTCACCAGAAATATAAAAATCATTTTTCAGATTATCTACAGAAAACGGTAATCTTCCCGGATTCTTAAATTCAACATAAACAGATAATTTTTCAGAATTAATAATACTATTAGCTTTTAAATCTACTAAAAATGAATCAAAAATCCCCTCGTTTAAGTTCCAAAGAATATTACAAGTTCCATCTAAAACAGAGGCAGAATCAGAATATGCTAATGTATCAAAAATAAACCCATATTTATTAATGACACCAGAAAATGCAAGTTTCGGTTTAATCTTGATAATAGAAGAAATTTCTTCCATTTCAAAATTATGAATATTAAAACTAATGCCATCTTTTTCTGTAATATTAAATGAAGAATTTAAGGAACTAGCAAAAATAATGTTACCGAACTTAACAGGTAAAGAATTAAATTGTAAAATTCCCTCTGTATCTTTTTCAAAAGACATTGAAGCATCAAAATTAAAACTACCATTAACACTTAACCAGTTAGAAGAATAGTTCCCCATAAAATTGTATGGCATAGAATTAAATATCAAATCACAAAAGAAAGAAAAATCATCAATTCCATTAGCAAAATCAACACTGGCAACAGCATGAGCAGTTTGATTTCCGAATTGTAAATCAAGATTACTTAAAGAAATCGTCTGATTAGATCCATCCAAAGCAAAAGTTAAAAGTTCACCTTCTTTTTGAGTATTAGCAATAATAAAAAATGGAGAATTAAAAGAAAATGAAGAAAAATCCGTAGAAAAATATATTTCATTAGAAAAGATATACGGAGATAAAACCTTCGAAGTATTTTTAATTTTTTCTGCAAGAGATTCATTCATAAAAAAGGCAGAAGACAAAGCTACGCTATCCATAAACATATCATTCATAGATATAGAAGCCTGAACAACTTTCGAATCCCCAGTTATAAAACTTCCATCAATAATTACACGACCACTTTTTTCATAATCAACATGGGAATAATCATCAAATTCAAATGTAAAATCCCATGATTTATTAGACGGAAGAACAGTAAGTTGTAAAGCAGTAAAACTCCTGTCATCCATAAAAAATTGTGGTGCAAAACAAATAAAACCAGAAGAATAAGAATCTATATAAACCTCAGTTTGTAAAACACTTCCATTTTTTAATTCATATTTTCCTAAAGAAAAAGTACCAGAAGGACGTTTTGTTTTTAAATCATAACTTCCCGAAAAATAAGCTTCAATTTGTTCCCCAAATGCAGAAAAATTATCGACAGTAATAAAATCACCGTCAGCCAAAGCAGAAAGTTTTAATTCAATAGGACTACCTAAAACTTTTTTAGAAATATCAGCAGAACCATCAATTGAAAAAATAATAGAATCAAAATTGATTTTATCTTCATCATATTCAACAAACAAAGATGTTTGCCCAGTTACTGTAGAACCATAAAAATTAGAAATAAAATTATCTCTATTACGAATTTTTAATAAACTAAACGGATTAAACTGTTGTGCTACAGAAGAAAACTTTAGGTTTTTATTTTTAGCATCCACTTCAAAGACAAAATTAAAAGGAAAAATACTTCTCATCGTTCTAACTTGAAGCTTTTCATCAACATAATTCAAAAACAAATCAAGTTTAGAAACTGTATAGTCAGCTCTATTATTTCCAGAAAGTTTAACTAAAGCAGAACTTCCGTTAAAATCGTTAAAAAAAGTACCCGTTACAGAAAAACCAAAAGAAATTAAGCTAAACTCTTCACCTAATTTTAATAATCTTGTTTTCCAATCCATTCTACCAGAAGTACTTATCTTTACTCCATTTTTAACTTTTCTATCATGTTCAATAGAAACATCTTTTATAGAAAGGAGATAATCATTTAACTTATCAGCATAATGTAAAGAAATATTTTTTAAATTAACACCAAAAGGTATATCCAATTCTGCTAACTGTGTTTTATCTTTTTTTTCTTCTTTATTATTTTTAGAATTAAATAAAACTTTTAAATTCTCCATAATTTCTCGATCAACAACAGCGTCATATTCAAAAATTACACCTTTCAGAGTAAGTTCTTTTATTGCTGATAAAGGCTTTTTAGAAAAAAAATCCCTAACATTATAAGAAAGTGTAGCTTTATTTATCTCCACAATTTTTTTATTAGTTTTTATATCAGAAAGTATAATACCACGAATATTTATTCCAGCAAGAATCGAAGGAGACAATGACTCATAACTAATATCAAGACCTGTTTTTTCCCTAAATTTATTTACAATATTTGCCTTTTCATATTTTATAAAATCAGAAATACGGTTATGTATAGGCTGCATTAGTGCTAAACCACCAATAATTAACAAGATA
>JAGBBT010000118.1 GCA_017938365.1 Treponema sp.
AACAGAGCCAAAAGACAATCCTTTAGCATGTAATAAAAAATGATAATGCGGACGACCGCTTTTTTCACCATATTCTGAAACAGCAAAATACTTCATAGGGTGATTATGTAATTTTTTACGAAAACGTTTAAAAAAACGTTGTAACATATCGACAGATAAGTCAACGCGTGTTCCATCAGCATTAAATAAATAATCATCAGCAAACGTTAAACTCACAAAAAAACTAAAGCCTTTATTAGTAAAGCTTTCCCAACGGTTACGAACCTGCCATTCAATACTACGTGCGAGGCGACAAGATATACATTGTCGGCACGGAACTTTAATAATTTCTCCGTTCCTAGGATTTTTCATTAAGAAATTAGAAGTACAACTCATAATTCACCTGTCATATGCTTAGTGTAATTTTTTACATATTCATAAAAAACATCTATAGCCTCAGATAGGGTTTTAAGAGAAGCTTTTAATTCGAAAGTATCAGAAAGATGTCTAACTAAAACGTCATAACCTTTAGACCTAGAAGTCTTATTAATAACAATTTGACAAATGGGACTGCTAAAGAAAAAACATCTTGCAGGCTCGGACTCATAGCCATACTTACGCATGATAGAAGGCTTCTCAAAATAAAGTTCTAATTGGGCTTTACGCATAAAACACAATCTCCTTGACAAAAATGGAAAGGAACTTCTCCATAAGGTATAACCTTCGTATAGCCTCTATTAAATGAAAATAAAGTATAATCCGGCTCAACAAAAAGTTCAACAAATTCTTTATCATCTAAAAAAGTTAAATAATAACTGTCATAATCATCAAAAAATCGGTAAACTAAAACAGGTTTAGATAATGGATTCTTTTTAATTAAAGAAAAGTCAAAATCTGGGCACATTTCAAAAAAGCCAGGAGTAGAAATATAATAACTAAACTCACGCTTATTTCGAGAATTACTCCGATACAAAATATAATCACTAAAATGTAAGCGACGCAAACGGGTTAATAAGTTTTTTTTAGTATCAACAAAAGCAATAACAGTATTATCTGCTGAACATAAAATATATAAATTTTTAATCATTAAAATATCTCCTTAACTATATGTTTTCCATTGACATAAGAGAAAATATAATTACAATCATCAATGTAAATATCGACGTCGCAAAACTTAAGGTCATTAACAAGTTTAGTAATCTTGTTAAGAGAATTGGTAACATAATTAACCTCGACAAAAGTAGCATTTGCTTTAACTCCTTTTAAAGTATAAATTTTAAGCATATTAGACGATTAAATCTTTAATATCCTCAAAAGATTTAACCAAACTAACAGACTCATCAATCTTAAAATAAGTCTTAGAACCATTAGAATACTGAACTATTCCACCAACAACGTCAAAAGATGAATTATAAAACCAGAAAACATTATGATAACCAGCTTTTTCACCTTTTAAACAAAGATTAGATAAAATTGATTTCTTTGTCATATTAATATCTCCTTACAAAATTAATATAACATTTATAAAAAAAAATGTCAATACTTTTTTAAATAATTTTTAAATTATTTTTTACGAGAATTAGAGTAAGCCTGAATAGCATTATTAGCGACGCCGGCAACGGG
>JAGBBT010000119.1 GCA_017938365.1 Treponema sp.
CCACAAGAATAGTCAAGTCCCATTAATTTTTGGTTTCCGAATTTTTTGCGAAGATCATCAAATTGAGCGTCTGTTAATTCCCCAAGTGATTTTACACCAAGTTCTTCTAATGTTGGTGTTTCAACTTTTGCACTTAAAATTGCCCAATAAGCAACTAAGTTTGTATCAGCACCAGAGTGTGGCTGAACATAAGCATAGTCTGCACCGAACAAAGCTTCTGCTTCGCGTGCTGCAACATTTTCTACTGCGTCAATATTTACACATCCACCGTAATAACGATGTTCTGGGAATCCTTCTGCGTATTTATCTGTTAAAAGGTTTCCCATTGTTGCTTGAACATTTAATGAACAATAGTTTTCAGAAGCAACTAATTTTAAGTGACTTCTTTGATTTTCTAATTCGTTTACAATTGAAGCGGCAATTTCTGGTCCAACTTCTGCAACTTGTTGTAAGTTTGCAACATAAGCTGTCATTGCAGCGTTTGGTTTTCCGTTACAAGATGCCAAGTAATTTTCTAAAGGTGTAGACATATTTTCTCCCATAAAGTTTATAATTGTCAAAGATTGATTTTATGACATTTTTACAAAAATCTTCTGGTTATAGTATATCAATCACCATTATCTTTCAAGTTATATAAAAATTATCTACTATATTATTAAAATATAAACAATATTTATATGAATTAAAAATATTTCGTGTTAAACTAACTTGTGGAGAAATTAGATATTTTTATCTTTTCCAATTTTATGGGGAAAAATTTTGACTAAATTCAAATACTTTATATATAAAAACAAAGAACTTGTGCTTTACATTATTTTATTCTTTTCCCATGCAATATTTGCTCCTGTTTATAAAGGATTCAATTTTACAAATTTATTTATTTATAACACTATAACAGCATTTATATACGGTATATTCATACTTTTATTTAATAATTCACATAAACATTTTTTTATTTTATTTTCGTATATTGAAATTCTTTTTTATTGTCTTTTTATCACAATATCTACTGGTGCAGATTTTGGAACAAGAATGTTTGTTATTTGTGTAATTCCATCTTTGTTCTTTATTGCTTATTCTTCGAAAATTTCAAGAAAATATTATGTTATACTCACTTTAATAGCAACTTCCGTAGCATTTGTTATTATTTGGTGGGATTTTGGTCGACCAGAATCAATTTTTTCTGGATATATCACAGCAGTAACAATAAATAAACTTCTGTATAGAGTTCACTTAACATTTTCGACGATTTTGTCCTTATTATATATTTTTTATTTAAGCATACTTACAGAACAAGAAATAAAACGGTATACAAGAAAAACTCATTTACAATTTTTAAAAATGCGTAATTTAGCAGATCATGATCAGTTAACAAACCTAATGAATCGCAGAGAAATTAATCATTATTTCAAAATATGTGAAACTAAAAAAAAGCTGAAAAATGTTAATTACGCAATTTGTATTTTTGATATTGATCATTTTAAAAGTGTAAATGACAAATATGGTCATGATGCTGGAGACTTTATTCTTCAAAAAATTTCAGAAACAGTACAAAAACAATTTACTGAAAAAGAAAATATTGCACGCTGGGGTGGCGAAGAATTTATTATTTTATTTGAGTATTATGACAATTCAATAATAGAAAAATTAGAAAATTTTAGAATGCATATCGAAAAAAACATTTTTTCTTATAAAAACATAATAATTCCAATTACAATTACATTAGGATTAAGTTCTTCAAATAAAATTAGCGATATAGATATAATAATAATGGATGCAGACAATAAACTGCGCTACGGAAAATCAAATGGCAGAAATCAGCTTGTAGTTTCGGAGGACTTTTAATGAAAACTAGTCTAAAAGATATACTATATTTTATTAGAAAGAATAAAAGTTTTCCAATTTTTTTATATTCATTTCTATGTCGATTTATATGGACTTTTGTTTTATTTTCATACACAAACAAAATATTTTTACCTGTTGCAATTTGTAACTTAAGTATGTGTATTTCTGATTTTTTTCTAGTTATCTTTTATAAAAAAATAAAAAAAATAATTTCTTTTACATATTTTGTCTTAGAATTAACTTTTTTTGCCCTTTTTGAAGCCTATTTCACAAAAATTGTATGCGGAATGGAGTTTTGCTTATACGCATGTATTCCTGGAATCTTCTTATTTTTAACTGAAGAAAAACCACCAAAATATTACTTTATAATAATGACAATCATTCTTGTACTATCTATAGGCTTTATTACCTATATCAAATTAAGTTTACTACCACCACATTTTTTGTTTTTACCAGAACAAAGAAGTTTTCTTATTGCCAATGAATTTTTCTATACAATAACAACTTTAGCATTTTTACTTTATGGTTGTTTAACAGCGGATTATGCTCTACGCTACTTGGAACATAAAAAAAATCTATTTAAGAAAAAAATTGATTACAATTCAAAACACGACCCATTAACAGGTCTAATGAATCGTCGAAGAATTTCAGAAGTATTTAACACATGTAATAATACTAAAATAACGGAAAATATAAACTATGCAGTTTGTATTTTTGATATTGATAATTTTAAATTAATAAATGATACATATGGTCACGATGCAGGAGATTTTATACTTAAACAATATACAAAAAAAGTTTGGGACGCATTTCCTGAACCTATTAAAATCGGAAGATGGGGAGGAGAAGAATTCTTAATTATATTTCCTACCATAAATGAGAAAATACTATATGATTTAGAAGATTTAAGATATTCAATCGCATCAACACCAATCGAATACAACGATATTAAAATTACAGTTACAGCAACATACGGAATTAGTTCTTCAAGAACAATAGATTCACCAGAAAAAATCCTAGCAGATGCTGACGAAAAACTTTTAGAAGGAAAAAATTCTGGCAAAAACAGAATTATTGTTTCTGAAAATTTTTAATTGTATTTTATTTGCTTAGATGATAGACTTAGCCCATGATAAATTTTTTATTAAATAAACATAAAGTTCTAATATTTTTAGCTGTTTTTTTAGTGACCATAGTTTCTTGTAATTCTGTACCAAAAGAAATTCCAGAAACTCTGACAGCACAAGAGCTAATTCAGCAAGGTCAAAACAGTTTCGAAAAAGGAAATTATAAAGCAGCACTGGCCTATTATAATACAGTTGTAGACCGCTATAAAGATTTTCCTGCAATTTATATTGAAGCAAGATACGAAATTGCTCATCTGTATATGAAACAAAAAAAATATGATTTAGCAGTTCCTATTTTGAATGAAATTAGGGATATTTACCCAAAATCTACTCCAGGCACCCTTCCTGCCGCATATTACAAATTAGCAGAAATCGAGCTTTCAAAAATCCAGAAAAAATAAAAATATAACTCAGTTACAAGTTATATTAGATAGCAAAAGAGGTTTTCACTTATAACAAAGCGAAAACCTTTTTTTATCTTCCTCTAGCTGTTTTATCATCTGGAACAATAATAGCATCTATTACAACATTCATTTTTTTTGCAGTATTAGCAACTAATTCCTTTGAATATTTTCCAGTGTTTCTCGGTGTAGGATGAGGCTGAGCATCTCCAATTAAAATTATTTTTTTATATGCATCACTTCTCCACCTATAAAATGTCAAACTTCCGTACAACGCTTCGTAAACTGCTTCTGGAATATCACCACCTTCACTACCATATATGATAAAACTGTTTAAATTTTTTGTAAAAACATCTAAATTGGATGTAAATTCAAATCTTTTTACAGGTAATCCCATCAATCTGTAAGTATCGTTGTAATCTCTATATAACATTAATCCAATTCTTAAATTTTCATATTCTTTAATCGCTTCTATAAGTTTTGGAATCCATTCATCTCTTAATCTTTGAATATCATCCTTCATACTTCCAGTTGCATCTATAGCAAAAACAACATCAACTTTATTTTTTGGTGTTATTCGCTCTAAAGAATCCATTATATCTTCAACAATTGTTTCTGGACCTTTTGAAAAAGTCATTTCACCACCGTTAAAATTGGCAATATCCTTAAATGATTGAGCGGCATCAGGGTTATAATCATCAGTTAAAACTACAATTTCTTTTATTACAGGTTCTTTTAATGGTTCAGAAACTATTTCTACTTTAGTTTTTTCGATATTAACTTTTTTTTCTGATTTTCCTAAGTCAAACATAAATGGATTATCAGAAAACTCTCCTGTATAATCTCCATATTTTTTTGAAAAACTTCTAATATTTATAAATGTTCCTCTTCCAATTTTTATAATTCCATTTCTCGACCATTTATATCCGTAAGCAATTTCTGACGGAATATAAATATGAAAAGCCATACCAAAATCTTTATGGCTTTCAGCAGAGGAATCGATTAAACTATATTTTGCAAATTCTGAATTTAGTCTTTTTCCATTCAGTAATCTTACTTCATCACCATTAATTGGATTATATTCTAAAGCTCTGTAAGCATAATTGTCTGTTTTTCCCGAAGGATCTTTTGTAGTTTCTGTAAGCATAACAGACTCAATGTTATTTTTTTTTCTTATGTATAAATGATAACCTTCAGAATTTTCAAAAGTTTTTCCTTCTTCCCATACAATTTTTATATCTTCTTGATGAAGAATTAGACTATTTTCTGCAAAACTAAAAAAAACAAGGAAAAAAAATGATGCAACAAGAAATATTAACTTTTTCATACAAAAATTATCGGTATTTTATTTTATTGAAATTAGAATAACTTATGGTATAATGGAATAAGTTTAGTATGACGGAAGAAATGAAGCCTGAATTAAATATTCAAGAATTTACTTCAATTGATGTAAGTGAATTTTTAGACAATACAGAAAGACTCGAAGATACTGCTGAAACTGGAATTATTGTCTTAACTCCTAAGCAGAAAGTAATTGTCGATGAATTAAGCCAAAAAATTGCAATATCCGTTCCAGAAAAACAAGAAAGTTTCTTAAAACGAATGGAAAACTTAAAACATTTGGCTATTTCAATTGCTAATTTCCCATCATTGCTTGAAAAAGCAACTTTAACAGCTGATGTTAGAACACCACAAGATTTAATCGAATCGCTCATAAATACA
This sequence comes from Treponema sp., assembly GCA_017938365.1. Lineage (GTDB taxonomy): Bacteria > Spirochaetota > Spirochaetia > Treponematales > Treponemataceae > Treponema_D. The sequence goes on from JAGBBT010000119.1 coordinate 5,096, forward strand.
GAAGAAGATGGTGAAACTTCTTTACAGTTACCGTCAAAGGCGACTTTAGGCAAAGGCTTCTTAGTTGCAAAACTTCATACATTTTCATCACTTACACGATTAGCTAAGCAAATCAATATGGATGAAAAATTAATTCGAGCATTTAAGGAAGAAACCGCATCAATGATGTTTCTTTTATTAGCTGAAGATGTTTATTTAAATCTTGTAAAAGATAAAACTTTGGCTATAGATTTTAGAAGACAGTTAGCAACTTCGTTACTACTCTTATGGGAACACAGAACAGACCAAAACATTTCTGATATATCACCTGTTCTTCAGTCCGTATGGAAAGCTAGACGTTCTTTAGCACCTGCCTTTGGAACAATGATGGGTACAAGTGAACTGATTATGTTTTCATTTCAGATGGATGAAGTATGGAACAAATTTATAAAGTCTCAGTTAGCTTTTCCAGAAGTTAATCAAGCTATGGAGGAATTTTTATTCGGTATTTCTTACGAACAAATCCAAAAGTTAAAATTACTTCTTAGAGAAAAGGGTATCGGTGCTATTGGACGAGATGAAGTTTCTCAATTTCTAGGTCAAACTGTAAAAACAGATGTTAGTATCGACTACAAAGACTTTTATTCTCAATATACAGTTCGACGGGATAATGCAAGAGCAAGGGCAAGATTGAATTTAGCGGGGCCTCATAGAACTTTAGAAGACCATTTTATTAGATTCGTAATGGAACAAAATAGGGAGAAACAAAATAATGACAGATTTGCAAAATAATGACTTAGATGCAAAAAGAGTCCCTTACCATTTTGGAGAAAAAATCAGAACTGTCCGCGAAAGAAAAGGTTATACATTAAAAGTTGTGGCTCAAAAAGCAGGAGTAAGTGAAAGTCTTGTATCTCAAATAGAGCGAAATAGAGTTTCACCTGCAATTGATACACTTTTAACATTAGCAGATGTATTAGATATAAATTTAGAATTTTTATTTGAAGAATATCACAAAAAAAGACCTGTAGAGATTATTCACAAGAACGAGCGTAGATTAATCACAGAAGACGATATAACATATGAAGAGTTAGCAAAACCAAATAAAAGCGATGGGGAACATTCTATCGAGTCATATTTAATTACTATACCAATAAAATCCCAAACACACAGAGGTTCTTACGGTCATTTAGGTAGAGAAATTGGTCATATCTTACAAGGCAATTGTAAACTTCTGTATGAAAACACGGAATATGATTTACAAGAGGGTGATAGTATTTCTTTCAGTGCAAACACTCCTCACACTCTAATAAATGCAGGAGATATTCCTGTAAAAGCCCTATGGATTGTAACTCCTCCACAAAGATTTATTCACTAAGTATGTATTTTAAAAATATAAAGTTTTTTTGCTTTCTAATATTATCAATTTCTTTATCATCCTGTACAACTATAAAAATTTCAGACAAAGATTATTATTCCGTAAATAAAGAATATTACATTCCTAATAATTTTCTTTGGGAGAATATATATAATGGAATTGATTACTATTCATTTTCTCATAAGAGGCCAAATTTAAAATATCATTTAGTAAGAATTAATTTAGATAAAGCAAATATACATATTAAAATTTACCCAGAAGAAAGTGATTTTATTCAAAAAAAAGGTAAAAAAACTAATATCTTTATGGGGCGTCTTGTTACACAATATGCAAAAAAAAATAAATACCAAATCGCAATAAATCTATCTCCATTTGAATATACATCCATTTTTAAAAGACAGAATGTGGGAGTATTAGTTAATAATAAAAAGGAATTATTTCAAAAAATAGAAAAATACGCATATTTAGGAATTAATGAAATTAACGGAAAATATTATGCAGAAATACTTCGAAACCAGAATAATGAAAATAAAAAATTTGATTATGAACTAGGTGGCTTTTTCACAGTAATTGAAAACGGTAAAAAAATGGCTTTCCCTTATTATAGTCAAGACGGAAGAACAGCTGTAGGCATTTCAAAAGATGAACGAACACTTTATGTTTTAATAGTCGAAAAAAATCTCTTCAGCAAAGGCTTATCATACCAAGAGTGTAATGAAATTCTTTTAGCAACTAAAGTATATAATGCAATTCAGTTTGATGGAGGTGGATCAACTTCCCTCTATATAGAAAAGAACAAAATAAATGTGGGATTACGGCCAGTTGCTTCAAGTTTATATATTTCCGTTTATGATAAGGAAAATTAATATAAAACATTCTATTAATTGACTGTTAAACCTTAATAAAGTATTATTGCTCTATGGGTGTAGCTACAAGTCAACAAATAACTAGATATTACGATCAATATAGAGATACAGAAGTTACATTTACAAAAGATATTATTCGCACAATAAGATTGGACCCAAGACAGGTTTATATTAAGTGTAATCTTGGGCAATGGCCTTGTATAATTAATTCTACATCTTTTCAGTTAGCAAAGATTATAGTTGGAACAAAAGGTGGTGCATATCAAGCACTTTCAAACAGAAGTACAACAGGAATCAACTTAAGGTTTTGTTTTTTTGAAAGCGACAACCAGCTTATGAGTTTTTTTGTGGCTGGAAGAGTTACAAATATTACTCCTTATATGAATTCCAATGATTTAGCTGTAATAACATTAACATTCACACAACGACCTCCTGACGATTTAATTGAGGTTGTGGGAAGACTGTTAGAAGCAAATGCTAATGCCATTAGAAGAAAAGAAGAAAGAATTATTCTTACAGATGACAGCAAACGAAAATTAGGCTTGGTAAAAGAAGAAACCGTTATAAATGTTATGAATGTTCCTAGACATTGTATTGTAAGAGATTTATCTTTTTCTGGAGCAAAAATAATTTTATTAGGTTTATCTCAGTTCCTAACAAATAAACCAGCTTGTTTAAGACTAGATTTTACAGAGCCAGATGAAACAATTCTGATTAAAGGTATAATTGTTTCAGCAGAGCTAATCGAAGGTCGAAAAGATATTGTCGCAATAAGTATGAAATTTGATGAAACCCAAGTTCCATTATCATACAAACTGCATATAAATAACTTCCTTACATCTTTAAGAAAAGTTCATCTATCTGCAAGTGACCAAATTGCAATGCAAAGAGCTGCCCAAGTAAATGCAGCTGCTAACAATACAACAAAATAAATTATTTCACCATTTTGGTGATAAAAAAAGGAAACGAATACAGTATGAATCCTACAAATCCACTTGATTCAGTTTATTTTATAAATCTAGGCGAAAAATTCAAACTTTCTGATAATGCACTTCAAATTGATCCAACAATACCACTTCCTGTACAAAAAAAAGATTCAGAAGGTCCAGGATCTTTTGATATGTCTGAATTAACAGAAGAACAAATTCTTTCTGGATTACTTACAATAATGGCATACGATTCGCAAAATAAAAATATTTTGTATTATCGTTCAATTCTAAAACAAGCACGTCCAAATTTAAAAAAAGAATTAACAGAAGCCGCAATATTAAAAACAAAAAATGAAGATTTTGATTTAGCTGAAGAAATATTTGCAGCTTTAAGAGGTTTTGATCCTGAAGACATGCCTACAGTTTTAAATACGGCTTTATTTTTTGATCAAAGAGCTGATTCCTACAGACGTTCAGGTTTAAATGACGATGCAGATGCATATGACGAAGATGCTCTACGTTATTATAAAGATGCTATGAATGCAGAACCTTCCCTCCCTGATGCATTCTTTAACGGTGGTTTTTTCTTTATGAAAAAGCGTAACTATACAGAGGCAAAAGGTTGTTTTGAAACATATCTTGCCCTAACATGTGATGAAACAGACGAAAGTATGGGAGAAAACGGCTTATACAAAAAAAATCGTGCTCAAGAACTTTTAAATAATATAAATAACAGAAATATGGAAGATGACCATTTTAATGCAGCCTACGATTTAATAAATAGAGGTGAAGAAGAAAAAGGGCTTGATGAAATTCGTTTATTCCTACAAAAAAATCCAGAAGTATGGAATGCGTGGTTTATGCTTGGCTGGGGACTTCGAAGATTAGGTAGATATGAAGATGCAAAAAAAGCATTCGAAAAAACTTTAACTTGCGACGGTGGAAAAACAGCAGATACTTTTAATGAATTATCTATTTGCTATATTGAATTAGACGATTTACAAAATGCAAAAAAATCCCTTGAAAAAGCACTTAGTCTAGAACCTGAAAATACAAAAATTATCTCAAATCTAGGTTATTTAGCCTTAAAAGAAGGAAATCCCTCTGTTGCTGCAAGCTATTTTCAAACAGTTTTGGAGTATGATCCAAACGATAAAATAGCTTTAGCGGAATTAAGCAAACTAGATGTTTAGGTTTAAATTATGAAAAAATATTTAAAAACTAAAATATTTTTATTGTTTTTGTTTACATTACTTTTTTCTTGTTCTGCACAAAAACTTTCTACAATAGATATTAAAGTTTTAAATGTACAAGGAGAATTAATTCCTATAAAAGTCGAAATTGCAAAAACAGACACAGAAAAAAGTTTTGGCTTTATGAACCGAAAACATATTCCTGATGACACAGGTATGATTTTTGTATATGAAAAAGACCAAAGACTTAGTTTTTGGATGAAAAACACACCTACTCCACTTTCTATTGCATACATCGACAAAACAGGGGTAATCAGAGATATTTTTGATATGGAACCTTATTCATTAAAAGACATAACGAGTACTGTAAGTGTTCGTTATGCATTAGAGGTTCCTCAAGGTTGGTTTGAAAAAAAGAATATTAAGATAGGCTGTAAACTTATTTTAGATTAAAACTATAAACCCTTTAAAAAATTATCTCTCATCTGTTCATCTATATTCTTCTGCACAGCAGAATTTTCTTGTTGCTTATTAAATACTTCTGCATCAATGTATTTTAATGTTAAAGGTTTTTCTAAACTCATTAAAATCGAACTATCTTTCCATGAGGCTTTTTTAGGAGAAATAGAATTAGGATTTCCGTATTTTTCAGCTAAAGTTTTGAATATAGAATGATAATCTATTTTCGATTGATTTAGATTTAGTGTTATAGAAAATAATTTTTCATCCACAAACAAAAAATAACACTCAGTAAAAAAAGAATATGGATTTTTAGAAGCATCTGTAACAATAATTACTTCTTGTGTTGATGGCGACAAAGTTACATCTCTATCACCCCTATATCCAAAATCGCTATTATTTTTTAACTCTTTTTTTACATCTTCAACGGACATTCCAATATTTATTGAACCATATCCCATTGGCAAAGAAAAAATATATGATGAAAAAGTCATCATTAATAAAGTTAAAATTTTTATTCTCATACAAGTCCTCAAAAGATTTTAAGAGCGCTGTTTACGATAAAAAGCAGATTGTTTTAATAATTCTGGACAATTTGGAACAAAAATCTTGTCATTCACAATTTTTATTAATGGATTTGAAATAAACTCATACATATGAAGATTTTGTTCACTTTTACTCATTCCGCACATTGTCGCAATATCTGTAGGAGTCAAATCAGTTTGATACTGACTTTTTCCATTTATTTTTTGCTTTTCAACTTGTAATGCAAGCATATCAATCATTTTTGCAGTTACATCTTTCAATTGAGAATTTGCTAACTGTCTATGCATCACAAACAATCTTTCTGCAAGCATTGTTGTCAAACGAGATATTAATTGAGGCTGAGTCGAAACCATTTGATTAAAATTCTGTCTATTAACAGTCATTAATCGACATTCCTCTTCAGCAATTGCAGAGGCTGATCTTGGTTTATTCTCCAATAAAGCCATTTCACCAAACATATCGCCTTTTTTTAATATTGCTAAAATAACTTCTGTACCATCAACAATTTTTGAAATTTTTACTTTTCCTTCTTGAATAATGAACATGTCAGCACCACTCTGGTTTTCTGCCATAATCATAGTATCTTTCGGATAAACCCTTAATAAATCCTGATTTGACTCAAAATAAACTGCATGACTTAAATTTCTTAATAACTGAAATCTAATTTTTGCAGTAGGAACATTACTTCCTGAAGGATTTGCTTTTATATATTGATAATATGCATATATCGCAATACTTGGCTGATTAATTTTGTCGTAATATGAAGCGACCTTAAAAATTTGTTCTGATGTCTGACTTCCTAAATTATTCAATGTAGCTTGCATAAATGTTTCGTTAAGAAAACGCATTCTATTTGCAAATGTTCGGATTATTTTCATCGCTACAGGCGTATTTCTTTCTATTAATTCTGGATACTGATCCCTTCTTACAGAAATACAAACAACATCAGTAAGTGCCACAGCTGTATCAATTTGAGAATGATTAGACATACACGAAATTACACCTAAAAAATCTCCTGGTCCATAGATTTCTGGTCCATGCCCCGTAATTTTATTCTCTGTATGAATAGATACATTCCCACTTTGAATTATATAAAATCTATCGTTTTGAGGTCTTCCTTCAACAATAATATAAGAGTCTTTTCTAAAAGAAACAAATGATAACTGTAACAACTTTTCTCACCCACAAAAAAGTATAAATTTGACAAAATTCTTTGTCAATGTAAGTATCGGCTTTTTTTTATAGTTAACAGATATATTTAAATAAAAATAATTTCATTTTCTAAAATTATATTTTTCTTTTTCTTTACAACATCTTTTATATAATCAACAAGGCTTTTTATATCTTTTGCAGAAGCTTTTCTTTCTGGATTAATAATAAAATTTCCATGAAAAGAAGCCACTTCGGCTCCTCCTATTTTAAAACCTTTTAATCCGCATTCTTCTATTATTTTCCCTGCAATAATTTCTTTTTCTATATCATTCTTAAATACTGATCCTGCACTAGGATAACGAAAATGACCTTTTGCTTTTCTTTCGGTTAAAACCCTGTCCGAAAAATCACTATCAAAATGTCCTTTTTTTACTTTAAAAGTTCCAGCAATAATAATTTTCTTTCCGGCAACCCCATCTTTAAAAGGTGATTTTTTATAACCCCAATCAGAATGTTCTACCATATACTCACATATTTTTAATTCGTCTACATCCAAATATTTTACAGAAATTAAATTATCGCAAGTGGACAATCCAAAACAAGTAGCATTCATATAAATTGCACCACCGACAGTTCCGCTTAAACCTGTAAATGCTTCGAAATTTGAATAATTATTTTTTTTGCAACAAGATATTACACGTCCCCATGAAATTCCTGAACTAATATTTAGAGAAACCGAATCTTCACTTAATTCTGACTCTTCATAAATCGGATCCTTAATTCGTAACTTTCGTGTGGAAATCACCACTTTTATTCCACTGTCATTTATAATTAAATTACTTCCACCACCTAAAACATAAAATTGCACTTTTTTTTCTTGCAAAAATTTTACGAGATTTACAAGAATTTCTACAGTTTCTGGTTCAAAAAATAATTCAGCTTTACCTCCAACATTCATTGTTGTATGAGAAGATAAAGATTCTTCTTGTTTTATATTGCATTTTATAAAATCATCATTATTGAATACTTCTTTTAATTCTCGTAAAATCATAGTAGACATTATATCAATAATTTTTTTGTTGTGCGATATTTCAAAAATATTAGATTATTAATATATAAAATTTTTAAGAGGTTTTTATGAGTTTACGTTTGTATAATACAATGGGTCACAAAATGGAAGAGTTTAAGCCAATAGCTGAAAATAAGGTTGGTTTTTATGGTTGTGGTCCAACAGTTTACAATTATGCTCACATAGGAAATCTTAGAGCCTATGTCTTCTTAGACATTTTAGATAAAACATTAACATATTTAGGATATGATATAAAACATGTAATGAATATCACTGATGTTGGCCATTTAACAGGTGATGCCGATGATGGTAAAGACAAAATGCTAAAAACTGCTGAAGAAAGACATCAATCAGTTCTTGAAGTAGCAAAATTCTATACAGATGCTTTTTTTAATGATATTGAACGATTAAATATTAGAAAGCCCGACATTGTTTGTAAAGCAACAGAACATATTTCTGAAATGATTGAATTGATAAAAGCAATCGAAGCAAATGGACATACTTACATGGCAGGTGGAAATCTATACTATGATGTAACCACATATCCTGATTATGGAAAACTTGCAAATATTAATTTGGAAGACCTAAAAGCCGGTGCTCGTATTGAAATAGACGAAAATAAACGAAACCCACATGACTTTGTTTTGTGGTTTACAAAATCGAAATTTGAAAATCAAGCTCTTACTTGGGATTCACCTTGGGGAAAAGGTTATCCAGGCTGGCATATTGAATGTTCTGCTATGAGCATGAAATATTTAGGTAAACATATTGATATACACACAGGTGGAATAGATCATATTCCAATACACCACACAAACGAAATCGCACAAAGTGAAGGATCATTTTCCGAAGAAGACAGAAAAGCTGGTCCATGGGTAAATTTTTGGTTACACAATGAATTTTTAGTTATTGCAAAAGACAAAAAAGCTGCCGAAAATGGTGAATCAGAAAAAATGTCTAAATCTAGCGGAAATTTCTTAACACTACAAAGTATTATCGATAAAGGTTACAACGCATTAGATTATAGATTTTTTCTACTTGGTGGGCATTACAGAAAACAAATATATTTTTCTTGGGATGCTATGGACGGTGCAAAAGCTGGAAGAGAAGCATTAAATTCAAGAGTTGCAAAATTAATTTCAAAAGCAAAATCAGAAGAAAATATTGTATTAACAAAAGATAATTATTCAAAAATTTTAGAAGATATTTCAAGTAAAATTGAATTATCAGAAAGTATGCAAAAATTCAAATCAGGTTTAGAAAACGACCTTGCTACACCAATTGCATTGTCTGCTTTACAAAAAGAATCAAATGGAAAAGGACGCAAAAGTATCGATTGTTTAGCAGATATATACACCATGGATAAAGTTCTCTCACTTTCTGTAATTGAAAATGCTTTAATCGTTGCTGAAAAAACAGAAAATGAATCAAAAACAGAAGTTAATAACCAAGATGATCCTGAAGCAGCAGAAATCAACGCACTTGTTGAAAAAAGAACATTAGCAAAAAAAGCAAAAGATTTTGCAACATCAGATAAAATCAGAGATGAACTACTTACAAGAGGAATAACAATTATTGATACTCCAAATGGTCCTATTTGGAAGCGAAATTAGATTTGTCGTTGGCAAATTTCTTTTTTATTTTTGTAACGAAAGGATAACTATATTGTTGTTTAATAGTGTGGAAGGCAAAGAAAAAGCTGTTAACACAAATAATCCTGCGGATTTTCGTCGTTTATACAACGAAACCATGATCCTCCTATTTAAAATCTCATGGAGAATAGTAAACGACGAAGATGCTGCAGAAGATTTAGTCCATGACTCTTATATAAAGGCTACTGAAAAAAAACTTATTTTTCCTAGTCTAGACGATGCAAAATATTGGTTAATCAGAGTTGTAAAAAATGCATCTCTTAACTATGCAAAGAGAAAAACTAGAGAAAAAAAAGCATATCAAAAAGCACTTTATGAAGATAGACGACAGCAAACTTCAGGTGAAACTGATTTATTAAGAAAAGAAACTCAGTCAATTACAACTGAAGCTTTAAAAAAATTACCAAAGTCACTGCGCGAGGTTTTAATTCTTCGTGAATACGGAGATTTAAATTATAAAGAAATCGGGAAAGTTCTAGGCATAACAGAAGGTAATGTAAAAATTCGTATGTTTAGAGCTAGGGAACAATTACAAAAACTAATTGGAGGCGACGATGTCTACTTGTCCTGAAAAAGATATTCATTCAATCTATGTTGATGGAGAATTACCAGAAAATTATATTAAACAATACGAATCTCACTTATCTTCTTGTGAAAAGTGTAGAAATATTGTTGCTAATTATAAAAAGCTTTCTCAACAACTGAATAACATCGTCATTGCTAATAGTTTAACTCCTTCGTTACTAGACAATAGTTTTGAAAAATTACAAACGAAACTTAAGTATTCAAAAAATACAAAATTTACAAATAGAATTGAGTTTTCAGAAACAAAAAAATGGATTACATCCTTTGCTACCGCGGCAGCTGTTTTTGCATTGGTATTTACACCAATTCATAATAAAAATAAAATAGCTGTACCAACACAAATAAATGCAATTTCAAGAACCTCTATGAAGCCAATTAGTGAAAACAAAGTTGTCATTGATGGAGATTTAGAATCTCTTGCAATTGCATCTATAATTGGAAAAAAAACAGAAATTTCAGCACAGGAAAGCGAAAAACAATCAATAGAACAAAATAACCAAAAAGTTATTTCGGCAACAAACCTTGTTTCTGCTGGAAATTCAAATATTATCAGCAATTTGAATTCTGTAGATATATTCTGTCCTGATTTCTCTAAAAAAACTTTACCAAAACGGGACAAAAATGTCGAAAATTATTAAAAATTTTACAATACTATTTAGAAAATACCCAATTTTTAGAGTTTTTTCGGTAGTTGTATTTATTCTCCTTGTAGTAGGATTGTTTTCTCTCATTAATTATAGATCCAGAAAAGTTCCTATAATAACATCTATAACCCCTCCTGTTGGTGCACCGGGAGATATTATGATAATTTCTGGAGAAAATTTTGGACCAACAAGAAATACTTCAGATTATGTAGAAGTCAGTGGAAGCAAAATTACTGCTAGTGGATATTTAGCATGGCAAGACACTTTAATCAAAATTATCCTACCTGCAAATGTGCAAGATGGATTAGTTATTGTTTCTACGAAATCAGGCAGTTCAGAACCAGGTTTTTTTGCAAACAAAGCAGGAATTCCTGTAGAAGTTCCACCTGACACAAAAACATCTCTACCAATTATAACTGCTATTAATTCAGAAAAATCTACTATTGGTTCGCTTTTAATTATTACTGGAATAAATTTTGGAACTATAAGAAACAACAGTACTGTTTATTTTACTGCAAATCGTGATAACAAAGATAATAATGCGGTTTTTCTTTCTGCTAATGAAGATAATTTTGACTACGAATATTGGAGTGACAGTGAAATACATCTTCGTATTCCTGAAGGAGCTTCATCAGGTCAGTTGTATGTACAAACAGAAAAAGGAATAAGCAACTACTTTAATTTAAACCTAAAATCTCCAATTGGCTCAAAATCCTATACTGGAAAAAAAACATACTTAATTCAGCTTACAGAAGATATCGAAAATATCAACTCTAAAGTAAACACAACTTTATCATTAAGAGTTCCATATCCTCCAACTACTGCTTCTCAGTCTTTAGCAAAATTAACAGAATGTAGTCCAGAACCAGTTTTCGAAAGATACCAAAATACAATAATACATCAACTAGAATTATCAAAATCATCTGCATTACAAACAAAATTTAATCAAAATTATGTAATCGAAGAACATACTGTACATACAAAAATAAATCCAAAAGCTGTAAAACCATTTTCAGAAAAAACTCGAGTTTTATATACTGCATATACAGATTCAAATAGGCTAATAAACTGTGAAGATGAAGATTATATAAAACTTGCAAAACAAATAGTAAAAAAAGAAACAAATCCATATTTACAAGCTAAATTAATTTATGACTATATTATTGACAATTTTCAACTAGAAGAATCTCTACGACCAAATGGCTCTAGTGCAAAAGATTTAATATTAAACAAAAAAGGTGACGCTTTTGATTTTGCAATTTTATACACTACATTGTTGAGAATTTGCAAAATTCCTTCAATAACAGTGAGTGGGATATTAGTAGATTCAGATTTAAAATGTAACAATCATTGGTGGAATGAATTTTATATCGAAAATTTCGGTTGGGTACCTGTAGATACAGTTTTAGGCAAAGGATTAGAGTATAAATCATTTAGACCAATTGAAAATACAAAAGATTTTTATTTTGGAAATATTGATAGTCAGCATATTACATTCTCAAGGGGATGGAACGAATTAAAGCCTTCTCTTACAAATAGTAAAATAGTTTACAGAGAAAGAACTTATGCTCTACAATCTATATGGGAAGAATCATCCACAGGAATTGTAAATTATAGTTCATTATGGAATGATCCTATAGTCGTTGGAATATATTAAAAATTATGGAGTTTATATGTCTACTAAGATTTTATCAGTTGGTGGTTCTATAGTTGCACCAGAATATCCTGATACAGAATTTGTAAAAGAATTTGTAAAAATGATAAAAGATTACTTATCAAATAATAAAGATGATAAGTTAATTTTGGTAATTGGCGGCGGTGGACCTGCAAGAATTTATCAGAAAGCGTTTAGAGAAGTAGCTGAAATTTCTGAAACTTCTGAAGTAGACGCTGCTGATTGGATAGGAATTATGGCAACAAGATTAAATGCTCAATTTATAAAAGCAAGTTTTGGAGAATTATGCCAGAATGATGTAGTAACAGATCCTACAATTCCTTTGACATTTTCAGGAAGAATACTTTTAGCGGCAGGTTGGAAACCTGGTTTCTCCACAGATAATGATGCTGTTCTTTTAGCAGAAAAATTTAATGCTGATACAGTTGTAAATTTAAGTAACATAGAAAAAGTTTATACGGATGATCCTAGAAAAAACCCAAATGCAAAACCTCTTGATGAAATTTCATGGGAAGATTTTAGAAAGATGGTAGGAGACGAATGGGTTCCAGGAAAAAATTGTCCATTCGATCCAATCGCAAGTAAAAAAGCACAAGAATTGAAGCTCACAGTTATTTGTGCTGGTGGAAAAAATATTAAGAACACACTTGCTATTCTTGAAGGGAAACCTTACATAGGAACAACTATAAAATAAAAAAAAGGTGTGCTAAAAAACAAAAAAGTTTCATAGCACACCTTTTTTTTTAATATTCTTCTAATTTTGTTAGAAGAGAATCCAATTTTTCTCCATATTTTGGATCAGTTGCCCATTGCCCTGCTAAATCGAATATAGTTTCTGCATATTTAGTTTTATGAACCCAGGAATATCTCGGATCAACTAATTCTTTTTTTAAACTAACACTTTGCGTAGTCGCATAAGCTTGCAAATGTTGAATATGAGCTCTAACCCCTATTTCTGCTGAAGGAAACCATAATCCAGGATTTGCAGAATCTATAGCACCTAATCCACAATAATTATGCATCTCAGGAGTTACTAAATTACCAAATCTTAGAAAACCAGTTTCTAAACACATTTGAACAAAAGCACAATCAGAATTTATACCTTCATCTTTGGCTTCTCTTATATACAAAAAAGCTAATTCTTTTATTTCTTTTTCAGATTTTGTATTATTAACGGAAAGAAAAAAATCTGTTAACTGTTGTGCAGATTTTATTCCTTTAGCTGTTAAATGTCGAGAACAAGTTTCTTTTTCACCAATAGGCATACTTACACATGAAAAAAATAAAATTCCTAAAATTAACAAAAAACAAACATAATTCAATCTATATATTACTTTCATTTTATAAATATCGGTTTTTTTTATTTTTTTTTCAGAAAAATCGCCATTTTTAAATTTTTTTTTCAATCTATAACTTATGTAAATAAAATTACGAGGTTATATTTATGTATCAGAAAAATGATTTAGAAGTAAGAGAATTAACTTTAAAAAATGGATTATCTTATCCAAGTGATGAAGAATTAGTTATGCTAATATTAGGCTCAGGTACAAAAAAAATGCCAATAGAGCGACTAGCAACTGAAGTAATAAAAAAAGTTTATAAATCAAATCAAAATGACTTAATAAAAGAACTTTTAGACATAGACGGAATTGGACAGAGCAAAGCCTTAGCAATCTCAGCTGCTTTAGAATTAGGAAAGCGTCTTAATAGAAATCCACAAGCTTTTATAAACCAACCTAAAGATATAATTCCATACATTAAACATTATGCTATGCAACCAAATGAACATTTTGTTTGTATAACATTAAATGGCGGAAGAGAAATTCTTTCCATACGCGTAATATGCACCGGCTCAGGAAATATGGCAATTATTAAACCTAGAGAAATTTTTTGCGAAGCAATAAAAGAACATGCATCAGGAATAATCTTATGTCATAACCATCCAGGAGGAAACTGTTTTCCATCAAAAGATGATATAAAAACTACAAATTTATTATATAATGCTGCGGCAGTTTTAGGAATTTCATTATTAGACCATATAATTATTACAAAAAATGATTATTATAGTTTCACAGAAAATGATATATTGCCTACCAATAATTAATAAGATAGAATCGATGTAGAAATAAAAGAAGCATATGAAATTCAAAAAATATATATTTTTTTTATCAAATCTCTTATATATCACTTCGTCTTTATTCTGTATATCTAACATTAATCAAGAATCAGATTATTATACGACAGAACCAGAAATTCTTACTTCTGAAAAAAAAATTAATATACAAAAAAGAAAAACAAAAATTACAATTCGGGCAAATATTCAAGATGCTGAAGTCTATTTAAATGGACAATACGAAGGTAACACAGATCTAACCATAAATAATTTACCAGAAGGAAGATATCATCTTAGAGTTGAAAAAGATGGATATAAGCCAAGAAGATTTGTAATTAATGTAAGAGCAGGAGAGGAAGAATTCTATTATGTCGAATTAAAAAAACTCTTTGGAATAGTAACTTTTGAATCTTCCGTTAAAGATTGCTCCATATATGTAGACGGAAGTAAAATATATGAAGAATCTGTAAAACTTGCAGAAGGGGAACATTCTGTAAAAATCGAAAAATTTGGTTACAAAACACAACAAAAAAATATTTATGTTTTTAGAAATACACATCAAGTAGTTTCTTTTGATCTAAAACTTGCTGATTTTTATTTAACATCTTTCAAAACAAATAAAAAAAGCTTCAATCCAAATCTACCAGGAGCTTCTGGAACAATAAAATTTTCTTTTTATGTTTCTACCTATGGTTCTGGATTATTAACAATTTATGATGAATTTCTTAATGAAATTTGTAGCATAAAAATAGATCATTTTAACACTTGGAATCAGATTATAAATTGGAATGGGAAAAATTCTTCTGGCTATTCCATTCCTAATGGGAAATATATAGCAATCATAAAATCTGCAAACTTTTCTGAAACTATTAATTTTTATGTAGATAATTCTATAAAACTGCCTAAGACTTCAATAACAGCAAGTGGAACAGGACTAGGTGTATTACCAACGGCAACAATATATCCAGAAGATTCTACAATTTTAGAAATCTCCGGTGGTCCTGTTTTTTCAACAGAAGAAACGCTCTTTTCCGTTCCATTGTCAGTATCCATAGGTCTTACGCCTTTTTCATGGTTAGAAATTACTGGAAAAACAGGATTTTTTGCAGCTACAGAAGGTTCACCTTGCTTTTTAAATGGTGCAGTAAAAAGTATTTTTAAGTATAAAAACGATTCATTTAATATAAACTATGGTTTTTTACTAAGAGCAGGAGGCTCTGAAGATATTTATTGGGAACCATTTGGTGCAGATACAGGAAATGGATTTGGTGGGGGCATTTTAATTGGCCTAGAAACAAATAAATTTTTTTTAGGTGCCTCATCTGAAATTGTATGGGGTTCTGTAAAAAAAGTAGAATCTACTACAGACTGCATTATAAGAAATGGTATTTCTACACAGTTAAAAACTAAAAATATTAATTTAGGATTATTTATTTCTAATAATTCTTCATTTGGACATTCAACAGAACTTAAAGATACTAGAAACAAAAATAATTTATTTAGAGCTTTTGAAGGTGGCGTAGATATCTCTATACAACCATTTTCTTCACAATTTCTGTTTAGCATAAAAGAAAGTTGCTTAATATTTAATGAAATTAAATATTTTAAATCTGAAATAGGATTTAGAATTATTTTGTAAAATATTCTATTTTGTTGCTTTTTAAAAAATTATAACTCATACTTATAATATGAATTACATTTCAGAGTTTCAAAAACAAAGATATAAATATTCCCCAAAAATTCCTAAAATTTTAGAACAGCCGTCTCAAAATATCTGTACAACAGAAATCGATACAGAAGATTTATTCAAAAACGAAGCAATATCAGAGTTCTTTCCTAATACAAAGAATCTGAAAAATATTATCTTCACAAATGGAAAAAATAAATTATCTTCTAAAAAACAAAAAATCGGAGTTGTATTAAGTGGTGGTCAAGCTCCCGGCGGTCATAATGTAATAGCAGGAATATTTGATTCACTAAAAACATCAAATGAAAATTCAGAACTATTTGGCTTTTTAATGGGACCACAAGGACTTATTAATGGTGATTATAAGATATTAAATAAAACTGATATTGATATGGTCAGAAATACTGGTGGATTTGATTTAATAGGAAGTGGACGAACAAAAATTGAATCAGAATCACAAATTTCTGAAGTAATAAAGAATATAAAAAAATTAGATCTTGATGCCTTAATAATAATTGGCGGAGATGATTCAAACACAAACGCAGCTGTCTTATCAGAAATTTTTCTAAAAAACAATATAAAAACAAAAATTATCGGCATTCCGAAAACTATAGACGGAGACTTAAAAAATAACTTTGTAGAAGTATCTTTTGGATTCGATACGGCATGTAAATTTTATTCTTCCCTAATTGGAAATTTGGCAAGAGATACTGTTTCTGCAAAAAAATATTGGAATATAGTAAAATTAATGGGACGCTCTGCTAGTCATATAACTTTAGAGTGTGCATTACAAGTTCATCCTAATATAACACTAATCGGAGAAGAAATTTTTAAAAATAAAACATCATTAAACACAATCATTGAAAATATATGTAATGTGATAATACAAAGAGCAGAAAAAGGGTTAAACTACGGAATTATATTAATTCCAGAAGGAATAATTGAATTTATTCCAGAAACAAAAAAACTCATAACAGAACTAAATAATTTATGGGATGAATTTGAAAATCAAAACATATCAATTTTAAATTTTCAAAATAAAAAAAATTGGTTAAAAACAAAATTATCAAAAGAAGCTTATTCAACATTAACTTACCTTCCAGAAGAATTTGCAAACCAGTTTTTAGGTTTAAGAGACCCTCATGGAAACATTGTAGTATCAAAAATTGAAACAGATAAAATATTCACATCCCTTATAGAAGAAAGACTTAGTAAAGAAACCCAAAATAAACATAAAATTTCTATTTTGAATTTCTTTTATGGATACGAAGGAAGAGCTTTGTTCCCAACAAATTTTGATGCAAATTACTGCTATGCTCTTGGAAAAACAGCTTTTTTATTAGCATTAAATAACAAAACAGGCTATATGGCTTGCATAAAAAATCTTTCTAAACCTCCAGCAAAATGGCAACCTTACGGAATTCCTCTTGTAAGAATGATGACAATGGAAAATAGAATCGGCAAACAAAAACCTGTAATCGAAAAAACTTTAGTAGATTTAAATGGTAAACCATATTTGCATTTTTTAGCAGAACGAGACAATTGGATATTAAAAGAAGATTATATCTACCCTGAAACAATTCAATATTTTGGACCTAATAAAATATGCAATAAAATAACAACAACGCTTATGTTAGAATCACAATAATAATTAAAAATCGTCTATCAATATTTATTTAAATTCATTAAAATAAAAAGTACAGATTTTTTAAGAGGATTTGAAAATGAAATTATACTCTCTGCACCAAATGCTAAAATCAACATTCTTAGGTATTATTATTGGGGCAATTATTGCAGGTTGTGCTATTCTTTTTCTAGCTAAAGATAATGACTCAAAAACTAATTTAATTGCACAAGAAGAATCCAAAACTGAATCTGTATTAAATAACACACAGAACGAAATAGATATTATTCAAAATCACGAACAAGAAATAGAAAAAAATATAAAAAATTCTTTTTCAGATTCAAAATATACAGAGGATGAACAAAGAAATATCTATGTTTATGAAAAATGTAATGAAGCAGTTGTTAATATAACCACACAAGTTATGGGCATAAATTGGTTTTTAGAACCTATAGTTCAAGACGGTGGTTCTGGCAGTGGCTCAATTATTGACAAAAGAGGCTATGTGGTTACTAATGTTCATGTAATTAACAAAGCAAATAAAATTAATATTTCTTTAGCAGATGGAAGTAGTTACGAAGGAAGAGTTATTGGAAAAGATATTGAAAGTGATATTGCAGTATTAAAATTTGATCCACCAGAAAATAAAAAATTAAAAACTATCGAATATGGAGATAGCAATTCCTTAAAAGTTGGACAAAAAGTTATTGCAATCGGAAATCCATTTGCACTCGAAAGAACAATGACAACAGGTATTATTTCAGGTTTGGGAAGACCAATTCAAGAAAGTGCCAATGTAATTATAAGAAATATGATACAAACAGATGCAGCAATAAATCCTGGAAACTCAGGAGGACCATTACTTGATACAAAAGGTAAAATGGTTGGAATAAATACAATGATTATTTCAAATTCTGGAAGTTCCGCAGGAATTGGATTTGCTGTACCTGTAAGCACTGCTAAAAGAGTTGTAACAGATTTAATCAAATACGGAAAAGTTAACAGAGGAAAAATATACATAATTCCTGTTCAAATGACACCAGCAATAGCTCAATACGCAGGACTAAATATTAGTTCAGGAATTTTAGTTAGTTCTGTAAAAAAAGGAAGTAATGCAGAAAAAGCAGGCATAAAAGGTGGAACAAAGGCCGTTCAATACGGAAGTAGATTTAATCCAACAACTATATATCTCGGAGGAGATATAATAACAGGAATTGACGGAATCACAGTTCGAACTTATGCAGACTATACAAGTGCTTTAGAAGCAAAACGTCCAAACGATACAGTTACAATCACCGTATACAGAAACGGAAAATACGAAAAAATAAAAGTAATTTTAGATGGTTCTGAGGAAAATAACAAAGAACAAGAAACCACATTATAAAATTATAAATATGAAAAAATACTTTTTTATTATTTATTTATTAATAATTAATTTTTCAATTTTTTCTGAAAATGTTAATTTTTCACTAAGAGGTTTAGAAACTGTTTCTAAAGATTCCATCATACTACCTTTTGATTGGGATGAAAGTTTTTTTGGAAAAGAAACATCAAAAAAATATAATCATTATATAGCAAGAATTGCCAGTATATTTTCAATGGTTTCTTATGTTGATGTATTAAACAATCCAAAAGAAAATGAACTTATAAAGTGTTACAATGCTATTGGTATAAAAAACAACGATATTGAACTCCATTATAATATTAACTACAAGCATAATTTATGGGGAAATGATCAAACGGCATTTAGTTTTGCGACAAAAAAAATTCAAAGTTCAAAAGGGGAACGAAACCTAATTTTCATCGTAATAAGGGGAACGCCTCTAAGTGCAAATGAGTGGATTTCAAATTTTAATATAAGTAATAAAACCCACAAAGAAGCTGAATTTCACGAAGGTTTTTATACTGCCGCAAAACAGATTGAATCAGCTTTTATTTCCTATCTACTAAAAAATAAAATTGATATACAAGATTGTTACTTATTAATAACTGGGCACAGTCGAGGAGCAGCAGTAGCAAACATCTTAGCATCAGAATTATTGTATACAGAATTATTTGATACGAATAATATTTACGCATACACATTTGCGACACCAAATGTAACCACAAATAAAAACGCTTCAGATTCCAACTATAATTACATATGGAATATAGTAAATGCAGAAGATATTGTTCCAAATGTACCAATGAATAGAAATCAATGGAAATACAGAAAATTTGGAAATACAAAGGTTATTATAAATAGTTGGAATTCAAATTTGGATAAATATAATAACGATTATTTACCAAAGATGAATCAAATCTTCAGAAAGTTTTTATTAAGGGACTATGTACCATTTAAAACAGGACCTTTTATTCCAATTCAGATTTCTTCTTTTTCAACATCTGTTAGTAAAAATATCGAAACTTTTTACGATGGTTTATTCTCTTTTTACGACAAAGCTGTAGATTTAAGCTGGGAAGTTTTTCCAGAAGAAAAAAACATAACAAAAAAAGAATCTAGTTTTATAGAAAATATTTTAGAATCATGGTTAAAAAAGCAATTTAATATAACAACAGAAGATGTAAAAAAAGCACTCATTGATATGCATGCAATGGAAACATATTTTTCTTGGATATTTTCCACAGATGATAAAACATTATATTCAAATCTCGGAATGAGCCAAATAAAATTCGATGGCTGTGGTGATTACGCAATCTTTGATGATTCAGGAAATAAAATTGCGACAATATTAAATGGTACAATAAATTATTCACAAATAAAAAAGCCTATAGCCGCCGTGCAGTTTATTTCTAACACAATTATTGTTGGACTCCCTGCAAATCAAGACTTTTATATAATTGCAAGTAAAGAAAGCATAGTATCAACTTTTTTATCAGCACAAATTCAACATTTTTCCGCTGAAGGTTTATTTGAAAATGAATTCAATAAAGTAAAATTATATCCACATCTTGGGAAACTATATAAGTTTAAAGCAGGAACAAAAACTTTTTTAGAAAGTGAAATCTCCCTCAAAAAAATTACAGGAAAAAATGCTAGGACATTAAGAAAAGAAAGTGATTTAAGACAATCTATCACCTTTAATGTTGTAAAAGAAATTTTTGGAACTTCTGACGGAAGTTTAGGAGCTGGACTTCACTTAGGAAATAAATACATATATGGAAGTATTCTTTTCAGCCATAATTTTTCAAAAATTGGTCGTTCTCTAGAAATTAGTCCAGGTCTTGGAACCCAACAATTTTTTTCTGGTCCAATACTATTAAATACAGAAATTTATTCAAAATTATTTTGGGCTTTTTCAGAAGAAATATCCGATAATGAAAATAAATTCAATATTGTTCCCGCCATACGTTTTTCGTTATCTTTTAAACCAAAAAAAAGATTTCAAGTTTTTGCAGCAACAACACTAGAATTTTGTATTCAAAATTTTAACACCGCAGCATTTGATTCAGATTACAGAACAAATACAATATCTCAAATCCATACTAATTCAGATGTTAAGGTTGTTCCTAATTTTCAATTTGGAGTAAAATTTTAATATGTTCGATAAAAAAAATATAACAATATTATGTAAAGTTGTAGATAATTATGGCGATATCGGAGTAGTTTACAGACTTGCCCGCTCTTTATCAGAAATTGATAAGGATTTAAAAATAAAAATAATCATCGACAATTTATTTGCTTTTTCCTCAATTAAAAAAAACATAAATCCAGAACTTTCAATTCAATACATAAACAATTGGAAAATTTTAAACTGGAACTCACGAGAAATTTGTAAAGAAGAATTTCTAAAAAATCCACCGTCTATAATATTGGAATGTTTTCAATGTGGTCGACCAGATTGGTTAGAAGAAATACTATTTGCTCCAAATTATAATACTCCTTGTCAAATTATTAATATCGATTACTTGACAGCAGAGCCTTACGCAGAAGATTTTCACTTATTAAAAAGCGGAACACGAAGCTTATATATAAAAAAAATAAATTTCATGCCTGGTTTTACAAACAAAACTGGAGGACTAATACTTGACAATACCTTTATAAATAATCTGAATGCAAACTTTAACAAAAGAAATAAAATAAACGAAGAATTTTCAATACTGATTTTTTCATACGAGAGAGACTTTTATCAGTTATTTATAGCATTAAATCAATTTCAACAAAATAAAAGACTAAGCAACCCAAATTTTTCTGTAAAAGTATATGCAGCTAACGGAAAAAGTCAAAAATATGTATTAGATGCCTGGGAAAAAACACAAAAAATAGTTAACTTAATCAAATTACCGTTTTTACAGCAAGAAGAATGGGATGAACTATTAACAAAAATGAATTTTCTTTTTATACGAGGAGAAGATTCACTTTCTAGAGCTGTGTTATGCGGAGTTCCATTTGTTTGGCATGCCTACATACAAGATGAAAATTATCATTTAGTTAAAGTCAATGCACTATTAGATTTGTTAACACAAAAATTTTCAATTGAAGAAAAAAAATATTTAACAGAATTATGGAACGATTATAATACCCCAAATAAACCGTTAAATGAAAATGCACTAAAATATATTTTGACAAATTCTACAGAAAATAACTTTATTAATAAATTTTTAACATTTTCTACGGAATTAATAGAAAATGGAAATCTAGGAAACAATCTTTTACATTATATTGAACAGTTGAAATTATAAGAAAAAAGTACTATTATAAATTGAAAGTGTGGTTTTACACTAAATAAAAATCAATTTTACGAGATGCTATTATGTTAATGACAAATGAAATCAAAGTTGGTACAGCTTTCATGTTCGAAGGTGCACCACTTATCGTACAAAAGATGCTCGGACAAAAAAGTGGTCGTCAGGGTATGGTAACAAAACTTCGTGTTCAGAATATCGTTACAGGAGGAACACAGGATTTAGGACTTGATGCAGGTGAAAAATTCGAAGAAGTTGACCTTGTAGAAAAGAATGTTCGCCTTTCATATATAGACGGTGAAGATTATCACTTTATGGATCAAGAAACTTATGATGATATTTCTTTATCAAAGGAATATCTCGGAGATAATGCTGGTTACATTTCTCCTGATGATGAATATGATGTTAAAATCACATATTATAATGAAAAACCTGTTGGAGTACGTCTTCCTGTAAATGTTACTCGTACAATTACTTATTGTGAACCAGGTGTAAAAGGTGATACTTCAGGAAAATCAACAAAGCCTGCTACTTTAGACACAGGTATGGAAGTAAAAGTTCCATTATTCTGTAACACAGAGGATCGTATTGTTATAGATACAAGAGACGGTTCTTTTGTTGAAAGAGCTAAAGACTAATACAAAGTCAAAAAAATCCCAAAGGATTGTTCCTTTGGGATTTTTTTTATATCAATTACCAATACAATTCACTTTCAAAAGAAACTGAATCTCCAACTTTACCAACAACTGTAATTTTCTTATTGTCATCTTCAAAAGCAGCATATATCTTTAAGACCTCTCCAATCATTGCTTCTTTTGAAAAATTAATTCTAAAATCAGTAAACGCTATATCATGATACTTACTTGGTAAACAATCCATCATAAAAGCAGCATATCTAGAATTATTTGTATGTCCATTTGCATCTATATCGCTATATCCAACCTTATGCTCCCCTATTAGTGATATATTTTCTGGAACAATTATTTTTCCGCAACTTAAACAATCATGCTCAGATTCAAAACTTACAGGAGGTCTTAAAGTATAATTCTTTACAGGTAAAATTTTTCTAAGTTCAGTATCTATTAAAATCCATTTACTCAAGCCTGACACAAGTTTTTCGCCATCTTTATTTCTGATTTCATATGCTCTCACAAATTGCAAAGGATCATTTTTTTCTTCCCAAGTTTCTAAAACAATCTCTTCATTTTCTTTAGGCATTCTGTGAAATCTAAAGGCTGTTCTTGATACTAAAAATGCATAATTGTACTTTCGCAAAACATGAGTAGACATATCACGCTGATTAAAATCCTCTGTCGCAATATCGGAAGTCATTTTTAATAATTCATGTAAACTAAGAACTTTGTTTTCTGTACATTGGCTAAAATATACCATTGTTTCACTACAAAAGTTCATTTTTTCATCATGCCACTGTTTGTAAACTTTCATTTTTAAATCTCCTTTTATATATACTAAAAATCAAACTATTTTTTTATATAAAAACCCGTCCCCCATAAATAACCATCATCATTATTTTTAAATAACCAAAATTCTCCAAAGGAACATATTATAGCATAGTTATATCTTAATAATTCACTTCCAGGTTCTATGGGAATTAATTTTTTTAATCTCGCATTTACGACTTTTTCTTTCAGATTATTTATTTTGAATTCATTATTAGCAATTTTCTCACCTTCTGTAAAATCATTAAAACAATAGAATGTTGATAGTAAAGTCGATTCACCATAAGGAATTTCCATATATACAACTTTATATTTATCACAATAAGAAAACTGATTTACAAAAATTAAAATAAAAAAAAGTATTTTTACAAAATATCTTTTCATAATAATATATCGCTTTTTTTATTTAATTTAAAAATTTTTAACAAAAAAACACTTAAATTAAATAAAAAAAGCCCAGAATAATATTCTGAGCTTTTCACTTATAATAATATACTATTTGTTTTTCTTAGTTTTAACATATTCAATGTTAATCCAAACAGAATAAACAAGTACAAGTACAGCAAGAACAACTAAACATACAGTTGTAACCATAGATGGAATCATCATACCTGCACCTTTTAAGATTAAAGTCTGAACAAATGCATAAACATAAGAAAGTCCAAACATATAAGAAACAACAGCCTGAGCTAATTTACTAGAAACAAAGAAAGTAAACAAAGCAAATGCAATAAACATTACTTGTACTAAAACGTAGCAGTTTACTTGTGCACCAGTAAGAGCACCTGAAGGTAACCATACATATTGGAAAATTGAAATATCTTTTTTACCTATTAATGGATACTTAGCCTGAACTTCTGGTTCCCAAGTATCAAAATCACCATATTTGATTTCTGATGGCCATGAACTTCTGTCTTCTCCCGAAACACCTTTTGGAAGTTCAGCCCATGTTTTACCAAAATCTTCTGTTTCAGATTTCAACTCTGCTGTGTTAACAAAAGGAAGAAACTGAACAACTACTGTTAAAACCAATAATACAATAGCAGCTATTGTATTTTTCGATTTCAAATTAAATTCCATATAAATATCCTCCAACGATATCTTATCAATAATACATTATTTTATAACACTTTACTCTATTTTATCAACTGCAAAAATGATAAAATCACGATATGCGAAATTTTAAAGTAATATCTCCTTATGAGCCATCAGGAGATCAAGGTAATGCTATAGAAAAACTATCAGAAGGATTTTTGAGAGGTGATAAATACCAAACATTAAAAGGTGTTACTGGCTCTGGAAAAACCTTTACAATGGCAAAAATCATAGAAAAGGTTCAAAAACCAACTTTAATAATAAGCCACAACAAAACACTATCAGCCCAATTATATCGAGAATTTAAATCATTTTTTCCAAACAATGCTGTAGAATACTTTGTTTCATATTATGATTACTATCAACCAGAAGCCTATGTTCCTGCGAGAGATTTATACATAGAAAAAGATGCATCCATAAATGATGAAATTGATAAATTAAGACTTGCTGCTACATATTCTTTAATGGAAAGAAGAGATGTTATAGTAGTTGCAACTGTCAGCTGTATTTATGGTTTAGGAATGCCTGATCTCTACAAAGAAATGAGAGTTCATATTGAAAAGGGAGATATATTTAATTTAAAGAAATTCGAACATGATTTAGTATCAATTCAGTACACAAGAAATGATATGGTTTTAGATAGAGGAAACTTTAGAATTCGAGGAGATACAATAGAAGTTTATCCACCTTATATGGAAACAGATACAGCATATCGTATTGAATTAGATTTTGATCAAATTGATAAAATTAAGCGTTTTAATGTAATAACGAGAGAAATTGAAGAAGAACTAGATGAAATGCAATTTTATCCAGCAAAACACTTTGTTGTACCCCACGATGCACTACTTTCAGCAACAGAACGCATAGAAAAAGAATTAGAAGAAAGAGTCGAATCATTAAATGCTGTAGGAAAACTTTTAGAAGCTGAACGATTAAAAACAAGAACTACCTACGATTTAGAAATGATGAAAGAAATGGGATATTGTTCAGGAATCGAAAACTACTCAGGTCCAATTAGTGGTCGAAAATCAGGAGAGCCTCCTGCAACCCTACTACATTATTTTCCTGATGATTTTTTATGTTTAATCGACGAAGCCCATGTTACAGTACCACAAATAGGAGCGATGTATGAAGGAGATAGAAGTAGAAAACAGAATTTAATTGATTTTGGATTTAGACTTCCATCAGCCTTAGACAATCGACCACTTAAATTTGAAGAATTTGAAAAAAAGCTGAATCAAGTAATATATGTAACCGCAACTCCAAGAGAACAAGAAATAAAACAATCAACCCAAGTTATAGAGCAAATTATTCGACCTACAGGCTTACTAGATCCAATAATTGATATAAGACCGTCAGAAGGCCAAATGGAGGATATTTACAAGGAAGTAAAATTTAGAATTGAAAAAGGCGAAAGAAGCTTAATTCTTACATTAACAAAAAAAATGGCAGAGGACTTAACAGATTACCTTTTGGGATTAAATTTAAAAGTAAAATATATTCATTCAGAAATAGACACTTTTGAGCGAGTTGAAATTTTAAAATCCTTAAGATTAGGCGAAATAGATGTCTTAATTGGTATCAACCTTTTAAGAGAAGGTATTGACCTACCAGAAGTAAGTTTTATTGCAATTTTAGATGCAGATAAAATAGGATTTTTAAGATCAACAACAAGTTTAATTCAGATAGTTGGTCGTGCCGCAAGAAATCAAAACGGGACAGTTGTAATGTATGCAGACAATATTACACCAGCAATAAAAGAAACTGTTTCAGAAACAAAACGTAGACGAAGTATTCAAGAACAATACAATAAAGAACACGGTATTACACCTCATACAGTCAATAAGGCAGTTCAAGATATACTTATCCGTCAACAAAAAGATGCAGAAGAAAATACAGAAGTTGAACTATCAATGTTAAAGAAAAACGCAAATCTCTTTAATCCAAAACAACGTAAAAAACTTATAGATGCACTAAAAAAGGAAATGTCACTATGTGCAGATAGATTAGAATACGAACAGGCTGCTGCAATTCGGGATCAAATAACAGAAATAGAAAATAAATTTAAATAAAAAAAAGCCCACCAACTATTTCTTGGTGGGTTTTCCATTCAATATTAAAACTGAATTAGTTAGAAGCTGCTACTGGAACACCAGCATTTGCAGGAGTTACGTTAATTTTCTTTGTTACGAAACCACTGCGAAGACAACGTGTACAAACATTCAATGTAGCTGTTGTACCACCAACTTCTGTTTTTACTTTAAGAAGATTTGGTCTCCATGTACGGCGAGTATGATTGTATGACTTACTTACTTTATTACCAGACATTGAGCCTTTTCCGCAAACATCACAAATTCTTGACATAATATATACCTACCTCAATTGATTACACGTGAGTTCTCATAATATACAAAAACAATGGTTTTCTGTCAACGGAATTTCATTATAAATTTGAAAATGATTGCTTTTATTATGTTTCTAAAACCAATCCATCATACGCAACAGAAACAGATCCACCAAGAGATACTATTTTTTTTAATTCTGAAAAATTATTTACATTGTCTTTTATATATGATTCTGCTTCCATATGCTTATTTTCATGACTTATATGAGTTATCCAAGTATGTTTAGCACAAATTTTATTTGCATACTCTAAAGCTTGCATAAAATTGCAATGAGTTACATGCTCTTTTTTTCTTAATCCATCTATAACTAAATGGTCTAATATATCACAAGAATCTTTTATTAATTCAATAGACTTATCAGATATATAATTGCAATCAGTCAAATAAGCTATAGCGTGAATTTTGTTATCCTTTTCAGTAGTTCTTATTACCCACCCAGAATCTTTTAAATATCCATGAGTAATAGGAATTGGAATAACATCTATAGAACCAACTTTAACAGGATTATTTAAATTAAATTTTTCTGTTTTAATTAATTCTAAATTTGGAATACCACCACCAAAGTTTTTTCTCTTAAAAATGTAAGAAAACCTAAATATTAAATCTCGTCTTGTATATTTATTACAGAATAATGGTAATCTATTTTTTATAAACTTATTTGCATTTGATTTTTTATAACTAAAAACTCTTAAATCATCTAACCCATGACAATGATCTGCGTGACTATGAGAAACAAAAACTGCATCTAAATGTTTAATATTGTATTTTAAAGCTTGTAATCTGAATTCTGGTCCAACATCTAAAACAATATTCGTAGTTAAATCATTCTCTTCATTAACAACATAAGCTGAACATCTAAAACGTTTATCTTTTTCATCAGCAGATGTACAAACATTACAATCACAACCTATAACAGGAATACCATGACTAGTTCCAGAACCCATTATAATTAACTTCATATTAAAATATTCTATGTAATAGATTTTTTTGATTCAAGTATTTTATAATCAAAATACAAATAAAACCTTTTTTTATAAACCCCATATCTAGTGTAAAATATTGACTACCCCATATATAAATGCTAGTATTAGCGTATAAAAATAAAATATTGAGGAACAACAATGCCTTATTCTGAGCCAACCAATTTAGGAGTTATTGCCTGTCCAGGCGGTGCAACTTTTGCAGAAGAAGTTATTACACATCTTAGAAGAATGTACAAACATCGTTTTTCATTAAAAAATGATGTAATTTCAAAACGATATAACTTAGATAAAGATACGTTGATTCAGGATATTAATTATCGTAACGATTTATCAACATCTGATCTTGTAGTAAAAGGAACAACAGATAAATATCGCCCACCAGTTTTTAAAATTAATACACAATTTACTTGGTTTGCAAACGGGGAAGTAAAAGCTGAACTTTTTGATACAGTTCGTGGAAAAGATATATTTATATTCCAAGATGCAGAAAATCATGAAGAAATAGAAATGAACGGAGGAAAAAACAAAGTAGTTTTTTCTGTTAACGACCATGTTATGACTCTTCTTGTAACAATTGATGCAGTTCAGCAAGCAGGTGCAAAATCAATTACACTTGTTCTTCCTTCTTTCCCATATAGTAGACAACACAAAAAGAAGGGACGCGAAGGTTTAACAGCAAGTTTATTATGTCACATCTACGAATTAAAAGCAGTAACAAGAGTTATTACCCTTGATATACACTCAAGAGAAATTGTAAACGCGTTTAACACAACTCATCTTGAGAATTTACATGCTTCTTATCAAATCATTAGAGAATTGGCAAAGGTTGTAAATCTTTCTGGACCAAATAAAGAAGATTTAGTAGTTGTATCTCCAGATACAGGTGCTATCGACAGAAATAAATTTTATGCAACAGGTTTAAAAGTTCCTTTGGCGATGATTTATAAAGAAAGAGATTATTCTGTTGTAACACAAGATGCAAAGAATACAAATATAAAAAGCATAAAACTTCTTGGTGATGTAAAAGGCAAAGTTGCATTCTTAGCAGACGATATGCTAGGAACTGGTGGAACACTATTAAAAGCAATGAGTTTCCTTCATGATCAAGGAGCAACAAAAGTTATTGCAGCAATTTCGTTACCATTCTTTACAGGAAATGCTGTAGAACTCTTTGATAAAGCTTATCAAGATGGTTTATTCTATAGAATAATCGGAACAAATGCAGTTTATCATCCAGAATTAAAAAATAAAGAATGGTTTATTAGTACAAATGTAAGTGGTTTATTTGCAAATGTAATTACAAGAATTCATCATAATCAAAGTCTTAGCGATTTATTGGATAACAGAACCATTATTGATAAATTAATCAAAAAAGAAGATTGATTTTTATTCCATTAAATGTGATATAATGAAGAGTGTTTAAAAGCTTTCTTTTGAACACTCTTTTTTTTATTTTAATAACAACAAAACCATTTCAGTTGGAGAAATTATGGCTGATTGTATTTTATGTATTGATATAGGAACTTCTTCATTAAAAGCTGCATATATGGCAGATTCTCCAAAATCCATCGCATTTGCAAGATATAACTTTAAAAATTCAAATACAAAAACATTTGCAAATGAATGGATATATGGACTTGCTGAAGCACTAAAAGAACTTAAAGAAAAATCACCAGATACAGGCATAGAAGCAATCTGTATAAGTGGAAATGGACCAACTCTATGTTCAGAAGACGGAACTACACTTATGTGGAACCAAGAAGCTCCAACTTCAGTTCAAAACTCTAAATCTATTTTTTTACCTCGCATAGACGGATTCAGAAAAAAGTATCCAACAGAATGGCACAATACAAACTATATATTCAGTGGACCAGAATTTTTAATACACCAATTAACAGGTGCAATATTAACAATTCTTCCAGAAGAACGATATGAAGAAATTTATTGGACAAAAGAGCAGTTAAACCAAGAAGGCTTTTCTGACATAGAAATAAAAAAATTACCTTCATTCGTAAAATCAGGAGCATTAGCAGGAAAAATAAATTCTAAAGCAGCAGAAATTACAGGATTGTTAGAAGGAACTTTAGTATTTTGTGGTGGCCCTGACTTTATTGTTGCGTTATTAGGTACAGACACCCTAGATACAGGATTAATGTGCGACAGATCCGGCTCAAGCGAAGGAATTAATTTATGTACACCAGAACCATTAAATTATCCTGGAATAAGAGTTTTACCCTCAATAATTCCAGGAATGTGGAATGCAGGAATAATAATACCTGACACAGGAAGTAGATTCGCAACATTTAAAGAAAAAGTAGAACACTATCTCAAAGAACCAATAACACATAAAAACCTAATAACACTTATCACAGAAAACAACGAAAAAGATTCAAATATAAAACTTTCCGAAGAATTAAAAAAAGAAGGGAACACCATTATCTACGATGTTACACATCAGCTGTGGGCAGCAATAAATATTCTTCAAAAAGCATCAGAACATGCCTCAATACCAAAACCTAAAAGTATAACAATTACAGGTGGACAAGCTCTAAATGAAAAATGGACACAAATAAAATGTGATACATTATGTATACCAATAACAGTAACTGAATGTGTAGATGCAGAATTAGCAGGTGATAATATTCTTGCCAGAGTTTCACTAGGATATTATGATTCATTAGAAGAAGCAGCCTTTGCTTTAGTAAAAAAATCAAAAATCTATACACCAAAAATGCCAGCTGACCAAGATTAAAAATGGAATTATTTAATTTACCTAAAAATGCAAGAGTATTAATTTTTGATATAGACTCAACCTTATACACAAACTCAGAATATGCTCACGAACAAATTGATAGTCAAATAAGACACTTTGCTTATTTAACAGGAATAACAAATGAAGAAGCAAGAAAAAAAATATCCGAACATAGAAAAATTTGGGCAAAAAATAACAATGGAAAAAAAATAAGTTTAGGAAACTTATTAACTAATTTTGGAATAACAATAGAAACAAGTATTGAATGGAGAAAACACCTATTCAACCCCAAAGACTATTTAACTAAAGATGAAAATTTAATAAGAGCTATTACAAAATTAAAAGAAAAATATTACTTAATCTGCGTAACAAATAATCCTGTAGAACAAGGTAAAAATACATTACAAGCATTAGGAATTAATAATCTAATAACAGAAATTATAGGACTTGATACATTAAAAGAATCAAAACCATCTAAAAATATTTTAGAATTGGCAATAAAAATTTCATCTGAAAAAACAAATAAAAATATAACCTTTAATGATTGCATAAGTATTGGAGATAGATTCGATATAGATTTAGATTTACCAATACAACTAGGAATGGGTGGAATACTTGTAAATACAGTCAACGACGTATACAAATTACCAGAAATTCTATAATCCAAAAAATATATTTATTTATTGTTATTAAAATCTTGTGTGTTATAATTTTAAGAAAAGTTAATTTTTGAAAAATTTTAATAGAATTATTAAAGGAACAATATGAAAATTACAAAGTTCAAATCAAAAATAAATTTAACTAACAACGGCAACCTTCAGGCATTTTTTATTGGAACAGGAAGTGCTTTTTCTAAGGTGAATTTTCAAAACAATGTTCTTTTAATAAAGGGCAATGATCACATTTTAATTGATTGTGGAAATATATGCCCATATGCATTATCAACATACAACACACCAATATCAGAAATAAAAAATGTATTGATAACTCATTCACATGCAGACCATATAGGTGGACTTGAAGAAATGGCTCTAGCCGGAAGATATATCTCGAAAACAAAACCAAAAATAATTATTACAGATGAATATAAAGAATTATTATGGAATGAAAGCCTAAAAGGAGGTTGTTCCTACGGAGAACAAAGTCTACACGGCAAATTTATGACATTTGATGATTACTTTGAGCAACAAAAACCAGAAGAACTAACAACAACTCCAAGACCTATGTATAAAGCAAATGTTGGCTCAATAAAATTAACAATTTTTAGAACGAATCATATTCCTTCTGGACAAGATAATTGGAAAAATTGCTTTTACTCAACAGGTGTTCTCGTTGATGATAGAGTTTTATTTACAAGTGATACAAAATTTGATAAAGATTTATTAAATTATATGACCTCACAATATAATATAGACTATATTTTTCATGACTGCCAATTTTTTGATGGTGGAGTACATGCAGGTTATAATGAATTAAAAAGTTTAGACACCAAAACAAAAAATAAAATAATCCTATGCCATTACGGAGATGATTTTAAAAAATTTACCCCACAAAAAGATGGCTTCATTGGATTTGCAAAAAAAGGAGTATATTACAACTTATAACCTCAATTTTTGCATTCCATTGTAAAATTTTTGCATTTCTGATAGATTAAATTATATTTGATCCTGTAGCTCAGCTGGATAGAGCATTCGCCTCCTAAGCGAAAGGTCGCGCGTTCGACTCGCGTTGGGATCATCTAGTAAGTGTATCCTATTGGTACACTTTTTTCATAAAAAAAGCGGGTCAAATTTAACTCACATAAATTTAACCCGCTTTTATATTTTAAATAAATCTTAAAGTTTATTTTCTACAAACCAAAAGAGCACCTAAAACAATAAGGTGATTTGCAAAGTCATAAAGCCAAGCTAAGAAATTCTTTGCTCCACCATTAAACAATCCGTTACCACCAAGGAAATCAGAAAGAACAATTGCAACAATCCATACAATTAAGATTATCAACATCAAAATATTATCTAATTTTCCAAAATCACCAACAAATAATTCAATGATAAGGAATATTCCAGCAAGAAGTTCTACAACACCAAATACAATTACAAGAATCTTTTCAATATCACCATTAAAAACATCTCTAATTGCATTTGCACCAAAATCTCCACCACCTTGTAATGCCCAAATACCACCTACGGCAAGCATAGCACCAACAGCAATCTGAAGAACCAACCTAATCAACGAAAAATTTTTTGAACTCATGAGAATTCCTCCTTCTCAAAAAAAATGTATCTGCAAACAACAGATACATAAATTATAACACTAGAATTTAAATAAACAAATTAAAACTTTATTTGTATATTAAATGAAAATGCTCAAAAACAACCTTACTATCATCAGTAAAATCAAAACCACATATTTCAGCTTCTTCTTGCATAAATAAACGCTGTTTTTCTAACCATTGAACAAAATTTTGATCTTCTCCGTCTTGTTTTGCCATTTCCCAAGAAATATCTTTAAAAGGCAGAATTTTCACATCATCAATTTCGATTATTCCATAAGGATTATCATTTTCATCTTCTACAATATAAACTTCACCAACTACAGGTATAGGTTCAAAATTAATTTCAAAACAGTCAAAAGGTGTAAAAGTAGCCGTTTTTTTTCCGTTTAAAATCAAATTTCGTTGTTCAAACCCCACTAAACCAGAAGATTCAAATACAATCTCCCCAGAGAAAACTGCTTCATCTTCAGATTGATTAGTGTCTTTTAAATATTTTTTCCAATATTCATTTATATTCATATATAATTCCGCTGTTATCTTATTCTAATAAGCATAAGAATAAATGCCAAAATAAAAAATAAAGTAGGCACAAATGAAAAAACAAGAGTTATAATAGGTAATCCAAAAACAGTAACATCAAAATTGCCAACAAGTCCTATTTTTATAAGCAAATCAAAAACTGTTCCAGCATATCCTGTAATTGCCCCTGCAACTAAACTCATCCAAGCTGAATCACGAGTTTTATTCCATAGCATAATAGCTAAAAACGCAGCTATACCACCCAAAATAAGTTTAATAATATAAAAAATAATTTCAGATTGTAACATAAGCACCCTACATCATTCTTATATTTAATATAAAAATGGATTATTCAATAATTTCTTAAACACACCAAAATCGGCCTTATAAGGAACAATACTTGGCTGAACAAATATTGGACTAATCACAATTTCACAGTTTAAACAATGCTCTATAAAATCATTATATTTATCTTTAGGCACTTTCGGAAACAAATAAGGACCTTTTCTAGTCCAATATTTTGTTAAAACCTTATCATAAACAAACCAATCTTTTTCTTCACGGTTTTGAAGAGCAGAAATTAAATCATAAATAGAACGGGTTATTGCAGAACATAAAGGTGCAGGAACTTTTTCTAAATCACAATCATCTTTTATTGCTAATAATTTTGATTCCAATTCTGGAGAATCACTCTTTATTGCTAAAATACAAAGTGATGTTGCCCACGAAAGAGGAGGTTCAATAATAACACAAGATACCTCTGCCCAATTAATAAACTCTGGATTCCAAGGTCTATAAACAAAAGTACTAGAAGAATCTACGGAAACAGCAGCTTTTAATGCCTTTTGTTTAGAAGAACAGAAAAAAACACTTCTTTCACTATTTAATAGACTACTAACAGCTTTAGATAATTGACTTTTTTTTCCAATTTTATCTGTAGTTAAAGGAGAGTAAAAAGTGTCAAAACTACCCGTAATACCACGACTTAATATATTTTTAAAAATTCTAAAGGCTGAAGAATATTCGCTACCCCAACCTAAAATTGATCTTCCACCTTCTTGATATAAATCAGTAAGACGAACACCCTTTGCAGTATATAAAAAACATCCTCTAGCACGCTTTACAGCCCCGTAACTAGAATAGATTTTTTCAGCCAAAAAATTAACTTCATTCATCAGAAAAATAATATCAAATAAAAAAAAGGCTCGCAATATAATTGCAAGCCTTATCGTTTTATAATTCAGAAAGTTTCTTTGTTACAAGTTCTGTAGCAGTTTTTGGATTTGCTTTACCTTGACTAGCCTTCATTACTTGTCCCATAAGCCAACCAACAACATTAGTTTTTCCACCTTTAAAATCAGAAACTGCTTTAGGATTATCAGCTATAACCTTATCAACAATAGCCTCAATCGCTGCAGAATCAGTTACTGATTCCATACCTTCTTCTTTTATTATTACAGATGGTAGCTTTCCATTTTCTAACATCAAAGCAAAAACAGTTTTACCCTGTGCAGAAGTAATAGTCTTATCAGAAATCGCATTAGCAAGTTCTGTAATATGTTTTGGTGTAATAGAAACTTCATCTATTGTAATATCTTTTTCGTTAAGAACAGCCAACAATTCAGCTAAAATCCAGTTAGCAACCTTTTTTACATCTTTAGCACCATCAGCCGCAGCCTCAAACCAAAGAGAAAGTTCTCTTGTAGAAGTTAAAGTTTCTACATCAAAATCAGAAAGACCATAATCTTTCTTAAAACGAGTTCTCTTTGCTTCAGGTAATTCTCCTACACGACCTCTTGCACGCTCAACTAATTCTTCGCTAACAGAGAATGGCTTAATATCAGGCTCAACAACAAAACGATAATCAACAAAAGAATTTTTTGTACGCTGTACAACAGTCTGACCTTTTGCTTCGTCCCAACCCATTGTAACTTTATAACCAGGATTAAATTCCTGTCTATCCTCTTCAAATTCTTTTAACTGACGCTGAACTTCATAAGAAGTAGCATCACGAATAGATTTAAATGAGTTAAGGTTTTTTATTTCTGAAATTGGAGTATGATAAAGTTTTCCATCTTCCCAAACATTTAAGTTAATATTCGCATCACAGCGCATATTACCTTCTTCAAGATTACCGGCAGTTACTTTTACATATCTTAAAATCTCTTGAATAGTCTGCATGAACAAAGCTGCTTCTTCTGGAGAAGAAATGTCAGGCTTTGTAACAATTTCAATAAGAGGTGTTCCAGAACGATTATAATCAATATAAGAATGAGCACCTTGTAAATGTAAAGACTTACCAACATCTTCTTCAAGATGAATACGCTCAATACGAACTCGTCTGTATTTATTATCAATTACACAATTATCGCCTTTAAAATTTACAGGACGGAACTTTTCTCCACCAGGTTGTTCTTCTTTTGGATAATGAATAAAAGGTAAATCAACATATCCATCAGAGCATAAAGGAATATCATACTGAGTAATCTGATACCCCTTTGCAAGATCAGGATAGAAATAATGTTTACGATCAAATTTAGTAAACTTTGCTATATTACAGTTTAAAGCCAATCCAGCCACAGAACCTAATTCAACATATCCCTTACTAATTCTTGGCATTGCACCAGGAAGTCCTAAACATACAGGACAAACACGAGTATTAGGCATTCCACCATAACGATTTTCACAAGCACAAAAGGCTTTTGTTTTAGTCAAAAGCTGTGTATGAATTTCACAACCAATTACAATTTCATATTTATCAATCATAAAAAACCTCTTTTAGAGAATCAGACTAAAAATGAATTATCCACGAACAGGACAACCACATCCCTTATGCTCATTCTCCCAAGATTGTGCAATCTGAAGAATTTTAGCTTCACTAAACATAGGACCAACAAACTGAATACCAATAGGCATTGGAGTATCTCCAGAACCTTCAAAACAGTTTTTATCAGATTCGATTATACCAGCCTCTTTTCCATTACAACTTGTAAATCCTGCAGGAACCGAAATACTTGGTATACGAGCCAAATTTACAAATGTAGTAAATAAATCACTTAAATACATAGAAAGAGGATCATCAACCTTTTGTCCTAATTTAAAAGCAGGTGTAGGACAAGTTGGACATAAAATCAAATCATAAGATTTAAATAATTCAGCAACTTCTCTTTGAATACGAGCTCTAACACTCATACCTTTTTTATATGTATCACCAGAGAACTGTTCTGATAAAACATAATTACCAATAATAATACGACGCTTTACTTCTGGCCCAAAACCGTTACTTCTAGTATCAATATAAAGTTGATCATAACCTTTGCTATTATCAATTCTATTACCATAACGAATACCATCAAAACGGCTAAGATTAGAAGCAGCCTCAGAAAGAGCAATTACATAATAAGAAGCAATAGAAGCATCAAGAATAGGAAGATCTACAACATCTATCTTTGCACCTTTTTTTACGAACCATTCTTTAGTTTGATTAAAAACTTTTTCTACATCTTTATCCAAACCCTTTGTTTCTAAGAATTGCTTAGGCACAGCAATCTTTAACGATGAAAAATCATTATATTCAGTAAGATTTTTTAATAAATCAACATTTGGCAAATCAACACTAGTATCATCATACATATCAGCACCACTCATAACAGAAAGTGGAACTGCAATATCCTGAGGTGTATGACCAATAATACCTACCTGATCAAGAGAAGAACCATAAGCAACAACACCCCAACGACTTAAAACACCATAAGTAGTTTTTAATCCGTATACACCACAATAACTAGCAGGAAGACGAACAGAACCACCAGTTTCTGTACCTAAGCCAAATAAAGCTTGATTACCAGAAACACAAGCTGTTGAACCACCAGAAGAACCTCCAGAAACATAATCTCTGTTAATTGGATTTCTAGTTGGACCATAAACAGAATATTCAGTTGAAGAACCCATTGCAAATTCATCTTGATTACATCTACCAAGCGGAATGGCACCAGCTTCTACAAGACGATTAACAACAGTAGCATTATAAGGAGCAACATAACCTTCAAGGATTTTACTTGAACAAGTAAGTTTTTTTCCTTTTACAGAAATATTATCTTTATTTGCAAAAGGAATTCCTAAAAGAGGTTTTTCTGCAAATAACATATCAAGAGAACCATTATTTTTGGCCTCTGCAATTTTTTCATCACATGATTTAGCAAGTTCTAAAACATCACTGTAAATCTCAAGAAAAGCATTAAGAGGTTTATCAGATTTTTTGTCATTTTCAAAAGTATCAATAGATTGTTGAACTAACTGAACACTAGTTACTTTACCAGATTTTAAAGCTTCAACGGTTTCTTTTATTGTATAATTCATATTTCCTCAATTTGATAATAAGAATAAGATAGAGTTAAGAGAATTTTAGATTAAGCACCTTCACCCAAAACTTTTGGAACTTGAAAGTATCCATCCATAAATTTATCTGTAACTTTCTTAACATCAGGAATTTCTAAGCCTTGAACAACTTCATCTTCTCTTAAACACTCAACTTTTGTAGAAGGATATGCATCGTAAGGATTTTCGCTATCGTCGTATTTAGAAAGAATATCAAAGTATCCAACAATTTCATCTACTTGTTTTTTTAAAGTAGCCATGTCTGTACTTTCAGGAGACAGACGAGAAAGATACAAAAGTTTTTCTAATGTATCTTCATCAACAGTTCTTTTAGATTCACTCATACCCTATATTTTAACGGATTTACAGGCTTTATGGAAGATAGATAAAATATACAAAAAAGGGTGAACAATGCTTGTTCACCCTTATAAATTAAAAATCATCATCACCAAAGTTTTCTCGATATAATTCAGGTTCATACTCCCTAAACAAATCTAGTTCTTCAGTAGTATAGTCTCCATCATAAATTCTATCATATAGATAATCAGGCAAATCACCATAAGCTTCTGCATACATACGAGCTTCTTCAATATCGTCATCATCATAATAATCTGAATCATACAAACTACTTCCATAAGAATGATAATAAGAATCCTCAGAACTTTTATAATCATAAGATTGACTTTGATTAGGCAAAGTTAAAGAAGTAGAACTTTGATCAGAAGAAAAGAATTCTACAACCTCTTTAATAAGAAGAGATGCAACAACCACAAAAAAAATAAATGTAAAACCATTCATATGATAACCCTCTATAATTCAATTTTATCAAATTATACAATACAAAACTGTCATAGAATGTCACCTTAAAAAAATCAAAATTATTTATTTTCTTTAAGATTTTCGTGATAACGTTGCCACCATTCTTGTTCAGCAGCATTAGTAGAAGCCTCTTGATTTTTAAATTCCGCATCGATAGCAGCAATTTTATCTTTACAACTAATTACAGCATCAACAATACAAGACTCAAAATGAGAATCACGAGAAGATTCAAATATCTCTATAGCCTCATCTATAGTTTTTGGTTCTTTATATAAACGCTGACTCAAAAGTGCATCCATAACATCTGCAGCAGCCATTATACGAGCACTTAAAGGAATCTCGATTCCAGCAATTTTATTTGGATACCCAGAACCATCCCATTTTTCATGATGATAATGAGCCATTTGCTTTGCAATCTCATTAAAACGCCCATCATTAACCATAGGTAAAAACTCAAGCAAATTTTTACCTTCTGTAGTATGACACTTCATCAAATCAAATTCTTCGTCAGTGAATTTTCCAATTTTATTTAAAATTCCTTCAGGAACATGAATTTTACCAATATCATGCAAAAAAGCAGCATTTTTAAACAGCTCAATATTTTTAGAAGTAAGCTCATTTGTATAAAGTCCAAGCTTTACCATTTCATTACAAATTACTTCAACATATTTTTGAGTATGCATAATATGACGACCAGTAAACAAATCATGAGAACCCAAACATTGAGCGACAAACTGAATAATTTTAAACTGAGTTTCTGCAAGTTGATTATTCTTTTCTCTTACCTTTCTGTTACTATCTTTTAATTCTCTATAAGCCTTTTCAGAGCTTTCCATAGATCGCACTAATTTCTGCAAAGTATTATGAGTTCTTGTAGCCATATAATCAGTTAAAATAAACAGAAAAACATACTCTATCACTAAACCAATAATATTCTTTACAAACCAATAAAAAGGAGTATCCGCCCCAGCCAAAACAACAGGAACTCTATAAGAGCGAGTCCAATAACAAACACAAGAGAGAATAAAACATACAATCGTTGTATACCTAGTAATACGACGATTATAATACAAACAAGTTATAAAAGGCGGAAAAGCAAACGACACTGTAATAGTAATAATACCTTCATAACCAAGCAAAAATACAAATCCAGAAGTTGCAAAAATTCCCATATACATGAGAAAAAGCTGATTAAAATCCTTCTTAATTAAAAACCAATATAAGAAAGATAAAATAGTTGAATACAAAAAAACACACAAAGAATAACTATGAGGCACAATCCATATATTTATCGCACTAAAAACAGCAAATACAATAGGAACAGGAATTGTACAGAATAAAATCTTAGAGACCTTTTTATTTACATTTACGATGTTATCTTCAAAAAAAGATTCATTTCTAATAGGCATTAATATCTCCGATATTAATTATATCCCACCAATTCTTTTCTTGCAAAAATTATGTAAGCTTACATTATCTTAGATTTTAATAAAAAGATTTTTCAAAAAAAACAACACAAACCTCACATTAAATCTTCACCTGAAAAAGCCCGTGTTGATTGCAATAAGCAAAAAAACTGCAATCTTTCTTAAAAGGAAAACGAGCCTCTGGATTTTGCTCAGGATAAAGTTTTATAATATTTACAAAGTTAAATCCAACACAAGCAATCCAAGAAATATAATGACCTTTTTCCATAGGGTGATTTAGAGAAACAAACAATTCACCGTCTGAGTTTTCAACTTTTATTTCGTGACTTTTTGCAAGTTCACCATCCTCTGGATTTTCTGGATTTTCAGAAAGATTTTCACAGTCCAAAGCCGGAAGCTGAATGCCGCAACAACTCATCAACGCCTCTCCCACAGAAAAAACCACATTTCCACAAATTGGACAAACATAAAACTTAGACCGTTGGATTTTTGCATTTTTGTTTTGATTCACAACCTCTTTCCCCGACAAAAGCTCAATAA
>JAGBBT010000120.1 GCA_017938365.1 Treponema sp.
ATAAAAAGTAGTTGCATCCGCCCGTCCATCCGGGTCGGTATACTTCACCGGGTTATTTCCGGCGTAGTGGTACAAATTGCTATTGATGTGATTAAAAATTCCACCCATACCCGGTAAATTCTGATTATTTTTCTTTGCTTCGTCATTTACAGGGGCTTGTGGGATATATTCTCCCAATGCAGGGTCAGTACTTATCCACATCGAATATTTTGGATCTAAATACCTAGCACCATAATAATACAATCCTGTTTCTTCATCTTGTTCTTTTGCCGTAAACTTATATGGCAAGAACTCTAGTCCTGTGTTGCTCGTTTTTTCTACCCAAGTTTCGCCGTATGGCGTGTATTCGATTCTTTGGTATTCATCACCTTTATAATCAGAAATGAGCGACGCACTTCCAAGGTGGTCTGAATGATAGAAATATAGTTTATAATATTCTTCTTGGT
This sequence comes from Treponema sp., assembly GCA_017938365.1. Classification (GTDB taxonomy): domain Bacteria; phylum Spirochaetota; class Spirochaetia; order Treponematales; family Treponemataceae; genus Treponema_D. The sequence goes on from JAGBBT010000120.1 coordinate 447, forward strand.
ATGTTGGATTGTTACCACTATTTAGTTTGGTTACAATTCTAGTTTCTCCAAGATAAATATTTTTTGCATATTGTCCACCATAGATTGAATTTCCACTGTCTGTGTGAAGTGTCCACATCTTGTTAAAGTACAAGGTTTCGCTATTTGCAGTATATTTATTACTTCTTTGCCCGTCCTGTCCGTAAACATAAGATGTGCTGTAAATATCATCAACTGAACTTATTAATTGGTTCTTTTCATTCCATGTATAAGTCCTTTTGTAACGTGTTTCTCCAACAGAAGAACTGCCCTCTATTTCTTCTTTGAAAAGTCCCCAGCCATAATCGGTTGAATATACATTTTCAGCTTCTTCTGTTACTTTTTTGTATACAATTTCTTCGCTATCTTCAAATGCTCCTTCTTGTTCGCAGATGATATTTCCGTTGCTATCATATTTATAGTAACGGTTTCCTATGTTCACTAATCTGTGTGCATAGTTCTCATCATACGTATATACAAAATCATAATTTAAGTCATCACCAATTATTTTATGTGGACTTACTTTTTCTGTACTTGTTTTGGTTGTCATATTACCAAGTCCAAGTGTGTCAAATGTAAACTCTTGTGTATAATTTGAAACATATTCTGGATCTATACTTTTATATGGATTATAGATTGTTTCCCCTTCTACACGAATTAGTTGATACAAATTATCATATGAGTATCTTTGAGTTGTACTGTAGTTTCCGTTTACTCCTGTTAAACAATTATTTGTATAACTTAATACATTTCCTACTTGGTCAAATTTGTAATCAATATTTTGGAACTGTACATTATTCTCATTATGAGTTTCGATATTTGACAACCATCTACGTGCTGAGTCATATGTGTAATTGGTTTTTACGCCGTTACCATACTCTATATATACTCTTTGTCCGTATTCATCATATGCAATATCTTTTACATAATTAAATGTAGAACCATAGTTTTCACCAGTTACACTTGTTACTTGTCCACCTAAATCATAGCCATATGTTATTTTTTCTCCATCAGGGTAAACAATATACTGCATTCGTCCAAGGTAGTCAGAACGATATTCCATAACAGAAGTTTGTGTTGGTTGTTCTCCATTCAAATGAGTTTTTAGAGTTCTTGTTTCTTTTATTACTTCACCTAAAGAACCGTATTCATATTCAAGAGTTCCTGATGCATCTGTTACATATAATATTTTCCCTGCTGCACCTTTTGATTCATTTGCTCCACCGTATGTGTATACTGTGTCTTCTGAAAAAGGATAGTTTATCTTTACAAGTCTATTTAATCCATCGTACACATATATTATTTCTTTTTCTTTTTCTTTCAAAACAGAATTGTTCTCACTCACAAGATTTGAGTTTGCATCATAGAAGAATTCTTGTCTTCCAGAATCAAGACTTTCAAGAGCTGTTCGACGTCCAAGTAAGTCGTATTCAACTTTTATTGGATTACCATTTGCATCATAAGCAAATAACATTTCTCCCATTGCATTGTATTCGTAAGAAACTTTTGTTAATTGATTACCATCTCTATCTTCTTTGCTTACTTCTACAATATTTCCATGACTATCTGTTTCTTGAATACTCACATTTCCAAGAGGGTCTATTGATTTTACTACTTGGTTATTATCAATTAAATAAAACTCTGCTTGTTGTATAGATCCATCTGGTAGAATAGTTCTTACTTGGCGGTCTTTTGTGTCATATTCGTAACTTGTAAATAGATTTGTCATGCTAGGTTGTATTGCTAACAAATCTTCTAAAGAACCAGAAATAAATTCTGTCATTCCTTCTTTTACAGTTCGTCCTTTTGAGTCATATTCTATTGCACCACTGACATTCCAACCTTCTTGCTTCAACACATATCCAGTTTTTGCTGTTCTTGTGGCTCGCCCAAGTCCATCAACTTGCAATACTGTTTGCATTATAGTTTTATCATTATGATCAAATAAGACTTTGTTATTTGTTATTGCATACCAAAGTGCTTGACTTCCAGAATCATCCCTGTTTGTTGTTACATATTCATAGCTTACAGCAGGAATTGTTGAATCATAGCTTGTAAATATTTTTATTGGACGTTGCCAATTATCATATTCGTATGACATGAAATTTCCATTACAATCAGTTTCCTTTGTTTGTAACTGGTATTTTGTATCATATTCAATATAACTTTTGTATGTATCAGTTCCATTTCCACTTTGAGAAATTTCTGTTACAAACATTTTTTCAGTAGAATCATACACATAACTTAATGTTGCTCCTAGACTATCTTTTACCCTTGAAATATTTCCATATTCATCATAAGTAATTGTATTTACTGAATAATCGGTTTTAGTGAAAAATTGTCTTAGTGCTGTAAGTTCACCATACTTGTTGTAAGAACCTTCTCTTTTTCTCAAAAGATTGTCATCTTTGTCGTAAACACAAATTTGAGTTGGTAAACCTATAATGTAATCAGTTGTATTATCGTTGTCATACGAAATTCTACCAATTAGTTTTTCACCATCTGCAAAGCCTTGTATTAGCTGTGTACAGTTTCCATAACCATCATATTCGTATTCTATATATGTATAGATATACTGATTTTCACCAGTTGCTTTTTCATATATCCAACTTTCTTCTTTTTCTGGAAGTGGATAAGGCGATTCACAAAGAGTTGTTATAGATTTTGATAAAACGAAGTTTTCACTATCGTATGCTACGCTTTCTTTTAAAGAACCTTTTGAGTAATATTCTCTATTGTAGTATGTATCTTTTTGCCATGTTCCATCTACATTTATAGTTTCAACTGTTTCAAATCCATAAAAGTCTTTTTTATCTCTATCGTAGTAGCCGTTATAATATTTATATTCTGTTACAACAGAGTGTTCACCATGATTTATTTCTGGAACAGTTTCGCCACAACCATCGTTTACTGATACACGACTCATTACATATTTGAAGTTTGGATTATCTACTGTACCATACTGTTCCTCATATTCGATTTGAATATTTCCACCTTGAGGAAGATTTATTTGATTTAATTGCCCATAAGTACCTGATATATTTCGTTTCCAATATGTAGCAACCCCTGGAATTCGAAGAACGTGATCTACAAGTCCATCACCATCTAAGTCCATCATTTTTACTGATGCACCATTAATTGATGTTGAGGCTGATACTCCAGCACCTCCAGAACCTGTAATGTTTATTGTTCCAATGTAAACAAAGAGAGCAAATAAATTTATACTAAAGTTTGCATTAACACCAGCATTTCCATTTACTCCGAATGTTAATGTAGAATTCCAGTCAAGTGAGTTTGCATATTTTTTTGGATTTACACCAAAAGGATTTATGGCAACATTAGATAATCCTTCACCCATATACGTTCCAATTACTGGAATATCATCTATTAATCCTAAATCAAAGTTTTGACTGTCACTTTGTCTACAAAAATATAGTAAATAATTATCTATTTGATTATTCCATGTTGGAATAACTATAGGACTTCCTTCAATAAATGTTCTCCCAGTATTATATTTAACATTTATTAAATCTGCTCCCAATTCCATAGTTAAAATATCTTGAAGGCCATCTCCATTTATGTCCATAAGAATTTTTGTGCTATTACTAACAGATGAAGAATATGATGCACCTATTTGTAAACTTGATTTATTACTTAATGATGTGGCAGTAAAATAATCAATTTTAGTTTTTTGTGGACCTATAGAAAAATTTAAGCCAATTGATTCAGATTTATTATTTGTTAATTCTTCACCTATATCAAAATACGAATTTTGAGTATCAAAGGAAGAACCTAAATTTATTAAAAATTGCGAATTGCGAAAAAAATCTATTAATCCATCTGAATTGATATCATAAAAACCAGAAAGTTGTTTACTATTTCCGTTTGAATACGATACAGATCCAGACTTTGTATTTGGAGATGTCTCCACAATTTGTATTACTTTAGTAACATTTCCAAATGAAGATATTTTTGCCTCTGTTTTAACAGAACCAAATGGAGAAGTTCCTACTCCAAAAGTTAATGATTCACTTTCATTTTTTGAAATATATTTAATATCTGATAACATAGAATACTGTTTATCAAATGACAATCCAATTTCGTTAGAATAATTTCCTTCGGTTATTAACAACTTATCTTTTTTTATTTGGATTATATCAGGAACTCCATTTCCATTTATATCTTGCATAAATTGCTGCGAAATTGAAGTTGATTTGTTAATTGCTGCATTCCCATTATTACCTAGATTAATCGCTTTATTATAAGATTCTTCTAAGCTTGAATCATTTACCCCTTTAGAAAAGTCAATATTTATGTAACCTAGCGTAATTTTCGTAGATGGTGTCTTATCTGTTCCTTCTGTAATAGTTTTTCTAATAGATGGCATTGTCATTTGAGCACCAGTAGAATTTTCTGAACTCTTTATAAATAAACCTTCTATTTCGTAGTATGCATTTCCTCCAGCTCTGTCAGCATGTATTATATTTCCACTTATAAATGGCATATAATAACAGTTTTCATACCCACTCCCATTTTGAGATTTTTTTGAACTATTTGCGACAGAACCTATTAAGGCGTCTTCAAAATTTACAGAATAATCAATTCCACTATTTTGTAAATTTTCAACATCTTTAACAATTTCTGTTTGCTTTTGTGTTTGAGGTAAATAAAATGAAACATCGTCAGTCTTTGGAGATGTCGGGTTTTCTTCTATTTTTTGATTATTTTTTAGATTATTAAAATCTTCTTCACTATTTATTCCGTCTACTCCGTTCATAAATGAGTATAAGGCATCTTTAGAAAATTGATTACTTTGTAAACTACCTTTCCATATGCCGTAATACCAACTATTGTAACCACCATAAAGGATTTCTTTATTTGTAATAGTTATTTCTTCTTCTATTGTTAATATTTCATTTTCAATTTGTTCTTGTTTCTCAACAGATGCAACAAGTTTATTGGTATTTTGATTTATGTTTGAGAAATCTTTTTCTGAATTCCATTTTGTTTTTAGAGTCTTTGATTTTTCACATAAAATACCTATATCATCATCTAAAACCGTAAAAATATAGGCTTCGTTGTTTATTTCATATAAATGGTCTTCATTGTAGTTAATAAAACATGAAACAATTTTATACTTAGATAAATTATATTCTTCACATTTTGCTTTTAGTAAGTTATTTTTTTCAAAATATTCATTTACCTTTATCGACATTAATTCATTAAACAACTTTTGAAAGTATTCATTTTTCTTTTTCTCAACTTCTTCTTTCTCAGCTTCTTCTTCTGAGATTTTTTCATATTTTTCATCAACTTTTTCTTGTACAATATTTCTTATTTCATCGTAGTAAAATTCCTTTACTTCGTCTTCACATCTATCTTGTTCCCAAAATTGTTGTAGTTTATACTCATTTGAGATTTCATCAAATTCATAAAAATTAAATAATTCACCAACAACTTTTCGATATTTGTAATCATCTAGAATTTTTTGAGCAGTATTCTTATTTGGATTTTCCTTTAATGCATAATAATTATAGTCAACTTCATATTTTATTTCAGTCTTCGGAGAATCATCATCATTAAATACTAGATTTCCTTCAGCATCATAAACGTATTCTTCTATTTCCTTATATTGAGTCTTTAATTCATACATGCTTGAAATAAAATCTTGTTTTTCTTCCTCTGTTAATTCTATAACATCAAAAAGTTCTTCAATGTTGTTTTCTTCATTAAGTTTGAATTGATAGTTTTCATCCCACATCCAATAAGAATCTAATATAGATGTATAATGAACTGAATAATCATGAACAATTTTATTCATTTCTGCTTTAGAAATATTTATTGCTCTATCCATTTTATCTGATAATTTAATAGTTAATTCATATTCTGAATTATTTTTTACTAAAGAAATAGATAATTCATTAGCTGTTTCATCTAGAGAAACTACATCAAATATATTTGATTTTTTTCCATTTTCTAATATACAGTTATTTGCATAATCATATACAAGATAAATCTTTTCGTCTTCTAAATCTGTAATATAGCCCAGATTTACTAACTTTGAAGAGAAAGTTTCTGTATTATAAATTGATCCACCTGCTGTTGTTCCTCTAAAATTATCATTTTCATTTGTACTAGATTTAGAATATTCAATTTTACTTTCAGTAAAAGATGTATTTACATTTTCAACGTAAAATAATTCTAGTGCTGATTTCTTTATTTCATAATCAAAAATATCATTAAATGAACTATAAAAATCTCTAATTTTCTCATCAGCAACTCTTAATTCATATAATTTTGTTGTTGCATCATATTCAAAACTCTTAGCAAAATCTTCAAAGCTATCATCCATATCAGAAGATGTTAGTTTTTTTATTAACGTATCCAATAATTCTTCTGTATAAGAACGTGGCAAGAGATAATTATCACGTAGTAATTGTAAATAAATGTTTTCTTTTGTTTGAGCATCAAGATTATTTTGCCAATCATCATTATATTTTAAACTTATTGTGTAAGAGTTATTTTCTGTAGAACATTTTTTTTCTATCACATAGAAATTAAAATATAACTCATCATTTGTTTCTGTAAATTTTTCTTTTATTGCAATTACATCACTATCTAAAATCTCATCACTAATTATAGATTTTTCTTCTTGTTCAAATTCCGAGTCCGATTGAATTTCAATTTCTATTGAAACATCTTGATTTTTAAAATAATCTAATAACAAGATAGGAGATAAAATATTTTGTTTTAATACTTTTATTTCACTATACTCAATATCAATGTTCCACTCTATATCAGTATCCTTTGGTTCATTGCCATTATCTGAGATAAAATATATTCGATCGTCTTGATTTGTTTCAATAATTTTTTCGTTACTACCTGGAACATTAAAAGACAAAACACTATCTTTTTCTGAATTGTTTATAAAAGTCTGAACTTCTACAGTTGATGCTGAATTATTCTTAACAAAATTTGCAGATTCCCTTATGAGTAGTTTTCCTTCATATGGAGCCTTCCACATTTTAAATGGAGTTTGAACAAAATATGTATTTTCATATTTCTTTTTTTGTTCGTCAGAAAACTCTTTAATAACATCTCTAACTTCTATCCCAGAATCTGCATAAATTGGCATTTCTATAAATTCAAGGTTTCCAAGATTTTTTAAATATGTATTTTTTCCAGTTTCAACAATGTCTACTCGACCATCTCTATCCATATCCATAAAAGAGGTTAAAACATTAGAAGAGCTATTTTGATATACCTCTGAATATCCTGTTCCAATCTCAATTGGTAAATTTTTAGTTCCAACACCACCATAGGTATTCCACCCTATAGTTGAACTAGTATTTTTTTCTAAATCTAGTTCACTATCAAAACTACCTTTTGTGATTTGAATTAACTGCTCACCATCAAAACCATTTCCGTTGTTTAATGCTACAACAATTCCAGCATTAGTATGTTTTAGGCTATCAACTCGGCCATCACCATTTATGTCTACTAATGTACTTTCTGTATAACTTTCTCCAGAAGAAACTGATCCACTTGTTCCACCTGTTACACGTGCATCCAAATAAGGTGTTCCATATCCAACACCAGCAGCAGCATTGAAACTTGCTCCAATAGAAGTTGAATTTCCAATTTGTAGAGGTTTTCCATTTTCCCATAATTTTGGTTCATCAAAATATACTAAATTATTATTTTCATCTTTTTGGGGTTCTGTATATTCAAAAGTATACTCGTATTTTTCATCAGCATTATTTAAAACAGTAATTGCATTAAGCATTTTTTCTTTTGCAATACCATCTTCATAGCTAAACTTATAACTTCTGACAGCCTCACTGTCTTTATAATGAGTTGTTATACTTGTTAGAAGTTTTTCACAAGATACAATTTCTCTACTTCTTGCTTCAAAACGTATATCTTCTCTTTGTATTCCGTTTTCATTGTAATGAAATACAACAGAATAATTTCCCTCTTCTTTTCCATTTCCTGTATATTTTATTTTTACAGGATAAACATATCCCTTATCTTTTTCATATTCAAAAATAACGTTATTTTTTCTAACATCTTCTATTTTTGTAAGATTCCATGTAAAAATTTTATTTTCACTTCCAACACAGGCTGATGAGTTTTGTCCATAAATTCTTTTTGTACCGCTTTTATCAGTTACTTCCCAATAGTCATTATTGGTTCCAACTCCATATCTTATAATTTTACTAAATGAGGTTTCTTTTTGAGATTTATAGACTATTGTTGTTCCATTTCTACTTTCTTCTGCAAGTAAGATTCCATCAAAAATATATGTGTCATTTGTATCATAGTTTGGTAAACCAAAACGAGTATCTGTGGTTATACTACTTCCATAAGTTACATCAAAACCTTTCCCCACTATTCCATTTCCACCACCACTAGAATAACTAACGGAAATTTGAGGTTGCATACCTTTTCGTCCGGCTGGAATTCCTAATTCAAAACTAAAACTTGCATCCCCCATGTTACTTGCTTTTGGAGGATTAAATTTTATTAAGTGACTATCTGGTTTTGCAGCTTCGAGATTTTTTATTGAGTTTAAGTTTACATCAACAGGACTTGCACTTTCAGGAAGTGTAAGTGTTGCATTTATCATATCTGTAAAGTGAGTTGTTAAAGAGCGAACAACACAATTTTCTTTATCAACTTCAAGTCTTTCCAATTTGACCCATTGTTGTTTTTCTGTATCATAAAAATATGTGTACAAATCTTCTAGACTTTGAGGTTTTTCATTTAATCTCTCATCATATGGTAGAGTAATTACAACTTCTTTTTCAAATTTAGTACCAGCAGGAAGAAATCTATATCCTTTAGCCCCTGTTGTTGCGTTATATAACGACTCTCCAGTTTCTTCTACTTTCTGTAAGAAAGAGATACTTATTTCAGTTGATTTTGTTAGAGCTCCTTCTGGGATTTCTATACTTGTCTTTCCCAGTTGTATTTTTCCACCGTCAACTTTTATTTCTTCTTTTGCAATTTCAACAATTGTGTCTCTTGTTACACTTTTGTATTCTTCTGCTATCAAACCGATTGGGAAACATACAAATATATATGATATCAAACTAAAACATGCAATTATTTTTGACATTCTACTTTCTATTTTCATTATTTTATCTCCGCATCATTAAAAACTACTCTAACTTTTTTCTGAGGAAAACTTTCGAGGTTTGAAATAACAACAACATAACCCGATTTTGTATTTTCAAAATTAATATCTTCATTTACTTTAAACTTTGATACAATTTCTTCATTGATTTTTACACTAAAATATTGAGTTTCTTCATCAAAAAAAATACAAATCTGGTTATTTACACCGTATCCCTTTTTCAAAAATGTACAACTCTCCCAACCTTCTATCGTTTGAAACTTTCCATTTACTACATTACCTATTATATATTGACCATCTGTGTTTATCATCACACATAACATAAACTCTTTTTCATTTATCTTTTGTTGACAAAAAACAACACCAAAGCCAGCTTCTTTTTTTCCACTACTTTTATACATTTCGCAATTAATTGTTTCAAAACTACTTGAAATATTTGTTTTATTAGTTGTCCATATTGTATAACCAGAATTCTTTAGGTATTTTGTGTCATTTGTTTCAAACACAAATATTCTATCATCACTTTCATTTGAAAATAACTCATTTACTTCCTCCACAACTGTTTCTTCTATTTCTTCTTGAACTTGGTTTCCAAATGCTTCTTTTTTTGAATCAAATGGTTCTAATGTACATGAACTGATAAAAACAGATAAACATATTAAAACCTTTATAAAACTTTTCTTTATCACTTATTCTTCCTTTTTTTGATTAATTATAATATATTTTATTTAATGATATTGTATATTCAATTACCGTTTGAAAAGTATCACTTGCTAATAATGTTGTAGTATTAGGATAAACCCTAAAGTAAAAGCGGTTTGCTTCAAGCGCTGTATTTTTTATTGTTATAGCATTATTTTGAGTAACCGATATCGATTCTTTTCCAACAACTTGGAGCATTAGGTTTGTAGAAGGCTGTTCTGAACCATTCGAATTTTGGGGAAGCCCTTCTTGAGTTATAATAATATCGACATTTCTTCTAGGCGGTACTTCAATATAAAACCAGTCTTCATCTATAACAATTTTATTCTCTGTTATATACTTTACACATGGCAAATTACATATAAATTCATGAGTTAATAATGTTGCAACGGTTTCATTATTATTATTTTCACAACTATCTTCTCTACAAGTTGAAGCATAGCCTAGCGCATATGTTTCCCCAATAAATTTCTTATTTCCTCTTTGCTTATCTAAGCGATACACATATCTTGTTTGTTCTTCAATATTGGTGTCAATATAATTAGTTTCCCTTCCTTGGTAAATACAAGTAAAATTAAGATTATCATCGTCCATAGCTCTCATAAGAAAAAAACAATCACTTGCATCATCTTCTTCCCAAGAAAGATACACAGTCTTTTCTTTTTTTAACGAGTTTGTCTTTGGTACATCATAAAAAGGATCTTCTAAAGTTCTAAATAAAATTTCCTCATACATATTCTGCTTACATGCAACAAAACAAAGTAAAGAAACTAAAAACATTAAAAAAACTCTTCTCATTTGTCTCCCCTGTAAATATTAATTGTCAACAGAATTGACGGCTTTATTGAAACAAAAAAATCCTTACTTAAATGAAAATCAAATGCAACTTCAGTTCCAAATAATAATTTTTTGTTTATGGTCAATTCATATCCAAGAATAGTTTTTAAACCAAACATATTTTGAAGATATGTTTTTGCATCTTTATATTTCTCTAGTACAGTCAAAAATTCCAATTCATAATACGGTCCACATCCAACATATAAAGCATGGTTTCTATTAAAATGAAACCTTTCTAATAATGATGTATTAAACTGAACACTATGCAAATTTAAGGGATAAGAACCTTCAACTTCTTTCCCAAAAGAATAAGAAGTTAATAACTTAATAGATGTATCAAAATAATTTGAAACTTTTCTTTCATGAGGCATAAATAATTCAACGCCAAGTTGAACTCCAACTATCCCCATAAGCACATTATTCCATTTTGGACTTAATGGATTCCAATAAAAACTACTAATTGAAATACCTAAACTAAAAGGCTCTGTTAAATCATCTTTTACTATTGTCTCTTCTATTCCTGATATTTCTTTTAATCCATAAGCAATATTGTTTATTAACGTATTACAAAATCTTTCAAATGACAAAATATCATCACTAGAAAAAAATTCTTTTAATATTTTTTTATGAGATTTAGAGTAAAGTTTTAAATTTCCATACCAAGACTTTTCATTTTGCTGAATATATCCATAAATTATGTATTCCTCATTTTTAGCCAAACAGATATTTCTTGCATCTAAAACAGTCAATACTTTACCAACTTCACTTTCATCCAATGTTTCAAATTCAAAAAAACCTTCAAACCAATATGATTCCAAATCATTATGTAATTTTTCCTTTAGATTAATAGCATAATTATCTATTTCTTCAATGTCGCTCCCATAAGTAATAATTGGAGAAATTAATACTTTTTCTGCAAAAACAAATTGAAATAAGAAAAAGAATAATCCTAAAACATATATTTTTTTATTCATCTATTTCCCCTCTCTCTAATTTTATGATATTTTCTATTTTCTTTATTTCTGCGTCATTGTAAACGGTATTTTTAATTTTATTTATTTCATTCATTATTTCTGTAAAATTTGTACTATTTGCTGGATTTGAATAATACAATGATTTAACAAGCATATTTCTTATCTCATGATTATCTTCTTCGAATAAAAGTATATTTTTAAACTTATTATAAGCTTCTAAATAATTTTTATTATCGTAGAAATATAATCCTGCTTCTTTTATTTTTGGAATTTCATTATATCCTTCATCTAATTTATGATTTATCTCTTTTTTTGTTTCTTCAAGAACATTGCCATAAGTTTCATTGATATTTTGAAACTGTTTTATTTGAAAATTCGTATTTTCATAAGTTGAAAAAATCATTTCTGATATGATTTCTTGCTTTTCAAATAATTCATTAGTTACTTCTTCAATTTTAGTTTCAAGATTTTCTGTTTTAATTTTTATTTCCTCATCAATTTTTACTAACGTATTCATAATATTTTTGAGTAACATTAAATTAGAAACTAGTAAAACAAAAATTAAAATAAAAAAAACAAATTTTAAATATTTAACTATTTTTTTCATTTTCTATTTCCTTTTGAATTAAACTTTGTAAATATAAATAATCTTTGCGTTCTTCTATTTCTAATGCTTTTTGAATATATTTTTTTGCCTCATTGTATTCTTTATTATCAAAAAATTTTTCGCTCATTTGTGCATAATATTTAGAAGATCCCATTTTTATATAAAGAAATTCTTCTCTATTTTCATTTACATCTACTTTTATTTCTTCATAATTTATTTTTCTAAAAATTATCTCATTAATTTTTTCATTCATAGGAAAAATAAATCTTCCATAAATATCTGTTTCACCGATTTTTTTATTATCAGCAAAAATTTCTACACCATTTATTTCTTTGCTTTCAAAATCATACACCATAATATAAATTACATTTTCATTAACTTCCTGAGTTGATCTACAACTTTGAAAACATGTCAAAAATATCAATATCAAAAATACAATAACTTTAATCTTGCTCATTTTATAACCTCATAATATTTGTTGTTAATCTTTGCGATCATCTTTTCATTTTCTATGAAAAAACAATTTTCTTCTATTTCATCTGTAACTTGTATTAATTTATATAAAGAATTCATTTGTTCATCTTTTACAACAACTTTTATTTCATTATTTATTGTTGCTTTTCCAACATATAGAAGTTTAATTTGCTCTATTCTTTTTGAAATATTCAAATCTTGTTTCTTTTCTATTTCTGTATTAGTTTTAGCAATAGCAGATGATTTATTAAATAACTTACTTAAATCATTTGGTTCTATTGAGATTTTTGAACCTTCCAATAACTCTAGTTCATCAGCTTTTACTTCAATTCCACTCGCAAAAGATACAATTACCTGAATTGAATTAGCTTTATTATTTATTCTAATTTCTTTAATCCAAAACCGTGGATTATCAATTTCCTGTATTTGCTTGATAAAATTCAACAAATTAGTACTTGATGCTGTAAAAAAGCACTCTACTTCAATATCTTTTAGATTTCCTTTTGTTTGGATGTATTCTTCCTTGCATAAATTTGTTTTCAATACATATTTTATTTTTTCTATATATGTTGAAATAGAAATATCTTTTTCATTTTCATTATTAGTTTTTGCTTCTTTTATTTTTTCATCATAAAATCTAATTTTCTCTTCAATGGAAAGTGTGTCTATTGGATAGTCTTTAGAGTTCTGATATTTACCTGAAAAAGTTACAATTTCATTATTATCCACAATTGTTGTTTTATTCATTTTTACTAAAGTAAAATTATTTGATTCCTCAAATTTTCTTAAAACTTTAACACAATTCTCTGTTCTTACTTCAACAAAGAATGTGTCATTTGAGATTGATATATTTTCTATTGTTGTTTTCCCAATTAGACATTTATATAGTTCCTCTAAAATTGGATAAACTGGATAATATTCTGCATTGAGAATTTCTTCGTACTGTTCTTTTTTTATTTTCAACTCCTCTTTCAATGCTCTTTCTGCTTCAATCTTTTTAATATTTTGATTTTCTATTTCTTGTTCAGCAAGTTTTTCCTTATTCTGATTTTCAACTATACGATTTGCTATTATCAATGTTAAAATAATAACAAAAATAAGCATCAAACTTATAAACAATGTTTTAATGAGTTTTCTCTTTTTTTGTTTTTCAACTTTTCCAATATATACTAGGTAACTTCCCTTTTCCTTTGTTTTTTCAATATATATATCCTCCGCTTTTAATTTAAATGGATATATATTTTTTAATTCTTCAAGAGCTTCTAATAATCGTTTTTTATTTGAATGAGATTTTAATTTTAATGAATAAGTCTTATTTTTCATCTCATTCCACCTAAATATTGAATATTTTTTTCAATCAATCTATATTCAGAAATTTTATTTTCATTATCTGGAATTGCGGCAAGAATTGCTGATGTATCACAATTTTGTAATGAAAAAGTTATTTTCCAAAAAGTAGTTTTTGTTCCAACAAAGGAAAAGAATAAATGACTCTTTGAAATTCCTAGAATATTACTAATTTCATCTACAGTAAGTAAATTTTGAGTATCATCTAATTTTTGTAACAATATAGATAATTCACTCCATTTTGTTGAAATATCTGTTAAAGAACATATAGCCTTTAGAAAGTTTTCATCCATAAAATAAATATTGTATAATGGAAGGTTATTTACTATAGGAAATATATTTTCTTCTTCAAAATCCTTTTTTATTTCTTCAATTTTTTCTGAATCGGAAATCTTTGAATTTATCCAACCATATTCTGTTTTTATACTTTCACCACAAACAAATAATAAATCTTGAATTTCTTTTGATTTGTAAATTCTATTTGGTAGAAATTCTTCGTTTATTTTGGTTGATACATCCTCTATATTTATTTCATACTCAATATATTTCGATAAAAAATCTTGGATTCCATCACTTTGGTATGTATCTACTTTTTCTTTTGAAATAACTTGAAAATCTCTAACAATATTTTCAAGAATACTTTCAGAATTTCGTTTAGCAATATAAATCTTTTTATATGTACTTATCTTCTTTTGCTTTGTCATAGAAAAGAATGCAAGAGACATAATAATTATGCAAAATGAGAATATTAAAATCATAGCTGCAGGTGTTGAAAAACCTTCTCTAAAATCTTTCTCTTGTTTCAATTTCCTTTTCCTTATATCTCCACAATACAGATAATCCAATTATTTCTTCTTCGTTATCTACAATAGGACTGACTGATAAAATCTTACAATCATAATTTACACCCATATCGAAGATTTTTTCTTTTTCTATCTCGTATATATTTTTTTTATTTTTCCAATACGGTACGTGTATGTTGTCTATATATGTTCTAAGTTTGTAATCAAACTCAATTACATGTTCTGATGTATAAATTATTTCTTCAGTATTTTTATAATTTCTTTCAAAACTAGTATAAGTTTCTAAGCAAACTATAGTTATTAAGCAAAAAATAGTAATACAGATAATCAATTCACTTATTTTCATTTGCAATTTCTATGAGATTATAAACATCGTTTAATTGATTTTTACTTTGCTTTTGTAAGCAAACAAAACTTCCTAAAAGACTTGCCCATAACATTAAAACACCAATCATTACTATCATTTGCTTTAACATCTTTTATTCCCAACTATTTATATCAGCATTCTTACCTTCACCACCTTCCAATCCATCAGCTCCTAAGCTTCTTATTCCAAATTCATTCCCGTCAGGTGCTGGAGTTAAATATTCATAGTCATTACCCCACGGATCTTTTGGTGCATCTTTATATAAATACGGTCCACTCCAATTATTTGAAGATGGACTTGTTTCTGGTTTCTTTCTCAAAGCTTTTAAACCTTGTTCTGTTGTAGGATAGTTCCCACAATCTATGTAGTATGCCTCTAATGCTGTATAAAAACTTTCAATTTGAGTCTTTGCAGCAGCTACTCGTGCTTTTTCTAAGCTGTTAATAGCCATGAATCCAACTGTTGCAGTCAAAATTAGAATAATAGCAATAACAATTAGAACTTCCATAAAAGTCCATCCATCTTCTTCTAAAAAAACTTGTTTAATAAATTTTACACTTTTCATAAAGTCCCCATCATCTTAAAAATTGGTATAACAAATTGGAAAATAATTGAAATGATTATTAAACCTGTAATCAAAATAAAAACAGGCTCAGCACTCACAACAAGTTTTGAAATTGTATTTGAAGTTTCATTTGAATAATATTCATAAATTTGAGTAAATACTTCTTCTGTTTTCCCTGATTTTTCTGCAACCTTTACCCATGTAATTAAATACGATGGAAAAGATTTTTCTTCTTCAAAACTTTCTGCAATAAACTTTCCTTGATTTATTTTTTCAAGAACATTTCTTACAGATTTTTTTATCTCTAGATTTGTGCAAACATGCTGTGCTAAACGCATACTTTCTGTAAATGGGAAATATGCTGATGTTAGTAATTTCATTGCAAAAGAGAAATCTGTAATTTGAGAAATTGTAATATTTTCACCAATAAAAGGAAATTTCAATATAATTTTATCAACTAATATTGCAAATCTTTTTTCATTTCCCCTTCTACTCTTTTTATAGCATAAATAAAATATTAAACTGCCAAAAACTAAGGATAACAACATAATTCCAGCAAAAGTTAAGTTTGCTTTCACTTTTGTAATACTTAACAAAATATCATTTGCATTATCAGAAAAGGCTTCAAAAATCCCCTGAATTCTTGGTAAGACATAAAACATAATAATAAACACAATTAGTATCGCTGTTACCAAAACTACTATAGGGTAAATTAAACATTGAATAATCTTTTCTTTTATTTCTTTTTTTGCTTTCAAATATTCTGATAATTTTTCAAAAACTTGAGTTAATGTACCAGAATTTTCACCTATTTTTACCAAAGAAAGATATAAGGGTGAAAATTCTTTTTCATATTTTTCCAAGGCCATATTTAACAAATTTCCATTATTTACGGCAAGTGATAATTCCTTACAAAACTTCTTATCACTTTTGTTTCCATAAATTTCACTACAAATTTCTAATGCCTCTTGCAAATTGAGAGATGACTTTAATAGAGAAGCCATTGTTTGTGTAAAAAGAAGAACATCTATTTTCATAACAATCCCTCTCTTATTAATTCATCTTTAGTAGTTACACCGTTTTTCAACTTTAATCCAGCATCATCAACCAATGTTTTAAATCCCGAATTAATTAAATAATTTCTTATCTCTTTTTCAGATTTTTTTGATTCAATTAAATTAGATATTTCAGAAGAATTAATAAAAATTTCACTTATTGCTGTTCTTCCTTTGTAGCCAATACCATTACAAACTTCACATCCAGCACCATTACAATTAGTACATACTTTTCTAACTAGTCTTTGAGCAAGACATAATCTTAATACACTAGAAATCAAATACGGCTCGATTCCTAGATTCTTAAATCGTGTTATACAAGAAATGCTATCATTTGTATGTAAAGTTGATAAAATCAAATGTCCTGTCAAAGCCGCACGAACAGCAAGTTCTGCTGTCTCTTCATCACGTATTTCACCAACCATAATAACATCTGGATCTTGTCTTAAAATTCTTCTTAATATATTATCAAAAGATAATCCAATTTCATTATTAACTTGTATTTGCTCTATTCCTTCAATTTCCTCTTCAACAGGATCTTCTATACTTACAATTTTCAAATGTTCTTTATCCATTCTTTCCATGAGTGCGTGCAAAGTTGTTGTCTTTCCACTTCCAGTAGGTCCAGTCGCCAAAATCATCCCATAAGGATAGAATATTGCTTTATCAAGTTCTTTATATACTTCATCAGAAAATCCTAAATTTTCTAAACTCAAATTTGAATTTTCTTTATTAAATAGTCTTAAAACTATACTCTGCCCTGTCGTTGTTGGAACAATAGAAATTCTAAAATCTATCTTTTTTTCTTCTATTGTTACACTTAATCTTCCATCCTGACATAATCTATTTTCCATTACATTTAGATTTGCCATAATTTTTATACGACTTACAATTAGCGGATAGATTTTTTTATCTAATTTTTTTACAACCTGTAGAACGCCATCAATCCTAAAGCGAACTAATACAACATCCCTGTTACACTGAATATGAATATCGCTAACTTTTTTTCTAATAGCCTCTAACAAAATACCATTAACAATATTAACGATTGGAGCTTCACTGTTAATCTCTGTTAAACTTAATGTATCATTCTTTTCACTTTCCGATACTTTTACTTTTTTTTCTACATGATTACCAATAAACTCCGCAAACTCTGATTGCTCAACACTAATTATTTCAATTGTTTTTGGATAGTGGATATCTTTTAATACATCAATTTTATCTTCAAAACCATCAGCTACAGCAATTCTCACTGTAGTTCTATCTTCAAAAATCTTTACACAGCAACTATTTTTTATAAAAGCATCTGTATATTGATTTTTTACATCTTTGTATTCTGAGAAAGTTAGAATCTGAAAATCATTTACTTCTTTACTCATAAATTAATAATTTTCAACCTTTTCATATTTTTTTCTTAAACGAGCAAGATTTTCATCTTCTGACATATCATTTTCTGATTCTTTTTGAACAAGTGGAACCAAATAAATAATAAATTCTGTTTCCGCTATACTTGTTGTTTTTGTTTTAAATATATTTCCAATTAATGGTATTTTGCTTAAAATAGGAATCGCTTTTTCTGTTGTATCTTCTTCTTGCTGTATTAATCCACCAATAATAACTGGTTCCCCATTCTTTGTTCTAACACTTGTGCTTACCTTCTTTTCAGAAGTTGATGGAGGATTTGATATTTCCGTTGATGACGAATCAACACTTCCTTGTTTAGAAACTTGAGCATCAACTTTCACAGTTACCATATCATCGCCACTAGCCCAACCATTAATATTAAGAGTCAAACCACTTGCAATTTCTCTTGTTGTACTTGTATACAAATCCCCTTCAGTATTTACAATTATATCCCTGTATCGATATGTATTTGTGTTTGAAAAATTGATTGTTTCACCACTCAAACCATTTAATGTTGTATCTGCAAGAACTTTTGATTTTCCTTCGCTAAGCTCAATATTCAATTTACCTGCAAATTGAACCCCAAATTTTGAAATAATATCAAAATTGATGTTAAAGATATTAGATAATAAACCATTCCAACTATAACCAGAATCTTCAGTTGTAACATTGGATTCTAATGAAGATGACCAGTTTATCCCATTAGTTCTTTGTCTTTGAATTACTAATATCTGATATTTAATTTGTTGTTTTGGCTGATCTATTTTTTCTAATTCTTTACAAAAATTCTTATACTGATTTTCAGTGCCCTTAAAAAAGATTGAGTATGAATTATTTGTTTCTATAATATTGGATTTTGCTACAGAAGGTGGTAAGGATTTTAATAATTCTTCAGTTGTAATATATTTAAGGGTAACATATTCAGAAAATTCCTTAGTATCTATTATCTTTATGAAGTTCTGTATCTCTTGTTTAGATTCTTCTGTTACTTGTGTAATAAAACTATTTCCAGATGATGTTTGAATTATTTCTGAAAATAACAATGATTTTGGTATAAGACTGACAACCTCACTCACACTAACATTTTCTAAATCAAATTTTTCATAAAATCTATCAGTTACAGGTTTGTCAATTTGCTCAATAAAACTTATGATTGGATTTATCTCTACACTACTTCCATTTAGTATAACAGAATTTGACGTCTTATCTATTTTTATATAATTTGAGTTATTTAATTCTGAAGGAAGAATACTAAGAAATGTTTCTATTGAAATATTTCTTAGTTGAATTATTTTGGTTTCCTTAAAACTTTTGGTAATATCTTTCTTTTGAACATCAAAAATATAAAAAATATTATCTAAAATTGAATAATCACAATTTGCTTGTTTCAATATAAGAGATAAGATTTCATCAAAATCCTTATTTGAATAGCTAATATTTTCTAATTGAATATTTAAGTTAGAATAAAATGAATATTCTTTTTTTGCTTTCTTAAACAATGTATCAATCACATTGGAAAGAGATGCTCGTTGAATTGATACAGAAAATTTATCTTCGATATTTGAAATTGTAAAAACATCTATATTCCTTTTTGTGGACGTTCCAGAACTTTTTGCTAGATAATAACCACTGGCAATTCTTTCTAATCCAAAATTTGGAAGTTTTACAATTATTAGATTTAAAATATCTTCTAAACTAGATTCTGTAACTCTAATTGTAATATTTGAACTTGGCAAAGAATCATAAAGAATTGTTGTATTTGTTTCTCGCGATAACAAATTTAGTAATGACTCAATATTTACATTTTCAGTATTCAAATTTATTTTATCATTTACATTTATTTCAATGCTTACTTTTGATACAAAAAATACATTATCTTTCTTTGTAATTGATAACTGACAAGATTCGGCAAATCTATATAAAGCTCTTTCGAAATTTTCATCCTCAAAACGAAAAGTGGTACTACCAGTAACGGTTTCATCTATAATTACAGATTCGCCACACAACTCTGCAATCGAATAAATTATGTCAGAAATTTTTTGATTTCTAAAATCCATATAAATTGAATTATCAACTTCTTGAGCGGTGATATTAAAACTAATAAATAAAAGAAAAAACAAATAAACTAGTTTAATATTTTTCATTTTACCAAACCATAAAAAAGTTGTACTAAGAAATAACCACTGCTAATAAATGGAGCAAAAGGAACTTTATTAATTTTTTCTTGACTGTTTTTATTTTTTACAGCAATAAAAACAATACCAAATAAACATGCTAATATTAATGCGATATAAGATTTAACAAGTCCAAAGCAAAAAGATGTAATAAAAATCAATTTAACATCACCAAATCCCAAACCATTGTGTGTAATTTTTCGAACTAAAAGAAAAACTAAAGTAAAAAAGATTGAAACAATAAAACTCATAAGATAAGAATAAAAATCAAATCCTTGAATAAAATGTCTTACTAAAACTAGTACCAACATAAACAAAAGAATTTTATTGGAAATTTTTAAAAATCGTATGTCATTAATACTTACTAAGAGCAATGAGGAAAAAATTAACAAATCTAAGAAAATATTACTTATAAAAGACACAGTGTTTCAGAATATAATCATATATACACAAAATGTCAAGATAAACATTTTTTTTAGATTATAAAAAAAAGGCGGTTAAATATAATGTTTTTTAAAAATTATGTAGTACAATTTCTAATTTTATGTTAGTATTCAAAAACCAAACTAAAATTGTCTAGAAATTTGATTATTTGTATAGTTTTTTTTTAAAAAAATTTTGCACTTAATCACATCAATAGCAATTTGTACCACTACGCTGGCAATAATTCGGTGCGGTATGTGGACCCGGATGGACGGATTCTTTTAGGGATAATCGGAAAATACAATATGAGTGATTATTCAGATAGTTATCTTGGAAACTCCACTTCTGAAAAAATAAGTTCTTCTGGATGTTATGTAACGACATTTGCAAATGTTTTTTATTCATCAGAATATTATGGAGTACCCTTATCCAATTCAACAAAATTTAATACACCAGAAAAAATAAATAATGATAAATCTTTGTTTGCAGAAGATTCTGCTTGTTTAAATGGTCGAAAAGAATCAATGAATGCTCTTTTTGGAGAGGGAAATTGGGATTATTGGACTAAGGATGTTCAAGGTGCTGATGGATTAGAATCAAAACTTAGAGAATATGCAAAAAGTGATAAAGCATACATGATTGTTGGTATATTTGATCTTTCTGATGATACAGCTTGTGCAGATAATCATATGGTTGGTATTTCAGAATTACCAGACATCAATGGATATTTTACGAAGGGATTAACTGCTACAAGTAATGGTGATTTAAATAGATATATAAATATACGAGATGAATCAGCTTATAATATAAATAATTTAAAAGAAATTCGTGTTATTTTCTTGGAGTAGTATAGTATGAAAAAGTTTTTTATTTTATTAAGTTTATGTATTTGTGTTGGTAATTTATATTGTCATGAATATATTTTAAAACGTGATTTTCAAAAACAAGTATGGGAAATTTATATTGATAATAATGAAAATCAAAAGTTGTGGTATACAATAAAAGATGAATTTAAAGATGTAAATTCATTATTTAAGTTAGTTGATGGAAATTTGTTTTTTATTGGGAAGAATAATACTATAATGAAATTGGATATTGTTAATAGACAATTGACTGATACAAAAATTCCATTTAATTTGGATTTTGTTGTTTCAGAAGATTCTTCGTTTTTATGTACATTAACAAAAATAGATGTAATTAATCCATATTCAGATATAGAAGATGTTTTTGGTATTTCCATAAAAAAACAACAATATTTTCCTGTTATATATGAATTAAAAACAGGAGAAATTCTAAAAAAATTTTATATTTCAGAAATTGAAAATTATAAAGGTGAAGTAGTACTTTTATATGATAAAAACATAAACAGTTTTCTGATTTGTTACATAAATGATTTTCCTTATTCTGAAACTTGTGTTACTATTTCAATTCCTGATTTTTCAGTAAAACTTTATTCTGAAAAATGATTAAAAAAAATATTCCTCCCATCAATAATAATTGATAGGATTAGAGCCAAATTTTCGTGAGTTTACCCTAAATTTGCTAGAAAAAAAGCAAAATTTAGGGTAAAATGAAGACACATTTCCAAGGAAGGAACAAAATCCGCAGAAGCTTCGTTGAAAACTGCTGATTTTGGACAATTTTGAGCTGAAATTGCTGAATTTTGGGTTGTTAGTCCTACAAATAGCAATTTATACCACTACGCTGGAAACAATCCGGTTAAGTATGTGGACCCGGATGGAAGGGATATAATTCAACTTCTTGATCCTGATAGAGGACGTTCTGCTAAACCTATATTAAATAAAATACCTTTTGGACATGTTGCTGTACTAGTAGGAAATGATTCTGATGGATGGTTATACTATTCTAACGATGGTCCAGAATCTACTGACGTTCAATGGTTTTCTTCAAAACAAGAGTTCTTTGATAATTATGCTAAAGATCGAGCAACACCATTTAATTATCAAGAATGGTCTAGTGTAAAAACATCTCCAGAACAAGATAAGGCAATGCAAACGAAAGCTTTTGAATTAGCAGGTATAGAAATAGAGACAGGCTTTGCCGCAAAAGAAACTGGTAATCGATTTATAATTTATGAAAATAAAAAACCTTCTCCTTATAGTTTTCTAAAAAATAATTGTTCCCAACATGTAGGTAAAATAGCTTTTGCTGGTGGTGTATTTACTACAGGAGATTTAATTCCAAAGTTTCAGATTTTAATGGACAAGGATACTTTCTTATTATATCAATTATCAAAATCTGTGAATATGGCATACTAAATAGGGGTTGAATTATGAAAAAAATATTTTTATTTATTTCTTTATTATTAATATTATTTTTTTTGTGTTTTAGAATTATAATGTCATGGAAATCTGATAAAAGGATAATTAGTCAAAATGTAAATATCTCAAATCAATTGGAAAATCTAGAATTAGATTCAATTTTACTGTATAAACGAGTTTTATATGAAAAGAACAATTCTTTTCATGAAATTGATGAAAGTTCTAAATTACCATTGCAATATGATATTGCAAATTATGATATTGATTTGATGCCTATGATTATTTCAAACTCTGTGATTATATGTCAAACTCATTCAATAAAAATATTAAATGATAATTTAGTTTCTGAATATAAATGTGATAATCAAATTCGATGTGTTACATATCCAATTAAAGAAAAACAATCTTTGGTTTTTTATGTAATAAAATTTGACTCAACTAAAAACTTTAACAAAGTTCCTACATCTGAACGCAAATGGATTTTACAAAAAATAATTTTTGAAGAGGGTAAATTTTTTGAGGAAACAATATCTTATTTACATCTTCCAGATTCATATTTAATAAAACAATTAAACTCTGAAATAAGCTTTTTTACTTATTTTAATGAATGTTTTTATGTTGTATTGACAAATAATAACGGCAATTCTGCAATATATCAATTTTCTCATGATGGAAGAATGATGAAAAAAGCTTATGATGGTTATATTATCGTACCTAACAATTTCTCTGATAGTGATTTATGGTATATTCAAAAAGACATCAATAGTAAAAATTATTTAATTAAAAATGATAAGGTAATTGTTGAGGTAAATAAATATGTTACACAAGGACATTTTATTAATGATTCCAATATAGAATTTTTTGGTTATAATACTTCTGATGTAGGAATTTATGATTTTATTAATGGTTTATATTCTCCATTTTATTTTTCTGAAATTTATTCATTAACTGAAAATCATTTTATTGATGGGTATTATAAAGAAGTTTTAAAGAAATCTTCTTTATATAGTGATAAAATAAGACGTGATAATATATTGGTCATATTTTAAATTTTATTTTTTAGACTGTTTCAAAATGTTTGGAGAGATAATAACTGTTGATTCGATTTGCTAAAATTTGAATAACCCAAAATCCTACAAATAATAATTGATAGGAATTAAAAAAAAATAAATTCAGAATAAAATAGAAGTTCAAATTTGTAGTTTTTATTATTTCCTGTCAAAAAAAAGATTTTGACAGGAAAATAATTAGTTGTTGAAATTTTCCCAAACGTAATTTCGAGCGCTAAACATTTTGATTTCTCGGTTTTTGAATGCTTCTTGGATTAAATCGTCTACGTTTAGGGCGTTGTAAAGGGTGTGGGCGTCTTCTAATTTTGCTTTGATTACTGGGTGTTTTGGTGAGAAAAGTACGCAGCAATCTTCGTAGGGCAAAATTGAGGTTTCGTAAGTGCCGATTTCTTTTGCGATTGTAACAATTTCTTCTTTGTCCATGCCCACCAGTGGGCGTAATAGTGGAAGTTCACAACAGCTTTCTGTAACTGCCATATTTTCTAGGGTTTGACTTGCAACTTGGCCAAGACTTTCTCCTGTGATTAAGCATTGGCATTTTATGAATTTTGCCACAAGGTTTGCGGTTTTCATCATGCACATTCTAAGTAGTAGGGTG
>JAGBBT010000014.1 GCA_017938365.1 Treponema sp.
ATAAGATTTTCATTATAAATCATTCCTGGTTCAGTCAAAATGTTACGAGCAACAACATAATCTTTGGTTTTTTCATTACCTTCAATCATAATTTTGTCGATAACACCTTCTTTGATACTAATGTTGATAGTACCATCTGGATCATCTGTAACTGAATCAATTCGAGCTAAAATGTAGCCTTTTGAAGTATATAATTCTTGAATTTGAGAAATTGCAATATTTAATTGAGCGATATTTTGAGGCTTACCTTTCATATCATTTAAGGTTGCTAAAATATCTTCAATAGGAATAACTGTATTACCCTCAATAGTAAAATCTTTAACTGGGATATTTTCTTCAACAACAATTTTTACAGTAACTGAACCATCTTCATTTTTAGACGGAATAGCTTTCATTTTTTCTGTAAAATAACCCATTTGATAGATAGTTTTTAAATCTGTTTGTAACAAATCACGAGAATAAGTTCCACCTTGCTTCATTCGGATTTTTTCTCTGATTTCGTGTTCTGCAACAGAATTTAGACCATAAATTTCAATATCTTTAATAAGTCTTAATTCTTTATCTACTGGGGTTTCTGAACTTGTTTGAGTTTGAGAAGTAGCAGAACCATCTTGGCTTTTAAACATATCACTAGGACGTGGAACATCCTGAACAGCCTCTTCTGAAAGACCCATTCCGCCCCATACATCATCCATAGCGACAACATTTGTCTGTGTCATCATAACCAAGATTACTGCTAACAATAATTGTTTAGTAATTTTATGAAATTTCAAGAATATACTTCCTTACAAACTCTCACTCTTTGTTCAATAAAAATTGTAGCATAAATTATAAAAAATGTACAAAATATTTACATCTATTTACCAACTACTATTTTATAAATTTTATTTTTATTCACGCCATATAATTCTGATAAAATTACCGAAATATCTTTTGCCCCAAAACCTTTGTCTTGTAATAGTTTTACCTTATCTTCCATTTGAGTTAAATCAGAAACTTCACCATCTCTATATATCAAACAAACAAATTCACCTTTTGCAACATTTGTTTTCAGATGTTCAATTACATTATCAATTTTATCAATTACAACTTCTTCAAAAACTTTTGTTAATTCTCTACCAAATGCAACCTTACATTCTGGTCGAACATTTTTGATAATTTCTAAAGTTTGAATAATTCTATTTGGAGATTCATAAAAAACAAAATCACTAAATTTGTATTGAAGTGCTACTTCTTCAATTTTCGCTTGAGTTTTTGGTAAAAATCCGATAAAAGTGTAAGTTTCGTCCTCACGAGAAACTTGAGATAAAAATGTTGCAATAGCATTAGCCCCAGGAAGCGCAGTTACAGAAAAACCATTATCTCTCAATTCTTTCACTATAACCGAACCTGGATCACAAATAAGTGGAGTTCCTGCATCTGATACAAGAGCCATTTTTTTCCCACTTTTTAAAGTTTCAATAATTTGATTTACACGTTCTTTTTCATTGTACTTATGATAAGAAACACATTTTGTTCTTATATCGAAATGATTCAATAATTTTTGGGTAACACGACTATCCTCGCAAGCAATCAAATCAACTGATTTTAAAATTTCAATTGCTCTTAAAGTAATATC
>JAGBBT010000015.1 GCA_017938365.1 Treponema sp.
CTAAATTGCCATAACTTTTCAAACATTCCATTTGAATCTATTATAAAACAGCAATCGTTTTCTGGCCAATAGCCTGTAATTCTAAAATAGTTAGTCATTTTTATATCCTCCTATGCAACTAATTTCTTTAATTTTCTGTTTGCGTATGGTAGCCAAGTTTTATTAACAAATTCTAAAACTTGTTCTTCTGGCTTACTGTCTTTATAACCATAACATTGCAAAATTTTGTGATTTTCAAGTGAATATTCAAGTGTAACAAAAGGTGTATTTATGTCATCTTTATTTCTTACAAAGAATATCAAGGTTTCTTCTCTTGCAAATTTTTGGTCATAATTCATTCGTCCTACACAATGATTTAATATTCTACCTTCATTTATAAGGTCTGCTGGACTTTTAGCAATTATCACTACAAAATCATCTTTTAAACTTCTTTGTAAAGATAAATATTTGTTTGCGACCTTTTTGAATTTATTATATAGCTCTTTTCTTGTTTTCTCATCTTCAATAGCTTTTTGCGTATGATATTGATCGATACGAATATCGTGCCATTTCTTAAAATCTTTTGGATATCTATTCTTTTCTTCATTCATATCCAAACCTAAATATTCGCAAGCGTTTAAGTAGTCATTATAACTATAACCATTTGTATTTTGTTTAAGTATATACTTTAAAAAAGTTTCTTTTTCATTGTTTTTCAACATTTGTTTTAATCTTGTAAAATTGCCTTCTCGACTAAATTCAAGATTGAATCGGTCATAATCATAAATCTCTTTAATTGATTTATTTTTGTTATATGCTCTGATAATTGAAGAAACATAAAAACCATGTTTTTTAAGTTCTTCTTGATTTTTATATATCCATTTGCAAAAACTCTTATCTTTTGCACATTTTTGTAGAATTTGTTTACTGGTAGCAAGACCGCATAAACCAATTTTAACTAATAATTCAGCTTGTGGATATTTTTCATATAATCGCAAATATTTTAGCGTATCACAATATTGATACTTATCTATTGCTGAATATTTGTATTCTGGCAAGGTGAGTATATATTCTTTGTTTATCACTTCGGGTTGAGTCATATTAAAATATTTATCATATTGCCAACCCCAATCATAATCTTGCCATTTTGGAGTTCTTGAAATACCTTCACGATACCATCCAACCTTGTAATAGGACATAACTCTGATAATATCTTGTAAATAACATTTGTCAGCGTGAATGCCGTGAACAATAACTTGTTTACATAACCATCTTTTACGATAGTTTCTAACTGCAACTGTAACTTCGCATAATTCTTTATTGTATTTTGTGAAGTATTTATAAAATCTTACATTGCCATCTTGTTTAACAACTGAATCTTTTTGTTTTATCAGCTTAATCATATATTCTGGTATTTTTCTGATATGCTTTTCTGTGAACATCTATTTTGCCTCCAAATTGCCATCTAAAAGGCTGTAAAGTAATTTAATCGACTCTTTGTCAAACGTGTTTGCTTTTGGCTGAATTTCACCTGTTTCTAAGTCAATTTGAGCATTAGTAAACTTGTTTTCTTCTGCTATGATTTCTAATGCTTCTTCAATTTCTTCTTCATCAAAGTCATCAATATCATTATCTGATTCTTCAACCGTGTCATATTCAATAGGTGGTTCTTCCAAATCTTCATTTGTAGGTTCATCATCACAAAAGTTCATTAAGTCAAATAATGATTGTTGATTACTTTCTTTCTTCTTAACTTTCTCTATTTTTGGTGTGGCTTTTGGAGTGGCTTTAATTTCAGTTTTATATTCACTTCCGTCTTGATTGTAAAGTTTTCCTTCAATACTATCTTCTTCAAAGTAGTGAATAGCCCAACCATAAACCGTGCTATCTTCTATGCAAGCAAAACTTGCTCCTTTTTCTGCAAGTTTTCTTGCTTCTTCGCTTGCATATTTCATAAATCCAGATAATGTTTTTTTATTAGTTAAAATCTTCTCGTTTTTTGTTATTTGAACGCCATTATTTATTTTATCAGCAAGCATCTCACTAACATTGTCTTCCAAATAAGCTTTTATTCGTTCTTCAGCTTCGTTTTTAGTTTCTAAATTCAACTTAATCATTGTTTGCTCCTCTAATAAAATCAGAGAGGTAATCCCTAAACGGGCAACCTCTCCAAAGTTTTGAATATTCTAAATATGTTTTTATGGGTAAAATCTTCCAAGTTGCATTGTGTATTAGTTTATGTGTTTTTCTATCGTATTGAGGGTTTGTTTCATAATATTGAACTCTCCAAA
>JAGBBT010000016.1 GCA_017938365.1 Treponema sp.
AAGACTTTCTTTCTTTTTAAAATTGAAAATGTTTTCTCTAGCAGAAAATTCATCAATTATATCATGTAAATCATGATAATTTTTTGACATAACAGAAAATAAGACATCATTAGATGTATAAATTTCTTCTTTTTTCATATTTTTTTCCTCTTTTAAAATTTAAGTATTGTGAAAATACAATAATATTGTTAGCGGCAATTAAAAGTGAATCATCTGAGTCTACAATAACAACATTATCCAACCCGATTGTGGCAATTGTACGTTTTCCGCCACGAAAAAAAAGGCACAAGAAAAAACTTCTTGCACCCGTTTTAATTACTCACAACTAAAAGTATGACCTTGAACTTTATTTACAAACTCGTATTCAATAGTTTGTTTTAAGCCATCTTCAAGTTTTACAGGTGGCACAAAATCTGTTTTCTTGATATTTGCACCAACAAAGTATGTATTTTGGCAGAATTTTTTAACACGAATTGAACTAATTGCAAATTTCTTTCTTGTGATAAATGCCAATAAGTCAAAACATTTTCCACCAAAATATGCTAACCAATATGGAAAGTGAATAAGTTTTGATTTTGGTTTTCCAAGAAATTTGTAAACATCTAAAACTAGATGATTCATATCATAAGCAGGTTCATCACAATAATTGTAGAGATGTTCACCACCTTCGTTATCATGGGATAATTCATATTCAATGAATGCTGCAATGTTTTCTACATAGTTCATTGATTTTCTATTTGTTCCTCTTCCTACCATTGGGAATTTTCCACCGGCAATTTGGCGTAAAAGGTTATAAACATTACCTCTGTTTTGTTCTCCAAAAATTACAGTAGGTCGGATAATTACAACTGAATTAGAAGAATCTTTAGCTAACCATTCACGATACTTGCCTTCTGCTAAATATTTTGTTCTTCCATAATCATTAAAATAATTAATTTCTCCAGTTTCATCTGTTCCTACAGGTGCAAAACCATAAACAGCTACAGAACTTGTAAAAATTATTTTTTTGATGCCAAGTTCTGAACAAGCGTTACAAACATTTTCACTACCAGTAACATTTACATCATCATACAAGGATTTTGGAGTAACATCATCTCTGTGTTCTGCTGCTAGATTGATAACAACTTCACTTCCTTTTAGCACATCTATCAATGAATGCATCGGCATTGCTTTTGCAGCTTCCTCTGCCTTTCCTGGCGCACTAGCAGCATCTGTTAAACTTTCTGGAAAATCCTTTGTTTCATTTCCAGCATTTCGAATATCACAACGTACCCATAAATCTGGATAAGTTACACTTTTTCGTTTATCTGCAATTTTTACTGTATGCCCTGCAGCCAAAAGTCTTTTTGTTAATCGAGTTCCAACAAAACCAGAACCACCAATAATAGTAATTTGCATGATTTAATTTCCCTTGTTTATCAATTTTTCGTAAATATTTTTATACGATTCCCACATTTTTTCCAATGTGAAATTCTTATTATATTTATTATAAGACTCTATTTCCATATTGTTTTTCTTAGAATTATCTTTCAATATAGTTTTTATAGCATTAGTTGCCTCTTCAACATCATTTTTTATCAATTTCCCATTTGAATCATCTACTAATTCATAAATTCCACCAACATCTGATGCAACTATTGCTTTTTTTTGACTCATTGCTTCAATTATTGTCATTGGTAAACCTTCAAAATTAGAAAATAAAACAAATAGGTCACACAAATTAATATACTTACTTGCATTTGGAACATCACCCATCAATTTTACATTTTCTGGAACATCATATTTATTATAAATTTCCTCTAAAGTTAAATTTGGTTCTCCACCAATCCAAATAAAAAGATAATCAGTTCCAAAATTTCTTGCAACATCTAAAAACAAATCAAATTGCTTAGGAAGAGCTATACGTGCTATTGTCATGACAATTTTTTTATTGGTCACATCAAAAGGGAAAGCCGATTCCTTGTTTATAGATAATTCACTAATACCGTTATAAATTGTACTAACATTTTTTTTAATTTTTTCTGATTTTAGATTTTTGTTATCGTAATCAGAAACACCAATAATAGCACCACAAAAGTGTTGTAAAAGTCTTTCAAGAGGCAAAAATACTCTATGAACTAAACGAATCGAATCAAACCCATGAACTGTATAAACAACTCTATTTTTCATTCCAAGTCCAATAATTCTTCCTAATACCCCAGCTTTACTTGAGTGCAAGTGAATTATATCTGGCTTAAAGGCTTTTTTTACTTTTAATAATTCAAAAATAACCTTAATATCTTTTAACGGTTTTATAGGTTTTACTAGATTTTTTAAGAAATACTGATTTACCTCTGATGGCAATTGCCCCCAAAGATACCCACCTTCCATACTTGCAACAGCCACTACATGGCCTTCTTTTATAGCAGAATTACATAAGTCTATACAAACTTTTTGAGCTCCACCTAATTCTGTGTTTGTGATAATGTGTAAAATTTTCATTTCAATTTCTCCATACCACATATTATTTGATTCCCAAATAATTCATTATTTGTTCACATGCATCACCATTCCAATTTACCGAATGGCTATAATCTCTTATTCTTTTTCTATCTACAGAAAAATTATCAATATTATTTATTATTCTATCCAAAACTTCATAAAATTGATCTGTAGAACGGATGATTTCACCAGGCATATATTCTAGAGGATTTTCAAAAATAAATCCACGTTGAGAAGAATATTCTGCC
Organism: Treponema sp.; assembly: GCA_017938365.1. Lineage (GTDB taxonomy): Bacteria > Spirochaetota > Spirochaetia > Treponematales > Treponemataceae > Treponema_D. The sequence goes on from JAGBBT010000016.1 coordinate 2,730, forward strand.
AAATCATTTATTGTAAAAGCCATAGGTCTATCTAATAAAAGCCAATCAAAATATATTGAAGAATAATCAGTAATAAGCATATCAAAACATGAAACAAATGAATAATTTGGTATATTATATGAATTATACTCTTGAATATTAAAAATCTTTATATTCGAGAAAAAAGGAAAACTCAATGAATTTGAAATATCAGCTGGATGTAGTTTTACAGTTAAAAAACTATCATTATTCCTTAAATATTCATTTAAGTCTTCTATCCCCTTCATATCTTCAAAATATGGAAGAGAGAACGTATTAGCACCTGTGTTTTTGTCTAAAAAGCTTTTCCGAAAGGTAGGCATCCAAAGAATATTTTTTTTATACACTTTATTTTGATAATTTTGTAATATAGAAAAATCGGGTTTTAAAAGATAATCGTTTCTTGGATATTCAAATAAACGAACTTTTTTTTCATCACACTCAAATGCCAATGCAAATACTTTCAAAAATTTCTCAGAAGTTGTAATTACAAATGAAAAATCATCTAAGCGTTCTTGTTTTTTTATCTTTGAAACACTTCTCCCTATCATTTTTAATGGAGTTCCATGCCATAATTGTACAACCATTTGTTTCGCTGATGGTCTTATTCTCGTAGTACCAATATCGTAAAAAACATACTTAGCTCTAAGAAAAACAAATAATCCTTTTACCCTTGAAATAAACTTTATATTATTTTTTTCTCCGTTGGTCGAAATTTTCACACATGAATAAAAACTGTATTTCCCTTGTGGTAAATTTTCCACACTCCATTGAAGTAGAGCTCTAGCATTATCATTATATGAAGGATTTGAAAAAAACAATATTTTTTTATCACTCTTTGGAATAAACTTATTAAAAAATGATAAAATTTCAGAAAGAATTATTAATAAAATTTGCAAAAAATTTCTCATTTTGAAAGTTCCTGTTTTATTTGTGTTGTACTTATTTCTGGAGTTCGCTCTAAATAGACAACTTCACATTTTTCTTTTAAAAAATCAAATTTACCTTTCCAATCATCACCGATTACAAATGTATCAGCATGATACAAATCAACATCAGTTTCCTTTTGTGACCATGATTCTTCAGGAATAACTAAATCAACATAACGAATTGCTTCCAACAAAGCTTTTCTTTTTTCATAGCTAAAATAACATTTTTTCTTTTTTTCATTCCAATTAAATTCATCAGTTGATAATGCAACTATCAGATAATCACCAAGAGCTTTAGCTCTTTTTAGTAAATTAATGTGTCCATAGTGTAATAAATCAAATGTACCATAAGTGATTACGCGTTTCATTTCGTTTCTCCTAAAATTAATTCTAACCATTTGCTTTTTACTACATCTGAAGAATATCGTTCAGAAGCAATAAAAGCATTTTGACCAAATTGTTTTCTCAAATTTTCATCATTTGCTAAATAAATAACTTTCTCAACAAGAGCTTGTATATTATTTTTTTCGACTAAATAACCATCAATATTATCATGAATTATTTCGGAAGGACCTTCAGGACAGTCAAAACTTACAATTGGTAAACCACAAGATTGTGCCTCAATCAACACCATTGGCAAACCTTCAAATCTCGAAGACATTACATAAATACTTGCAGAATGATATATATCTACAACATCTATTTTAGGAGGTATAATACTGATAAAATCAGATACATCATTTTCTTTTATCTTATCAAGTAATTTTTCCTTGTCTTCTCCATCACCAACAATTTTCACTTTCCAATCAGGAAGTTTACTTTTTAATAATACGGCAGCATCCACTAACATATCAAATCCTTTTTGATATGTTAGTCTTCCAATTGCGATAATATTTTTTTTTGAATAATCATTTATCTTTTTAGGTTTAAACGAATAACTATTTGGAATTACACAGGTATTTCTCAAAAATTTATACTTCTTTCTATCAACTTCTGTTAATAAAACAACTTTATCAAGTTTTCGGTAAATAAATCTTCGCATAAGTCTGTAGATAAATGGTAAAGCCTCATAATTTATATGCTCACATCCTATTCGTTTTATATTTCGAATCTTATGCAAAATCAGATTGTATGTAGTATTTGTTCCAATCACACATGCATTATTTTCTACAACATCTTTTAGTTTAACAATCAACTCTTTTTTTCGTCGAAACTTATCAAAAAAATTCTTCGCAACAGGAATTCCTAAATGTTGTATATTTATTTTATCATTTAAGGGATAATATGATTTCCCCGATAAAGTATCTGTACAAACAATAGTAACATCAAAATTATCAGCTAATAAATTAGCCAAATTAGCAACAGCTCTACAAGCTCCATTTGATTTTTTGAATTCCCATAAAATAATATAAATCTTCATATAAAACCATCCTTTCTAAAATACAGTTGTATAAGGAATAACTTCGTTTTGCCCATTAGCAAGCATAGCAAAAAAAACGAAAATAATTACATATAACAAGCAAAAACATCTTCCTAAAATAACTAAGCCGTTACTTGTTTTTCTAAAAACAATCATAAACATAGCCATATAAGCCACATGAAAGATTGTAACAAGTCTATAAAAAATAAAAATTTGAACTGATAAAGAATCCGTCGCTATCAATGCAATAAATAACCAACTCATTCCTTGAAATTCATTTTTTTTACATTTTTTTTCATCACATAATATATATAACAAAAAGGTACAGAAAAAACGGAGAAGCATTCCTAATCCCGAACCTATTTTTACAGCAGAAATATCATTCACACGATTTAAGTAGGCAGCATACTTCATCTTACCAAATATAGGAGATTCTAATATGAGTGTAGCTAAATTTAATTTAGAAAATAGGATGAAACAACAAATACCGATACAAATAGTCATTTTTTTTGAAATTGGCACAAAACACATACAACAATATAACGGTAAATAAATTAATGCAGAACTATGAAACAAAGAACCTATTAAAATAAAAATAAATCCACGAAGTTTTTTTTCGTTTATTAGACATATATAACTATACCAAAATAATGATATTGAAATTGCATTTCTTACTCCATTATACGAAAAAGTATAAAGATATAAAAAATATATGATTAATGCGATAAAAGAATCCTTTTTATTTGTTTTAAAAAGTACAACATAAGTAATAAAACTAGAAATAATAAAAATCCATTGAACATCTAACCCATTTTTATATACAAACTGATTAATTAATCTCCAACCAAATTCTTGTTTCATTTCCTTGCCTAAAGAAAATCTATTGAATATTCCTACATAATTTGAATAATCTGTACCTATATTGTACCTAATAGCTGCAGGAATAAAAATGATTAGAAAACATGAAATTTTTAATATCAAGGAAAGATATTTATCCTTTACATTAGAATAACAAAACAAGAAAAAACTAAAAATAAGAAAAAGACCTATATAAAAGTACATAATTATTTCCCATATCTCAGTTTATGCATTAGTATTGCGATAAAATCTAAATGAAGAACTATAAAAAAATAATAGACTTTTGTAAGAAGTGGCGAAATTTTGAATAAGCCCCATGTTACATCTTTGTATTTTTTCCTCCATAATTTATAATTAGGTTTATTAAGCATAAAAATATATTTATTTTTCGCTCTCATTTTTTTCTCAAAAATCAAATCAAACCAATATTTAGATGCATTTTCTTCCTTAAAAAAAGATTCTAATTCATCTACAACAGTGCACTCATCATTTATCTTTTTTATTGTTATCAATTTTGTTGCACTTTCTGGATTTTGATAATAGTGATATAAACAATTAGAAAGTCCGAAACTTTTTTTTGAATAATAAAATAATTTAGTAGATAGATACATGTCTTCTGCTAGTGCAATTCCTTGGGGGAATTTTAAGCCATACATAGATAAAACCGATTTTTTGATTAACTTTGTACAAGGACCATGCCACAACTGAACTTGAGTATTAAATAAATCAAAAGCACCTTCTGGATGCATTAAATATTTATAATCTTTAACACCATCGTTTAACGCACAACCCCACTCGACTAAATCAGCATTTTCTTTTATCGCTGTATTAATAGCTATTTCATAAGTATTAGATTCAATCCAATCATCTCCATCCACAAATCCAATATAATCACCTTTTGCCACATCTAATCCAACATTTCGTGCCGCACTCACCCCTGCATTTTCTTGATGAATCACAACAAACCTTTCATCTTTTTTAGCATATCCATTACAGATTTCTCCACAATTATCAGGAGAACCATCATCAATTAGTATACATTCCCAATCTGTAAAAGTTTGAGCAATAATTGAATCTAAACATCGATTAAGGTATTTTTCAACCTTATAAACTGGGACTATTATACTAATTTTAGGATTGATATTTTTCATTTAAATCCTCTCCAATAAAATTTTCCACATTTCTGAAATTTTATCTTCTGAAAATCTACTAGATTCTATAGCAGCTTGTTTTCCCATTTGTATTCTTAGATCCTCATTATTAATCAGTTCCAATATTTTTTCACTCATTTTTTTAACATCACCTAACGGAACCAAAAATCCTGTTTTACCTTCAATTATTATATAAGAAGGCCCATAAGGACAATCAAAAGATACGGCAGGAAGTCCACATGATTGAGATTCTATTAGAACCATAGGTAGGCCTTCATATCTAGAAGAAGACAAATAAATCGAGGAAGAGGCGTATACGCTTTCAACATCTGTAGTGTTATCTTTCAAATATATAATTCTATCTAAACCATTTTCGTTTATTTTGTTTAATAACTTTTCTTTGTCGCTTCCATCACCATATAGTTCAATTGTCCAATCTAATAAATTATCTTTAACCAAAGCGATACAATCAATTAATAAATCATATCCTTTTTGATATGAAAAACGACCTAGACTAATCATTTTTTTATTTTTGCAATCAGAAAGTTTTGATGGTATAAATGATAAGGAGTTTGGAATTACATAAAGATTTTTCATTTTTCCATAATTATTTTTATCATTTTCTGTTAATAAAACAACAGCATTTAACTTCTTATAAAGAAGTTTTCTAAGAAACATTTGCTTTTTACTACATATATATGAATTAAAATGTTCACATCCAATAGTTTTTATTTTTTTTGGCAAAAATCTAATTAAAAAATTTATAAATGTAGTAGTTCCAATAACAATCTCACATTTTTCTTTTTTAATCAATTTGTTTAATACTAAAAAAAAACTGATTTTTTTTAGTATTATTGTTATTCTATTCTTTGCTATGGGAAAATAAGAACCAATATCAGGTCTTTCGAAATGTTTTATAGTAACAGAAGAATCAATCGAATACGCAGGTGCGCCTTCAACAGACTGTATAGATAAAACACACACTGATTGACCTTGTTTTGCTAAAATATTAGATAAATTTACAACAGCCCTTTCTGTTCCTGCTCTTTTTGTAATATTATCAATAATGATAATTATTTTGCTCATATTTTTCTCCTAACAAATAAAAAAGAAATAATAATTGGCAATGCAAAAACTACTCCATACAACAATGCAATTTTTATCCAATCAAAATAGTCAATACATTCAAATCTAAAAAAGGATGCACCATATATTACTATTCCATACATAATTAATATCAACAATACTGTTATTACAGAGTTTAAAACATTTGTTTTTAAAATATTTTTACATGAATAAATTACCATATCTGTACATCTATATAGACCAGAGGCAATTGCTCCAAATAATACACCAACAAAACCAAAAATTATTGTACAAGTAATGGCAAAGAATAAATTTATACACAATTCAATTATTGCCCGATTTTGAGTTTTTTTAAAATGACCAGCAGCACTAATTAATTGAGTTTCTGGAAGTCTAACATTATTTAATAAACCAACAACTATAAACAATATAGCCAAATTTGGTTGCATATAATTTGCATCTGACATATTCTTTGTATAAATTGACATAAATGGCATAATTAACATATATGTCATACTATAAAACCAACATTCAGCAACAGTGAAGAAAATTTTATACCTTATAAAAAACTTTCTACTTTTTTCTATATCATCTTTCACAAGACTTTCACCAAAAAAACTTTGCATTCCATTACTAAAAGCATTTAACAACATTGATATAGCATAAAAAACAAGGGAATAAACAGAGTATACACTTACATCTTTTAGGGAACAAAAAATTGTCAAAATGATAATCGGGGAATTAAAAACTATCAGACCTGCAAATTGATGAACTAACACATTTTTACTTTGGCTAACGGCTTCTATATTTGGTTCTACATTCAAATCTAGCCATTTATATTTTTTTTGAACATAAAATAACAAAACAAAATAACGAGATAGATTAACTAGTCCAGTTAAAAACTTAACGAATAAAATTCCTGCACCTAGTTTTATTGCAATAACAGCAACAATAGTATTTGCTATAACAGAAACTGATTGAACAATTGATATTACATAAACTTTTTTGTCAGCAGTTAATAAAACTCTATATTTTCCAATTAGAAAAAACTCAGCTGTACCTGATACTCCTAAAATCAAAACCATTAAAAATGCAGACAACTTATCTACTTGAGTTCCAATAAACATAGGATATAGTACAGCAAGACAAAGAATCAAAAATGTAAATAAGATTCCTGATTTGTTATAAAATTTCTTTGTAGCAGAAAGTATACCATTGAGAGCATTATGGTCATTTTCACAAAGAGGAAGATACAAAGCCGCTATGGCTGCACCTCCTATTCCAGCCTCTACAAGATTTAAATAAGCAATAAATTGTGTAATGGAAGAAACCATACCATTTACAGAAGAACCGAAGGTTTCTACAATCAGAGGTGGTAATACAAACCCACATACAGCAGTAATTAGTTGAAGAACCAAATTCGAAACAATTGTCGCAACTAATTGACTTTTTCTGCTTTCCAACTTCTCACTACCTCATTATGCTTTTTTTTGCTATTCGTTTAGCGATATTGTTTTTTTTTAATAATTATAAAATTTCGTCGCATTATCACTCTATCGTTTTTTAATATAAAAAACAATAATAAAAAAAATTACTGTTAACCATTCGTAATATTTTCGTTATACAGAATCCGTTACAAACTCTCTCCACGCAAAGAGAATAACTCATAACATTACATACTTCCCACAAACCTTATATCATCTTCCTACAAATAACAAAACATCTTGCCACAAGCAACAAAACACTTTATCATAATATATAAATCAACATATTATTATACTTTTGGTAAATATTTATTATCTTTTACTTGACTATTCACCGAAAGTATAATATATTCATATATGGAAGGTAAATAAAAAAAACTGCTCCGTTTATCTTACACATAAACAACTTCATAAATTGAAGTTCAATAAATGCTATTTAGATAACAAAAAAGTTTTCTACAAAGCATCGGCCGACATAGGCCTTACACAGGAGATATATATGGCAAAGGAAAAGGCATATCAATTTTCAAGGAGGGTAAAAGAACTTATGAAAGAAAACCGCTATTCACAAAAACAACTTTGTGAATTATGCGGCATTACAGAAGCAGCATTCAGTAGATATATGACTACAGACAGACTGCCAAAAACAGAAATACTTGCAAATCTTGCAAATATTCTTCACACAACTAGCGATTATTTAATTGGAAACGATATTAAATATGGCTATGAACAACTTGAATTACTACTTGCTTCCAGCAAAGACGATTTAAGTTTGAATCAAAAAAAGAGCTTAATTAAAATCTTAATGGACGAATATAATCGTCCAGAAGAATAATTAAAAGGAGGCCTCATGGATGAAGCCATAAATACAGAAAAGGATAAAGGATTGCCAGAAAAAATTACAAATAATCCCACAGAAGAAAAACAATACATTCTTCCACCTTGGAGAGTGAATCAAATTATTGCAGAAGCAATAACTGTTCTTAGTGAAAATGACTTTTATAAAGATGATTTTGACTATCAACAGATGATTCGTTCCATGGGAATTAGAATTAAAAGTTATTCTTCCTTTAAAAAAGAAAATCTTGAAGAATTTAAAAAGATTTCTTTAAGTCTTTGGGATGAAGGTCTTTGTTTAGCTTTTCCTAACGAGCAAACTGGAGAAACTTGCAGAATGATTGCTTTTAATGACCAGCACTCTCCTGCAGAAGTTATGCATATAATTTTGCATGAGTTTGGTCATTTTAGGCTAAAGCACACACAACAAAGCATAAACGGAGAAGTAGAAGCAACTTGCTTTGCGGCGATTATTACACTTCTACTTTTATTAGAAGTAACATTGCATTTTGGAAAAAAGATGATGCAAAACGGTAATAAAGACATTCTTTTGCAAATTCTAAAATCTAGAATGATAAAACAGGAGGCACCAAAAAACAGAATGAACATATATAAATAAAAAAAGCCCGTTTACGAAAGTGCGCCAACACTTACAAAACAAGGCTTTCTGGTCAAGAACCACAATTTGTGAAATCTTGAATAAACGAACTATAAGATTGTATCACAATAGGGTTCTCTTTGTCAAAAGAAATCTGATTCCAAGATTTTTTGGAAAATTTTAACTTACAAGGAGAATTAATAAACATGCTACATATTAGAACAATAAAAAATCCTCTTATTACAGATACTTCAAAAGATAAATATTGCTTTAGAAGTATTTGTTCACAAAATCTAACTTTAAACAAGCTTGCCAGTGAAATGTCTGATTACAACTCATCTTTCACAGAAGCAGATAACTTGGGAATGCTTAGCATTTTAAACACTGTTGTTACAAAATATCTTGCAAAAGGATATAGCATAGAACTTCCATTTGGAATTATCCGTGCTAATGTCACAGGTACTTGTTCTGGAATTCAAGATGGATTCACATTAGGAACAGGAAACAATCATCTAGGATTTTTGTTTAGCATAAATAGTAATACAGAAGAGCAAGTACGTTCTACGTTAGAATACAAACAACTTCCACCAGATGTTTCAGGAGAAGTAAAAATCTATCGTATTACAACTTTGCAAGATGATGCCAGCGAAAGTGAAAACTTAAACATTTCTACAGGAAAAACAATTCGTTTACATGGCAGAAAGTTAAGTTTTGATATTTCTGACACTTTACAAGGCGTATTTTTAGAAAACTCAGAAGAACAAATCCGCATAAAATCCTTTACACGAAGAGGAACAAACATTGTAGATTTTGTTATTCCTTCTGATTTACCAATAGGAAAATACACACTAAGCATTGTAACAAAGCCTGGCAACACCTACTTTACCGCAAAAACAACATCCCAAATCACAATAAACTAGGTGTTCCAACTAAAAAAAATATTTCAAAATAGCAATTAAAAAAGTAACTCTTTCAAATTCTGAAGACAAATCAGGATTTGAAAGAGTTTTTTAGAAAAATATAATATTTATTTTACGCCTCCCCCTCCTTTAGCACAGTATTCAACGACATTTCAAATGCACTGCAATTTTTAGCATTTATATAATTTCACAAATAAAAAAATCCCTGCTAGACTTTTCTCTAACAGGGATTTTCCTAATCTCTAATCATCTTCTCTTAATACATCCATTTTTCAAGTTATAGCCTACACAGAGAAAATTTATAACAAAATACACAAAATTATTTTAAAAAACTGAAAAAATTGCAAAAAAAATCTCTATATAAATATGTAGAAAATTAATTTATCAGAGAGGACTTTATGCAACAATTAAAACATCAAGAACTAACCCCAGAACAAAAATGGGAACAAGCAACTTTAGCAGATTCATTCATCTTCTACAAAGTAATGAAAGACCATCCAGATGCATGTAAAAAATTATTAGAAATACTTCTCGACATTAAAATCGACACAATCCAAATGTCCACAGAAGAAACAATCTTCCTAGACCCACAAGCCAAAGGAATTCGGCTAGATTTATGCATCAAAGGAAGTGACAAAATCTTCGCAGTAGAAATGCAAGCCCTAGACACAAAAGAACTCCCAGAAAGAGCAAGATATTATCAGTCAGCAATGGATATAGACATGCTAAAGTCAGGAGAATTATATAGCCAATTAAAAGAAAGCCACGTTATATTTATATGTATAAACGACATCTTCAAACAAGGATTACCAATATACACATTTAAGAACATATG
>JAGBBT010000017.1 GCA_017938365.1 Treponema sp.
AAGTGTTATGAACGAGAGAGGAGATGAAAACTTTACACCAAACTACACAGGTAAATTCTTTGATGAATCAAGTGGGTTGTATTACTTCAATGCTCGTTGGTACGACTGTGAATTAGGACGATTCACTACACAAGACCCAGCAAGAGATGGCGTGAACTGGTGGGCTTATTGTGGTGGGAATCCGATTACGTTTGTGGATCCGGATGGAAGGGAAATAATCAATGCCTATAAGACATTGATGACAACATCTGATGAAACACTTGGCAAATCATCAGAGTTAATTTCTAAAGTTGGATGTGTGTTAACAGCTTATACAAGAATAGCATCTGCAATTATAGGTGATGAAATATCGTTAAATACAGCAAATCAAATTGCAAAAGATAAAAAATTATTTACAGATGGAAATCTTTTAACCCCAGAAAATGGTGCTGAACTAATTAATTCAATTTTAGAAGAAAATGGAATAATTGATACTACAGTAAGTTTTGAAGGTTCATATACAGGTATTGATGCAGTAAATAAATATCAAGAAGCAAATAAATCTGAAACTACGCAACATTTTGCAACAGCAAGAATTAATACACATGATACATCAGGTAATAAATATGATCATACAGTTAATTTGGATGCAGATGCATATCAATATAGTCGCTGTGGAGAAAATCTAAAATTAAATGATACAAGTGGAGTTAGAACTCAGCTTGTAGATGACCCAAGTGGAAGGAAGAATAAATTTTTAAGAATGGATTTCTTTATCGTAAATATGAATAATTCACAGGAGAATCAATAATTATGAAAAAGATCATTTTATTTTATATATTGTTCATAAATCTAATTACAAATATATCAGCAGGTGAGAATATTAAAGAAAAAGAATTAAATCCTTTTTCTTTTTCTCCAACAGGAAACATTATAGATTACAAAGATGGAAATAATATTGAATTAATCGAAGATTGGAGAAATTTTAAAGATAAAAAGAAACTTAAAAAAGTAATAATAACAATAGACAAAGAAAATGATAGTTCAAGTTATTATGAACAATATTATAAAAATGGTTTAATGTATGATGAAAAATCAAGGGTTCACGATTATTCTGAAAGAAATATCATATATGATAGTAATGGTAATATTTTGCAAATAATAAAACCTACTTTAACTTTTTATTATGAATACGAAACAGAAAATAAAAGAAAATACTACTATGATAATAAATTAAGAACTATAGAAAGTTATGATGTAGAAGATAATGTATTAACTTTAGAAGAAATTTCATATACATATAAAATAAATGGAGATGAAAATCCTATTTATTATGGTAAAGAAATAGAAAAATATTTTTATGAGGACAATCATTTAGTATTGTACAAAAGCAATAAGTGGAACAGATATAATACATTATCAAAATTTGAAAGACATTGCAAATTTTATTATAACGAAAAAGGTTTACTTATTAAAACAGAATTAGGATACGAATCAGGGAAAATAAGAACAGTAACAAATTTAAAATATGATGAAGACGATAATTTGATAGAGCTTTATACAGAAGATGTTGAAGATAGCATTGTTAAATTGATAGAATTCTCAAATTATGATTTATTTGGAAATTGGCGAAAACAAAAGTGTTACTATAAAGGTGAATTAAAAGAAACAATTATTAGAGAAATTTTTTATAAAAACTAATCTAAAAAATAAACTTTATGTATTTCTGGTAAAAGTTTTATGACAGAATATGAGTATGACCAAGGTTTAAGAATTTCAGCTATTAAATATCCTGATGAACGTTCTGTAAGATACGAATATAATGGCTTGGGACAACTTACAGGAATTCAAAATGCGGATGGAGAAAAATATGCCACAAAAGGAACTTATGATTCATTAGGACGACTTGTATCCTTGACAGCAGGTAATGGTGTTCGCGTCGGGAGAAAACGGTTATTTTCGATTGACGCTAACAGGCCCCAGTTGAGAATCGGCTGAGTCCATTTTTTTGTTGCTTCAAAAGTTGCGAGGTACAATGCCTTGAGTAGAGCTTGGTCACTTGGGAACACACTTCGCTGGCGGTTGAACTTACGGTAACTGGAGTTCAAGCTTTCGATTGACGCTAACAGTTGGACCTTTAGAAATGAGATTACCGTTATAAGAATTTGTCCATAATATTAGGCTATCTTTTTTACCCCGCAAAAATTGAAACATATTCTCCCTTAAAAGTTGTTACTATGAAATCTATGTCTAGTTGTTTTTCTTCTTCATTATCAAAACGATAGATAATACGAACTCTAAATGGAAATGTATCTCCAGGCTTTTTCTTTTTGAAAATCTTTTCAAAATTTGTCTCTGGCCAAAGTTTTGATTTATCTTTCCAATTTTCTGGCTTTGCACACCACCCATTCATTGTATAAAAAACACCATTTGTAATCCAACCATCTTTATAATCACCAATTTCACGGATTTCACTTGAAAGTTCAAAATTTGCATTTTCAAGAGTAATGATTTCTTTTTCTTCATATATATAAATTATTTTATTTATATATAGATTTGAATAATTCTTTTTTGTCAAAAATACTGGCCAAAATTCGGCTTTAAAAGAATTCCCCGGTTGTCGAAAAATAACATTAATTTCAGGCGTTTTGTCTGTTGCAAAATCACAGGCTTTATCGGCAGGTCCCCAGTAAAAATTTTTCTCAATATTATCAAATTCAAATATTAACCGTGGATAAAAAAATCCTGCTCCAAATGCAAACATTCTTGATACTCCAAAATAAAATATTATAAAAAAACATAACAGTTTATTTCCAGTAATGTGAATTACCATACCATGCTCCGCCTGAAAAAATTCCGTTATATTTTTTTTCTGTTGATATTCCAGATGTTGACATATATCTATCATACGGTTTCATATCATAAAGATTATGCCCTCCCCACAATATACTAGAAAAAACATTACCGTTTTTATAATTAAAAGTTCCTTTATCTGGGTATCCACTTGAAACTATTCTATCATAACTAATAACAACTTCTCGACCATCCTTATTAACAAACTTAGCATTTAAATGATTATTATCTCCCGCTCCACTTTGATGGTATTGAGAGCCAATACTACATAATTCTGTCCACCCAGCTTTTCGAGCTTGTTTTCCTTTTACATCATCTATGGAATAATTCATAGTTCCATCTTCTTTTAAATTTAGGAAATCACGTAAATCACCATTCATAAAATTTTCATCTTGTTTAAATAGTTTTCCTAATTTCATTGAATCTCTTAATTCTCTCATTTCAGCAGCTTTTGCACCTCTATCAGCATTAGTGCTATTTTCACTTTGAACACTGTTGTATTCATTTTTTAAGAAAGTCATTTGTTCTTCTGCAGAACTTTTTTTAAATGATTTTATTTCATCGTCTGAATACATTCCCGTTGGGTCGACAAACTTTAATGGATTATTTTGACAATAAGCCCACCAGTTCACGCCATCTCTTGCTGGGTCTTGTGTAGTGAATCGTCCTAATTCACAGTCGTACCAACGAGCATTGAAGTAGTACAGCCCGCTTGATTCATCAAAGAATTTTCCTGTGTAGTTTGGTGTAAAGTTTTCTTCTCCTCTCTCGTTCATAACACTTCCAAATGCTTCGTAATCAGCATGCCAAACTATGTTTCCGATTTAATCAGTTATTACTTCGGTTGTTCCTAAATGGTCTGTATGATGATAGTATAATACACCTTCATTG
>JAGBBT010000018.1 GCA_017938365.1 Treponema sp.
AAGCCCCTTCCTAGGGGCAGCGACGAGTCAAGCAGCAGTAGACTTGAACGTAAGTGAAAGCGGGGGACTTAAGTCTCGGCTTGAGGACCTAGCCTTATAGGCTAAGAGCAAACCACCCGTTTGACGGGTGGTGCTGATTTCAAATCATATTTATCGCGATTTTCTAATTTTGTGTCTAATCCTTTGAAAAGTTTTATCAAACCTTCACGCAAATCTGGCAAATTAAAAGATTTTATATAATCTTCAAAACAAGTACGACTTTCAAAAAATCCTGCATCTTCTGCATATAAACAAAAAACTAAGCGAACACAAAGAATATTCAAACTGCGTAAACTTTTTTCATCTGGGTTGATGTATTCTTTTATAAGTGCGTCGTAGAGCTTTCCAACCAAAATTCCCGCTTGTAAACTGATTTCTTCTTCACGGCGGATTTTTTCGTTTTTTGTATCAACTAAAAAACGTCTTATCATGTAAATAAAGTTAATTCGTTCTTAACAGAATATTTATGATTTATCTCTTCAAAAAAGTCATTAATCGAATCAGAATGATTGTTTAAAAACCATTTTATATGATTATTTATATAATCTCTTCTGTAATCATTATCATTTAAATCATTCGGAATCCTTTTCATTCTATCATCAATACTATCAAAACCTGTAAATGGCTCTGCAAGTCGAATCTTTATCATATCAATATATTCGGGATTAATTTCAATACCAATTCCTTTACGATTTGTTTGTTGGCAAACTCTTAACATTGTTCCACTTCCTAAAAATGGATCTAACACAAGATCATCTTTATTTGATGATGCTAAAACCATACGTTCAAATAATGCCTCAGGTTTTTGAGTTGGATGCAACTTTCTATTTTTATTACAATAGTGTATATGAGAAAATTCCCAAACATTACCAGGATTAGCACCTCTCATATTATTAATTGAGCGATAATATTTTTGGGGAACTCGTATATCATCTAAATTGAAAATAAAATTCTTTGGATGCTTCGTAAACATTAAAATATCATCGTGTCTTGATGAAAATCCTTTAGTTTTACCTATTCCTTGAGTATAATGCCAAGTAATCCAAGAATTAAAATACATTCCAAGTTCCTGTTCTAAAATACTGTAAATATAAGAAATAAACCTCATTCCCATAAATACATAAATTGTACCATCATCCTTAAGCACACGATGGGCTTCTTTTAACCAAGTTCTCGAAAAATTCAAGTATTCTTCAAATTCCAATTTATCATTGTTGTTCCCATAATCTTTATTTAGATTATAAGGAGGATCCGTTACAATTAAATTTACACTTTTATCGGGAATCTTTTTTAATTCTTCAATAGCATCTCCACAAATTAAAGTCAATTCTTTATCCATTTATTCTTGATAGCCTCCCTGTAAAAATCGTTTATATCTCTACGTGTACTATGTAAATACTTTTGATCTAATAATTGACACATCTCCCAAGTTGTTCTGTATTGATATGTTACGTAATGGATATCTTTAATTTGAATTTGTCCTGTACCTAAGGCAGGATTATAATTTATATCTGCATCACTTATAAATTTTAAATCATAAGCATTATAATCTACTACTTCCATTATACCGTCGACTAAACCTGTTTCTTTATTTCTTTCAGAATAAACTCTATGCTTAATTGATAAAATAATAAACATGTAATCAGGATCAATAACGTATGCAGTTCTGATTCTAGAAAATGATGTTATATTTGGACCTTTACCACTATTAGGGATATCATTAGCCGTTGCTTTAACATCCACATTTCCCGTAATGACTCTATCATTTTTTCTAAACTGTAAAATAATATCTGCCATTCCAAGACGTTCCTGAGCTTCTACATTGATTAGATTGTATGTATTGTTATTATAATCTCTTATACCATCAAAAACTTCTCCAGACCAAGCTTCAATCATAGGACCTGCGATTTTATTTATATTTTCTAGGGGTAATCCTCTCTTTAGATTAGTATTAATAATTATTTTATTATCCCCTATTTTTTTTCTATTATCCAAAATGGATATCATTTGTTTAATTACAAAATCAGAATCTTCCTTATATGTTTTAGACTCTACTGGAATTTTAAAAATTAAATCTTCGTATTTCATAACTATATTATACCATAGTTGTAATATCTTTTATAGTGGATTTCTTTGAAATTTGAGACTACAATCCAGCGTGGGCGTAAATCGTAGGGGAGCTCGTCGGCGTAGCGTTTCGCTTGTTGATAGGGAGTTAAAATTGCACCGTCTGACTGTGGATAAGCCTTTGTTAGATCAACTTTTGAGCCTTTTTGTTCGATTAAAACTTTTGTACTATTTATAAATCCGTCAATAAAACTTGCATGTGAAAGTTTTACTGGTTTTTCAAATTCGATGTAGCGAGAAGGATTTTCAATTCCTAAAACTTCTTGTAATAGTCCAATCCAATATCGTTGAGCTTCTTGTTTTTCTGCACCCTTATCTTTCCAATATTCTGAAAAATC
>JAGBBT010000019.1 GCA_017938365.1 Treponema sp.
GAGAGTGTGAAAAAAAGTCTGTAAAATTGATTCCTTCTATGATAGAATAAAAATATCATAGGAGGAATTATTTATGGCAAAAAGAAGAAGAGAAAAAATGAGTGAAGGAAAAAAGAATATCATAGCCGGTTTAATTCAGGAATATGACATTAAAACAGCAGAAGATATTCAGGAAGCGTTAAAGGATCTCCTTGGCGGAACAATCCAGGAAATGATGGAAGCTGAACTCGACGAACATCTTGGTTATGACGAATATGAACGCAGCGATAATCCTGACTACAGAAACGGAGTAAAACATAAAACTTTACGCAGTTCTTATGGGGAAATACCTATTGATGTTCCTCAAGACCGCGACGGAGATTTTGACCCTCAAATCGTACCAAAACGCAAGAAGGATATATCAGCAATAGAGCAGAAAATCATCGCAATGTCAGCAAAAGGTATGACAACAAGACAGATTTCAGATATTGTTGAAGATATTTATGGATTTGAGGTAAGTGAAAGTATGGTAACAGCAGTCACTAATAAAATACTTCCTCAAATCGAAGAATGGCAGCAAAGACCATTATCTGATGTATATCCGATTGTTTTCATAGATGCAATACATTTTTCAGTTCGTGAGGAGCATATTGTTAAAAAGATTGCAGCATACATAATCCTGGGAATAAATGACGAAGGTAAAAAAGAGGTATTAAGCATAACTGTCGGAGAAAATGAAAGTGCGAAATACTGGCTTGGAGTACTTAATGACCTTAAAAATCGTGGTGTGCAGGATATACTGATTTTATGTGCAGACGGTCTTTCCGGCATAAAGGAATCCATAGCTGCAGCATACCCGAATACAGAATATCAGCGTTGTATTGTTCATCAGGTACGAAATACCTTAAGGTATGTTGCTGAAAAAGATAAAAAAGCGTTTGCAAATGACTTAAAAAGCATATATCACGCACCAAATGAAGAAAGCGGATATGAACGTATGCAGGATGTAACTAAAAAATGGCAGGACAGATATCCGAATGCTATGAAACGTTGGGAAGAAAACTGGGATGTAATATCACCGATGTTTAAATTTTCAGCTGATGTGAGAAAGGTTATATACACCACCAATGCGATAGAAAGTCTTAATAGTGCACTACGTCGTTTAAACAGTCAACGAAGCGTCTTTCCCAGCGACACAGCACTTTTAAAGGCACTGTATCTGGCAACCTTTGAAGCTACAAAAAAATGGACTATGCCACTTCGTAATTGGGGCAAAGTATATGGAGAACTGTCAATTATGTATGACGGCAGACTCTGATAGCACAAATTTTCCGCCATGTTCAAGGGTAAAATTAACGCCCTCAAAACGAGGGCGCCCTTGACATGGCAAAAATTCCGTGCTATATTGCAATTAGGCAGGAAAGCCATAATCTGGCTGTTCCCGCCCATAAAATTTGAATATTTTATCATAGAAAAATTGAATTTACAGAAAATTTCTCACACTGCCGATTTTGTAAAAAATACTATATTTATTTAATATTAATTCTAATGTTTATACTTTACAAGGTAATCCCTAGTTTTAGATAGATGGATTCCGACTCTTGTCAAAATCCATCTACTAATAGAAAATTTTATACTATACAAGTATAAACCCCCAATTTTTTATAGTAGTTGGGTTATCTACCTATTAGCCCTTGTTTAGATCTCATTTTGTTTTTAACACTGACACCAGAGACCCCCATCAGCAACAACAAAACTATGTTCAGTTTTTCAGAACATTAACCTGCATCCGCGACTTTTCACTCTTTTTTTGTTATGGAGAAACAAGTAATTACTTAGACATAAATAAACTCCGTTAACGAACATCTCATAGACTATTATAACAAAATAATAGCACACATAAAAAACAAGGGAAAATAGAGATGACCGACAACTTTTTTTTGCGTTGGTGGTCGTGCTCACCTAATTTTCTTATTATGGAAAGAAAATTGCATTTAGAAACCTTTGTATTAAATTTGTATGTGTTTGATTTGATAGACACAGAAACTACCATCACTTCATTTTTTAGGTTCAATGACAGACACCCTCTTTTAATAAAATAATTTTAAAAATAAATTATAACAAAATGTTCTTTTAATCTTATAATTGTTTATTATACAATGATTTTAAAACACCTTTTTTCTTTAGTCAAATTTATAAAAAAATAAGACAACTCCGAAAAGTTGTCTTGTAGTCTTTTTTTAACTCCTTAAATATATTTTCTTTAAATCTTCTCTATTCTCTCCATGACTTAATAATTTAGACACAGTTATTTCTTCAGAATCTTTTACAGAATAACCACAAGAATTAATAAGATATTTATAATAATTTTGAGCAGCATATTTTCTAAATTCATGGCATTTTGAAGATACAGGAAGATCTAAAAATTTTGTTATTCTTCTAATTTCATTACCTATTATAGACCTTGTTTTTTGTTCATTCAAAGGCACATTAAAGACTCTTTCATCTTGTCCTTTACCTTTTATTAATTCTTTTATAAAATTGATTTCAGTAGGCAAAATAGGACGATTTGAAGGTCTTCCACCTTTACCCTCTATATAAACAGTTAAATTCTTTAAATCAAAATCTTTAACCCTAATATTACACAATTCATGAACTCTACAACCTACAACAGACATAAATTTTAGTTCATTAGAATATTTAGAATCTACATTTAAAATCTGTTTAATTTCAATATCACTATATAACCTTTTAGAATTGGTTTTAACAGTGTTTTCTTTATCTAACTTATAATTAGATATTGTTTCATTATAGAAACCTTTACAACCAAATTTTAACTGAATAGCAGTATTGATTTTATACAACATATTTTTATAACTTGTTATAGTTTTTTGAGAACTTGTCTCTCTACTATCAAGAAATGATTTTGCCATTTCAGGAGTAATTTCTTTGACATATTTTATATTATAATTTTCTTTGATATAGTTAATAAATGCTTTTGATTTTTCAGTAGTATTTTCTGCAGTTCTTCTACTAAATATATATTCTTTACTTTGACCTAATTTTTTAAATTCTCTTTTACCAACTTTATCATAACAAGTCC
>JAGBBT010000020.1 GCA_017938365.1 Treponema sp.
GTTCAATGTTTTATTGAAGATTATGAATTTGTTTCAAATAAGTCTAAATTTGATTTTTAATTGACTTTTGTCCTATTTTGTGATATAATATATACAATAAAGGAGAGGATAAGATGAATAATTTTTTCGCACTTCATTGTCATACTGAAGAATCAAATCAAAGACTTCTTGACTGTATTATTAAAGTAGAAGATTTAGTCCAAGGTGCTTTTGATCTTGGACTTTCAGGGGTAGCAATTACTGATCATGAAACAGTGTCTGCGGCAGTAAGAGCTTTAAATTATATTGAAAAGAAAAGGCAAGATAATGAAGCTTGGAAAAACTTTAAATTAATTTTGGGAAATGAAATTTATCTTTGTAGAAATGATTTAAATTCAGAAAATTATGATAGTAAACAAGATAGATTTTATCATTTTATTCTTTTAGCAAAAGATGAAGAAGGACATAAGCAAATTCGGGAACTCTCATCTCGGGCTTATGAGCATTCTTTTATGAGAAGTAAAATGAGGAGAGTACCAACATATTACCGAGATATAGAAGAGATTATTGGTTCAAATCCCGGGCATGTTATTGGTTCAACTGCGTGTTTAGGTTCGTATCTTGGTTCGCAATTGCTTAAAGCCAGTTCGCATGAGCAATATCCAGCGGTATTTGAAAAAGAAATTTTAGAGATAAAAAAATGGATTAAATATATTCAAAATATTTTTGGAAAAGAAAATTTCTTTTTAGAGTTACAGCCGTCTCACAATGAAGAACAGATTTATGTAAATAATTGGCTTTTAACTTATTCTCAAGAATTAAATATTCCTGCGATTATTACAACTGACGCTCATTATTTGCGTCCAGAAGATAGAGAAATACATAAAGCTTATCTGAACTCTAAAGATGGCGATAGAGAAGTAGATGATTTTTACGCAACAACTTATCTAATGACAAGAGAAGAAATTCACAAATATATGGATGAATATATTGGTAAAGAGAAAGTTGAAGAGTGTTTAAATAATACTTATTTAGTTGGTAATCAAATTTCTGAGTATAATTTAAATAAACCATTTAAACTTCCCTATCTACCTTCTGAAAAAGATAAGCAATTAGCTAAACAGAAATTTAATATACCTAATTATCCATTAAATGAAATTTGGTATACTTTTATGAATTCAGAAGAAGATTCAGATAGAGTTATGATTCATAGACTGCTTAATAAAATGAATTCTAATCCTGAATTCTTTTATACTAAAGAAAGAATTGAACGAGCGACAGTTGAATTACAAACTGTTTGGGATGCTTCTAAAAAGCAAAACCTTACTTGGTCAAAATATTTCTTACAGGTTGCGGATTATATTGATATCGCTTGGACAGAAGGTGATACAATCGTAGGATGCGGACGCGGCTCAGGCGTAGGTTTTTATCTAAATTATCTACTTGATGTTACTCAAGTTGACCCAATTAGGGAAAAGGTTAAAACTTATTTTTGGCGCTACCTTAACCCAGAACGAGTAAGTATTTTGGATTAATTATAGTCCCCTTACATTGGAAGATGTAATGGAAAAGTCAGAATAACAGGGGAAACCCTTAGAGCCATTTTTACCAAACATTAGAGAAATCAAAATGTGGCGTTGCTAACTACAACGGTATGGTAAAAAGAAAATGGATTGGGCAATCCTGTGACATAGCCCTAAATCTTAAAGATATGGGAAGGTCGCAACGACTACCAATGACTACCGAGAAACGGTAATGGTATAGTCTACTCCCCTAATAAATATCGGGAAACCGAGGGTATAAAGGACCGATACGGATATTCAATCAAACCGAAGAAATAAAGTTATTCAAGCTCTTCAATCTCATTACGGAGAGAAAAGAGTTATTCGAGTTTTAACAGAAAGAACAGAAGGCTCAAAAGCCGCAATTCTAACTGCCGCACGAGGACTTGGTATTGATGTTGATGATGCTCAATATATCGCTTCTTTAATTGAAAGCGATAGAGGTATTCAACGCTCTTTGAAAGATACTTATTACGGTAATGAAGAAAAAGAATTTTTACCAAATAAAACTTTTCAAGAAGAAATGAATAACAATCCTAAACTATGGGAAGTAGCTCAAAAAATTGAAGGCTTAGTTTGCGGCTCAGGTATTCACGCAGGTGGCGTAATTATTGTAGATGAAGATATTACCGAAACTAGCTCTTTAATGAAAATTAATAGCGGCGAATGGGTAACTTGTTTTGATCTTCATCAATCAGAGCAGGTATCTCAAGTAAAAATTGACCTGCTAGCTACTTTAAATCTTACAAGAATTAGAACTTGTTTGGATTTACTAGTTAAATATAATTATATTGAAAAAAAGAACTCTCTAAAAGAAACTTACGAATCAGCAATTGGTATTTATAATCTTGAAAGAGATAATCCTGAAATGTGGAAAATGGTTACAGAAAATAAAATTATCTCTTTATTTCAGTTTGAGACAGATGTTGGTCGTCAGGGTACAGCTCTTGCCGCGCCGCAAAGCGTTGAAGATTTGTGTGCTTTAAATAGTATCATTCGTCTTATGGCGACTGAAAAAGGCGGAGAGCTTCCAGTTGAAAAATTTTCTCGTTTCAAGAAGAATCATTCTCTTTGGGAAGCAGAAATGGACGCTTATCATTTAACTGAAAATGAAAAGCAAATTATTAGAAAACATTTAACTACTTCTCACGGAATTTGTGAGTGTCAGGAATCACTTATGAGTTTAATTCAAGAGCCTGAAATTGCTGGTTGGAATCTAAAACAAGCAGACTATTTGAGAAAATCAATTGCAAAAAAAGATAAAAAACTCTATGAAAAAATTACTAATGAGTTTTTTGAAAATGCGAAAGAGAAAAAATTATCTCCAACTATTACAAACTATTTTTGGAATGTATGTGTAAAAATTCAAGCAGGATATAGCTTCAATTGGAGCCGTTATATGGTAACATATAAATGAAAATTCCTTAAATTGCGGGAAACTCCTTAGAGCTTTAATTACTAAACTATGATAGCAATATTATAGCGGCTTAACTAATCATTAAGGTATAGTAACAAGATTAAAGATTGGAAAATCCGCAGCAAAATCTCTAATTTTAGAAAGTAAAGTCAAGTTAAACCTCTACAAGGATACATATTCAGTGGAGGTGATAACTATGGGTTATCAAAAATTAACGAAAGAACAAGAGCAGCAATTAGTTCAGGAATATATTGAAGGAACTCCAGTTCATGTTTTAATGGAGAAATACGGTTTTAAAACTAAAAAATCAATTGCAGATAAAGTCAAGAAATATGGCGGAGAAAATGCAATTGAAGAAGCCAAGAAGAATAGAAAGACTTACTCTATTGCTTTTGACGGAGTTACCAATCAATTTAATGCTTATTTTTTAGGTCTTATGTTAACTGACGGTTATATAATCGATGAAAATAAATTTGGAATAGAATTGACAGATGAGGATTGTATCCAATTTTTATCTGAGGTTACTCAAAAAAAATATCATACTTATGAAGCAACAGGACTAGGAGTAAAAAAGAGACATAGAATAATTTTTTCAGATAGACAATCTGTTAAAAAATTAGCTGAATATGGAGTTGTTCCCAATAAAACAAAAATTTTAGGGAAAGTGCCACTTTCTCTAGAAGAAGAAAAATTTATACCCTACATCATCAGAGGAATAATAGATGGGGATGGCAGTGTATTTAAAACAGGCTATGGGGCTCCTGCTTTTTATGTCTGTTCCGCTTCAGAAAACTTTATTTATTGGCTTAAACAAATTTTTGAAGAAAAATTATTTTTTCAAGATATGTCAGTTTCAAAAAGCTCTAAAGATTTATGGAGATTAGATTGTGCTAATCAAAGAAATATTTTAAAATTAATTGCACTTGTTTATGATAAACCATACGGAATGAACCGAAAATATTCTTTAATTAGAGAGATGTTCAGAGACTATAATAGGGATAACTTATTATTAAGTTAATTGTATAGTCCAGACCGCAACCTTATTGGGTTTATGAAAGTAAATGCGGTAAGCTGTGCAGCTCATACTCTTGCATATTCTTTAATTGGTCTTCAAAATATTAATCTTGCTTTTAAGTATCCAATTATTTTCTGGAATACAGCAAATCTTATTGTTGATAGTTCCGGAGTGGATGACGGAGAAACTGAAGAAGAAGAAATAAAAGAAGAAGCAGAAGAAGACGAAGTTGAAACAGATGAGGAAGATGAAGAAGAAGATGAGATTTCGACCAAAGAAAAAGTAAAGCGAGCAAAAAAGACTGTTAACTATGGTAAAACAGCTTCTGCAATTGGAAAGTTTCAATCAAGAGGAATTACAATTTCTCCTCCAGATATTAATAAGTCAGATTTTTCCTTTACCCCTCTCGTTGAAGAAAATAGTATTGTATATGGTTTAAGAGGCATTACTAGAGTTTCAGCTGATTTAGTTAAAGAGATTATCGCTGGTCGCCCCTATTCTTCATTTGATGATTTTAATTCAAGAATTAAAACTAATAAACTTCAAATGATTAATTTAATTAAGAGCGGCTTCTTTGATTCACTAGAATCGGATAGAGTAGCTTTGATGAAAAAATATATAATCTCAATTTCTGAAACGAAGAAAAAATTAACTTTACAGAATATGCAAGGATTAATTGATTATCAAGTGATACCAAAAGAAATGTCTTTTTATGGGAAGTTATTTCTTTTTAATAAGTTTCTTAAAAAGCATAAAAGTGATACTTATTATAAATTAAATGAGTCCGCGATTGAATTTATTTCAAGAAATTTTGATCCCGATATCATTGTTGATGGAATAAAAGTTTCTCAAAAAACTTGGGATAATACTTATAAAAAAGCGATGGATCCAATGAGAGATTATTTAAAAGATAATCTTGAAGAGCTGCTTGAGGATTATAATGGGAAATTAATTCAGGAACAATGGAATAAGTATGCTTTAGGAAATTTAAGTAAGTGGGAAATGGATTCCATTAGTTGTTATTATCATGAACATGAGATTACTCAAGTAAATTCTAATTATCATTTTATTAATTTTTATGATTTGCCAGAGGAACCAATTGTAGAAAAAACATTTCCCAATAAGAATGGCGGAGAGATTAAAGTTTATCAGCTTTCTTTAATTGCGGGAACTGTACTGGATAAAAATAAATTAAAAAATTCAATAACTCTTTTAACTAAAGATGGCGTTGTAAATGTAAAAATTTACAAAAATCAATATGCTTTATTTGATAAGCAGTTATCAGAAAAAGATTCTTCTGGAAAAAAGAAAGTTATTGAAAAATCTTGGTTTTCTAAAGGAAATTTACTAATGGTTCAAGGAATTAGGAGAGGAAATGATTTCGTTCCTAAAAAGTCAAAGCATTCTGTTTATCCAGTAATTTCTAAAATTGAATCTATTACCGAAGATGGTTTTATTAATTTTAAATTTGAGAGAGAAGGAGTTGAGGAAGAATGATAGGATTAATTGATTTAGATATTTATCATCCTCAAAAATTTCTTCTCCCAAATTTAGAAATAATGAAATTAGCCACTTATTATCAAAAAGAAAAAAAGGAATATGTGCGATTGATTGACCCTTTAGAAAATAACTTATCTGGTTATGATAAAATTTTTTTAAGAAGTGATAACTTAAATAATCCAATTCCATCACATATTTTACAATATTCTAATATTGAATATGGAGGCAATGCTTTTTCAAAAGGGATATATCTCCCTTTTGAAGAAGAAATTATTGATTTTTGTTTGCCTACGACTTCTATTTATAAACCTTTTTTAAGAGAAAAAATGATAGAAGGTTTAAAGGCAAAAGACATAAATAACTTTTTAGATAATACTTACTTTAGAATTTCCAATGGTAAAGAGAAATTACCAATTCCTCCGGTTAGAGCAAAAAAGAAAGTTTTTATTTACGATGATAATTTAATTCAAGACGGTTGGGAGAAAGTAATAGAAACTTTAACTCAAAGAAAGCCTAGTTCAATTGTGACTCTTAATCCAATTAGATGTTTTACTATAAATCAATTTTTTAAAGTTAGACAATATACAAAAATTGCACGAACTAACTCTATTATTTTAGATTTACCAATTCCATTAGACGAATTAAATATATTTTTTAAAAAATATGAAAAAAAATTATTAGCAGAGATTACTCTTCATTCTGAAGTTTTTCTACCTTTTGGAGAGAAAAAAGATAGACCTTTTGGTAAATTAGCTTATGCTGATAATTTATATTATACATTAAATTTAATTTATTCATTTTGGGCTAGAAAAATTCCGATTAAATTAAAATATGAATTATATTCTTTACCAGATACAAATCCTTTTCATGAATTATTTACTCTAATAGAAAATTGGTCTAATATCTCTACTGAAAACAAAAGAGGTCAGCAATTAATTGATAAAATAAAAAGTGAAAAGCAAAAAGAAGAATATGATTTATTTTTAAAAATTTATCCGAAACAAAAAAATCTATTTTTACAAAATTTTACTGAATTAAGTAATAGGGGGTTTTGGAGAGTATGACTGGAAAAGAAATTTTAAATAAAAAAAATGATCTAATGCGTCAATTAAATTTTTGCTTATCCACAATGGAAAAAAAGGACGATGTTCGTAATTTAAGAAAAGAGTTAAAGAATTTAACTCAGCAATGTCCTCATCATGATGCGGAATTAAATTTCGCTTTAATTGAAGGGACTTGTCCTTATTGTGGAGGAAAGATTTTAAATGATTAAAGTTTATTCAACATCAGGATGTCCTATGTGTGATATGTTAAAAGAAGAGTTAGAAGAACATAATATTCAGTTTGAGAATATTATGGATTTAGATACTTTAAAAAATAAACAAATAACTCATGTTCCGGTTCTAGAATTAGAAGACGGCTCGTTATTAAAATTACATGAAGCGTTAAAGTGGGTGAATAATTATGATTAATTTAAGTAAGTATGAAGCTTATCGCGAAGATTTAGATTTTATGAAACAATATGCCGGAGCACAAAATTCTGCGACTGGTAGTGCCTTTGACCCAAATGCTAATGTGGTAAATAAAAATATTGCTACAATGGCTCCTGAAATTCATAAGAAGGCAAATATTTTCGCGAATCGTTTGGCTATGTATGATAAAATTAGCGAATTATTTGGTAAAGAATTAGCAGAAGAATATATTGAAGATTTAGAATCTCACCGAGTTTATAGAAACGATGAAAGCGGAATGCCAGTTGGAACACCATATTGTGTAAGCTGTACTTTATATCCATTTCTTCGTAGAGGTTTGAAAGACTTAGGTGGAACAAGTGAGAAACCAAAAACTTTAGATTCTTTCTGCGGTGGATTTATTAATTTGGTATTTGCTATCGCGGCTCAATTCGCAGGGGCAGTTGCTACTCCAGAATTTATAGCTTATCTTACTTATTTTCTTATTAACGAGTATGGCGAAGATTTTTATTTACGTGAAAAAGAAATTGTAGATAATAGTCGTTTTAAGAAAACAATTGAAGATATTATTCATGCGAAATTTAAGCAAGTTGTTTATTCATTAAATCAGCCTGCCGCCGCACGAGGCTCTCAAAGTGTTTTTTGGAATGTAGCATATTTTGATAAGCCTTATTTTATGAGTTTATTTGAAAATTTTACTTTTCCTGATGGAACCGTTTTAGCTACTTTATGGGAACAGTTTAATTGGCTTCAAAGAAAATTTATGGTATGGTTTAATAAAGAAAGAACTAAAAAAGTTTTAACTTTTCCTGTTGAATCTTTCTCTTTATTAAATGATGGAGAGAAATTTGTAGATGAGGATTCGGCTGAATGGGTAGCTTACATGTATAGTCAGGGTCATAGTTTCTTCACTTATACGAGTGATAGTGTAGATAGTTTAGCATCTTGCTGCCGCCTACGTAATGAATTACAGGAAAATACTTTCTCTTATACTCTTGGTGCTGGCGGTATTTCTACTGGTAGTAAGTGTGTAATGACTATAAATATTAATCGTTTAGTTCAGGATGCCGTAAGGGATGGAGCAGATATTAGAGAAAGAGTTATGGAGCAAACTGGTAGAATTCATAAATATCTAATTGCTTTTAATGAAATTTTAAAAGACCTAAAGAAAAATAAAATGTTACAAGTCTATGATGCGGGATTTATTTCTTTAGAGAAACAATATTTAACAGTTGGACTAAATGGTTTCGTTGAAGGTGCTGAATTCTTAGGGATTGATATTAGCGATAATGAAAAATATCGTGAATATACTGAAATGATTTTACGTCCAATTTATGAACTTGATAAGCAGGATAGAACAGAAGAATTAATGTTTAACTGTGAATTTATTCCTGCGGAAAATCTTGGTGTGAAAAATGCTAAGTGGGATAAGGCTGATGGATATTTCGTACCTCGCGATTGTTATAATTCTTACTTCTATCGCGTAGAGGATGAAACTCTTTCTCCAATGGATAAGTTTAAACTACACGGTAAAAATTATACAAAATATTGTGATGGCGGCTCCGCCGTCCATTGTAATTTAAAAGAACATTTAAGTAAGGAACAATATCGTTTTATTTTAAATTATGCTATTAAAGTAGGAACCCCATATTTTACTTTTAATATCCCGAATACAATTTGTAATGATTGCGGTCATATTACAAAGCATTATTTAGATAAATGTCCTAAGTGCGGCAGTGAAAATCTAGATTATGCTACTCGTGTAATTGGCTATCTTGTAAGAGTTTCTAAATGGTCGGCTGACAGACAAGCGGAACATAGCCGGAGGTATTATGGTTAAATATTGCTCTACTGCGATTACTTTTGCGGAAGTACCTGACGAAATCTCGTTATCTATACAAATTACTAATTGTCAAAACCGGTGTAAAGGGTGTCATTCACCCTTTCTCCGGGAAGACTTTGGAAATAATTTAGAAGAAGATTTACAGTCTTTACTTGCCAAATATGGAGACCAAATTACTTGTGTTTGTTTTATGGGAGAAGGTAATGATATCATTGGTCTTCAAAATTGTATAGATATAGTAAAAAATTATGGACTAAAAACTTGTGTCTATTGCGGCGAAGATGTTGGAGAATATAGTTGGTATTTGAATTTAGATTATTGGAAAGTAGGGTCATATATTGAAGATTTTGGTCCTTTGAATAGCAAAACTACAAATCAAAGAATGTATAAGATTCATGAACGATTAGAAGGAAAAAGAATTTATATGGACTTTGAAGATATTACTTATAAATTTTTACCACGTTCTTTGGAGGAAAATTAATGAAAATTAAAATTACTGATAATCAAAAAGTTAGCAATAAAATTCGTGCCGCACTAAAGCAAAATGATTTTTATTGTCCGTGTGTAGTAGATAGTAAAGGAAAAGAAGAATATAAATGTATGTGTCATGATTTTCTTTTTAATACTAAAGCGGGAGAATATTGCCATTGCGGTCTTTACTATAAAGAAGAAGAATAGTTAATTGCTTGATTTTTTGAAAAAATTGTAGTATAATATAAATAAAGGTACAAAGTATGGAACAAAACATTAAAGAATATAGAGAAAAACATCCCAGATGTAAATATTGTAAATATGAACGATTAGTTATGGGAATTACCTCTTATTCTTATTATAGATGTGAATTAAAAGATAAATATATAGGTTCTTTAAAAAGCGATTGGAAGGGAATTTTTTGTAAATGGTTTAAACCTAAGGAGTAAAGGAGAATGGAGTATGTAATAATAGGAATATTAATTATTATTATAGCGGCTTTATCAATTAAACGTCGTAAAGACTTTCTTGACGAAAAACATACAAGGCGTACATTAGAAAATTATATTGAGCAGCTTAATGATGATATTGTTTTGCTACAAGATAAACTACAACAAGAAAATGAAGCTATTGAGAAAGCAGGTATTAAATATCAAAAAGTTATAGAAGAATATAATCTAAAAGCTTCTCAAAAAAGAGAAGAATTAGAAAATTATTATATCTCTTTGACTCAAGAAAGGCAAGAAAAGTTTGATGCTTTGTGGCAAGAAATTTCTCAAGAACATCAAAGAAAAGTTGATGAATTAACCTCTCAATATACCAGTATAATAAATAATCATCAGGCGGAGAAAACTCAATTAGAAAATGAGTTTCAATTTAAGAAAAATCTTTTAGATAAAAAAATAAAAGATAAAATAGATGCTTATGAAGCTATTGTTTCCTCTTATAAGATTTTAGAACAAGAGCAACAAGAAAAGTTATTCTATACCATTCAAGTCCCAGAAGAATATAAAAGTGATATTGACTATTTATTAAATACCGTTTCGCCGCAAGTTAAGCATCCAGATATTTTAAGTAAATTAATTTGGCAAGAATATGTTAAGCCAAATTTAGATGAAACCTTAAAAAGAGTTGGAATTGACAACGAAAGCGGAATTTATAAAATCACGAGTTTAACAGATGGTAAGGCTTATATTGGTAAATCAGTTAATCTTAAAAAACGAATTCAAGACCATTTTAAATCGGTAATTGGAATTACTTCAATCGCGGACCAAACAGTTCATCATCAAATTTTAAAAGAGGGTTTTTGGAATTGGACGATTGAAAAACTTTGCGAATGCGATAAAGAGGAATTGAGCGTAAAAGAAAAATATTATATTGAGCTTTTTAAAACTCAAACTTGGGGTTTTAATAAAAGTGCTGGAGGATAAATGAAAATTATTAAATACGCGGGAACAGATAAATTTTTCGCCGCACTAATGGTTGATTCTGGGGATAGTAAGTATTTTCTTTATGGAAAAGCTACCTCGCCAGAAATTCAAATAGAAGACTCTGAAACAGGTATTCTTTTTAAAAATGCTGAATATTTAAGCACTTGTAATAAGACAATTTCTTATAATATTCAGGGGACTCCACAAGGTCGTAATTCAAAGTTATTTACTATCTTAAAGATTAAAGACTCTTCTGAATTTGATACTTTATATCAATTATTGGAGACAGTTTATGAATAATACAAAAGAAGTAGAAAATATTAAAACTCCAGATTTATTTATTCCCCGTAATAGAGCCGAACGTAGAAAATTTGCCAAGAAAGCACGACTTGATGATAAAGCAATTAATAGAATTTTTAGAAATGTAGCCGAAGAAAAGAAACAAGAATTTTATCAAAATTTTTATAATAAATTACATCAATTAAATGAAGAAAGAGGTAATAATAATGAAGGAAATCATGAAGGAAACTAAGACTTATAGAGTAGATACTGAAAATGAAGCAATTCAGATGATTGAGGATTATCGTGAAAAAGCCAAGTCAGAACCTTATGAAGTAAATAAGGCGGGTTATGTGAAAAAGACAAAGAAGCAAAAGGGAGAAATTATTGATGAATATTTTATTGTTGATATTTCTTTCCTGTATGAATAAGGAGAATTAAAATGTTTAGTGATATTTTAGAAAATGAATTAAAACCTATTGTGGATAGTTTAGATAATATATTAACTCTTGATGAAAAGTTATTTACCGAAGATAGGATTAATCAAATTATCGCTTATGTTTCTGCAATGTTTAACCAACAAATTAAGCAAGAAATGGTTAATTCTTATATTCAAACTTTTAGAGAGCAATTCTTCACGGAAGAAGAAGCAAGAGAGGCAAGTTCAATTCTTGTTGAAGCAATTAATGAATATCTTAGCGATTATGGAACTATTAGTGATAATAAACAAAAAATTGTTAATGTCATTATTGATTCTATGAAAGAAGCTATAGAAGAAGCAATTCAGAAATTTTTCCAGCCAGCTCAACATCAAATCTTTTTTGAACTAATTCATCCCAACGCGAAAATTCCTTCTTATGCTCATGAAACCGATGCTGGAGCAGATATTTATATTCCAGAAGATGTAGTAATTCCTCCTGCTGCTCGCGGTTTTATGGTCCATACTGGTTTAAAGGCTGCAATCCCCAATGGCTGGGAAATTCAAATTCGTCCAAGGTCTGGACTTAGCTCAAAGACTGCTCTTCGTATTTCAAATGCTCCGGGTACAGTTGACGCGGGATATCGCGGAGAAATTTGTGTTCTCTGTGATAATTTAAGCGGACAGCCAATTGAATTAAAAGCAGGAGACCGAATAGCTCAAATGGTTTTTAGTCCAGTTACTCATTTTATTGGTGTTGTGACAGAAAGTGTTGCCAATATTGGCAATGATCGAGGTGGCGGCTTTGGTAGCTCTATTAACCAATATGATTCCAATAGAATATAAAAATGTTAAAGAAAATCTTTATTTAATTAATGAAACAGGTCAAGTTTGGTCTAATTATAAAAAAGATTTTCTTAAACCTGCGAAAGACAAGGATGGCTATTTAAAATTAAGTCTCTCTAATGGAAGTCGCGAGAAAGGCATAACTTCTGTTAGAATAGCTACTCTTGTAGCTTATCATTTTATAGGAAAGCCGCCAGCAAATTTGATAGACCCAACTGTTAATCATATAGACGGGAATATTTTAAATAATCATTATTTAAATTTAGAGTGGATAGAACGCACGAAAAATTCTTCAATTAGAAAAAACCGAGGAGAAGGAAGTCAAAATCCCGAAGCGAAATTAGAAGAAAAACAAGTTTATGAAATCTGTTTTTTATTAACGCAAACTAATTTTTCTTATCAAGAAATAGCAAATAAATTTAAAGTTAAACCAACAACTATTTCTAATATTAAAAATAAAAAAACTTGGAAAAATATCTCAAAAAACTTTGATTTTTCGTGTCGTAAAATAATTAGGGGGATAGATGGTAAATTCCATTCTATAAATACCAATCTCCTCAGGGAGGTGGATAATAAGAATGGCAATTAATTATTATTCTGTTTTAAATGACTTAGAAGAGAAAGGTTGGTCTTTATTATCTACTGAATACAAAAACTTAAAAACACCATTAAAAATGAAATGTCCAGAGGGACATATTGTTGAAGATACTTTTGAACATTGGCGAAAAAGATGCTCCTGCGAACAATGTATCGCAGGAGACCCTTATAAGGTAAAACAAAATAAAATCCCAAAGAAAAATTCAGAAACTTATCGCATTTTAGCACTCGACGCCGCAACTCATATTACTGGATATTCTATTTATGATAACGGTACATTAGTAGGATATGGAACCTATAAAACAGTATCAGAAGATACTACTTCAAGAATTAATGAAGTAAAGAAATGGTTAATAAACGCAATTAAAGAGTGGCAACCGGATTTTATAGGGGTGAATTGTTTCGCCCATTAATCGCTTTTCCGTGAATCAGCGGGGTTATTATTATAATAGCTAACGAGGAAGGCAGTAGCTAATCTCGTGGGAATCTTAAAGTTATTAATTAAAATGCATATAAGGAGGTGAAAGAATGAAAAAAGACATTTATATTATTAAGAATGA
>JAGBBT010000021.1 GCA_017938365.1 Treponema sp.
AAAGAACACTTTTAAGAGCGTCCAGATCCCCATCAATCAGGGCATTCTGAAATTCCACAAAGCAGTCAACTATTTCACCATCAGCGTCGCTGAATGATTTTTCACGAATTACCTCGGCACTCATACTATAGGGTGCTAGAAAATTCATACATGAAACTAGCATAAAATACTATTTATTTTACCAACCACAATTTACAACTTCACCAATTTGTATGGGGTTGGCTAATTTTTCATTATTAAAAAAATAAAGTCGTAATAAATCATAACATTTATTAATAATCAGTTACATATATTTATTTGTGATTACAAATGCAACCAGGATTAAATTATGATAAACACGACCCTAGATTTATTCTATTGGGCAAAGTATTTAAATTTATCGAAAACGAAAAAGTAAAAGACATATATAGTCGTAATGGCATTAAAAATCGTGCAAAATTTCTTATATACTTAAAAATATTCTTTATACACATATTTTTTAATTATAGGATTTCTGATGTAGTTAGTGAGTTAAATAGGTCTTCTAAGCTTAGAAAATTTGCAGGAATTTCAGAGGTTCCAAATGAATCTCAAGTTTATGAGTATTTAAGCCGATATGACCCTGAAATCTATTGTAATATTGTCAATTCAATACTTAAAAAGTTTTTTAAACCACGTAAAACAAGAAAAGATACTTATATTACAGATGCAACACCTGTTGAATGTGATATCAACATTTTAAGGAATTACATCTCTCCAGAACATTTGAAAAAATTAAGATTAAAATTCGGATATTCAAACTCCAAAGGCTATTTTGTAGGCTATAAAGTGACAATGGTTCTAGAAAAGAAAACACGAACACCCGTTTCCATTTTAATACATCCTGGTGCTCCTAACGATTCCAAAATTTTTGACGAAGTTTTAAAAGAACTCAAAAGAAGAAGCCTAATCAAACCAAAAGACTTAATCTACTTCGACCGAGGTTACTTCTCCTATGAAAACTATAAAATCGGAATTAACAAATATAAAATCATTCCTGTAATATTCCCAAAAGAAATATTCAAAATAAATAAATTCCAAGACCAAATGTCGTATTCCTTAATGATTTACAAGAATAAAAAAGAGATTAAAGAGAATAAAAAATTAACAAAGCACCTGCAGAAGTTATTGCTCATAAAACTCGAAAATTGGAAAGATTACAAACCAATAAGAGGAATAATTGAAGATTTCTTTAAAGCAGCCAAAGGGGCATTCGGATTAGGAAAATTCCACAGCTTCACAGACAAATCCATGTACAAAAACATCTATCTATGCCTATTATTAACTGCAATAGTCGTACAAACAGGATTCAAAACAAAAACACAACTACAACAACTAGCAGAAGGAAAAATAGAATTTCAACCACCAAAAAAGAAAAATACAACACACAAGAAAAATACCAAAGAAACCAAACAAAAATCTAAAACCCCATCTGAAACAGAGCAACAAGAACTAGAAATCGAAGAAAAACAAACCAGTACAACGCTAGATTTCTTCCGATAAATCTAGCACCCTATAATGATAAATGCTAAA
>JAGBBT010000022.1 GCA_017938365.1 Treponema sp.
ATTTCAGAATCTGAAATTGCATTAGAAAAGACATTCATATATGTTATGAATTTGCCTTCTCCATGTCCAAAATCTTCTTTGGATTTTCCAGATAAACCAGTGTATGTTGTTCCTACTTCCCCTAACTTACGCTGTTCCCAATCATCACTAAATCCGGCAAATCGAATCTCTGGAACTGACTCTCCATTTTTTGGGAACATTTTTTGAAGCATTGATTTTTTTACTTTTTTTAGGCTCTCACACTTACGCTGATGAAGGGTGATAAGGTTGTCGAGTGATTGGAAGTAGGAACCGATTTTGGCTTGTTCGGATAAAGAAGTCACATCTATTTTTAAAGATTTTACAATATTTCCTGATAAATTACCTTGTCCCCCTTGCAAGTAGGTAGATATGATGCTCTGTTTTTGTTTTCTTAACCATTGCATTATAAATCTCGAGTCATAATTATCATTTGGCTTGATTGCTAAAATTGCTTGATTTATAGCACCTTTTATTTGTGAAATACTTACTTCTCCACTGGTCGCACCATATAATGCATATAAAATATCACCTTTTTCAACCATAGCTGCAGAAGAACTATTAAATCCTAATTCTGATATATAGAGCTCTGTTTTGTCTTCGTTAATTTCTCCCGAGCGAATAAAAGGGATATTTCCATCATAATACTCAGATTTTCCTGCTGTTGGTGTTCCACCAGAATATGATGAAGAAACTTCCCCTAACTTACGCTGTTCCCAATCATCACTAAAGCCTTTAAATCTTATTAGAGGTGTTTTATTTTCTTTATTCATTTTTACATACCTCCAAGAAGTTTTTGTAATTCAACAAGACCTTTCATATCAAATTCACTACCTGTAAGTTCATTCATAAGAGCAAAAAGAGAGTCTTGAGTCTCACTTATTTCATTCTCTATAGAAGTAAGCGTATCAGAATATTTATCTAACATTTTAGAAAGAACAGAGGAAAAGTTATCTATCACAGATTCGCTCATTTTATTTATTGAATCGCATAATGGAATTATCCATTTTGTTTCAAGAAGATTGTTTCTTTCTTCTTCTGTTAAAACTTCTATTTTTTTAATTGTTTTTTCTTCCAAATCTTTTTGAAGTTTTACAATTTCTTTTTTTATAGTTTTTATTTTTTCAGAAAGAAGTTTTTGCTGTTTCTTTTGTTCGTCTGTTAATTCAATTTCTTCATTTTCTTCTTCTGTCTCAGGAATAAGTTCCGCAAGTTCAGTTTGTTTTTGTTCAATTTCACTTTCTTTTGATTTTATAGCATTTAAGTATTCTGTAAAAAACATTTTTTGTACAAGAGTAAAAGGCATTATTTTTCCTTTCCAGCCATCTTGAATTTCATCTTTTCCCTTTATTATTAAATTAGGTTCAATTTTGTTACAAGATTCAATGCTTTCACTTTGAATTATTTCTAAATCAATAGCAATTTGTTGCCATTCATCATCAAAGCATTGATAAACTTTATACTTATCAATAAGTGGAATATTTTGTAATTTTTCAAAAATAACTTTCGCAATAATATCTTCTTCCTTATTGATATTTACTGACTCTATTTTGTTAATAAGTTCTTCTTTTAAATATTCTTTAAAACTTACAAAAGAGTTTTTATAGTTTTCTATAAACTTAATAACATCATTATTTTGGGCAATAGTATCTTTTATATTGTCAGTTCTTATTTCGTAATAATAATCATTCAATTTATTAAATAATTGGTCTTTTAAACTTGGAAAAGACTTCCATTCATTTTCAAATTTAGAAAGTTCTTCTGCTGGAATATCGCCATTTATTGTTGCGTAAATGTCAAAATATTCTGTTTCTTCACTAGAATCAACATATCTAGGAATATTTAGGTTATAATCATTTTTTCGAATTTCCTCTTTGGAAACTAATCTGCTAAATTTATTAACAGTTTTTCTTTCAATAACAACATCAACAATTCTTTTTATATCACCAGATTGTAGTTTATTTTGTTTTCCTACTTTTTCAAAGTTTTTAGAAGCATCAATTATCAATACATCATTATTTTCTCTGTTCTTTTTTAGAACCATAATAATTGTTGGAATACCTGTTCCAAAGAAAATATTTGCAGGTAAACCAATAATTGTATCAATTTTATTATTTTCGATTAAGTTTTTACGAATTTCCCCTTCTTCGCCACCTCTAAACAAAACTCCATGAGGTAAAACAATTGTCATTATTCCATCTGGTTTTATGTGATATAAATCATGAAGAAGAAAAGCATAATCAGCCTTACTTGTTGGTGCTAATCCATATTCATAACGAGGTTGTATTCCTTTATTTGTAGGATTCCATTGTTGAGAATATGGAGGATTAGAAACAACTGCATCTACATACAAAGGTTCATAAGTATTTGTTGGGTCTGAATCATCAAAAAATGGCCAATCTTCTTCTAATGTATCACCGTTTCTTGTAACAATGTTGGCAGGATTTATACCTCTCATTACAAGATTCATTCTAGTAAGGTTATATGTAGATTCAATCAATTCTTGTGCAAAATATTTTATATTATCTTCTTTATCAATATATTTTGAAAGAGCTTTACCAATCGTAATTAACAACGAACCAGAACCTGATGTTGGGTCATAAATTTCAAATGTATCTTGTTTATGATTTTGTATGTGATGAGCAACAATTTCAGACATTAAAACAGAAACTTCATGAGGTGTATAAAACTCACCTGCTTTTTTTCCAGCATTAGCCGCAAACATAGAAATTAAATATTCATAAATAAATCCAAGAACATCATAATCTTGCTTTCCATCCATAGGAATATCTTTTATTAAATTTAATAAATCACTTACCGCTTTTGTTTGACTTGAAGCGTTATCTCCAAGTTTAGAAAGCCCGGTATCCAATGTTCTAAAAATGTTTGTAAAAACTTTTTTATGGTTTGGTTTATTTGAAATAAGGCGACTAAAAGCACTTAAGGCATCACGGACATCTTTTATGCTAAAATCTTTTCCTTTTGAAATCCAAGTAGTAAAAAGATTTTCATAAGAAATAAAATATCCTAAGTTATTTTGAATATTTTCTACAACTTCCCTGTCAGTTTCTTTTATTTCTTTTAACTCAGTTTCTGTTATTCCTTGTGATTTTAAATATGATATTTCTTTATCAGAAAGAAATTTGTAAAAAATAAATCCTAATATATAATCTTTATATTCATTCGCTTCGATTTTTGAACGCATTTTATTTGCTGATTCCCAAATTCTTGCTGCTAATTGTTGCTTATTCATATTGAAACCTCTGTTGTTTTTTTTATGATTTTAATATTGTATCATATCTCAATTTATTTTACTATTCTACCAGACAACAATGTCATATATTGTCCCTTTCAAAAACATCTTAATCTAAGCCTTAAAACACTTTGCGCTAAGCCTTAAAACATTTTGAGTTAAGTCTTAAAACATTTTGCGCTAAAGCTTAAAACATTTTACGCTAAGCCTTAAAACATTTTGAGTTAAAGCTTAAAACATTTTGAGTTAAAGCTTAAAACATTATTCCTATAGTACTATGATTTTAAAATACAATAAGTCCAATAAAAAAATATAAATTAACAAGTGTTATTTCAAAGGCTATATCCGTAAAAAGTGTTGCTAATCATACATAGCTCAGTTTAAATATTAACTAACTATGTATGAACAATTTGGAAAAGTTTTTTGAAGAAGTATTTAATGAAAGTATTCGTTTACAAGAAATCTTTATCAAAAAGGA
>JAGBBT010000023.1 GCA_017938365.1 Treponema sp.
TATAGTAAGCAACAACACCCTTAAAAAGCTGAAAAAATAAATTCAACTTTTCAAGCTTCTCTTTATTTGAAAATCTTAATGTATGTTTACTTACTCTAATCATTTCAGAATATATTTCCTTATTCTAAATCTATTTATAAAATAAAATAAAACTATTATGCAATTTATAAAAATTATTTAATTTATCTCTTTAAATATGTTTTTAATTGAACGAATTTGATCAAATATATTAAGTTTATCTTTATCTTTTTCTGGGTCCCATTTACGTTTAGCCATAGACGCATAAATTGAAGCAAGATTTTGTTCAGTTAAAAGCTCATTTGGAGCAGATTCGCGTTCTGCTGCTTCTTTTGGATGTGTTTCTTTCCATTTATCATATTCAGTAATTTTCAATCCATCATAAAATTGTCTTTTTAATTCTTCTCTTCTTTTTTCAAGTAACACACTGAATTTTTTCTTATAAGAATTCATCAGACGTTCTTTTACTTCTTTAACATTATAACCAGCACTTTGTTCTTCTACTTCAGATGGCATTGAACCAAAAATAACCGTACATCCATCTACAACATAATTTGTAACTCCACCAAAACGTTTTTTACATGTTGCAATAAAGCCATTTGGATCATAAAAATCTTTTTCAAGCTCTTCTCTAGAAGAATATTTTCTGCTAACTTTTGATAAACTTTGAGCTTCATAATCTTTTAAGTTGGTAAACAAATCTTTATATTTGTTTACTGCCTGATCTTTTGCAATCAATTCTTTCAAATAATGATTTAAATGCTGTTCAATTTTTCTAAATGCTTTTGCACGTTTTTTATTTTTATTGTTTTCTTTCCACATAGGATCAATAATCCAATCTTGATGTTTTTCTTTAAGAAGTTTCTTTGTATCAAAAACAATTGATCTTTCTTTTTCATATAAATCATCGGGATCTCTAAACATAATTCGTTCACAAGATGGATCATGTTCCTGTCTTACATAATCTTTTTCAAAAAGTTTTTCACATGTTTTTGCACAAGCTCTAGACGGATATTTTGGATTTGGATCTTTATTAATGATTGCTTCAAATAAATCAGAAACAGAGATGCCTTTCTTATGTAATTCATTTAAATCATCTTCACCCATATAAACAGCATCATGAACTGTAATAGAATCATATCCATAATCTTTAATACAATCATGAAGCTGAGATGAAATATATTTGAATTCATTTGCTTCAATATGTGACCACAAAAACTTTTTACGAGCAACACCTAAATAAGAACCATATTGAATATACAAAGAAATCTGTGGAAAAGCATTAAAGAAAAATCTACTAACAATTCTAATTGCTGATGTAAATCTAAA
This sequence comes from Treponema sp., assembly GCA_017938365.1. Classification (GTDB taxonomy): domain Bacteria; phylum Spirochaetota; class Spirochaetia; order Treponematales; family Treponemataceae; genus Treponema_D. Next base: position 1,348 of record JAGBBT010000023.1, read on the forward strand.
ATTATCATAAAAAGCATAAGCGCATGGATTAGAATTAATAAACTGTTGAAATGCTTTTTTCATCTTATTTCTAGTAGTATTATAAGTTTCATGGTCATAATATGGATAATGATTAGCGTATGCAATTTTATCTGGAGTATCACAAGTTAAAGAAATTGCAGGAACCATATATGGATCATCCATATTACAAAAATCTTTAAAAGAATTAAACTCTTCTCTAGAAATATATAGTTCACCAATATATTTTCTCATCACATATTTATCAAGAATAAATTCATTTGATTCAAGTTTAGAGCCAATATTCTTATTAGTTTTTTCATAAAATGCAAACTTCACACGTTTCTCAACAATTGGCTCAATTACTTTTACCATCATTCTAATAACATTGCATTTGCTATCATACGCCTGAACAATCTTCTGACCTTTAAATCTAACACACTCTCTAAAAATAGACGGAATCTTATGAAACGGAGTATAAATTCTATTATAAACAAGCTCAGGTTCACTCTTTCCCATCATTCTTAACTCAGACAATATCTTAGCCTTATCAACTTCTGAATATTTGTTATCAGAACTTTTAATAACCTTCTTCCATAATCTTTCAAATAATTGTTCATCAAACTCGAGCTTATCGTAACCCATCTGTTTAACTAACTTTAATTTTCTTTCATGTTCATCTTCAGCAATACTCTGAAGCTCTTCTGGTGAACACTCATTTCTCTTTTCAAATGCCTTTAATGAAAATACACGTTTATCATACCAATTTCTAGCGTCACCCTGAATATGAAAATCTTCCATGTCGTCACAAAATTTCTTATCATTCAAACATCTTTCACGACTAATAATCAATTCTGCATGTGATTTATCACTAGACAATGGAAGATAAAATCTGCCACAAGTAATAAATTGATAAACATAAGTACTAACAGTAAAAGTCATTGGTACCCAACAGTATTCTCTATTTAATTTTGCTTGTTTTTCAACATTGATAAATGAATATGTAAATGCGTATGATTGAGAATATGGAGTTTTATTAAATGACTGTGCAGAAGTAGCACCAAATACTGAAGCAATACTAGATCTTCTATTATTAACAGCGCTAATATAAGAAGCAGTAATATAATTAGTGTTAATAGCAAGTACGTGTTCATCGACAAGTATATCAAAAATCTGATAATAATTCTGATTAACTGCCTTCAACACTCTAGAATCAATATGGTTATGTTCAAATCCTGAATCCTTAAACAAAGTTGTATACAAAAATCCAACTACATTCCAAAATCTAGATCTAAATTGTGATTCAGATTGTTTTGATGTTTTGTAATTAATAGAATGTCTCTCAACTATATCAGAAAGCATTTCCTGATGTTTAGATAGCATCTTATATTCTGCTGTATAATTAAACACATCAAATGTTCCATTCACACCAGCGTATCTCGGTTTCCATACAGGTGTCAATTTGGTAATATCCATCTGCATTTGATCAAACTCAAATTGAGAATGTGGTACAAATTTCACAATATACATTCTATTAATAATCCTTTCAATAAATCTTCTGTTAGATTTCACTTCATAGTTTCAATCTAACTCAAACTTCTTTTAATCTCTTTCTATTTATCAAATAAGTTAAATCTTTTTCTATCTATTATATCTGGTTGCCCTATATATGTGTCTAGATTTCTTTATTTTGATAAATAGGTTATAAGAATAAAAGTGAAACGGAGTGAATTGAAAATGAGACCAATTGGAGAGGCATCTGATGATTGTAGAGATTACGGTGATTATGTAAATGGAGCAATATCTGAAGAGTTTGAAAAGTTTATTAATTATAATTATGTAGATGATTCAGATATTATTGAAGATGATTATATTGCTATAGAATATGCAAAATATTTTGTTGAAAAACGAAAATATGAAGATGAACTTAGAAGAAAACATCAAGAAGAACATATGAAAAAAGACCAAACACTTTGGATGAAAGCGCTTAGTCTCTTAGGTTTATAAATTAGTTTTCAATTGGTTTAGCAGCGTCAAGAAGATTTTTAATTTTTGACATTAGATCATAGCATTTATCAGAATTAATTTTGCTTACTTTTCTTGTTTTAACCATTTGAGCTGCAACAGTTGTAAATTCATTTACAGTATTGCTAAATTCTGTAGCTAATTCTACTGAAAAATCTAAATCAATATCTGATTTTGGAGGATCTTCTTTCTTTTCTGGCTGTTTTACTTCAGGTACCTTTTTATTTTCAGTAGAAGTGTCTTGTTCATCTCCGTTCTGCTTCGGCAATTATTTGATTATAAATTTCAAGAAACTTTCCCATAAGGATTAAACCTCCTTATTATGCAAAAGCTTGATTAATTGATTCAATTTCTTTTTCATTAATATTAGCATAAGTTACTTTTTGAATAACAATTTGATAGATATAGCTATAAACTTCAGCTTCACCTTTTTTCCATTGTTCAAATAATTCTTTATTTTCACTAATATCAATTGTTTTAAAATCATCACCTTCTAAAATTACTTCATTAGTTCCTTGAAGTTCAGTCTTACCATTAATATCAACAACTTCAAAGCCACCTGTAAGTTCTATACCTTCGTTTGTTACTAAACGTTTTATTGCTTCTACTGCAGTTTTTCCAAAATAATCATCAAATACACCAGATTTAACAATTTCACCGTCACCATTTTCATAATCATCGGGTGCTAATTGCCAAAATCCATAGGCTTTATATCTAACAGGACTATTTTCAATAGACTCCATAATTATATTTTTAAATATAGCTTCACATTTACTTTTCATTTATATCATCCTTTAAAATAAATTTTCTTTTTCTTATTTATTTAAATTTTTAAAGAATAAAAATGCTTGCATAAATAGTGAATCTTTCATTCACACGATATCTTTTAGACAGAGGTGTAGTTATTTCGTATATCTCTTGGCGCCAGAAATATTCTCGAGTCCCTAACTTGTAGATATCAGCCTGATCGTTATGTCTGATTCAAATTTACTAGATAAGAATCTTATGTTGATACGCGTGCGCATTCGTAGCCAATAATCATTAATTCCGGTCGTGATCCGTCTATTAAATCAAAACTTATTGGAGATCAACTTCCATCATACTTATGCAAGCAAAAGCTTATAAACAATTGTAAAAATTCCAAGAGCTATTGCTGTAATTCCAACAACATCAGAAAAACTAATCTTCACTTTTTAAGTCTTTCTTCTTTAAGATGTCTTTTTTCTCTTTCAACACGATGTTCTAACATTCGCATAGTGGCTTTCTTTCTGCCATCAAGAAAAATCCAATGCAACAGTTGAAAAAATTTAATAAACATTTTTGTTATTCTCCTTTTTTTTAAAGAATAGCAAAAAATAAAATTTAGTTTATTTTAGATTTTTCAAAACCTATAACTTGAATATCATCAAATTCTTTTAATGCTTCAAATACACCATCTTTTGCAAGTTTTTCTTGAACATCTTTATCTGAAGTAAATCCATCTTTTTTAGAAAGAATTGCGGCTTTACTAGGATCATCAGATACAAGCTCTTTAGAATTTAATGTAAGATAAAATTGCTTATTATCTTTTTTCATAGTTATAAACCATGAATCATGATTATTAGAAGCAATTGCATTTGCTAATTTATCTTCAATATATTCTCCAGTTTTTACACCAGCATAAGTTCCACCGACAACCCCTGCAGTTTTTCCTGCTGAAGAACCTAATGAAGAACCAATAGAAGTTCCGGCTTTAATCATAGTATTTGCCATGCCAGCTGTAATTTTTTGTCCAAGTTTTTTAATTCCTTTATCAAATGGCATTACTCCAGTCGCTCGTTTAACTGCTTCTTCACCTAATTTTTCAGTTGCTTGACTTGTAGCAATATTAGCACCAATTAAACCACCAAGTTTCTTTCCAGCAAATTCACCAATTTTACTTCCGCACAAACATTCCCAATAAACCACCACCAACTTTAGCAATAATTTTTGTGGTTCTATCTGCTTCAGATATAAATTGTGATTCTTCTGCTAAAATTTTGAAATAAACTTTATCAAAACTATTCATAAATTAAAGTTCCGCATCTACATCAGTTGAAACTTTATGTAGTTCAGGATCAATATCACCACTTGCTGGCATTGCTAAAACATCCTTTTTAAATATACCAGACTGCACCCCGAGATCACCCAAATCTAATCTATGTTGCTCTTCATCAGCTTTTATTTTTTTAAACAGGGTGTATGTGGTATTATCATCTGTTTGTCTCGTGTAGTTTGCGCACAATGTATACCATTCAATTGCTTCATTTTCTTCTACAAATCGATTTTTTAATTGTTCATTAGAAATATCAGAAAATTCCTGTTTCCACATCTGTCCTCTAGAATTTACATATATAAATTGATCAAGTGGAATAGTTGGAACAGGTGCTCCTAATTCTCTTAATCTAGTAACAATGTCATGCCTATGTTCGTACTCTTCTTTTTCGTGTTGTTGAAATTCAGGGTCATAATCAACTTTTCCCTCAGTCTTAGAAAGATTATATGAAGCAAAATAGTTCATTTCAGCTAACCACTCATCAACATAACTTATTGTCAGCATTTCTATAATGTCACGACGTATTTGCTCAGGATCAGAAGGAACCTCAGCAAAACGTCTCTTAAGCTCTTCAAACCTAGTTGGTGGATTTACCGTATCTAAATAAACATCTGTAAATTTATCATTCATTTTAACATAAATCTCATTAGTATTTTATATTACTATTTATCTATTTTTAAATAAAATATGCACTCAAATTTGAGTGCATATATTTTTATATTTTATTTCAAACCCTGAATAAACAAATTATGTTCAATTCTGCGTCTTTTAGTTAGGCCTGGTGATTTTTGTTTAACACCGTCAACAGTAGTATTATCACAATCAAGAAATTCATGCGCAGCTTCTTTAAGTTTACCTGCTCTAAGATTAGCTTCCATCTTAGGTGCTTCAAAATTAATACCTAAATTATAATAAAAAGAAATCAGTACAGATTTTTGCACAATACTCAATCTTGAATATGCTTTACCAAATTTGTCAATCAATTTATTATTTAATGACACAATTTGCTTTTGAAGTAGCTGATTTGCTTCAGAATCAGAAATCTTTCCTTTCTTTACAATATTACTTGCTGTTTCACCATATCCAATTGTTGCTTTACCTCTACAAGATTTAATAAATTCATTAATATCTTGTTTTCCATTCCATCTGTGTTTATTATCTGCATCATCATATACAATATGATTTCCTTTAGAATCTTTTACGGATCCTTCAAAATATTTCAACAATCTCATTGCATAACCAATAAGCTGATTTGCTTCATTTACATTAGATTGAATTTCTTTTTGCTGATTCTTCACAGGTGCAGCTTCAACATTCGCTGGAGTCATTGCTGCAGTAGCTGCAAGTGTTCCAGCAGCAATTGCAGATCCAAGCTTTTTCATTACTCCTTCTGTCAACATCTTTTCAGATTCTGTAAGTTCCTTCATTACATTTTCATATACTAAATTGAATTTCATTTTCAAATTCTCTTTCATATTTTTTCTATTTATTTTCAATTATCTATATCTGGTTACCCTATATATGTGTCTAGATTTCTTTATTTTAATATTATGTTAGACAAATAAAGAGCAAGTTTTGTTATTTTCTTGCTCTTTATTTTGTTGTTTTATTTAGAAGCTAGGATCGAGTTCAGTCGGACGAAGATCTTCGCTGATCCAGAAGGGTTTAACACCTTTGATTGTGTTCAGTTTGTTGTTGTTATCAGGTGCTGCAAGTACGTATTTGCCATAATTTTTCTTTTGGCGTTTGTCAGTGCAAAGAACTGCCCAATGAATACAATTACAACCGTTAATTTCGCGGAATCCAATAATTGAACGGTCAGTGCTAACGATCATAATTTCATAACCATAATGATCACTTCCACATTCTTCATTCAATCCATAGCCGACCTGAGGAATAATATTGTTATGTTTACGAACAAATTCATGAACATCATCGTTAGTGTTAACGTTCAGACTCTTAAACATATTTTTGTAACTCGGAAACATATTCATACAATCACCTCTTTTATTTTGTTGTCTGTAATTATATAATAGCAAATTATTTTAATTTGTTAAATATATTTGCAAAATAAATTAAGATAAAGAGTAAAAAAAAGAGAACAAATTCAATTTGTTCTCTTTTCAATTTAGTAAGGATTTTCTTTGTTATATTTGTGATGTTGATATGATGAAGATTTATAATGATAATAATCAGATTTTCTTACATCAAAATAATCTTCATCTGGATTTTGAATTTCATCTTGGTGTCGTTCATAATCTTTTTTAGAAGTTTGAGATTGATTCAATTTGTGCATCGTTTCTTTCTTCATTCCAATCGAATTCCATTTGTTCATAAATATCAAAGGTGTTATTGAAATCAACAAAAATGATTTTGATATTTGATTCTTTATTACTTTCAAAAACTTCATTAAAGATGTTCATTACATCTTCTTCATTAAGACCTGAGATTCCACATCCAATCAAATATGGAAATCCGATATGAACTTCTTTATCTATTCTAGAAAAGAAATCTTTAATTTGATTAAGACAGTTTTTAATTGCTGTTAGACGTTCATTATAGTCATTTTCATCAATAAAGCATCCTGGTTCAAATTGGCTATACATGTTAATAATTCCAATTGGCGAATCTGTATTTACAATTGAAATTGTTCCAAGTTTATCTTTTTTACCAAATGATGTATTTTTATCAGCAATTACTGCTTGCGGGTACTTTTTAGCAACCACATATGCTACACCACCACCCATACAATGAAAGCAATTGCATTGATGTGCAATATAGTCAAGATCATTTTGATTAAAAATGTCTCCATGACGATATTCAAATTTATCAATAATGTCATACAAATTCATAAAAATCACTCCTTTATTAATTTTTATTTAATAAAAACATATTTAGATCAATTGCTTATTTTTTTAATAAAAAGAAATACTGCTCTTACCACCTGGTCCAGAGATCTTAAATCCAGACGGGAAATATGTTCTATTATATCCTCCAGCACCTAGCGATGATGGATTACCAGAAGATCTATGTTGCTTATTTTGAGAATTTTGAGAATTTTGAGAATTTTGAATAGTTCGGATATTTTGAGTATTTTGCACATTCTGCATATTCTGTGTATTCTGTGTATTCTGTAAATCTTGATTTGTTTTGGTAGATTGCGCAAATTGATTGTGCTGATCATATTGATCATATTGGTTTATATAGTTTTCACAACTTACCACATTGATAAAAATAAACATAATAAATATTATAAAAAGTATTATGCTAACAATATTAACCAATATTTTATTATTATCCATGATTTAGTGTTATTCCTTATTTTTGAGCTGTTTAAAGTTAATATGTAATAATTTCTATTATCCAATGAAAACTTATTGAGATGATATATAATAAGTTAATTACGTTATTTTACCTCTTCTTTAATAGAAAGCCACTGCGGTTCAGTAACTTTTTCAATTTGTTTATTTGCATTCAAGAATTTTTTAAACTCTTCGATGTTTTCAATTTTGTAACTGACACTAATATGTCCAGACCTAATATACGGTTCATCAGGAGTAACATTAATTTCAAAAGTCTTCTTATAAATAAAGGTTCCAAGACGAGACCAATACGGGGTTTTATTGAAATCAACATTAATGTCGTTCATCATTTGAATTTTTTCATCAGAATTCTTTTTAAGCAATTCTTTGGGAGAAAAATGATGTTGTGCATAACCAGAAATAGAATTTCTAACACAATCTCTTTGACGAAACATAAAGCAATTCATCACTTCAACTTCATTTGGAAATTGCATAATACGTGCATCAAAAATTCCAAGTTCAAGTTCTTCATCAAAAAGTTGCTGAAGTTTCATATTGAAAAATGCACTTGCCTGAGATGCAGCAAGACTTACAATTTTTTGAATTCGCCCATCAAAGAACTGACTTCCAACATCAGGAAACACAAACCAAATCGAAATTTCATCAGAGCCATGCCAAGCAAGCTGAATATTAGGAATAAGAGAAAAAAGAGACTTTGCAGCAAAATTCATGGCTTTATTAAACTTTTCATCAAAAGGCCTTTCAAGAGGCCAACGCCTGGTAAGTTTAGAGAAATTTTTTCCATCAAGACGGAGCATATAATGCATGCAAGGATTAAGCTTAATATCAAGAGCCTGTTCATAAAGCTTCATACGATCACCAAGAGTCAATACTTTTTTAACGGTAGACATTTACTTTAACCTTTCAGTTTATTTGTTTAGTGCTAATTTAAAATAGCAAATTAATCAATAAAAGTTATCACATTTTCATTAATAAGCTTTTTAATATAATGAGGAAGATATAGGAAATAATGATAAAAGTTATCACATGCATTAATTGTTACTTTTTCAGCAATAACTACATGAGGCCCCTTTGACGTTACTATCATTCCTATAATTTTAATAATTCCACAATGATCAAATGGCTGGTAAGCATCAGAAGTGTTCCAATTTAATTTCTTAAAAAGAAAATTATCTAAATTGAAATTTGGTGCATGTATGTTCCAATTGAAAATAAGTTTATCTGCTCGCTTTTGTGGATTTTTAAATCCATTTCTTGTTAAGTCTATAACAAAGTTATCTATAAGGTCTAAATTATCTTCAGCAATGAAATTTTGATCTAACTTATCTATAAACTTTTTAGAAATCATATCTTTAAACTTTCTCTTTAAGTTAAGTTTATAGAGCTAAGATAGCAATAATTTTAAAATTAATATTGTGAAAATGGATAAAATTTATTTAAAATATGTTTAATTCATTAAAAAATATTTGCTTATTAAATTAAAAAACCTCTCAATATGTTTAATATCGAGAGGTTGTGTAAAACATTGTTGTTACTTTTGTGGTGTCTCACTGATAATGACTGGCTTTTCTCCAAGACCCATTGCTTTTTCAATTGTTGCAATGTTAAGATAGTTTGTCAGAGTATCAGCTTTTCCATCAGAAGTTCCATTACCAATAATCATGAATTTTGGCAACGTAATTTTGCTAAATCCTTCAGCAATAGCTTTTGCTTTTCCAATCTGAATATCTTTGTTGACTTCAAGAGTTACTTTCTGAACTTCAGTAATTGCTCCACTGAGTTGAATTTCTTTCTGCTTAGCTTCAGCAAGAGTTACAATTCTCTGAGCATCAAGTTCTGCAGCTTCTTTATTAAGTTTTGCTACTTCCTTAAGCTGTTCAGCTTTAATTCGTGCAACTTCCTTTTCTCTTTCAGCTTTGACTTCAGCTTCTTTCTTTTCAAGTTCTGCAACATCAATCATTTTCTGTTGCTTAACTTTTGCTTCTTCTGCAGCAAGTTTTTCAACTTCAACTTTCTGTTGAGCTTCGATTTCTGCAAGTTTCTTCTGACGTTCAGCATCAGTGACCTGCTTCATCATTTCTTTTTCAGCTTTACCTTTTTCTTCTGCAATTTCTTTAGCGTATTTTGCTTCAGCTTCTTTCTTTTCAGTTTCAAGTTTTACCATATTAGCTTCAGCGTTTTTCTTATCGAGTTCAATTTTCTGCTGCATAGCAAATTGATCATTTGTAATTTTATCGAAGGTAATTTCGGTAAAAGCAAATTGCTCAATCTTGATTCCTTTTTCCATAAGATTCTTATCATTTACAATCTGATCACTAATGGCTTTAGTCATATCGGCAGACTTTTCAATTGCTTCAGACGAAGACATATTTGATGCAATGACTTTAATGATTTCTTTCATGCGAGCAAGAATAATGTCATCAATTTTATCCAAATCGCCTCTTGCATATTCATGCATAGCAAGAATGGTTTTTTCATCATTATAAAGTCGATAAATTACCTGAGCACTGATAAATCCAGTTCCTTTATTCTTAAAGTAGACCTGAACTCCGTCGTTGTCGTTGCTTTCCGCTTTATTGTTTGAGAAATAAACGGTGTTCACCTTTGGATATTCCCAAACAGACGGAAAAAATCTGAGGTAATAACCACCAAGACCATTTACAGACATATTTCCATTTACAGATTGAATAACCTGAAAATTCTGAGAAGAATTATAACCAATTCCGCCATAACCAATAAATGCAATAACAATAATTGCAATTCCAACAAAAATGAGCGAGGTATAACGTGCAACATTATTTTTCATATAAATTTACTTTCTGACTTTATGTTTTTTAAGAGTTTCTTTAAGTTCGTTTTTTCTTTTTTCTAATTTAGTAATTTCTTCTTCTGTTTCTCTTAACGCATCGATATATTCCTTTCTCTTTTTATCAATATCTAAATCAGAATCTTCTCTTATAAAGAAATCTGTGATATGAGAAAATAGCCCAATTTTCAACATTGTTAATAAAAAAATGATTAAACCTATAAAAAATAATAGAACAACTACAAACGGCATTATATCTTTACCTCCACCTTTTTAATATATCCACAGTGTTTGCATTTTTGGATTTCTACATATGATTTCTTCTCCTTATCAAGATCAATAATAATTGAACGCATTTCATTTTTGATAATTTCTTTAACTTCTTGTGCAGAAATTACATTTTTTGATGCATTTACAATTTTGTCAATAACACTATTAGGAATAGTAATACTTGTAGTTACATTTGTATTAGAGTAATAACCATAATTATTAACTGGTTCTGACTTATATGTATAAAAACTTGATACAGTTTCATATACAGGATTATCACAACATTTTCTTTGCTTAAACATATTTGCCTTTCTTAATTAAATAAATTGAGGTTCTCCGAATAACTTGTTCATAAGAATTCTTTTTACAAGTGGATTTGGTGAAATTTGATAATTTTCCTGTATAAAAAATGTATAATCTTCTTTATTATCTTCAAGGTATTTGTTAAAATACTCATTAAGACACAATCCAACAGCTCCAGATCTGGAAATTCCCGCATCACAATTTACATATAAATCTTTTGATTTATCCATATTTGTAATAAAATCAAAAATTTTTTGAGCATGTTTTTCAGAAAACTTGATATAAGAATTATCTTTTTCTTTTTCAGTTACATCATCAAATACAAGTCGAATAACAGAATTAGATATAGGAAGGTCATAATAGCCATACGAACTACGAATGTTAATAATATTATTAACATAGAAAAAGTCTTCTGACTGTTTTTTGATAATCTTTTTTGAAATAACTAAAATTTTCATAGCTCAATGCCTTTCACCTTTATGTGAAGATAGCATGAGTTATGAAAAAGTTTAATTGATAATCAGATTTGATATGCCTTTTTCTTTAACAACTTCGATGACATGATCAAATATATTATCTTCAGAAATTTCAGATCTATGTGAAATGATAAAAATACTTTGATTTGTTTCAGTAGATTTTCTTTTAAGAATATTAATAATGTTTTTAATTGCGACACTATCAATTCCTTCATCTAAAATTTCATCTAGGATTAAAATGTTAGAATTTAATTTTCCATTTAAAATTAAGTCAATAAAGGCTAATATAGTGGATATTTGAATTCGTTTTCGTTCTCCAGTAGAAAATGAACTATACTCACATTCACCATTTATTGTTATAAACTTGAAATCAAATGATTCATCAAAATATACTAAATAATCTGCACCAATTTCATTTAAGTATTTCTGAATCAATGAGTTAAGAATTTTTACAATATCTTTTATAATGATTCTTTTAACACCATTTTCTGAACATACATCTTTAAGAATTTCTAAATGTTTTACATTTTTTGAATATAAAAATACTTTTTCTCTTAATTTGTCTAATGATTCTTTAGTTTGATCTAACAATTCAGTAAATGGATTATTAGATTGTTCTTTCATTGTTTTGTAAGATATTGCTTCTTTTTTAACTTCACTAGTTAAACTTTGTAATGAAATGTTTAGTTTATAAAGTTCTTTTTCATTAGATTTTATTATATCAACATCATCTTCCAACTTTTTAATATCATTTATTAGTTTAGAATAAGTAGATTCAATATCTGAAATAAAATTTTTATCTTTTTCAATTAAGGAATTTAATACTTCAATTGATTTTACTTGTTTATCAAAATCATATTTTTGATTAACAATTTTTATACAATTTTCACATAATCCTTCTTTAATTGAAGAAATTTCTTCAATTGTTTTTTGAATTGTTTCAATTTTATATTGAGCTTTATCGATTTCTCTTTCAAACTTTTCTTTATTTTTTAATAATTGCTTTTCTTCTATTTTTAATGAATCTAATTCTTCTTTTGAATTATTTGATTCCTTTATAGTTTTATTTAGCAGTGCTATATTAGATTGAATTTGCTTAATATTTTCTGCTTTTTCAAGTAATGTTTGTTTTGCGTTAATTAAATTTTGCTGAAGATTTTTTTCATATGTTTCATATTTAGATTTAATTGTTTCTAATTGTTGTGATGTTTTAATAATTTCATTATTTGTGTAACTTAGTTCTTTTTTAGTTTCATTTATATCTGTTTTAACAGTATTGAACATTGTTCCAAAACAATTGAGATTAAATATATTTTCTATATAACTTCTTTTAGCATTTTTGCTCATTCCTTCATAGAAGTTAACACATTCTGAAGCCGAAATGATAACAGCAGATTTAAAAATGTCAAAAGAACAACCTAAAATATGTTCCTGAATATATTGTCTTGTTTTTACTACAGTAGATTGCGTGATATCTTCCCATTCATCTAAATCAGAATTAATCTGTTTTAATAATGTCATTTGACAACAACCAGTAACTTTACATTCGCTTCTATATCTTTGGTTATCTACAACAAATGTAAGCTTTGCATATGTTTCAAGTTTCTTATCACAATTTCTATTAGCAATGTACTGATTATTCGTATTTTTTAATGTTTTTCCAAATAACGCAAACACAATACCATCTTGAAATATAGAACTATTATGAGATACAATTCCGTTAGAATAGTATTCATGTACTTCAGCTACTTCAATATCATATAATGGAATTTTCTTTTTAAAATTTTTAATATCAATAATAGTACTTATTCCACTATTGGTTTGAATTTTATCATTTAATTTTAAAGTTGACGCATATTGAAAATTATTATTTTCAGTCTTTATTCTATGATTTTTACTACAAATAATTCTTTTATTATTATCTGTTACAATTTCTATTGGAGATGAATAATCAGTTTGATCTGCATCAATGATATTTTTATAACCATATTGAGTATTAACTAATAGTTTTCCTTTATGTTGTGGATATTTTTTATAAAAATTTACAACATCAATAATTGAACATTTAATTTTCATTTATAAATTTTAATACCTTTTCTATATTAAATTGTATTCCGTCACTTTGCCATATTGTTAAAATTTTATATCCATTTTTTATAGCAAATTCGCATTTACGTTTATCATAATTTATTATGTCATATGCAGTAACATCTTTTTTAAATGGATGTTTCCATAATTTTAATTCATCATTTGTTAATTTATAACTTGGATGAATAGATTGTAATAATCCTTTTTTATCATATATTACTTTGCCATTTTTAATATAAGTATCAGTTCCATCACCATTAAATTCAATAATAATTTTTTTAGATAAAATCGTAAAATCATATAGATAACGTTTCTTATTTTCAGAATCATACAAAAACAATTCATGTAAACCTTTTATTCCAAATATAATATCATATAAATTTAATGTTTTACGTAATTTTTTGTAAACTGGTATAAAAACTTTTAAAGATTCTTTTGAAGCTTTACCTATTTTTTGCTCAGTATAAAATTTTCTCCAGTCATCACCATACTTATTTTTATAATATGATCCGTTTATGACTGATTTTGCAATAATTTTTCTATTTGCGCAAAATTCATTATATTTTTGATTACCTATTTCTTTACCATATTTTAATATATACCAGTCTAAACTATGAAGTGATGGTCTATTTAACCATTTTTGCCATTCTTCGTATGCTATATTTTTATCAGAATATTTTTCGAAAAAATAATCACCAGAAATTTTTCTTTGTTTATTAATTTTTGATGTTTTTTGTATTGTTTCATGTATTTTTTTGAATTTTTCGATGCCGTCTACTTCACCATATTTTTTAACATATTGATTTTTTACATTTTTTGACATGTTTAATATGTGTTTTTCTTCATCTGACTTTGAATTAAGAGTATGTAACCATTTCTCTTGTCTTTCTTTAAATCTTCTAGTTCCTTCTTCTTCACCATATTTCTCTATACACTTTTTCAAAGAAAACGTACTCTGTCTTTCTTTAAGAGCAATTTTAGCTTCTTCCTCACTCATACCTTTTTCTAAGTAATATTCTAATGTATTATTACTTTTAATTTTATACTTTTCTGGGTTTTCTCTATATTTAGCAATATGTTTTTTAGAATTTTTTGATTGTAATTCTGATATTTTTAATTTTCCTTCTTCTTCTGACATTCCTTTTGCTAAATAATATTCTATACATAAAGGATTATACGATCTTCTCTTTTTAATTGCTTCTTCTTTGGAAATATTAAATTTTTCCATTAAATACTCTATATTAAATATTGATTTTTTCATAATAAACTTTATTTTTTAAATATATTTATAATGGTTCTGGAAAATCATCATTTTTCAATTTTTTAAAATCATTTATTAATTCATCAGGAATTTCTATTTCAATTTCTGTGTTAGCGTGGACACATTTGCCGGCTGCCGGTTACTTGCACCATCAGCAGAATCAGAATTTGTTCCAAATATATAATTAAATCCTTTTAATGATTGATAGTCCAGAATAATCGGATCACCTACACTTTTAAAGTTTTGTAATTCTAATTGTTCAAATATAATATTCATATTATGTTTACTCTTTTTGCATTTGAAGGTTTATCAGATATTATCAAAATAACTCAGTTATTTTAAGTATGCAAAAAAAGAATAAATAAGAAAAAGAAGTTCGGTTACGATTTTTTCTAGAAACGGTATTCTAGTTTAATAAAAAGCATTTTATAAAAAATGCAAATAATAATAATATAGTTTAGTAATAACAGGAGTTTAACATATGAACGTTCGTTCTATCCAGCATCCTGGGGTTGAAGTTAGAGAAATAGACTTATCTGAATATTTCTCAAGCCCTACTGCAACTAGCATTAATAACGCTTATGTAATGGGTTTTACACAAAAGGGACCTATTTACGATTGCAGTTGGATTACTTCTCAGGCTGAATTTATTGCAGTATATGGTGAGCCAAAAACTGAAGCTGAACGTTATCTGTATTACGCTGTTCAAAGTATTCTTGCTAACGGTGGTAATGCCATTGTTTCAAGAATGCCATATGATAACAAACAGTGTAAGACATATAAGGGTCTTTCTTTGACATATGGAACTTATGATGGACAATTAGGTGTGTATAATACAGTTAACGACACAGCATCTGCTTTATTACCATTAAATCAGATTAAAACATTTATTGGAAATAATGTTAAAGATGATGGTCTTTCATCTTATATCTTTCCTAAGTTTTCAACAGTTGAAGTTACGGAGCAAAAGCCAAAGGGTTATTTGTTATGGCAGGATATGACAATTCTTTCTGCTACAATTAAAGATATTGAATTTCTTGCAAATCCAGCATTCTTTAGACAGTATTCACTCGGAGATTATGGAACTAATATCTCTGAAACTTTCCAGCAGGAATCTGTTTATAGATATTTGACAACTGAATATACAGTAGATGACTTTAAGCTTCTTTATAAAGGATTTACAAAATTCTTTTCAAGAGAAACTCTTAATGCATTTAATGATAAAAGTCCAGAAACTGGTCTTTACTTCAATTTTTCACAGATTGAGTATCTTCCTACAGTTGCTGGTGGATATTTCTATAATGCAATTAAAATTAAGAAAGATGCAAACTCTGAAGTAAAAGCATCTATTGATAAGTTTAATAAAGCATTTTCTTATACAACACCTGGTTTTGTAAAAACTGGTTGGGGACATTATACAGCAATTTCTGGTGGTAATGTATATCATCCAGAAAGACGCCCTGATCTTATCCCATCAGCGTATTCTAATGATAGTCTTTCATCATATTATCCATCATTTGATTTATGCAAACTTACAATTAGTGATTTAATCATTAACCTTTGCCCAACATTTAATGATGTAATTGATTATGGTGATAGCCAACCATTCTATCGTGGAGAAAAACCAAACTTTATCGATTATCTTTACAGCTGCTTAGCACCAAATGCTGAAACAAAAGTTCCTTCAACAGTTGAAGAAATTGCTGCATTCTTTGATCGCACTTCAGAACCAAGTAGCTTGCCATCAACCATGGTATCTGCTAGAGAAATTATTCCAAATATGTCTGCATCTGCAATGTTTACTATTAATGGAGTTGCACCAAGTGCGGTTGGAGTAAATTTCCTTGCTGTTTCAGGATTATATAATGTTGTTTCTGGTGGTCCATTAGTTTCTGGTGGTTTCCCAAATGAAATTAAACTTGATAGTGCAATTTCTGGAATGATTGCTCCATCTGGAGCAGGTGCTACTGATCTTTGGAAAGCAATGTTAAGCGAGGATACTTATGGTGTTCTTGACATGGTTAGAGTTTATAATGATCCAATGTTCTATGATTTTAATGATGAAGCAATTGCGTCTGTTGATGCTGCATTGTTAAATGATCCAGCAGTTGGATTTGAAAACATGGTAACACTTGTTTCTAAAGATGTTGAACTTACAAATGAGCAATATGACAATCTTGTTACAACAAATAATTTCCAATGTGAACCAAGCGGAGGTTATGGTGAACATATTGACACCGCAAACTTCATGATTGTTGATAAACTTAAGACTGTAACAGCGGGTTCTCAAAATAATGAAGGTTATTTTGTAACAATTGTTGACCCATTTGATGGTCTTAAAATGCAGCGCTTGTTAGTAAATCCATTCCCAGATCAAGAAAATTATGAAGAAACTACCAATATGAGTTATTGGGGAGTAAATTCAAATCTCAACTGGGGTAAGATTTATGATACACAAATCAATACATTAGATACACTTGCTAGAGTTAAAAATGCAGATGGTGTTTGGGTTGGTGAACCTGGATATGGAACCAAAACAAATATCATGGATTCTTGGTCAGTTCCTCTTACTGGAACATATACAGCAGAATCTATCAGCAAAATTCTTATGCAGTCATTCAGACAAATTCCTATTACTTCTGCTGGAAGCGATTCTGAATCTTGTATTGATAAATGCTACTCAACTCACATCGTAGTTGCAGTTTGCAGAACTGGTGTTAATCCATCTGATGGAAAGATTACAGTAAATGTTGTTGAAACATTCTTTGGTTCACTCTTTGATGAATTTGATGAATCAACTGGTGCTTCTCTCTATATTGGTAATCTTATCAATCAAAGCTCAAATTACATTGAGTTCTATAAGAACAGATATGTTCAACCAAAATTCGGTGGTGCTCAATCAAGAGAACCATATAACAAAACAACAGTAAATCAGTTCTTCCTTAAAGGTTCCGCTGAACTTAAGGACGCAGCTGCATTTATTGGTGTTAACACAGATGATTACGATGTAAACCAAGACTTCTATCCTGGCGAAAATATGTGCTTTGAAAGCCTTACTGAAGCTGAAGCATATGTAAAAAATCGTATTGGTGATCCAGCTGTTCCACCTGTAACTGGAAAATATTATTTCAGATATGGCGATCAAATTGTATACAAAGAACTTGTTTATGATAAAGATCGTTCAAATCCAGATGATCCCGATGGATTCTATCCATATCTTTGGATGCCAATCACAGAATGGAAGCTTTCATATGAAGCATTCGTTAAAGCTTGTGCAGAAAATAATGTTTATATCTTTGATAAAAAAGCAACCTGCTTATATAACCTCTATCAAAATGCATACTTTACTTCATTCTCACAGAAAGAATCACAGAAAGTAATTGCAAATACAACTGGCATTTACAGCCCAGTATATGGAGCATCTAAGAAAGTTGCATCTAACTTTATCTTAGACATGGATCGTTGCATTAAATTCATTGATAACGTTGATGAAATTCCAATCTACTTTGTAGCAGATGCGGGTCTTTCAACAATTGCTCAATTTGTTGATAACATTAACTGGGATTCTGAAAACGAAAAATGGATTACACAATCATTTGATCCAGATAATGACCCAGATATTGAAGACCACGCAATCAACTCATTTGATGATGTTGCTACATGGAAAAAAGTTACTGAAAAATTAAATTATATCTCTGAAAGCGTAAGAAGAGACTGCATGACAATTATTGATGCACCTCGTCAACTTACCCTCGATGGTCAAGCACCAAAACTTCGTCCATCTGCATGGGATAATAATTTTGATGATGAAATCGGTAAGAAACTCAGATTTATCTCAGGTCTTAACAGCTCTTATACAGCTGGATATTACAACTGGGTAAGAACTGTAGATGATTTCACCGGAATTGCATTCTGGCTTCCACCAACTTGCAAAATCATCGGTAATCTCGTTTACCTCAATAGCGTAAACCTCCCATGGCTTGCACCAGCTGGTACAATGTACGGTAGAATCAACGGAATTCACGCAATTTCACATAACCCAAACGGATCTGAAGAAAACCAAATTTATCTCAAAAACTGGAACTACATTAAACAATACCCAGTTGAAGGATTCGTCGTCGAAGGACAAAAAACAACTCTTACACGCAACTCTGCATTCAGCAGAATCAACGTAAGAACACTCTTCCTCGATATCGAAAGATTCGTTACAAACGTTGGAAGAAACTTCCGCTACAAAGTAAATAACCAATTTACTCGCGAACAATTCATCCAAACAATCAAACCAAAACTTGAAGACTATACAGTACGTCAAGGTATAACTGAATATTTGATAAGATGTGATGAAACATTGAATACTCCCGAAATTATTGATAATGGAGAATTAAGAGCCATTATCTACATTAAGCCAGGACGTTTGATAGAATATATCATCATCGATGCGGTTTGCACCAAGTCAGGCGCAATCTTATCTGAAGTAACTTATTAATATTCAATAGGTTAATAAAAATAAAAAATGGTAACCATAATCGGTTACCATTTTTTTTGATTTTAGATTTACTATATAAAACAGAGTTAATTTATAAATATGTTCAATTATATCAAGCAAAGATAAATAAGTTTAACTATATAAAACATAGTAAAGGATAATAAAATATGTTAGATGCAGCAGTTATAAATGTAATAAACGATTATTTTTCAAATTGTAATAAAGCTCCAAATAATGTAATGATTGAAAAGTTTTATGAAAAATATCCTAATATTAAAAAAGCAGTATTAATGGAATTTGAAAGATATCCAGAGTGGGAATGTGCAAATAACATTATACGAGCAATAAAATTAAATAAACAGTTAAAACATTGTAAAGAATGCCAAAAAATAATGAAATACTCTAAATCAAGACATGAATTTTGTTCATTAAAATGTGCAAAAATGAATAATGAAGTTAGAGAAAAAACTAAAAATACAAATATTAAAAAATATGGTGTTGTCGCGCCAATGCAAAATGATATTGTTAAAGAAAAAACTAAACAAACATTTATTAAAAAATATGGTGTTGATTCATCATTTAAAATTGATAATTTTAAAGAAAAATCAAATAATACAATATTAAAAAAATACGGTTCTATGGAAGAATATAATAAGCAAAGAATTGAAAATATTAAAAATAAATGTATGATTAAATATGGTGTAGATAATCCAGCAAAATCTATAGAAATTCGTGAAAAAATTGAAAAAACAAATATAAAAAAATATTTTGTAAA
>JAGBBT010000024.1 GCA_017938365.1 Treponema sp.
GGTGCAAAATTAGCAAAGGTTGAAATGTCTGAATTACAATCATTAATTGCTATTATAGGGGAAACAACTCAGAAAGATGCATCTGTAATTGGTGAAAGTTTAAAAACTGCATTTTCAAGATATGCAAATGTAAAAGCTACATCTTTTGTAAATAATCCACATTTAAGTAGTGATGAAAATTTAATGAATAAATATGCGTTAGAAACAGAAGCTTCAGAGTCAGGAGATGGAACTGCTGTTAATGATATTGAAAAAGTATTAAAAGTTGTTGATATTGATATTCGTAATGGTGAAGAATGGAGAAGTTATTCTGATATTTTAAAAGAATTAGGAGAAGGATGGAAAACTTATTCAGATTATGAAAAGAATGCTATTGTTACAGCAATGTTTGGTACAAGACAGAGAGAAAATGGTATCGTTGCATTAACTAATTATAATAGAGTTCTTGAAGCAAATGAGGTTGCTATTAATTCAGTAGGTACTGCTACTCAAAAAATGGAGATTTATAGTCAAGGATTAGAATCTGCTCAAAATAGAGTTACTGCTGCTTGGGAAAAACTTGTTATGGATTTAGAAGCAGGTGGTGTAATTCAAAATGTTTCAGAAACAATTGAAAGTTTGATTGAAAATTTTGTATTATTAGCTACTATTATTGGGTCAGGTGTGCTTATTGCTAATTTAGATAAAGTTTTTGTTGCTTTAACTAAATTTTCTGTATTGTTTAATTCTAAAATGTCAATGGCTGCAAGTTTAGGTAAAGGATTTTTCACTGGTAATTTTAGTGGATTTAAAGAAAGAATGAGTAATTCTATAGATAAAGCTAATCAAATAGCTGAAGATGGTAAGGTTGATATTGATAATATAAGAAATCAAAAAACACAAGAATTTAATGATACTATAACTGTTACTATAGAGGAATTAAAAAACTTTGGACAAGTTATTAATAAATTAAGAGATAGTTTAACACAAAATACATCTGAGACAGATAAAAATACAAGTGCAAAACAAAACGAAGCAACTGCATCACAGCAAGCTACAAATGCAGATGTAAACGAAGCAACTGCATCACAGCAAGCTACAAATGCAGATGTAAACGAAGCAACTGCATCACAGCAAGCTACTGTAACAAAATATGGTGGTGGAGTTTATGGAATTACAATACCAGGAGAAGGGAATATTGAATCTGTAACAACTCTTAGACAATTAAAACCAATGTCTTTATCAAAGTCAGGAAAATACAGAACACCACAAGATGTATCTAATTCAACGAATATAAAATCTTTGATGAATAATCCTAAATTTAATTCAAAAAATAAATCTCTTCCTAAAATTTCAGGAACGACAGGAACTCAAGTTGGCTCAATGGCTGTCGGTATGTTGGGTATGATTGGAGGATCACAACTCGGCTCACAAATAGCAGAGGGATTACATTTAGATGAAACAGGTCAAATGATGGGTTCTGTGATTGGTGGAGGATTAGTTTCAACGATTTCTTCAAGTTTGATCATGGGTGGTCATCCAATTATTGGGGCAGCTATCGGTATAGGTTCTCTTGTAATTGGTGGAATTATAAGTGGAATAAAGAAACATAAAGAAAATATTTTAAAGGAACTTACTAAAGATTTGGCAAAAGTTGAAGAAAAATATAATAATTTAACTTCTATTGATACTCAAGACAAAGTTGCGAAATGGGATAAGTTATCTCAAGGAGTAAATTCTTTTGGAGAAAATGTTTCTTTAACAAACACTCAGTATGAAGAATATTTATCATTAAGTAATGAAATAGGTGAAATGTTCCCAAGTTTAATTTCAAGAACTGATGCTTTTGGAAATTCAATTATAAATGTTGGTGATGACGTAGATACCCTTACAGAAAAGTTAAAAAAAATGCAAGAAACAGCTCGTAATGAAACAATTGATGCTTATTTTAGAGAAAAAGATGGAGTTTCTAATGCAAGTCAAGCTTTTGATGATTTTAAGAAAAAAGCAGATGCGAAAGAAATTGAGAAATATGGTTCTGTATATACAGGTTCTGAAATGAATCCTACCCAACTTTATATAAATTGGGATGAAATCAATATTTCAGATGAAGAAAAAAAAGAACTTATAAAAGAAGCACAAAAATATTTAAATAAAAATTTTGCACCAAATCTTTATTCTGATGATTTTAAAACTCAATGGAATTCTGTATCGACATTATATGATGTCACTACACCTGATGAACTATGGGATAAGTTGTCAGCATTTGCTGATAAGAAAATTTTTGAAATTGAACAAAAATACAAAAAAACAGAAATGGTAAAAAACACTGCGGATTATCGCAGTAAACTTATTGAAGATGTAATTGGATTTAAAGATTTAGGAGGAGAAATATCTTCATTTTTAATGAATTTTACTGCAGGTGTTGATGTAACTCAATTTGAAAATGAAGAAGACTATCAAAATTTCTTAAAAGATCATATCATTAATTTATATAATGATGCTAATGATAAAGACAATGTTAAAAATTTAATTAGTAATTTAAAAGATGATCTAAATAATGAAACAAAATCTTTAGCTGAGTTAAATGAGTCTTATAATACCAATATAGGGAGTGCAAAAGGAAATATCGTAAATCATATTAACGGAATGAAAACAGATGAAGAAAGAAAAGATTTTTATTCAAAATATGGATTAACATATGAAAAAACAGAAGATGGAACAGAAATCTTAAAAAATTCTCTAGGAGAAGAAGTGTCGCAAGAAAAGTTTATAGAGGAATATACAGGATTTCAGAATGTTGGAAAGAATCTAATAGATGAACTTATAAATAAAACTGGAACTAAAGAAGATTTTGTTAAAAAATTAAATCAAGGTGAAGCAAAATTTTTAAATAGTCTATCTATTGATACTTTAGATTTAATAAAAAAAGATAAAAATTTTAAAACATGGGAAGATTCATTACAGAATTATTTAGACAATCATTATGTTAATACTATTTATAGTGCAAAATCCAATTTAGAAAAATTAGTGAAAGATAATAAAGATGCAGAAGATGCATTAAGTCAATTGTTTGAAGATTATAATGAAGACAATATTGAAAAATTTTTACTAACATTGAATTCTGATGATGCGAAAAAAGCATTAAAGTATTTTGAAGATATGGACAAACGTGCTAAAATATTAGGGCTTGATATTGAAGATGCTATAAAAAAAGCAAGTGTTTTATCACATATTGACATTTATGGAAGATCAAGTAAATCTGTAAAACAAGCATCTGATGATGCTTCACAAATCCTAGAATGGAAACAAGCTGTAGCTAATGGTACTTTAACACCAGAACAATTTGATGAAATGAAATTAGTTTCTCCAAAAGCTGCATCTGAAACAGATCCCGATAAAATAATTGAAGCATTA